>JANQOF010000012.1 GCA_028279215.1 Pirellulales bacterium
GGACGTCCGCCTATTTTTGATGTTAGAGGTAGGGAGTTGGGGCCCTCACCCTAGCCCTCTCCCAAAGGGAGAGGGGAGTCGTTTTGACCAAGTTCCATAGTGCCCTCAATTGTCCCTTCGCCACGCACCAACGGACAAAATGGACATTTCAACTCCCCTTGGGAAATGAAAAAATACCGAGAAAAAAGGGGAATACGAACTTTGAAGGAGATGATGGGGGCGAATAGAGTCGCCTAGAATCGTTTTTCGGTATCGGGGACAAAACGGACGCAACCAGAGCCGCGCCCGTGAGCGAGCACTACTTCGGTCGGTACACGGTGCAGTCGCAGTGGCTTTGCGGCGTGAACGCTGGGCCAAGGTCGCTCAATCGCTCGGCCGATCCCACAAAGAGCCAGCCGCCAGGCGTCATGGTGTCGACCATGCGATGAAACATGTCGGCGCGTTGGTTGGGTTTAAAGTAGATGGCAACGTTCCGGCAGAAGACGATGTCGAACTGGTTGGTTTCCGGGAACGGCTTGAGCAGGTTTCGAACGGCGAATTTGGCGCGACGTTGAAGCTCCGGCGCCACCTGCCAGCCGCTTGCTTCCTGGCTAAAGTAGTTCGATTTGTTCATCGCGTCGAGCCCGCGGCCGACCTCGAGATTCGAGTACCAACCACGTTCGGCGGTTGCGACGGACGCAGGAGAGATGTCGGTGCCGAAAACTTGCAGGTCCCACCCAGGTAGGTCCTGGGCGATTTCGTGCAACACCATTGCGATGCTATAAACCTCCTGTCCGGTGCTGCATGCGGCAGACCAAACGCGGATTTGGCGCGCACGCCCTGTGTCCTCAATATGTTGGATCAGGTCGGGTAGCACCTTGAAACGCATCGCACGAAACGGCGACTCGTCGCGGAAGAAAAGTGTCTCGTGCGTGGTGATCGCGTCGACGATCTCACTACGAACAGACTCTCCGCCAATCGCCAACGCGCGGTTGACCAGTTCGCCGTAGTCGCGACACTCGAACCGTCGGGCAATCGGGCCGAGTCGCGATTCGATTAGGTAACCCTTGGATTCGTCCAGATACACCCCACACAAGTCGTCCACCAGATCGATGATCGCCGTCAGGTCACATTCGCTGGTGTTCGACGGGTGTGCAGGTTGGGCGGCGTGGCTGCCTGCTTCGGTTTTTATCGACATGTTGCCGCCTCCCGCCCAACCAGTTGCAGCATCTCAGCCCCAATCTTTTCCAATGGCAAAACGAAGTCCGCGAGTTGATGCTCAACAACCTGCCTGGGCATCCCGTACACCACACAGCTTGCTTCCTCTTGCGCGATCACGGTGGCGCCGCGCCGTTTCAGTAGTTTGCACCCAAGCAAGCCGTCGTCACCCATGCCGGTCAAGATGGCGGCCAGGCACTCGCCTCCGTAGAGATCGGCCACCGACCGAAACAAGTAGTCGACTGACGGTTTGCAATTTCGTTCAGGAGGGTCGTCGGTTATGACAATCGACGGAGAACCGGCGGAACGTTTTAGCTTCATCTGTTTTCCGCCAGGGGCCAAGGACACGGTACCGGCATGTAGTTTTTGCCCGTGCTCCGCCTCGACAACGGTGAGTTTCGATTGGCGATCCAATTCGTCGGCCAGCGACTTGGTAAACACGGGCGGCATATGCTGTACGATCGCGATCGGTACGGGGAAATCGCTTGGCAGGCTGGGGATCAACTGACACAGGGCTTTCGGACCACCGGTCGAAACACCAATCACCACAATTTGCGGAGGCCGGATGCCGCGAACAACCGGTGGGGGTACCTCGAACTGGCTTGTGGGGGGCGTTTCGACGTTCAACGTTTTAGGTTGAAGCGATCGACGAGCTCTGGCTTCGCTGAATGCGTGTACTTTAGGAATCAGGTGCTTCTCCAATTCCGCGATGCTTGCCTCGGGACTCGCGCCAGCGGGTTTCAAAGCAAAGTCGAATGCCCCGGCGTCGAGTGCCTTGGTGGTAGCGGTCGCACCCTCGGCCGACAGAGCGCTAAGCACAATGGCGCCGACGGGCGATTGGTCTTGCTGCAAGCGGCGCAGGACTCCCAAGCCATCGAGTTCAGGCATTTCCAGATCCAAAGTCAGCAGATCGGGCTTGAGAAGATCGATCTTCTCGAGTGCGACCTTTCCGTTGCAAGCCGTTCCGACCACTTCGATACCAGGGTCAGCGGCAAGAACCTTCGAGACAAACTTCCGATACAGGGCCGAGTCGTCGACGACAAGCAGACGTACAAGATTCGAGGTTGTATTGTTCAATGTAACCAACTCAGAAGGTGGTTTGGTTTCAATATTCGCAATCGGTTACTTACCAGAGCATCCGACTCGTAATGCAAGTTCGCCGCACCGCGAGCGTCCATCCGCGGCGCGGCGAATTGGTGCTATTGCCGCATTAGGAGGCCAGCACAGGCGTGCCGGCCGAAACCTCTACGGGGACGGCCACGCCCGAGACGGATTTGGAATCGACCTTGAACTTTCCGACGAGACCTTGAAGTTCGTCGGCAAGCTGCGACAGTTGGCCGCCAACCGTTTGCGTTTGCGACGCACCTTCGGCCGTTTGCTTGGCCGCCTGATCGACTCCCACAATGTTGCGAGAGATCTCGGTGCATGCCGAGGCACTCTCCGCAACGCCACTCGACACAGTTGTCGTGGCCGTCGCGGTTTCGTTGACGTTCGAGGCAATCTCCTTGGTGGTGATGCTCTGCTCTTCGACCGCCGAGGCAATGGTCGACGAAGTGCTATTCACCTGCTGGATCGCCTCGCCAACGTCGGCAATCGATCGAACGGCTTCCTTGGTGGAGCTTTGGATGCCTTCGATGCGGACGCGAATGTCCTGAGTGGCGTCGGCCGTTTGACGGGCCAGCTCTTTCACCTCGGTGGCCACCACGGCGAATCCTTTGCCAGCTTCGCCCGCACGAGCAGCTTCGATCGTAGCATTCAGGGCAAGCAGGTTAGTCTGCTCGGCGATGTCCTGGATCACCTCGATCACCTTACCAATCTCTTCAGCCGCGTCGCCAAGCTGTCCAATCGTTTGATTGCTGCTCTCCGTGAGCTGAGTAGCGGATTGTGCGATATCCGAAGCCTGCTCGGCTGTCTTCGCAATCTCGCCGATGCTTGCCGTGAGTTCGTCAACGGCCTTGGCGACCGATTGCACGTTGGCGGTCATCTCCTCGGTCGAAGCCGCCATGTTGGTCATGTTCGTCGACATTTCCTCGGCCGCCGCGGCAACCGTGGCACTTTGCCCCGTAGTCTCCTCGGCGCCCGACGCCAAGTCGTTTGCCGTGGTCGAAAGTTGGTCGGAAGTGCTCGACAACTGACTGGCGTTGCTCGAAAGACTGCGGACCAAACCACGCAGGTTGTCGGACATGGCATTCACCGCAGTCGCAATGTTGACAAACGTGCGACGCGCTGCCGCGGTGTCGTCGTCGCCTTCGGCGACTTGGTAATCCCGGCTCAAATCGCCATTGGCAATCGATTGCAGGATACTGGACAACTCGTCCACCTCATGGGCTTGGAATTCCGAGTTCTTCTTCTCGACAGCTTGACGCTTGCGCTCCTCGGTCACCTCCTTCCACTCGAGGTTGGTGCCAACATACTTTCCTTCCTCGTCCAATTGCGCAGTTACCGTCAGGGCCATTGTCAACGGGCCGACGTTGATGTCGGTCTTGATCGGCAAGTTGCTTGGATTGCTGAGCAAGTCGCGTTGGTGTTGTGGGTTCTTGTGGAACTGGTCGATGTTGGCGCCAATCAAGTTCTCGACGCTCAGCTTCGGCCAGATGGTTCGCAACGTATCGAGGTGCTTGGTCAACAACTCTCGTGTGGCATGGTTGAAGTAGGTGATGTTGAAGTCGCGATCAATCATCATGTAGGCTGCTTCGGAGTTATCCACGACACCGCGAAGCGTGAAGGCCTCCTGACGACCATGCACCTGTTCGGTGATGTCGGACGCGAACTTCACTACTCGATAGACCTTTCCATTCTTGTCGAGCATGGCGCTATACAATGCCTTGATCCAAATCTCACTGCCATCCTTACGAATCCGCCTGTACTCACCGTCGTCGGATTCACCACGAGCGAGCTTTTCCCAGAATGCGGTGTAAGCCGGGGTTTGAGTGTATTCCGGATCGCAGAATATGCGGTGGTGCTTGCCGACGATTTCTTCGCGCTTGTACCCGAGCGCTTTCAAGAAATTGTCGTTGGCATCAATGATTGTGCCATCGGGCTCAAACTCGATGATCGCCTGCGCACGACTAGCCGCATCAAGCTTGGCGGTAAAGTCGTACGCTTTGTGCTCGGCTTCGGTCAGCGATTCGAGCATCGTGTTGACAGCGGTTCCCATCTTGCCGAGTTCGTCGCCGCGTTTGGCGTCAAGACGATTGCTATAGTCGCCGTTGGCTGCCGCCTGCACGGCACCCACGGTATCGTTGATCGGACGCACAAACGCACCCGCGAAGAACCAGGCGAATGCCAGAATGGCTACAATGCAGCCCGCCGTAACGAGGAACGTCCACCAGAATGCGCTGGACGTTGCGCTGGACGCCGCGGTCTCCATGTCGTTCACCGCGTAGAAGGCCTCATCCGTGTCCATCTTGGCAAGCAGGCACCAACGCTGCCCGAGCAGGTCGACTGGACCATAGGTTTGAATCACTTCGTTGCCGACGTAGTCGGTCGTTACGATCTCCCCGCTTTTGCCCTCAAGAGCCATCTGCACGTAGTCGCACTCAATCTTTCCCGTTTCTGGATTGCGGAAGGAGTTCACCAGCCCATGGGTCTCGGGCTTGCGGAACGAGTCGCTTCGCATCAGCCGGTCGGGGCCTACGAGTACCGTCTCACCGGTTGTCCCAAGGCCTTCACGCTGGCTCATCACCTCGATGATCCGATCGACTGGCATCTGGAACATCGCGACGCCGACCTTCTTGCCGCCATCGAACACAGGCGAGGCAATAAAGCTGGCCGGTGCTTCGTACGACGGCGTGTACTGCTCAAAGTCGACAAGCACGAACTCGTCGCTGGAGTTCAGTGCATTCGCTCTACGGAACGCCTCGCCGAAGTTGGTGTTGGCATAGGCGCCGTCCTTGAGCGAGGTGGTGAAGTCGAGTTCCTTGAACACCGAATACACGATGTCGCCGGTCTCGCTATCGACGAGGAAGATGTCGTAGTACCCAAACTTGTCGAGGAAACTACGAATCACCGGGTGAACTTCGGCATGCAACCTGCCATAGTCGGTAGTCTCGTCTGCGGAGTCGAGCATGTGCTTCGAACCGAGCGGATTTGGATTGCTGCGGATGTAAGCGTACTGCAAAGCCACCGAATCGGCGTCGAGTCGACCGATCAGACCTTGCGCGTTCACCCGCTTGCCATCGTTCTGCGCCTCGTACTCCGATGCGAATTCTCCCGTGTAGTACGTGCCGAGTTGTCCTCGCAACTCATCAATGCGACTGTCGTCCAATTGCGCTTGGGCGCGATAGTCGGCAAAAGATTGCTTGAAGTCGCGCATTGCGCGTACGGTCATACGGTCCTCCGAAAACGTCAAGATCTGATCCCGAATGCTCTCGAAGTACCTCTCGATCTGAGCCTTTTTCAGTCCGTGTTGCGACTGGAGCGACGCAGAAACCTTGCCTTCCATATCGCTTGCCGCTTGCGTTCGCATAGAGCCGAGGCCGCCGGTCATCGTGCCATAACTCACCAAGCTGGCAACTATGAGCGGCACCAAGCCACAGAGCATGAAGCCAAGGATCAGCTTCGATCGGATATTCATTCTTCTTCGCCTTTCGTGTTACACAAAAATAGGTGGATAGCTGACGCAGTTTCGTTTTCTCACAGCCGGCTCGCTCACTCACGAACCAAACTAATTCTCTACTTCCAATGCTTCCTGAAGGTTGAGCACGGCGACAATGTCGTTCTTGCCCGTGAAGACACCACTAAAAAAGCGTTCGTCAACGGCGCCGATATTTGGCGGCGGTGGGATCACATCGCCGCGCGACACAGCAATGATGTCCGCGATGCGGTCGACACAGAGGCCAACCAACTCGCCCGATACGTTGACAATCAGATTGCGACTATCTTTGGTCACCGTGCCGCGTTCGAGGCCCAAGACCGTTCGCAGGTCGATGACAGTGACCACGTCGCCACGCAGGTTGATAACGCCACGCACCCAATCCGGCGCGTGAGGAACCACAGTGACGTCGAGACAGCGGTTGATCTCCTGTACCTGATCGATTTCCAAGCCGAGCAGCAATTCGCCGACGTAGAACGTTGCTAGTTGCAACTCCGCCGCGCCAACCTGATTGTTGATAACAGCTTCCGTGTTCATGAGTCTTAACTCCCCGCATTTGCTAGTTGTCGCTTCGGATTCGATTTGCTGTTGGCGCGCGTTGAAGACAACAGGTTGCGAACTGAGCGAATGAGGTTTTCGCGATGCATCTTCACTTGATAGTCGTCGAACCCAACCTGACGACCTCGGTCGACATCCGAGTCGCTGGACAGCGAGGTCAAGGCGACCACTGGCACATGCTGCAGTTTGGGGTTGCTGCGGACGTTCTGGCAGAGCTGAAATCCATCCATGTTGGGCATTTCGATATCAGTTACAATCAAGTCGATTTCGAGCTTCTCTTCGGTGAGCGCTTTCCATGCCTCGAGTCCATCCTCATACTCGAAGGTGTCGTATCCCTCATTCTTGAAGAAGCCGGCTACTTGGCGACGGAAAAACGACGAGTCCTCTGCCAACAGGATCCGACCTGGTCCAGCGTCGTCGCCTTGGTCGTTGTCCTCTCGCGCGTCGGCGAACCACTGCGGATGAGTGATCTCGGCCAACTCAAACAGATCGAGCAAGCGAGTGGCTCGTTCGTCGATTACCATACTCCCGGCCACTCCGGGTTCCTGGAAGGTCACAGGGTCGATCTCGCAAGAGATCTCGCGAATGTCGTCGAGGTGTGGCGCGATGAGCCCAACTTCGCGGTCGCCAATCGTGAACACGATCACGTAGACGCAATCGACCTTTGGACGTGGATTGACTCTCAGATGATCCTCTACGGCCAACAGCGGCAGCGACATTCCTCGGTATTGCAGCAGTTCTTGATCGCCAACCGTGTCGATCTGATCGCTACGAACGCGTTCAAGACGCGCCACGACTCCCATCGGCACAGCGAATCGGTCGGCCGGGTCGGAAGAGAAGAGCAGCAGCGCCTGCGAGTTATTTTGTGCGACTACTTCGTGCTGGGCGTCCGAATCGTCGCTCGCCTCATGCGTGAGTTGCACCCCAGCGGTCGACGCAATGCCAGCCGCATCGAGAATGAGGGCCACCCGACCGTTGCCAAGGATTGTCGCGCCCGCGAGACAGTTGCAACCCTTAAGGTGGACGCCAAGCGGCTTAACGACGATTTCCTCCGAGTCGTGAATGCCATCGACAATCAATCCGTAGCGCACCTGCCCGGTCTCGACCACGATGATGTTCATCGGAGCATCCGATTGGCCGAGGACTTCACTATGGACATCGAGCGACGCGTCGAGCCGCACCAGCGGCAACAGGGCGCCTCGAAGTCGCAGCACCTCGGCCGACTTAACGCGATCGATTCGCGACGCGACCTCGCCGGGACGTAGGCGCACCAGTTCGGCGATGTTGGCTTGCGGTAACGCGAACTGGTCGCCACCACATTTGACGATCATCGAGGGGATGATCGCGAGCGTAAGAGGTAGGGTGACTCGGATGTTGGTGCCGACCCCCACTTCTGAATCAATGTCGACGTGTCCACCGAGTTTTTCTATGTTCGTACGGACAACATCCATCCCCACGCCTCGTCCGCTGACGTCCGATACCTTCTCGGCCGTTGAGAATCCGGGGTGGAAGATCAGGCGAACGGCTTCGCGGTCGCTCATTTGTTCGGCGCGATCGGTAGAGATCAAACCCTTTTCCAACGCCTTGCTCTTAAGCCGTTCCGGATTGATGCCGGCACCGTCATCCTGGATCTCGATACATACTTTGCCCGCTTTATGGAACGCTCGCAGCCACACGGTTCCTTCCGGGGTCTTCTTGTTTGCGGTTCGCTCGTCGGGCGACTCGACACCATGGTCGACGGAGTTGCGGATCAGGTGCGTCAATGGATCGCCAATCGCCTCGACAATCGTCTTGTCGACTTCGACTTCCTTGCCCTCGATTTCGATCTTGCACTGCTTGCCTAGTTGGGAACTAAGGTCGCGAACAATTCGCGGAAACTTGCCGAACACACTCCCAATTGGCTGCATGCGCGTCTGCATGATTGCCTCTTGGAGCGAACTGGTGACTTGGTCGAGGTCGGCAGCAGCAGCATCTAGCCCCATCCGCTCGTGCGACGCTACTGCCTGCATTAGTTGGTTGCGGCTGAGCACCAACTCGCCCGCGAGGTTCATCAACTGGTCCAATACGCCGACGGGAACTCGAATACTCGATTCAACCGATGTCGTCGCAGGCGGCTTGTTGCTCGCTTCGCTGACCGCGGGAGACGCTTCGGACGCTCGCGTAGGATTTGGTGTGGGCACCACGCTCGCCGCAGGGTCGGCCGGATTGGCGGACATAAGTTCAGGCGTGACTTCGTCGTCTCCCGGCGTGCTACCCGCCGTTGGTGGGTCAACGGTCGCAAGCTCGACGTCTTCCTCAAGTACGCGGCTCAAGTCGGCAATCCGGTCTGAGACGTCCACCCCGTTGGAGTTCAACGCATCATTAACTAGCACGCGAAGCGTATCGCCAGCGCGTAGCATGACGTTGGTGTTGTCTGGCGTGGGGATCAGTTCGCCACTGCGCACTTTGTTAAGGACGTTTTCGAGGCTGTGAGCAAGTTCCTTGATGGTCGCTAAGCCGAGAAACCCTGCCGCACCTTTGATGGAGTGCACGCCGCGGAAGATCTTATTGACTAGGTCCACGTCGATGTTGGCTCCACCTTCTTCGATGGCCAACAACTGGTTCTCGATGTCGGCAAGGTGCTCGTTCGATTCGACAATGAACTCACCAATCAGCTCCTCGTCTTCTATCGCCATCAGCTTTCCCGTCTTTGCGTGTGGTGGAACAACCGAAGTGTTCAGTCATGCTCAGCGGTCGTTCCGCCGGTGATGAGCAAACATAGAACGTCGAGTGAACACACCAACCAAGCATTCCTAAAACCGCATGTAGAGGGTTTTGGATTGGCCGCGTTTGAGAGAACTAGTCTTTCGGCAACGGGATAACCGCATGACAAGACGTGCAAAACAACAGCCAACCCATTTGCACGTGTCGAATCCGCGAGCTATTCCAATTCCGAAGGGACGGCTAGGTAACGCCTCCTTGCGGATAACCGTTGTGGCTAAGTTAGAGAGGATCCAGGTTGATGAGCATCAAAGCCTTAATCGCCGACGACTCAGGCGTCATGCGAAAGATCATTGTTCGAGCTGCTAACGCAGCGGGTATTCAAGATATTGTTGAGGCAGTCGATGGAGCGGATGCCGTCGCGAAGTTTGGCGAGGAGCACTTCGATTTGGTACTGACCGATTGGAACATGCCGAATAAGACGGGGCTGGAGGTAATCCAGGAAATCCGCGCAACCGGTAGCAGTGTGCCCATCATCATGGTGACGACCGAAGGCGAGAAGTCGAGCGTGCTTCAGGCCATCCAAGCCGGCGTATCCGACTACCTAACCAAGCCATTCGAAGCGGACGCGTTGTTGGCAAAAATCGAAAAGCTCGCGTTGGTCTAAACTTGCGGCAGTGCTACCTGCCACTCAGGAGATGCGATATGCGCGCCGAATATATTAACCCGTTCATCGAGTCGACCGTCGACGTGTTCAAAACCATGCTCTCGTGCGACGTGGCCCGGACGGGCCTGACGGTTCACGAGACCTTTCATCCGCAGTACGACATCACCGGGATTATAGGGATGTCGGGCAAAGCGCATGGCGACGTCGTGATCAGCTTTGAACGTTCCGTGGCTCTCGCCGCAACCGAGACGTTGTTGGGCACGAAGTACAGTGAGATCAACGACGACGTGGTCGACACCGTCGGAGAACTGACGAACATGATCGCGGGAAACGCCAAATCAAGCTTGGAGCGATTCGAGCTTCAACTGGCTCTGCCAACGGTGATTGTGGGCAAGAACCACTCGATTCGGTTCCCGTCGAAGGTCAAGCCACTGTCGCTTCCCTTTGAATCAGTTTGGGGAAACTTCAACATCGAGGTCGGACTGATCGAGTCGCCCGAAGACGCTCACGCGGTGATTAGCGGTTAGAGCACGTAAGATCGCCCTCAACTCTCACCGACTCATTATCTCGCTACCGGCCACCGTGCTCAGCGCACCTAGCCATAGCCACTCGTCGGCGATGTTGATATCGCTCACCTGCTCTGGATTGACTCCGATTGCAGTCCCCGAATTACTGGTCGACAATGCTTCGGCGTGGCCATCCAAGAACACAAACTGCACGACGCCGGGGTGCTCGCTGCCAAAGACCTCGTCACTGGGGTCATCCGGCCCATCGGCCAATCCATCTTCGGTTCCGCGCATGATGGTGGTTAAGGAGTCGGACGCCAGGAAGCAGCTATCGCCTTGCCGTGCATGCTGGGTGCCTTCGTCCCACTCGTCGCGAACCGGGCGAATGTGCTTGTCGCCGATCGCAATGGTGTTGGAGAGTCCGTCCGTTACCTGCCGCATCTTGATCGCTGACCCGCTGAATAGCGGCCCGGCCAGCGTCAGATCAATCTTCCCCGCGACGAAGTCGTTGTCTTCCATACCGATATCTTCCTCGAGCCCAGCATTCGCTGCGTAATCTCCACCAGCCGCAACGCCGCGCACTTGGGAAGGTTGGTCATTGTCATCGAAATCGCGATCGGCCGCCGGTTGACGTCGACTTGGACAGAAGTACAGAGGGATCGGCCTTCGCATGGCACTTGCGTTCGCTTCGGAGTCGACGCGCTCGCCTTCCACGAATGCACCGTGAACAGCTTGTTGCTCTAGGTACGGCAACAGCGAGAACGCCCAAGATGTGCCGAATTGATCCGAGCGATTTCGCCCCGTTGGGAACCGCCCTTTCGCGTCGTGGTAGCTTTGCAGCGCCAAACCAATCTCTCGTAGGTGCGAGCGACACTCGGTACGCCGTGCTGACTCGCGGGCGGCTTGGATCGCGGGTAGCAGCAGTGCCACCAAAATGCCAATGATTGCAATCACTACCAGCAGCTCTACCAAATTAAAGCCGCGGCGATTGGCCGTCAGGCGCCAACGTACGCTTAACATATGAATCCTCGAATCACGATGCAAATCGACCACTTGTTGGAGTACCCATAAACCCCGCCGTGCTGGCAAGGTTCTTGAAAGTCCCGGCCACACCTGTTTTCCAGGAACTCCGGTCCTTCGTCGTCAGTTTGTAGGTGCGGCGCACGCGGCTGCAAGTTATCCGTCGACATCCCGATCGACCCGGGAAATCGTGAATCTGTCTTGCCCGCCCGAAGCAATTTCGGTATCCCTTCCCGGCCCTGTAGGGCTGTGGTACCCGCGGTACGTGTGACCGAAGGCGGTAAACCCTGGCTCCCGGCAGCGAAACTCCTCCTGACGAGTCTTCTCGAATGGCAAACAAACCAACCCCGATTCGAACGCTGGTCGATGCCCGTTCGAACACCCTATTCGCACGGATGCGGCCGATCGTGGCGGGCATTCTGGTGCTGGCTGCCACCGAAGCGGCGTGTGGCCAAGGGAACATGAGCGCCCGTGATCTAGCCGGTAGCCTTTTCGGCCGCGATAAGAAGCCCGAGCCCATCGCCGCCGGGCCCTCAATCTCGGCTACCGACGAAGTGGTGACCGACATCCGGGTCGAAGGCAATCGGGCGGTGCCGCGCTCGCACGTGTTGGCGCAGTTGCAAACCCGAATCGGTCGACCCTACGATCCTCTGCTCGTGCAGCGGGACGTGAAGAAACTGTTCAAGCAGCAGTGGTTTGTGAACGTCGAGACGTATACCGACCGCGGCCCAAGCGGCTTGGTGGTTATCTTCAAGGTGACCGAGCGCCCCACCATTCGCTACATCGAGTATCTCGACAATAGGAGCATCAAGGAAAAGAAGCTGGAAAAGGAAACTGGCCTAGTAGTAGGTGGCGCGATCAGCCCATACCAGGTGGAGGAGGGCCGCAGCCGGATTGAACAGTTGTACAAAGACAACGGGTTCAACCGGGTGCAGGTTCAGATTGTCGAAGGCAATAACCCCGACGATAGCGGAATCATCTACGCGATCAACGAGGGACCGCAGCAGAAGATCTGGGCGGTCGACTTCGTTGGCAACCGGTTTGCCACCGCCGGACAATTGAAGACAAAGATCAAGTCGAAGCCCAGCATGACGCGGGTGGTGTTCGAGAACCATCTGGACCATGAAGTGCTCGACGCTGATGTGCTGCGATTGACCGACTACTACCGTAGGTTTGGGTTCTTCCAGGCAAAGGTGGGACGGCGGATCGAATGGAACGCAAAGGGCGACTGGGCTACGATTCACTTCGTGGTCAATGAAGGACCTCAATCGTCGGTGCGCGACATTTCGATCCTCGGCAATGAACTGTTCGCCACCGAAGACCTGTTGAGCGGCTTGAAGCTGCAAGGGTCGCAGACGTTTGAACGCGATCGGCTAACTGGCGACGTGGAGTGGCTGAAGGAACTCTACGGCAGCCGAGGATACGTGTTTGCAGACATTAAGGCGGACGTTCGCTATCTGGACGAGCCGGGTGAGGTCGATCTGGTGTACTCCGTGAACGAAGGCAAACGGTTCCGTGTTGGGCGAATCTTCGTCCACATCGGCGGTGAAAACCCGCACACGCAGATTCAAACCGCACTGAATCGCCTTTCGATTCGACCCGGCGAGATCATGGACATTCGCGAAATCCGAGCCAGCGAGCGGCGACTACAAGCGAGCAGCCTGTTCCACACCGACCCCGCGCGAAACGTCTTCCCCAAGATCACGTTCAAAATTCCCGAATTGGAAGACGACTTCATGACTGCTAGTGAGAAGCCGACTGTTCGCGGGCAAAGCCCCGAGCCGGCCACGGTGGTTCCGGTCGCTGGGGCTAAGGGCACCTACGAAGTTGAGCGCCCGAGCTTTTTGGTGAGCGACGGTGCCGACATGGACGTTCACATGTACGTCAGCCCACCTGACGCACCCAAGCCATCGAAGCCGGTGGTGCATACGGTGCGTAAGCCCACGAACGACGCCACCGACCAACCGCGATTCAACTCGGCGTACGGGCAATTGAATGTGCGTTCGTCGAACCCGTACCAGCCCCGCCCCGAGCTACCTCGACGTAGCGACATCGTGGTCCGCGGTCAGTCACCGGCGCCTGCTCCGCAGACGGTGAGTTGGACGTCGGGAAGCACTCCGACTCCACGTTCGGCGGCGTCGCTGCCAGGATCGGCTTCGTCGTTGCCGGCAGGCGTGGGCGGGCAAGTCGTTCAAGCGACGGGGCCAGAATCGGCGCCACCCACAGTCCAACCAGTACAATTCACCAATCAGTTGCCGCCACCTCCAGAGCCGTTGCCCCCGAGTGCCGCCATCACGCCGTTCCCGGTTACCGAGGGCATCTTCCCCGGCGCTGGCGGATTGCCGACTACGCAGTTCACCGACCCGACCGTCGACGTGTTCGTCGACTTGGAAGAAACCCAGACTGGCCGATTCTTGCTGGGAGTGGGCGTCAACTCCGATGCTGGTGTCGTAGGCCAGATCCTAGTTGACGAGCGAAACTTCAACTGGCGGCGCTTTCCGCGTAGTTGGCAAGACGTAATCGACGGCACCGCGTGGCGTGGCGGTGGCCAAAGGTTGCGGATTGAAGCCGCGCCTGGCTCGGAAGTGCAACGATACTTGGTTAACTTTCAGGAACCGTTCTTGATGGGCACGCCCGTGAGCCTGAGCCTTTCAGGCTCGTACTTCGATCGTCGTTTCGACGATTGGGACGAACAACGGCTGGGTGGCCGAATTGGTCTTGGTTATCAATGGGTCGATAGCGACGTTTCGACCAACTTCACGTATCGGGGTGAAAACGTAAACATCAGCAACCCGTCAAACCCTGCCGAGCCGCAACTCGCTGAAGTACTAGGCGACAACGTGTTGCACGGTTTTCGATTGGCCGTAATCAACGACACCCGCGACAGCTCGTTCTTGCCCACCCAGGGCCATTACTTTGAAGTGCACGCCGAGCAGGTGATTGGCACCTACGATTATCCCCGCGGCGGGTTCGACCTGCGAAAGTACTTTCTAATGCGCGAGCGGGCTGACCACTCGGGCCGTCACGTGCTGAGCCTCACAACCAGAGTGGATGTGACCGGCAGCAACACGCCGATCTACGACCATTACTTTGCTGGTGGCTTTTCGACCATGCGAGGCTTCGACTTCCGTGGCGCGTCTCCGGTATCGGAGGGTGTGACAGTCGGCGGCGAGTTCCGCTGGCTCAATTCGGCGGAGTACATGTTCCCTGTTACGGCCGACGACATGCTCCATGGCGTTGTGTTCTGCGATTTCGGTACCACCGAGCCCACCGTGAGCCTCGACGACTTTCGTGTTGCGCCTGGTTTGGGGCTTCGAGTTACGGTGCCAGCCATGGGACCGGCGCCCATCGCGCTCGACTTCGCCTGGCCTGTCGCTCGTGCGGATACCGACGACTTGCAGGTATTCAGCTTTAGTGTTGGATTCCTTCGATAAGCTCAACGGCGATAGTACCACTGCCGCCATCCTTGCGTGTAGTCGCGGTGCATGACGGGAGCGGGCGGGTGATGATAGGCTCCAAACCATCCCCATCGGAAACGAGGCGCGCCGCAGCCCATCGGGCTTGTATAGTTCTGCGGCGTCACGAACGCCGCCTCACGCACGGGCGCGGCAGGCTGAGCGTGAGCCGCTGCGGTAAGCGCCGCCGCGCAAAAAAGAGCGAGCGTCGTCTTCATCGGATGAGCCTCCTTGCTTGCATGCCTTTTGGGTTACGGTGCGACCACCGCCGGTTGATCGACGACCGCTGGCTGGTCGAAAGGCACTGCTGGTTGTTCGTACGGCACCGGGTAGCCACCGTCGCCGTAGAAGCCCCCGCCGTAGAAGTAGGGTGCTCCAAGTACAACATTCGGCGGGCCGTAAAGGTTGCCAAAGTAGGGTTCGTAGCTGCCCCCCCACCGCATGCGATAGTAGTCTAAGTGATAAGGATAAGGTCGCTGGAACTGCCCGCCAGACACATGCGACGACGAGTACCTATGTCCGCGACGACCATATCGATGGTGCCGACGCCAATCGTACGGCCGATGCTTCGTGTAGTTCGCCGAACCTCCACCCCAACCACCTCGCCCACGCTGGTAGGTGGGATGCTCGCCCTCGCTGGCCGATGCGGCCGTGGATACTGCGAGAAGTGTTGCAAACGCTAGTAGTCCGATAAGTCGCGGCATGTGCCTATGCTCTCTTGGTCGGTAGGATCTCGCGATACCTCCATGCTAGGCAGCGAAATTCCGTCGCGGCAAGAAAAATGGGCTAAATGCGACAATTGGGGGCCCTTCTGGGCCGATTCTAGCGACTAGCCGGGGGCACTTTCCCGAACCGACTAGTCCTCGTCGTCCACGCTGGCGCCAAACAGCAGCTTGCGATCACGTGGATCTTCGAGCCCGGCAGCCATTTTTTTGAGGGCCTCCGTTTCAATTTGACGGACTCGTTCCCGCGTAAGTCCCAGCAGCTCGCCGATCTCCTTGAGCGTTTTCGGCTCGTGACCCTCCAAGCCGAACCGCATCTTGAGCACGGTTGCTTCGCGGGTATCCATCGACTTGAGCATCTGCATCACGTGGTGCAGACTGTCGCTCTCAACCAGCGTGTCGTCTGGCGTCCGCTGCCGCTCGTCCATTACCAAGTCGCCCAAACTCCAGCCGGCTTCCGCCTGATCGGTCTGGGGCGTCGCGTTGTAGATCTTGATCGCCTTCTTGATGATCGGCAACTTCTTCTTCGGCAGGCCAAGGATGCGGGCGACTTCCTCGGGCGTCGGGGTGCGGTCGAGTTCCTCAGTCAACCGCGCCGTAGCGCGACGCCACTTACTCAGCAACTCGACCATGTACGCTGGAATCCGAATGGTCTTGCCCGTGTTGATTAAGGCTCGCTTGATCGACTGCTTGATCCAGTAGCTGGCATACGTGCTAAAGCGCGTGCCCATGGCTGGGTCGAAGCCCTCGACCGCGCGAAGCAAGCCCAGGTTGCCTTCTTCGATAAGGTCTTGCAGGCTCAGACCTTTGCCGGAATAACCTCGAGCGATATTCACCACCAGACGCAAGTTGGCGCGAACCATACGATCTCGGGCGGCGGTATCGCCTTCGCCAATACGGACAGCCAGTTCCTTCTCCTCTTTGGCATTGAGAAGGGCGGTTTCGTTGATTTCGCGCAGGTAGGTTTCCAACGGTGTCTGCACCGAGGAGGTGTCTTTGCGCTTTTTGGTGGAAGGCATGGCGGGTACGGATCGATAGGCCGGTGGTGCACAGCGAAGGTTCCGCTGCAGCAGGATGGGCGTGGATACGGGAGTTGGCGGGATGCTTTAGGTATCGACCCTACTGGCCACCGCACTGCAAATCCTTGCTAGCGACGTAGGCTGCGCCGGTTGTGATCGCCGCACCGGCGCTAACGAAAAGCGCGGCGATGCACCACAGTACAGAAAGCGGTTGTGCGAAATGACACTCGCACAACCGCTTGTCCAACTCGAAGATATCTAACGCGACGACTATTCCGCGTCGACCTTTTCTGCTTCCGGAGCCGATTCTTCCGGTTGTTCGGGGGCAGCCTCTGCCGACTCCTCACCGGTCGGCTTGAACAGCGGGCCAGAGTCGCCTCCGACGCCACCTTTGAGTTCCTTGCCATCCGACGAGCGATTCTCGGCTTGCTCGGCATCGATTTCGTCTTGCTCGGCCCATTCGACGCGTTTGCGCGACAAGCCGATCTTGCGGTCGTCGATGTCGACTCGGAGCACCTTCACTTCGATCTCGTCACCCACATTCACGAGATCGGAAGGATTCTCGACCTTGTGGTCGGCCAGTTCCGAAATATGGAGCAGGCCCTCCAAGCCATCCTCGAGCCCCACGAACACGCCGAAGTTAGTGATTTTCGTCACTTTGCCGGTCACCAACTGACCGGGCTGGTAGCGATCGGGAATGTCGGATGCCCATGGATCTTCGTCGAGTTGCTTCAAGCCAAGGGCGATGCGTCGGCGATCTTGATCGACCGAAAGCACCTTGCACTCGATTTCCTGGCCTTTCTCCACCACTTCGCTCGGGTGGCCAATCTTCCGGGTCCACGACATGTCACTGACATGCAGCAGGCCGTCGATGCCCTCTTCGATTTCGATAAAGGCACCGTAGTTCGTGAGGTTACGAACCTTTCCTTTGACCATTGCCCCGGTTGGATAGCGCTCGATAACCTTGTCCCAGGGGTTGTCCTGGGTCTGCTTCATGCCGAGGGAGATTTCTTGTTTCTCCTCGTTGATGCCCAACACCACTACCTCGACTTCGTCGTCGATTTGCACCAGCTCGCTGGGATGGTTGATTCGCTTGGTCCACGACATTTCGCTGATGTGCACCAGGCCTTCGATGCCGTCTTCGAGCTTGACGAACGCGCCGTAGCTCATCACGTTGACGACAGTACCGTTGACCTTCGACCCCACGGGGTACTTGGTCGCCACATCGTCCCACGGGCTGGCCTGCTTCTGCTTGAGGCCCAGGGCAATCTTTTCTTTCTCGTAATCGATGTTGAGGATCATCACTTCGACTTCGTCGTCGATCTTCACCATCTCCGAGGGATGGTTGATGCGTCCCCAACTCATGTCGGTGATGTGCAGCAATCCGTCGATGCCACCCAGGTCGACGAATGCGCCAAAGTCGGCCAGGTTCTTTACCACGCCCTTGCGGATTTGGCCGACCTCAAGTTCCTTCAGCAACTCAGTCTTCTTCTTGGCTCGTTCGGCTTCGATCAAGCTGCGGCGACTTACTACGATGTTGCGGCGCGTCTCGTCGATCTTCAGCACCATGCAGTCGATCGTCTGGCCAATGTACTCACCGATGTCGTGCGGCCGGCGGATATCGACCTGACTGGCGGGCAAGAATACGTTGACGCCGATGTTGACCAGCAAGCCGCCTTTGATTTTCCGTTCCACATGCCCAGAGACCACGTCGCCTTCGTGGACCTTCGACATCACCGCGATCCACTTTTCGATCTTCTCAGCCTTGCGTTTGCTGAGAACGATCATGCCACGGTCGTCGTGACGGCCAACGACGTCTTCAACGTCCTCAACCAGGACACGAACGGTTTGGCCAACCTCGGGTGGTTCGTCGGCCGCTTCGCCTGTTTCCTCGTCTTCCTCCCACTCGCTACGGGCGACCATGCCTTCGCTCTTGTATCCAACGTCAACGATGACAAACTCGTCGTCCACGCGGACAATTTTGCCTTCGACGATCTGTTCGGGCGAAATATCGACATCGTCTTCGAGCATCTCGGGCGGCAACTCTTCCATCAGCCCAATGCCAATGTCGTCGTTCCACTCTTCTTCGGAAACATCAAACTCGCGAATTAGATTACGGTTGACCATGAAATACCTAAGGGGCGGTAGCTGCAGAGATTGGCGGACTGCACGCCGCCACCGGGAGGAAGAGCTCGCCGCCTGCCTACGAAAGGGGGTTCACTCACCACGCTGGACGCGCGACACTCGCGGGCCAAAATGCAACGCAGCGACAAGCCCCGAATCTTACCAAATAGGGCAGTTCGTCACAACTTGGGGTCGACTCGCCAGAGCGACGGCTTGGCTTCAGGCTCCGATCGATTTGGGTGACAAGGGCTGGTAGGCTAGGTACAATTTGCCCAACTGCCCCGTTGTATCCATGGTTTCTTAGTTAGGAGATGCATTTGATGAGTGATTTCTTGTGGACCCGATGCGCTTGCGCGGTGGCAGTAGGGCTAGCGGTAGGTATGGCCGGGGGCCAAGTGCTCGCCGACCATCACGAAGGGAAGGACGGCGGCTGGATCGATCTTTTCAACGGCAAGGACCTGGCCGGTTGGGAAGTCAACGAGAACCCGGAAACTTTCAAGGTGGTCGATGGCGTGCTCGTGGTGAAAGGCGACCGAGCGCACGCGTTCTACGCTGGCGACGTTAAAGACGCCAATTTCAAGAACTTCGAGTGGAAGTGCGAGGTCATGACGAAGCCGAAAGCGAATTCCGGTATGTACTTTCACACCAAGTACCAGGACTCTGGCTGGCCCTCGAAAGGGTACGAAGTGCAGGTGAACTGCTCACACGGCGACCGCAAGAAGACAGGTGGACTGTATGGAATCGATGACGTCATGGACGATGCACCCCACAAGGATAACGAGTGGTTTACGCAGCATGTGATCGTCGACGGGAAGCACGTGGTAGTCAAAGTCAACGACGAGGTAGTGACAGATTACACGGAGCCGGACAACCCGGTACGGGAAGGGCAGTTCAAAGATCGCCTGATCGACTCAGGAACTTTCGCCATTCAAGGCCACGATCCGGGTAGCGAAGTGCACTTCCGTAAGATCATGGTAAAGCCGCTGGACGATTAGACGAATCCCAAGCCGCGGATCGCAATGCTGATCCGCGGCTTCGTGTTTCCTACAGGCGTATTGCGAATCATGGCCAACTACAATTTGTTGCTACTCGTATTCGTTCTTACTCCGCTGAGCTGGGCGATTGCGTCGCCTGTTACTGCTGACGAGTCGCAGCCAGAGCCCTTACACATCTTGCTAGTCACGCAAAGCGGTGGATTCCAACACCCTACGATCACACGATCCGCAACAGAACTCTCGCACACCGAGCGAATCATGACCGAGCTTGGCATCAAGAGCGGGCTGTTTCGTATTGATTGCACGAAGGATGTGGAGAACGACTTCAAACCGGAACTCATCGAGAACTACGACATCGTCATGTTCTTCACCACCGGCAAGATGTACGACGAACAGAGGCGCCTGCCGATCTCGGAGGAAACGATGGAATGGCTACTGAACACATGGCTCAAGGAGGAAGGCCACGGATTTCTCGGAGTCCATGCGGCAGCCGATACGTTCGGGGACTATGAGCCGTATTGGGACATGATCGGCGGCACCTTCAACGGCCATCCGTGGGGCGCCGGTACGACGGTAACCCTGAAGGTGCACGATCAAGAGCACCCCGCCGCTGCCCCCTGGGGCGAGGGCGCGACCCTCAAAGACGAAATCTACCAGTTCAAGAACTGGCAGCCCGAGAAGGTCCGCGTGCTGATGAGCCTCGATATGGAGAATACGGAACTAAAGAAGCCGTACCATGTTCCGGTACTCTGGGTGAAGAACTACGGCAACGGCCGGGTGATGCACATGAGCTTGGGCCACCGCGAAGACATCTGGGAAAACCTCACTTACCAAGAGTCTCTGCTAAACGGCATCCGCTGGCTAAGCGGGCAAGTCAACGCCGACGCCACTCCGAACCCGGAAGTGGATGCGAGAGAAAATGAGCTGGCAAAGGCGGCGGCGGGGTAGGGCTGATGCGCGTAGTAAGCGCGAAACGGCGCGATGAGCTAGAGCGTGCTTCGGCTAGCTGTAGCGATGTTGGCGCAAACGAGTCAAGTCTAGCAAGGTGGCCGAAGCAGGCGAATCCGCATGATTCGTCGATGCAGGCCAACGTATCCAGATGCGAACGCAGTAAGCGGGCACGCTACAGATAGGCGAAGCACGCTCTAGAGACCAGAGAATTGTCCCAAGCGGCTAGAAGTCATCCGCTGCACGATAGGCGTCGATCACCGCCTGATCGCCCTCCTTGCCGGGTTTGCTGTTGCCGTGTTCCATTCCCATGATGCCATCGAAGCCCTTGGCGTGGAGGTGTTTGAACACGTTGCGGTAGTTGATTTCACCGGTGCCAGGTTCTTTGCGGCCTGGGTTGTCGCCGCATTGAAAGTATCCGACTTCGCTCCACGCCATATCGATGTTGGGAATTAGGTTGCCTTCCTGAATCTGCTGGTGGTAGATGTCGAACAGAATCTTGCAGCTTGGGCTGTCGACAGCGCGGCAGATCTCGTAGGCCTGTGGAATCTTGTGCAAGAAGAGTCCGGGGTGGTTCGTCCACCAGTTGAGTGGCTCGAGCACCATGACCAAGCCGTGCGGCTCACATACTTCGGCGCAGCGGCGCAGCAACTCAATGCAGTTCGCCGTTTGATAGCCCCACTCTTTGTTATCCACATAGGCATCAGGCACCACGGTGACCCACTTGGCGTTGACCCGCTTGGCAACGTCGATGCTGTCTTTGACGTCCTGGACAACTCGGTCGCGGGCGTCCTTATCGTTGGTCACAAAGCCCTTGCTGCGAAAGTCGGCATGGGCAACGAATACGCCCATCGTCATGCCAAGCTCGTCCATGGTCTTAGCGATCTTGTCCTGCAACTCGACCGGCTTGCCTTTCATGCCATTATCTTCCCAGGCAGCGAATCCCTGGTCGGCGGCAAACTTGAGTTGATCGATCGGGTCGTTGCCCGCTAGGCGGCGAAACATGCCAAAGTGAGGTGCGTAGTTCAGCTTGAACTTAGCCGCGTTACGGGCTGAGATCGCATCGTCTTCCGCAATCGATGACTTACCGACCAGCATGCCAGCACTTGCAATAGCGGTGGCTTTCACAAAGTCGCGACGCTTCATGGTGAGGAGTCCTGAGTTGTGATGCGGAACAAGTTAGTTGTTCCTCATTCTAACTCAAGAGTGAACCGCGCGCACTCATCATACGGTGTGGGGCCACGGCCCGGTGATGGCGAGCGTCAATCCGCGGTGCTGCAAATTGACGAACAGCGTGGAGCCATCGGGCGAGAAGGTCGCTCCGGCAAACTCGGTACGGGCATGATTGTGAGCGAACGTGTAACACTCTCCGTGGGGAGTGACGCCGATCAAACGGACTTCGTCCCCGTCGCGATCCTCACACACAATCAAGTCGCCCCACGGCGCGACGGTCAAGTTATCCGCATTCACTACCAACTTGGAGTTGTTCGCCTCTACGAACAGCTCCAACGCGCCTGGCTTGGTGCGTTCGCCAAGTTGGCCTTCCGCGGGGCCGGGTGTGTACTTCCAAATTTGCCCGAGTTGTGCAGCCCCGCCGCTAGTACACGCAAAGTAAATGTCGCCATTGGAGTACCACATGCCTTCGCCGCGCGCGAATCGTGCCGCCCCAGATGCAAACCCTCGATATCGCAAGTCGTCTTTCGGCGACTCGACGTTGTCCAGGTCGACCCACCGAATTGGGTGAGTCGAGCTTGGGGCGATGGAGAAAGCACCGCTCCAATTGCGCGTGTCGGTGCTGTCGCGGTCTACAAACGCGAGGGCCTGAAGCTTTCCGCCCGCCGCGAGGTTCTCCGCCTGGCTGGGAATGAAGCGATAGATGAGACCATCGTCGACATCTTCGGTTTGATAGACGATGCCAGTTGCGGGATCGACAGCCACTGCTTCGTGGCGGAACCGGCCCATCGCCTTCAGCGGGACGGCGGGGGCCAGTTCGATTTCGGCAGTCGCGGGCACTTCAAAATTGTAACCGTGATTCTGTTGGCAGATGACGGCAGGACCCTCGTCGAACTTGTTAGCGCCGACGATGTCGGTGGCCTCTTCGCAGGTGATCCAGGAACCCCAAGGCGTGGGACCACCAGCGCAGTTACGCATAGTGCCGACTAGGCTCATGTACTGCCGTACCACTTGTTGTTTGGTGGTGTCGTACACCACGGTGGTCGTTCCGCCTATGCACGGCTTGCCTTCCTCACCGAGGTCGTAGAGTTTCTCGGCTTCGATACTCGAAAGCAACTTGGCACGGTTGCCGAATGGGCCAATCTGTCGCGGTTCGATCTCGTGATTGCGAACCAGCACCGTCAACCCGTTGGGCCCTTCAAACGTCGCCATGCCGTCGGGCTTGTCGGGCACCAACAGCCCGTCTTCCATTGCATCGCCCGTGCGTGAGAGGATGCAGTACGAAAAGCCAGGAGGGAGGCTAAGCAACTGGTGCGGGTCGTCCTGCAACTCGCCAAAACGATCAGTGCTAGAGAGCGAGGAGGTCTCACCGGCGGCCACAAACTGCCGTAATCCACTCATTCCGATGGCGAACGCGGCAGTAGATTGGAGAAACGACCGTCTGGTGGACATGTTGCAGTGCTTCTACGGGCTAGATTTTGGCTGAGCGACACGTTGGCCCCGCCCAAGCAAATACCCCAATGTACACCCGAAGATTCCCTACGCAACGCATGTTCATTGAGAATTAACCCGCAAAACCGCTTGCGCCCAGAAATACCCTTCGTTCTCTAGGTTACCCATTATGGTGGTTTGGCGAGCGGTTTTTTTGGTGCTCCAGACTTTTTCCCCCATTCTGGTGGCCGCGTGGATGCTCGCGACTCCTAGGCAACAACTCGTTGCACGGTACGTACTTCACGCGACGCATGCACCGCGCCGGGGGTCGCTCAAGAGGCTTCCGCAGCTTGGGTATTCGGAAAACCCTCACTCGCTTGCCCCTTGAACCTGACCAGCAAAGCGGCCATAAAGTTTGCGTCCTACCGGAGCGCGTCGACACCTTCAGCGCTCCTCCAATACAACCTCGCCTAGATTACCCCCCCGATTTTGACTCGCCAAGTGTCGCACCATCACGCATATGAGTTGCGCGTGAGAATGTCGCTGGGCAACGATTTCCCCCCCCCGAGTGTTTCTTTACCGACTTGCCTCGTTGGTGCTCGAATCGCACTTAGCTTGACGTCTGTAGTCTACGTTGAGAGCGTGAGCAGCCAAAGGGCAGGTACCAGCAAAGGAGTGAGTGATGCTTCAGTTTCTCGCACTATTGACCGCCACCCTTGGAGTCGCCACGTCTGAATCAACCGGCCTGGAATGGGAATCGGACTACGGCACTGCCCTAAAGCAGACCCGTCAGGACGATCGCCCGCTTCTGGTTGTGATCGATCAACCTGGTGTGGCCGAGGAGAGCTTGCCGGAGTCGCTGTTGAGTGACAACACGGAAGGTACTCTCGCCGACTACGATCTCTGCCGTGTCGATGCCAGCACCAAGTACGGCAAGAAGGTCGCCGATGCCTTCAAGACCGACGCCTTCCCGTACGTCGCGTTCGTCGACAAGTCGGGCGAAGTGATTTTGCACCAGCATTCGGGCGAACTCACCTCCACCGAGTGGACAGAGCTTGTCGGCAAGTACCGCACAGGCGAAAAGCCCACCCGGCATGTCGTAGCTAAGCCGATCGTGAGGACCTCCACGGTGAGCACTTCGGTTCCTGTTGAGAGCTACCCAAGCTACAATGGCTATTCATCGCCGCGGCCCTACTGCGCCAAGTGCCAACGCGGTTACTAAATCGCCTTGAATCGATCGGCGAGCGGAGTCGGTTGATTAAGCGAAGGCCGATTTCGTTACTTGAGAGCCCAAGACCGGCTCGGGCAGGCACGCCTGGGCCGGTTTTTCATGTCGGTGCTAGTGACTACTTGGGCCGCTCGAGTCCCGGAAATACATCTAGGTCGAGCGATTCGAACTTCCCCGCTCGGAAACGTTCGATCGCGATGGCGCCCATCACCGCATTGTCGGTACACAGATTCATGGGCGGGATGTGGAGCTCATGGGCGTGTTGGGCCGACGATTGCTCGAGCCGTTCTCGTAGCCGACGATTCGCGGCTACCCCGCCGCCGACGCAGAGCGTACGGTAACCGGTTTGCTCGAGGGCCAGCTCGGCCTTAACCACCAGGCAGTCGACGACAGCCTCCTGAAACGCCGCAGCCACGTCGTTGACCGTTTGCTCGTCTAGACTTGCTTGGGCGTCGAGTTTGCCCGTACCGTGCACTTGGTACCGAACGGCCGTCTTGAGGCCGCTGAAGCTGAAGTCGAGCCGCGAGCGGTCGTCGATCAGCGGACGTGGAAAGCGGAATCTGGCTGGGTCGCCGTTTGCGGCGGCGTTGCCGATTGCCGGTCCGCCAGGATACGGAAGGCCCAGCAAACTGGCCACTTTGTCGAAGGCTTCGCCGGCAGCATCGTCGATTGTACCTCCTATCAAAGTGAAATCGGTAGGTCCGTCGCAGCGATACAGGTTGGAGTGTCCGCCGCTAACGATCAAACCGATGCACGGAAATACATTCTTTCCGTGTGCCAGTCGACACGCATAAACGTGTGCCTGCAGGTGATTCACCGCCAACAGCGGTACGTCGAGCGCCAGGCAGAGGGCCTTCGCGGCTGTTAGCCCAACCAGCAGCGAACCGGCCAGACCTGGGGTGTTTGCCACTGCCACCGCATCGACGTCGAGTAGTCTTAGATTTGCATTTCGAATCGCCTGGTCGATAACCGGCAGGATTCTCTCGACATGGGTCCGCGAAGCGATTTCTGGCACGACGCCACCAAACCGCTCGTGCAGATTATCCTGGGAAGCAACCACTGACGACAACACTTCCAACTCGTCGGTTACGATGGCGGCAGCGGTCTCGTCGCAAGTTGTCTCGAGTGTTAGCAGGTGCATACGGAATAGATCGAAGGTCGGAAGATCGAAGCTTGAGTGGTTGCAATCATCGTACCAACCTGATTACGCTGTTCACACCTTCCTCCGTCGTACCACGCGGGCGATCCAATCGGCCAGGTCGGCGTAGAACGGCTCTGGATCGGGTTCAAATTCAAGCGTGTGGGCCGCCGTGCGGTACTCGAGAGCCGTCTTGTCGTCCGATGCAAGCGTCGACAGGAAATGCTTGGTGCGGGCATTGCGGATCATTCGGTCGCGCCCCGCGGTTACCAGGAGCACTGGCGTGTGGATGTACCGGCCTGCGTTCCGAGCATAGCGGGTGAGTTTGTGATCCTCGCGGGCAAATCTCAACGTGATTTCGCGAAGCGTGAGTGGATCGTCACCGACATACTTCTGCCACTTAGGTGAATCGGTGAAGAGCGCTGGGTCTTGCAGGGGAATCGTTACTCGTCGTTCGTTGATCCCAAGGGTGCCACTGGCTACCATCGCGGCTTTCTTGGCCGGGCCAGGCTGCTGGTGCGCGAAGAGCCCGGGGCACAGCATGCCGAAGCCAGCCAAGAGATCGGGCCGGTCTCGCGCGATCGCTGGCGCAAGCTTGCCACCCCAACTGATGCCAAGCAGCACGACCGGCCCGCGCTGACGCTGACTCTCACAAACACCTACGACGTCGTCAAGCCATGAGCGCCAGTTGTCGACGTCGCCGCGGTGCGACGTATTGAGTCCCGAACCGCGGCGATCGAGCGACAGGACGTTGAAGCAACGACTTGCCAGGTAGCTGGCGCTCGAATCGTACCATCCCGAATGGCTGATGATGCCGTGCAGCAGCACCACTGTCGCGATCGGCTCGATCGACGGGTCGTAGTGCCGCATGACGAGTGGATCGCCATTGCAGCCGCGATAGGTTTCAATTCTGCCGCAGATATCGGTCATGGTAGGCAAGTGTAGCTTGCGACCTAGCGGGTGGAGCAGGAAATGGCTACTGGTCGATGGTGAATTCCAGCTTGCCGCTCAGGTTCTCCGCGGCCGCCTGTTCATCCAGCGTCGCTCCGAGCCCTGGCGACTTGAGGGCTGGGGCCCGACCACCGTAGGAAAAGGTCATGTCCGGTCGTGTTAGCGTCTTCGCTAGCAGGTGCCGGTCGTAGGAACCTTCCAAGTAGCGAATGTCCTGAACCGTACTGGCGAAGTGCCGACCGGCCGCTGAGAGAATGCCGGTTTCACCTGGGTGGCAGCCAAGTTGATAGGCAATCCCATGTTCGGCAGCGAACGTCGCCATGCGGAGCGAGTTGAGTAGTCCGCCGCATTTGGAGATGCGAATATTGAACAAGTCGCATGCATCCAGACGGATTGCCTCCTGGGCGTCGGACAGACTCGTCAGGGATTCGTCGAGCATCACGGGCGTTTCGATTTGAGCGCGAAGCTCCTCAAGTGCGGCTAGATCAGCGTGCGGAAGCGGCTGCTCGACACAACTGATTCCAGACTCAGCGAGTTGTTGTATGTTCGACACCATGTTCTCCGGTCGCCAAGCTTCGTTGGCGTCGATGCGCAAGTCGACGCGGGGACCAATCCACTTTCGAATCATCGCCACTCGCTGCGTGTCGGCGGAATTGTCGGCACCAACTTTTACTTTGCACTGTCGGAATCCATATACTCGCATCTTTAGGGCCGATCGCCACAGCTTGCGGCCAGACTCCGTGTCGATCGTCGTACTGTAACGAACCTCATGACGATGGTTGAGAATCTCAGCCGCCGGCGCGAAGTGTTCAATCGCGGCGCTCAGTGGTTCTTCAAACAGCTTCCCGTACGCATCTAGCACGCTGAGCTCTACAGCTGCCCGCAGAGCATTGCCGTGGCAACCGCGCCGGTCGTCGACGACCTCCGCCGGCGCGAATCGATCGCACAGCCAAAACACGCCCTGCCAATCGACCACGTCGCCCGAAAGTTGTTCGCCCACGTTCGTAGCCACGAGTTGATCGAGCGCTCCCTGCGGAGTTTCGCCGGTAACGTACTCACGCGGCACGCCCTCGCCCCAACCGGTGGTGCCATTCGCAAGTTCGGTTTGCACAACGATGTTCTCGCTGTGATCTCTAACTGCCGAGGCATGCCTGAACGCTCGCCGAAGCGGCACCCGCAGGATAGACGCCGTGAGCTTGCGAATTTGCATAGCGAAATGAATCGTGCCAAGCCGATTAGTTGGCGCTCGACTCGGCGGCAACCGAATCGGGCGAGGTCGGCGAGGGCTGCTTGCCTGTTAAGTCGTCGAGCGTCGCCCGGATGCCTTCACGAAAATCGACCTGCGGCTTGTAGCCGAGCACACGCTTCGCTTTGGCGATAGAGTAGTCGAGATTGAGCGTCATGAACTTGATTCGCGCTCCGGTGAGCAGTGGGGCTTCCGTAGCCCCCCGGGCTTTGGCGATTCGCTCGATGGGACCAACCAGCAGGCGAGCCAACCACTCGGGTACGTGTTTCGGGTGCGGCTTGTCCATGTAGTCGGCGATGGTGTTGATGTACTCCACCCGTGTGACAAGACGTTCGTCGCGAATGTTGAAGGTCTCGCCAATCGCCGCCTCGTTTTCGATGGCCAGCAGCACCGCATCGGCCAGATTGCCGACATAAGTGTTGTTGAGTAGTTTATCGCCCGACCCGATGAACTTCATACTGCCGTCCTCGAGCTTCTCCATCACCCGCGGAATCGAGTGCCGTTCGCCGGGCCCGTATATGAATCCCGGTCGCAGGATGACAGCTTGCAGGCCTTGCGCGTCGATGTGGTGTCGAATCAGCACCTCGGCCTCCGCTTTGGTGCGAGTATATCCGTCGAGGCCAGTAAGGTCTGGCGGCGTCGTTTCGTCGGTGCCGTAGTGGTGCTGAGCGGGGTACACGCCCAGCGAACTGATCTGAATCCACCGGTCGAGCTTCCCGGTCTGCATGGCCGCCGTTAACAGGTGCTCGAGCGCTACCACGTTGATCGCGCGGTACTGCTCAGCCGGGCCCCAGTCGCCAATGTGGGCAGCCGAGTGCACGACGACTTCCGCGTCGCGTACCACGTCTGACAGAGTGGCTACGCTGGCCAGATCGCCTTCAACAAACTCGACTTTCAAACCTTCTAGCGGCCCGCGTTTGGAGTGTGGGCGTACCATCGCTTGGACGCGGTAGCCAGCCTCGCACAACTTGCGGACCACGGAGGTGCCAACTAAGCCCGTGGCACCGGTGACTAGAACAGTTCGACTAGGCACGTGTAGTTTCCTTGCGATCGATCGCCGGTGAAATAGAGCAAGGCAGAACGCTGCTGCCGCACAAGGTTACGAAGCGACGCGGTTCGACGCCACCTGATCGGAGGGGCGTGGCAACTGCTCGATGAACTTCACGTCGCCAACCAACAGGGGCTGCTTGAACTCTTCAAAGTTTCCCCGTTCTCGACTTCGATTAGCCCGCAGCGCCGCCCACGTGCCTTCCGGGATTTCGTGAATGGCCAAAGGCTCGAGCCGACCGCTACGGCACTTGTCGGCGTACTCCTCGTTCACTTCTCCGAGATTCTGCTGCACAAGCTCCGCCAATTGCTGGGCGTAACTCAAATGGGCGCCTGGCTCGAGCAGTAGCTCGTATCGAGGCTTCATCCCCATCGTCGGGGCCAGAGTAAAGGTGCACGGCTCCAGGTTCAGTGCTTCGAAGCTTCGTGTCACGGCCATCACCACTTGGTGCTCGCTGAGCTTTTCGCCTGTGACGCTCGAAAAATGGCGACCTTTGTTCAGGAATCGCAGCACCGGCACTTCGTCCACGAAGCCGGTGCATCGCACTCTGTCGTGAATATCGTACCGATACAGTCCGGCCGAAGTAGTTAACAGGATGAAGTACTCCTCGCCCGGCTCAAGCTCGTGCGCCTCGAGTACGGTCGGATCGGGGCTTCCTTGCTCTTCGGAAGGAATGAACTCGAAGAAATGATGGGCAAAATCGAGCATTCCGTCAGGCGTTCCATCGGCCATGGGTATGGTCATGCGGCCTTCGCTGGCGGACATGCCGTGGTCGCGAGTTACCACATCGCCGTAGTACTGTTCGAGTTGCGGAAGGTAGATTCCTACCGAGCCCCCGGTCCACACGGCCACCATTTTCAAATGCGGCCAGCAGTCCTTGGGTCGAAGCTCGCCAGTTGAAGCGACAAGTGCTTCCAGTTCTTGAGCTCGCTTGCGATTCGGGCGCAGACGCGACTTCAGGGCGCGGCGGACGTCGGCCGGAACATTGTAGTCGTTGCTAATCCCTCCGTCATGGATATCGCGAATCAGCGACTCGGAGTCGGACGTGGCGCGGCGGGCGAACTCGACCAGCGTGCTGGGGTTGGCGGTGATCAGCATGCCGACGTTATCGCTCGCCAGGCTGAGGCGTAGGGAAGCATAGTGCTTGGCTGTGAAATCGCGAATCTTGATCACATGGGCGGGAAGTGCGAAAACCCGCTTCATGTAGAAGGGGCGCGACGTGGCCGCCAATCCGCTAATGTTGCCGCAAGGTGCGCCGCTGGGAGTCGATTCCAGCTGCCAATCGCTTGATAGTTGAAGTGTCTGCCGCTGCAACAAGTCGGGGTGATCGCGGTAGACACCCGTTCCCCAAAGTTGCCAACTTCGCCGATACTCCTGATAAAACAGATCGGTCACCGGCAATCGCTTTGGCTTGGCAGTGGTGCCGGATGTCATAGCAAACATCAGCACCCGAGTCTTGGGCGCGAACATTGCTTCGGTGTCACCTTGCATCACCCGCTCGACGAACGGGGCGTAATCCTCGTAGGTGGTGATCGGCACCTGCTGACGAAAAGTCGCGACGTCGGAGATGCGGTCAAATCCATAACGGCGGCCGAAGTCGCTCGCCGCTGTCCGTCCAATCTTGTCGAGCAACACACGCCGCTGCGTTGCGCGGCCGTCTTTGGCGCCCGCGACATAGCGATCGAGTTGCATGCACTTATATCGAAGAATTGCCGCCCGTATGGGAGCTTGCATTGCCAAAAGGCTCATGGTCGAAGGTGGCCGACGTCATCGCCACGGGGCTTGGGTTCTATCTAGCTGTTAACTTCGTGATCCGATCGATGACGTCCTGTCGACTAAAGAACGTGCCCGCAGGCCGCTCTTCCAACTCGTGCGTCATTTGGACGATTTCCGCGTTAATCGCAGCTTTAGCACCAACCGATTCGGCCAATTTCACAATTTGGCCATTGATGTGGTCGACCTCGGTTGGCTTTCCTCTCTCTAAGTCCTGATAGAGCGAGAAGACAATCGGAGACCGCTCGAATTTTCCCCGAATGGCCAATCGCACCATCTTGCCTAGTATCGGCAGGTTTAGTACCTGCATCAAGTTCTCAATGCGAGAAAGGTCTGATCTTCCCGGAATCTTCGCGATTTCGACTCCAGTCGACCTGAAAATCCTTCTACACTCATCCACAATCGCGCGGCCCACTCCATTCCGCCAAGGCCCGTAGCCGAGCGCTTCGGTGATGAAGTTCGACGCCGAAATGCAGGAGGCGTATCCCAAAGCATTGATCGTGAGCTTGTTGTAGCGAACACCAAGAATGTTGCGGTGAGGGGCGAAGTCGAGCCCTGGCTCCTTGATGCGGTTAAGCAGCTCGGCGACTTGCTCTGCCGTTGCGAGACTGTCGTAGCCAATCGGTGGGCCGAACAAGGTGCAACCATCGAGCTGCATGCTTACCCGCCCAGGCTCAATGGTCGCCATGTTGGTGCCCGTCATTCCCATCACAAGCCGTTCAGGCGGCACGGCCGATACGTAACGCGAGTCGTTAATGCCATTTTGAATGGAGACGACCACGGCGTCGCCAATGGCGTCAGCCGCCTGATCGAGAGCACAGGCGGTCGATTGTGACTTGACGGTCACAAACACAACGTCGGAACCCGCGATGTCTTGCGGGTCGAACGACCAAGCCAGTCGCACGCGGCGCGTGCCCCACGGGCCCAAGATTTCGACCTCGCCCGATTGAGAGATGGCTTCGCCGTGCGCGCCGCGGACCACGACTAACACGTCCAACTCAGGCGCGTGGTGCTTGAGCAGCGCGGCAAACATCGAGCCAATGGCCCCGGCACCGAGAAAGCTGACTTTCATATCGAGTGGTCCGCCAACTGAAGGTGTCGGCGGGGAGCTCCCTTCCCTTCAACCCACTCAGGACTCGCCCGGCAACATGCCGCCAAAATGCTCCTGCGTCGTGCCGATCTCCGCAGCCGTTGAACGACGGATCTCATCCGACTCGCTGGTTTCCGTCTTTCGCAGGTAGGTGTGCGATGGCTTCGATAGCACGTCGAGCACCGTGGGGTACCCATCGCCCATATGTCCCTTGAACATGAAACCATCGCAAATCACTACGTTGTCGCGATAGGGTGGATATCGCATCATCAAGTTGTGAGCTTCCCGCATCTTGTGCCAGGGAATGGTTGGGAACATGTGGTGCAACACATGGTTCCATTCGCCGAATGGAAAGAATATCTCTTTCTCGAGCCACAATCCTTCGTACACTCGGCTGTTGGTGAAGTCGCCGTTGTCGGGAAAGTTGCCGTGGTGAGCAATCTCACGCAGGAAAAGCGAAGCGGGGTATACCGTGATCAGCGGCAACAGCCAGTAGATGAGATAGTAGGGCCACAATTGGAAGTAGATAAGAACGCCGAACAGGCAGACGTAGTAAGTCAGTCGCATTGCCTTTAGTACGTTGGGCGACAACGGACTCTGGTCTTTGATGTTCTCTTCCTTCTTCATGAAGGTGACGTATTCGGCCCGCCCTTTCAGATAGCTAAATGCCTTGTGCGGTGAGAATTGCAGTAAAACGTACTCCCAGAAGAACCGCCATCGAGATAGCGGAAACTCCCGTGGGTGATGCTTCAATAGCCGCAACAGGTCGGGATCGTGGTCTGGGTCGTTGACGTTTCGATGGTGCCCCCAGTGGCCGATCCGATAGTTGCCGACCTTACCGAAAAAGGGAAACACCACAAATAGGTTGGCCGCCACGTCATTCAGCAATCGATTCTTGAACAACAGGTAGTGGCTCGACTCGTGCACCAGAACCGCCAGGCGCGTTTGCGACCAAAACCCAATAGCGAACACGGCGACCGCGTACACCGGTAGTTGCCACCAGATCGACCAACCGGCGGATGTCATCGCGTTGGTGGACCAAACACAGGCGCCAACAATGGCGAAGTACACCGCGTACTCGCGCACGAGCACAAACCAGTTGGTATAATTGTCGGGCGCGCAGAGCTTTCGAATCTCTGCGTACATCTCCCGACGGGTTAGATCGGGGGCGGTGTTTGTCATGTAATTGCTCCCAGAACCTACTACCACTTCGCTAAAATATATAAACTAGAGTCGCTGGGCAAGCGGCCAGGGCTTCAGGAAAAGCGGACTTTTGGGTAATCTTTCCCGCGATTTTCGGTCGAAAAACCACGCAAATAGAAATGCCGAAGACCTAGTGCGGCTTACCCGATTCGAGTCGATTGGAAGCCCTTAGATCCCCATTTTTCGCTACTTCGTATCGACATCGTGCCGCCGACACCACTAAAGATACTGATGACCGAGGGCACCAGTCTGTCTGCCAGGCAGTCGCTCTACGCGCTGGGCGGGAATCATACGATCGATGTGATCGATCCAAATCCACTGTGTCAGTGTCGGTTCTCCCGGTTCGTGCGTAAGTGGCGGCGCTCGCCTCATTTCGCGAAACAACCGGCCGATTTCCTCCGCTTCTTGGCAGGTGAGATTCGCCGCGAGTCTTACGACGTCGTGTTGCCAACGCACGAGCAAGTCTACCTGCTGAGTGAGTTTCGTGATGTCGTTGGGCAGTCGGCAGGCATCGCGTTACCGGCGTTCGACGCGATGAAGCAGATGCAGAACAAGGCAACCTTCACTCGTACACTCGAAGAGCTTGGCCTTCCTCACCCTCAAACGGCCTACGCGACAACCGCCGACGACCTCCGACACAACTGGAGCTATCCCTTCTACCTGAAGCTCGCCCACAGCACCGCGGGCCTAGGAGTCTTTCATGTCTCCGACGAGGAAGAGCTTTCCTCACGGATCGATTCGCTCTTGGCCGATGGGGTCTTCGACGGTAAGACAGAAATCCTGGTTCAGCAGCCCGCCAAAGGCGACCAGGCGACCGTACAGGCGGTGTTCAGCGGCGGCCGAATGGTTGGGGCTCACATGTTCGACGCTCGGCAACTTGGAGTTGGCGGAATGTCGGCGGCGCGCAAAGCAGCCGATCATCCCGTGGTGTACGAGCATGTGGAACAACTCGGTTCGCATCTAGATTGGCATGGGGCCATGTTCCTTGACTACTTTTACGACTACGAGACCGCCAGGCCCGAGTACATCGAGTGTAATCCCCGCGTCGGCGAAACCGTGAACGCCTGGCTGTCGGGCACGAACTTGTGCGAGCAGCTCGTTCGCATTTCGCACGGTGATTCGGTCGAGCCGCTCCCCAAAGAGGGATCCGACGTACGGACGCAGAGTTTCTTCATGATTTTGTTGTCGATGGCCTACAGCGGGGCGACTCGCTGGGAGTTGGTGCGGGAGATATCGAAGTTTCGTACGCACCGCGGCCTGTACGAGGACAGTCAGGACGAACTGACACGCGTGCGCGACGACTACCTCAGCATCGTGCCGATGTGGGCCGTGGCGGTGCAATTACTCGCGTGGCCCAAGCTGGCGAAGAAAATCGTCGCCGATACGGTCGAGAACTACTCGCTTCCCAAGAGCGCCACCGAAGCGTTCGAGGCCCTCGACGTCGAATCGTTTCGTAGCGTCTTTGCCCGAACACCTTCGAAAAATGGTGTGCCTGAGTAGATCGAACAGCCGGCTCTATCCATTCACAAAGGCGTCACGCCATTTGCTCGATCGATAGGTTCGTTCGACCAATTCGCGGGCTTGATCAGAGGCAAGCTGTTGCACCTCGCCTGTCTTGGCATCGACCTCGATACGGCCTTCAGCCGGCGGCGCTTGCTGGTAGCCGGCATTGCGAGCTAAATCGACGTACCCGGCGAACAACTCCTGCCAAGATTCGGGGCCTGCTGGGCGGGCGTCTTCGTGTGCCACAACGCCCTCCAGGGCTGCGATGCTTGCTAGGTGGCACCAAGCGGTCGATAGATGTCCGATGGCAAGTTCGGCGGCCAGTTTGCCTTGATCTCGCGACCGTACGGCTTCGAGGAACGCTGCCTGATGAATTCCGTCGCCCGCACTGCCTTGCTCCTCTTGGATCACGTTGCCTGCGTTGTCGTACGCCACCCATTGGCCCCGCTTACCACAGAATCTGCCGCCCTCGCCAAACACCGTGTAGCCAATGCCAAAGCCATCGTTGCCGGCGGCCTCGCTAAGCGTCGTTGCCGGTACAACATTGCTCATCAGGTAACTTACCGGCAGCACGCTGTTCTCATAATACGCAACTTGGATGTTGGGCGTGTCGCTCGCGTCGCCCCATGTTCGGACGCCAGCTGAGTGAACGGCCGTTGGATACCCTGCTTGGTCCAATAGCGCCACGTTGATTGCGTCGTCCAGGACATGGACGCCCCAATTGCCCATCTCGCCGTTGCCGGTATTGAAGTCCCAGTGCCAATCATAATGTAGCTGATTTCGATACAGCGGTTTGTCGTGCGCTGGACCAAGCCACAAGTCGTAGTTCACCGATTTGGGCAACGACAGTGGGTTGTCGCGTTTGCCGATCGGCTTGCGTTCGCCGATGCGACTGACGACCACGTGTGACAACTTGCCGATCGCCTGATCGTCATGCAGCAGCTTCTTTGCCTTTGCCTGTAATGGACTCGATCGCTGCTGTGTGCCAACTTGCACCATCCGGCGATTAGCACGAGCCGCTTTGAGTAGTTGCTCTTGCTCCCAAAGGTTGTGTCCTAGAGGTTTTTCCACGTATACGTCCTTGCCCGCTTGGCACGCCCAAATAGCCGCCAAGCAGTGCCAGTGGTTGCAGGTGGCAATCACTACCGCGTCGACGTCGTCGCGGTCGAGTAACTCGCGCATGTCGGCCACTGCGGCAGCCTGGGGTACCTTCGCTTGCGCTTTGGCTAGGCGTTCCGAGTCGGGTTCGCACAATGCCGTCACACGAGCACCTTGGATGCCCAAGAACGTATCGAGCAAATGCCCGCCCCGCCCGCCCAGGCCGATGAAGCCGAGCGCGACCTGTTCGTTGGCCGTTGGTGCTTGAGCGCGCAGTGATGGAGCGAGGCAACTGCCAGCGGCAACGGCCGACGATGCTAGAAACGTGCGTCGATTGAGCATGGATTTCGGGTTCTGGTTGCGAGGCGATGTAGTGAACGATACTGCCTGGATTGTATCAGAATCTCCTCGAGGCAGGTTGAACGGACCGCCAGATTGGCCCGGCGCAACGAAGGAATCCACAAATTTGTGCCGACCGTTGGTGCATCACAACGCCATTTTTTTGGCCAGCTTTCGCCAATAAGCGATCGTCAACTAAGCTTCGTACCGCTGTGCGCCGGCCAATAGCGCCGGCGCATAGTCTTGCTGAACAAACTGGTTGACCCAGGTGGCCGTCGCGCTCTTATCGGCAAAATGCCCGAATAGTGCTCGAAAGAAACGGTCGGGTACGTGACTCCGCCGCTGGAAGTCCATCAATTCTCGCCGCCAGCTTCTGTGGTAGCACTTCGTCGCGAATCTGCCGTTGAGGGGGAACCAGACGCGCTGGTCGAGAATCCCTTTTGATTTCCAGCCAACGAAGATAGCTCCTCCAACGGCAAGTAGCACAGGAAGAATGTCCCACCCTTCCACACTCGATCGACCAACGTTTGCGCCGATAACCTCAATCGTTCCTGCGAGGATTGCATACAATATGATCGTCGGCAGCAGGAAGGCCAAGCCGATTCCGACGAAGCGGAGAAGTAGAGAGCCAGACCACATTACGCCAGTCAGCGAGTTGTTGCACTCTTTTTCCAATCGCTCCAATAGCGCCGCAGCTCGATTCGCCCAGATTTTCTCATTCACCTCGGGCTCCTCTTGTGCGATCGATTGCCGCTCGGCCACATCGTGCGAGGCCCAGGCCCAGATTGGGTAGAACTTTGAGATCAGGTCTCCCTCTTCAATGGGAAACTCGGTCATCAGCGCGTCGCCGCTGGTGAGAACTTCCATTTGCGCCGTGACGATCGATCGGTCGCCCACTTCCTGTGGCTCACTGAAATAGTCCTTCAAGGCCGCGTCCATCTTCATCCGAAGCGGCGAGCCAGTAGCAAACTGCTGACGAACCTCCAGGTATTCGCGGGCGAGACCGAGAATCTCGACATCCCATTCGAGCCACGGTGGAATGCTCTCGAAATTCTC
>JANQOF010000017.1 GCA_028279215.1 Pirellulales bacterium
CCATTCGGCTTCATGGCGATCGTCGGAACGATGGGGCTCATTGGTGTGGCAATCAACGACACCATTGTCGTGCTGGCAGCGCTTCGCGAGGACGCCGCCGCCCGTACGGGCGACTCGGCCGCGGTGCGCGACGTGGTGGTACGGTCGACGCGACACGTGCTCTCGACCACGGTAACCACCATTGCTGGCTTCATGCCGCTCATCCTCGGCGGCGGCGGCTTCTGGCCGCCGTTGGCGACTGCAATCGCTGGGGGAGTGGGCGGCGCGACGATTTTGGCAATCTTCTTCGCGCCGGCAAGCTACGTGCTGCTGATGTGCCACGGCTGCCGCGACCAATCCGAGGCGACAAGTCTCGAACGGTCCCAAAGCGAGCCCGTGCTCCGCCGCCACGCGGCCCTCGCCGATCCGGCATTTGCTTGATTTCCGGTAAATTGCTGTTGCGAGACACTCCTTTCGCTGGAGATTTCGCGAAGAATCTCTAATTGAGCTCAAGTATTTCTGGCGGGTCTCTCCGCCTTTTCCTGATTTGCAGTGTGGGCTAGCCGTGCCGGCTTGGGCACGGGCACCATACATTCAATGAGGAACGGAGAGAACAACATGCGGTGCGTCTATTTTGTAGTTTTAGGTTTGATGGTGACGTTGGCCGGTGGCGCCAGCGCGGCGACGCGGACTTGGGTCGGGGGAAACGATCCCTGGGATACCGACATCTTCAACTGGACCGGAAACGACGAACCCGATCCCGACGACGACGTGGTGTTCAACACCAATAACGACGTCGACTTAGCGATGGATAACGAGATTCTTTCGCTCGATCTGTCGAACAGCATGTCGCTGAATCTTCAAGAGTACTATCTAAATGTCGGAGGCGACGTCGCGCTCTCAGGCGCCGGCACCATCCTTAAGGCCGGGCATAACGGCGTGACACCGGCCGGCACGTCGCTGCGTGCTGATAACATCACCATCAGTAATGATGCCATGTTTCAAAACGCTGGCGAAACGTACTTCAACGACCCTATTGGCGTGGGCCTTTTTGATATCGAAAGTGGCACCACGCTGTACGGCAACGGGCTCATTCAAAACAACGACGCGCTCGCCTCTACAACGATGGTATTTGAGAACGATGGCGTGATCCGGACTGGGACCGTTTCTGATGGCATCGTTGTATCGGGCCCGGCTCCTGCCGCGCGCACGTTGTCCCTAAGCGCCGTAGACGAAGATGCCCTCATCGACCTCGACGGGAACGGGGGCAACGGGTCACTGGACATCACGCGAAACCAAACGCTCGACATCAACATTGAACTGACCGACGCGTTCGACGGCACAATCGACCTGGCCCACAACTCAACGCTCGACCTCCAGCATAACTGGAACTTCTCTGGAACGATGAACGTGGAAAATGGATTTCAAGCGGGGCTGCCGCCTGTGATTCCTGATGTTCCCGCCGACGTGGCCTACCTGCAGGGTGGCCAGATCAACATGACTGGCGCCGCCACGACTCTCAGTGTGATCGGTAACGATAGCACACTGCACTTCGAAGCCGAAGTTGTGGCCGACGCTGGCACGATCAGTAACGAAGGACTAATCGTCTTCGACAACGACGCGACGATAAACTCGGGCGTGGATTTTCAGATGAATTCAACTTTCGCGAGCATTACCTTGAATCCTGGCGTATCGGTCGAAATCAACGATGAAGACATGGATTTCGACGGCGGCGGCGCACACACCAATGTAATTACCGTGCAAGAGGGTGCCGAATTGGACCTTAACCTCGATTCGTTCGAGGGGAACGATCGGGCCGACGGTTATCTGACGCTCAACAGTGGTACCCTGGAACTGTCGGTAACCGATGGAGAGTGGACGATGGAGCGGCGGCTCACGCTGAACAACACCAACGGTACAGAAGCCATCGTGAGAGGAAGTGCCATTGCAGTCGGCGCCGATTCGGGCACCAACGACGCCGACGTGATTGTTGGTGGCACCGGCTCGTCGCGAATCACCCCGGATGTCACTTGGAACTCGGATGCCGAGGTGGACGTGGCGGCCGGTGCGACGCTCGCGGTGATTGGGTTCTCGACCTTCAACTCGGTGAACGGAGCCGAGTCGGCTCAATTCAATGGCCCCGGCAACATCCGCTTTGGCGGTGGCCATGTGCTCGAGGACACAACACTTAACTTCAGTGGTGGCACGGTTGGATTCGACGGCGGCGGCTCAGGGGCGATCTTCTTGTCGGCACCCGACTTCACGATCGACGCAGTAATGACCGTTAACGCGGCGGAGTTCGACGAATACGGGCGAACCACCGTGATTCCCGTATTCCAAGAGAGCGAGCTCAACATCAATGCCGACATTGGCGGGCAGTTGACGGTGAATCTCGACAACGCTGACGATACGTGGATCGTGAACAACGTCGGCGTGATGAATGTGAACGCGGGAGCTGGGTCGTACGACACGTTCCTCACCGGCAATCGCTTAAACTTGGAAGGGACGATGAACGTCGACGGGCTAGCTCGCTCCGACGCTGCGATTACGATCAGCGGCACCATCGAAACGGGCTCGGCATCGTCGAACCTGCGGTTCGCAGGCGGAAGCATCGCCGAGCCGAACCGCATCGAAGGGGGCTCGATCATTGGGCCGGGCGAAATAGACTCCCTGAACACGCGGGCACTGCACGGATATGGCATCATTGGCGTAGGCATCGACTTTGTTGGCCCGACGTCTGAGGTAATGGCGGACGATGGCACGCTTACGGTCAACGCCTCGGGGTCGATTATCGATGTCGGCATCATCGGCACCGCCGATGATGATGGCGTGCTGAACGTTGAAGCGCCGTGGAGCACCGATGCGGCGAACCAAGTGCAATTGAATGGCGGTGAGGTGACCGGCGATACCATCACCAACAATGGAGCGGGCGGCATTCAAGGTGAGGGCCTGTTGTCGGCACGCGTGTTCAACGAATCGATCATTACCGCCAGCGGAGGCGGCACGTTGGTCGTCGATAACCCACTCAACAACAACAATTGGGACGGAGTAGGCAACAACGGCGAGCTGAGAGCCATCGCCGGAAGCACGCTGGAATTGCACGACAACTCGACCTTCGCCTTCGAAGGTACGGTATCCGCCCAGAACGCCACGGTTGAATCGCAGGGATTCGACATCGAGTTTCAACCTGGTTCCACGCTCTCGCTCGGCGACGGTACCTACCGTTCCACGGTGGGTGCGGAAATTGGCGGTAACGTTCTCATTGGCCCGGCTGCTTCGCGGCTTCAGGTGACTGGCCCTGTGGTTCTTGAGAACACGAGCGTCACGACACTCGCCGCAAACCTGGAGTTAGACAACGGCCTTACGTATATCGAGGCGGGAGCCACGTTCTCCGGGGGTGGAGCCCTGCGGAATCCAGCCGGCAGCGAACTTCAGTTGGAAGATGGAGCCGATGTGCAGGTGCTGATCCAAAACGAAGGTACGATGCTATTGGGCAACTCGCCTGGCCAGTCTTCGGGAACCGATTATGAGCAAGGGGCCACTGGCATTTTGGAAATCGAACTCCAAGAGACAGGGTTGAACGACTACGATCGCATGTCGCTCACCGGCATCGCCCAACTCGATGGTCAACTCGATGTGTCGCTGATTGGCGGGTTTGTGCCCGCGTTGAACGATACGTTCACCATCATCACGGCGGCAAGCGTGCTCGGCAGTTTTGCCGTGGAGGACTTCTCCGCCGCTCCACTCGGGGCGGGCCTTGCGTGGGATGTCACCTACAACGGCACCAACGTGCAACTCGCGGTGATCGAAGCACCGATCGGTCTACCTGGCGACTTCAACAACGATGGCGTTGTGAACCTTGCCGATTACAGCACGTGGCGCGACAACCTGGGAGCTGCCGACGAGTCGTTGCTCGCCGGCAATGGCGATGGCCTCAACGGCGTCGATCAAGGCGACTATGACTTGTGGAAATCCAATTTCGGCGCGACTGCTGCTTCGCTGGAGGTCGCCAGTATGTTGCGGTTGGGACCGAATGGCTCATCCGCGGTGCCAGAACCCAATAACTGCGTACTGGTTACTTCGCTCGTGCTAACGGCGTTCACGGTACGGTCGATGGTACTCTACCGCCGCCGCGGCAATGATCCGGTCGGCGGTTAAGGAGGAGGAGCAGCAGCATCGCCGTTGTCCGCGACCGCACGGCTCGGTCTCGGCGGTGAGCCATGCGGTATTCTATCGTCGGTGATTCAAGGGGAGCTTGCGCTCTTCAACAACCCGAGGAATCCGTTGTGGCAAATAGCCCGCTCGCGCAGCCATCTGAACACTCTGTGGCCGAGTACCCCTGTTGATTTCACCCTGTTTACGGCATGATTGCCACTGGTTGACTTAACCCGCGTCCGGTCGCGGCACGTACGTCACAGACGAGAACCTTCGCAAATGCCCCAGAATGCGACAACGATCGGCAGTTCCGCCTCTTTCGGATTCGGCGACCGCATCGGGTTGGCGACGCCCGGACACGTTGCCGCCATGCGGAGGGCAGGGCAGGGTATCACTCCGATTTATGCCCAGCAGTCAATTCGCGAGATGTCCCGCACGGGTCGCACGCCCGAGGACGTGATGGCAGATGCTATGCAAGCGCTCGACGCGGTTGGCTGGGAGGCTGCTCACGGTGCCGACGCCGATCACCTGAAAACGCCCGACGACGTAAGTCGCACCGCCGCCGCCGGGTTTACGTTCTTCACCATCGATCCTTCCGACCATGTCGACCAACAAGCCGACAACTATGACGCGGCAACGATCGACGAAAAGTTTGCCCGCGTGCAAGACGTCTCTACTTGGGTCAACGACTACTCCGGCAAGACCATTACTTTGCCCAACGACACTCACCTGGAGTTCGATGCCTTGTCGGTTCGCCGCGCCGCAGTGAAGTATGGGCCAGCCATCGAAGCTGCGCTGAAGCTAGCCAATCACATTCGGTCGGTTCAGGAGGAGCACTCCCGGCCCTACGAAATCGAGCTGAGCGTCGACGAAACGGATCAACCGACCACCTTGGTTGAGCACTTCATTATTGCCGATCAATGTGTGGCACGCGGCATGAAGTTGGTGTCGCTGGCGCCTCGGTTCATTGGCGAGTTGGAGAAAGGCGTCGACTATATCGGCGATGTGGCTGCACTGGAAGCCTCGCTTCGCGATCACGCTGCCATCTCCTCGGAACTTGGCGACTACAAGCTGAGTTTACACTCCGGATCCGACAAGTTATCGATGTACGGCGCGCTTGCCCGCGCTACGGACGGCCAATTCCATGTGAAAACGGCCGGAACTTCGTACCTCGAGGCGCTTCGCGTGGTGGCGCTTGAAGATGCCAGCTTGTTCCGCGAGATCATCGAGTTCGCGCGTTCGCGCTACGATACCGATCGCGCGACCTACCACGTACATGCGACTCTCGATATGGTGCCCGGCCTCGAAGAGATCTCTGATTCTGGCAGGCAGACCGATCTGTATCTCGAACGGTGGGAAACCGTGCCCTCGGGCCGTGGCTTCATGGAAGCGGGTCGCCAAATCCTGCATTGCACGTTTGGTTCGGTATTGGCCGACAGACAGCTTGGCGCGGCGGTGCGAGCCTGCCTCGAGTCGCACCAAGGCACGTACGCATCGGTGCTCGAAGAGCACTTCGCCCGTCACCTCCAGGCGTTGCAGCAGTAAAATGACGAGCGTCGAGTCTCAACCTGCTCCTAATCACGAACGGCTTGTCTTGCCGTTGGTCATCTTCGGATCAAGCGCATTGGGCAACCTGTTCGAAGCACCAAGCGACAAGCGAAAGCTCGAGATTACCCAGGCTTGGATGAACAACGGCTCGCCAAACGTACTGCTCGACTCGGCCGGCAAGTACGGCGCCGGATTGGCCCTGGAGTGCATGGGCAATAGTCTTCGGGCGCTCGAGGTTGCCCCAGGGAACGTCACCATCAGCAACAAACTTGGCTGGTACCGCGTGCCGCTTCGCACGGCCGAGCCGACCTTTGAACCGGGAGCGTGGATCGACATCGAACATGACGCCGAGCAACGGGTCAGCCGGCAGGGCATTCTTGACTGCTGGGACCAAGGGTGTGAGTTGCTAGGCGAGCCTTATCGCCCGCAACTCGTGTCGGTCCACGATCCCGACGACTACCTGGCCGCCGCGACCGACGACGCCGACACCGATCGACGTCGCCAAGACCTGCTCGACGCTTACGAAGCGCTCGCCGAATTGCGCGACGCTGGCCAAACCAACTTCATCGGTGTTGGATCGAAAGACTGGCAAGTTGCCCGCTACATCGCCGAGCATGTGGCGCTCGACTGGGTGATGATTGCCAACAGCCTTACGTTGTACACCCACCCTGCCGAGTTGCTGCGGTGGATGGACGAGTTGGCGTCGCACGGCGTTGCGGTGATTAACTCAGCCGTGTTCAACGCCGGCTTCTTGGTGGGCGGCGACTTCTTCGACTACCGGAAGTTGTCGCCCGATAGCGTCGACGATCGCCCTTTATTCGTTTGGCGCGAGAAGTTTTTGGAGTTGTGTAAGCGGCACCGTGTATCGCCGGTGGCCGCGTGCATCCAATTCGGCCTGTCGCCGCCCAGCGTGCAGGCAATTGCCTTGAACACCGGCAGCCCCGCCCGAGTTGCCCAGAATCTCGCCATGGCCCGTACGATGCTGCCCGATGAGTTTTGGGCCGAGGCGAAACACCTTCAGCTAGTAGCTGACGATTACCCTCACGTCGGTTAAGCTGGTTGCTTCTACTTCCTGCCATCCAGCCATCATACGCCTGCCATGATCAAGACGGGTATACTCAATCCACACTTGCTGTCGCTCCTTGCTCGCGTGCGACACACCAACACGTTGGTCGTCGCCGATCGAGGGTTCCCGTTTTGGCCCTCCATTGAGACAGTCGACATTAGCCTGGTCGACGATGTGCCCACCGTGCTCGACGTGTTGCGGGCGATTTTGTCGAACCACCAAATTGGTAGAGCCTGGATGGCGCACGAGTTTGTGGAGCAAAACTCCGAGGATACCAAGCAAGCCTTTGCCACGGCGCTCGGCGGCATCGACTTGGGGTATGAGCCATATGTGGTGTTCAAAACACGCGTTCCTAAAGCAATCGGACTGATTCGCACCGGCGACACGACACAGTACGGCAACATCATTCTGGAGTCAGCGTGACCATCGACTCCCATCACCACTTGTGGAACTACTCGGCCGCGGAGTATGGGTGGATCGGCGGAGATATGCGGGAAATTGCCCGCGACTTTACGGTCGCCGACATTGTTGAGGCGGCCGGGAGTGTCGGAGTAACGGGCACGGTCGTGGTGCAGGCTCGCCAAACGCTTAAGGAAACTAACTGGCTGTTGGATCTGGCCACGCAGTACGATTTCCTGGTGGGCGTCGTGGGTTGGGTGCCGCTGGCCGACGACGATTTACCCCGCGTGCTCGACGAGCTTGCTGAGCAAGCGAAGCTCAAAGGGGTTCGCCATGTCGTGCACGACGAACCCGGTGATGATTTCATCCTCGGCGACGCATTCAACCAAGGCGTCGCGACCGCCGTCGATCGCGGGTACGTTTACGACATCCTGATCTTCCACCGCCATTTGCCACAGACCATCGAGTTCGTCAAACGTCACCCCGACGCGCAGCTGGTAGTCGACCACATTGCCAAGCCAGCGATTGCCGCCGGTGAGATGGAACCGTGGGCAACGCAGATTCGGGAACTGGCTGAGTTCGATAACGTCGCTTGCAAGGTCTCCGGCGTGGCGACCGAGGCCAAATGGGACGACTGGAGTTTCGACTCGGTGCGCCCTTATCTCGACACGGTGCTCGACGCGTTTGGTCCTCGGCGGTTGATGTACGGTTCGGATTGGCCGGTTTGCCTGCTGGCGAGCAGCTACGAGCGGTGGATCGAAACGGTGCGCGAGTGGGCGGCGCCGCTGACCGAAGACGAACAGCAATGGCTGTTCCATCGCACGGCCCGCCAAGTTTATCGACTCGACGAGGTGTAGCGCATGAAGGCCGTCCAAATTGTCGCGCCAACGCAAGCACAACTGATCGACATTCCGCAACCTTCGCCATCCACCGGCGAGGTGCTGCTGGGCGTGCGAACGGTCGGCTACTGCGGCTCCGACCTCAGCACCTATCGCGGTGCGAACCCTTTGGTTACCTACCCACGCATTCCAGGCCACGAGATCGCTGCGACCGTCGAACAGGTCGGCGACGAAGTCGCCGAGTGGAACGTGGGACAGCAAGTCTTGGTGTTTCCGTATACTGATTGCGATGACTGCCCAGCGTGTCGCGCGGCACGACCCAACTGCTGCCAGTACAATCAGACGATGGGTGTGCAGCGCGACGGGGCGCTCAGCGAATTCGCCGTAGTGCCGGCCAACAAACTGCTTGCCGCCGAGGGCCTCGCCGCTCGGGAGTTGGCGCTGGTCGAACCACTCACCGTGGGCGCACATGCGGTAGCGCGCGCCCAAGCGACTTCATCGGATACTGTTTTGGTGCTTGGTTGCGGCGCGATTGGGCTTGGCGTGGTTGCTGCTGCTCACGATCGCGGAGCGCGAGTTGTCGCTGTCGACGTCGACGACAACAAACTGGCGCTGGCCAAGCGGTGTGGGGCTGCGGAGGCCATTAATTCGGCGGCCGAGGACCTCGCTGCCCGCGTCGCTGAACTTACTGACGGCGATGGCCCCGAAGTCGCAATTGAGGCGGTTGGCTTGCCGCAAACCTTTCGGGTGGCGGTCGATCTGGTGGCTTTCGCCGGGCGCGTGGTTTACATCGGCTACGCGAAGGCGCCAGTCGAGTACGAAACCAAGTTCTTCGTCATGAAAGAACTCGACATCCGTGGCTCGCGCAACGCGCTGCGCGCCGACTTCGAACAGGTGATCGACATGCTCCAGCGCAGCGTTGTTCCGACCGACCAAATCGTCACCCAAGTCGTACCACTCGACGAGGCGTGCATCGCGCTCGACGAGTGGAACAACAACCCCGCGGCCGTCACCAAAATCCACGTCCGCGTGGCGGGTGACTAGCTTCGCCAAAGCTGAAAGTTGTAGTGAGCCGCAGGCGCTAGCATGATGGTACCCGACGCTGGCGCGTACGGCTCACAATTTCGATTCGATAGAACGCACTATTCGCCCTTGTCCGGCGCCTTGAGGTCGTAGTGCGGTTGTAGAAACGCGACGATGTTGATTAACTCGGCTACGGTCATCGCATCGTTGTAGTTGGTCATGTTCGATTGGCCATCACGGGCGACTAGTCCTTCGGCATAGCCTTTGGCTAACTTGTGAGAGGGATTGATAATGGAGGTCACCAACCCTTTGTAATCCTTGACCTTGGAAGTATCGCCGCCAAGCACGACGACGGCCTGGTTCAACTCCTCGCCCGGCGGCATTTCAACGCCGGGTATGCGATGGCAATCGTAACAACGCATGCCAAAAAACGCCGCCTTGCCCAGTTCAGCGTCGCCTGCCGGCAACACAAATTCTTCGGTCACCAGTTGTTGCTGCTCCTTCTGCTGTTGGCACCCAGCAAGCGAAACGGCTAGAAGAGTAACTACAACAACCAGCCAATAGCGAAACGTCACGGCACTCATGGTAATCCCTCCCATGTTGGGGCCCGCATTCAAACCATCAGACAATTGAGCAATCGCCGTACCAGATGTTCGCGTAGCCGAAAAGTAACGCCATATGGCAGCCAATACCGCGGCGTTGTGCGACATCGCACGCGGGGAGTTTTGCTGTGCTGTCGGAACCGCACATGGGGTTATCTGCAGCTTTCGCGTGTGCACCTTTACAAACAACTTATTGCGCACAAAGGTTGCCTTCCTGAGATTGCTACCGGTAAGATCAGAGTCCGCTCCCATTGCTGCATTATGCGGACCTGCGAGGGGAATTAGAGCCAAGTGCCAAGCTGCAATTCGAATGTCTTGATCACCCACCCAAGCACGTCCCATCCTTGGGGCCGTCGCAAGAGTAGGGCCGACTTCTACGAACGCCAATATCTCGCCACTTTTCGATTGAAAGTGAGCCACCCACTATGCTACGGTACATGAGCAAACCGGTCGGTTGGTTGAGTGGCGGCTGCGTGGGCGGATTGTTAGGTACCGCATGTGTTTGTGGGATGTGTTGGCCAACGAGGGTAGGGCTTTGTTCCCCTATCGAAACCTCGAGTGCATCCTTCCACCTGCCCGACGATTCTTGCTGCGCGCGGAGTTGAGCCACTCACCACCCCGGCGGACGTCCGCCTTTTTTTGATGTTAGAGGTAGGGAGTTGGGGCCCTCACGCTCTCCCAAAGGGAGAGGGGAATCGTTTTGACCCTAGCCCTAGCCCAAAGGGAGAGGGGAATCGGGTTGACCAAGTTCCATGGCGCCCTCAATTGTCCCTTCGCCAACCACCAACGGACAAAATGGACATTTCAACTCCCCTTGGGAAATGAAAACACACCCAGAAAAACAGAGGAAAACGAACTTCGCAGGGGATGGTGGGGGGCGAATAAAGTCGCCTAGAATCGTTTATCGGTATCGGGGACAAAATGGACTTT
>JANQOF010000018.1 GCA_028279215.1 Pirellulales bacterium
GAGCCAACCGGCTGCTCGTTGTTCCCCCTTCTCCATCTAGGCGGGTTTTGCCTCAGTTGCGGGAAACCCTGGGGCAAAACTCCGTGGCGCTGGTGGTCGCTCGATCGTTTAACTCCTTGAGAAGGAAAGGCTTACGGAATCGACTGATTGCCCTACGAATCGAGTTTTGCCCCAGCGAATCGTGTTTCCCAAAATGATGCCGTCGCAATACTCTAAGCCGTTAATTGGTAGGAGCTTGCACAAGCGAGTATTGTCCCAGCGCGGGACCACTGTGGCACAATCCGTGCCGCGACCGTCAGCTAGCGAGCGTCACCTTCTAACATCCATCGTCGTCGGCAGTTGTGTTCTTCGTTTGACCAGCGAAGCTCACGGTAACCTGCTCGCCGGCGTTGGCCCAACCCCACACCGGGACCGAGCAGTCGCGCTGCAGCACCATGTAATTGCTAAACACCGATGGCAGTCGAACTTCCGCCAGAAGTTCTGCTCCAGCAAACAACGCAAGTGCAACCACAGCAACGCGGCGGATTGATCGCCCGTGCATACTGAATCTCCAACGATGCGGTTTCAAATCGGCAGGTTGACGGATGCGCTGAATATAAGCTGTGGCCGCGCTGCGTCCAACATTTGCCGGTCAACGATCGGTGCCGAGCGACCCCGCCGAGCAAATGGTTGTGTGTTTTCCAAGTGTGTCCTTATAATCCGGCGTCTGCTCCACCTGCACTTCACGAGAACGCCGATGTATCCGCTCGTTACCTTTGTCACCTTGTTTGGTGTAGCCATGACCGCGAACGCCGCTGATCGCCCAGAGTTGCTGGAAGCTGTAGACCCGGTAGCGACCGACATGGCGTCTGCCGCTACGGAGTTGCCTGCCGATCGGCGCGAGATTCTGGATCGTGCCGCGCGGTACGTGGCGGAAAACCTTAACGCGGGCGAGGAGGTGCAATTAACGTTCATCTGCACGCATAACTCGCGACGTAGCCACTTGGCTCAAATTTGGGCACAAGTAGCCGCTGACTACTACGGCCTCGATGGAGTGAAGACCTACTCCGGTGGCACCGAGGCGACCGCCTGCAACCCACGCACCGTTCGGGCGCTTCGCCGGGCGGGAATTGAAGTGGTTCGCTTCAGCGAGGGAACGAATCCCAAGTACCTGGTGCAGTACGCCGAGAATCGAGCACCGCACACGGTATTTTCCAAGGTCTACAAGGAGTCGCCCAATCCGCAGAGCGACTATGCGGCGATGATGTGCTGCTCGGACGTCGACGAACGATGCCCCGTTGTGTTTGGCGCCGAAGCGCGAATCCCCTTGCACTACATCGACCCCAAGGTGGCCGACGACTCGCCCGACGAAGCGGAAACATACGACGAGCGCTGTCGGCAGATTGGAACGGAGATGTTCTACGTGATGAACAAGGCGGCAGAGTTGACGGACTAAGCGCTGTCCAGACGCGTGGGATCAGTTGGGCGCGGCCGACGCAACCAGATGCCCGTCCGACTCGGCATTGTCCGACGTAGCATTCGAGCATTCGAGGTCATGCTTGTCCGGCTTGCCTGCTGCCGGGGCAAGCTGGTGTCGCTCGGACTGCATGCGGGCGATCAAGTCGTTGTACGCGTCGGCTAGATCGTGCCAGTCGTCGCTGTCGCGAAAGTGCAACGGCACCAACGGCCCGCCATCAGCCGCACGGCGGAGGTGGCGTCGGAAGCGAAAAAGAGGTCCGGCGAAACGATGCGACGCTTGCACCATATCCCACAACATCAAGGGCAATACACACAACGATGCGGCCATGGCGACAAGAACGACAGGCAATACCGTTACCGCGAACGAGTTGGGACCAACAAAGCCCGTGATGCCGGGAGTGATGTAGAACCAGCCAATCACCGTTAGTCCACCGACTGCTAATAGGCTGACGATCCAACTGCGGATGAACAGTAAGAGTAATCGACCTTGGACTTTGCGATCGACAAACTTGCGGGCCCTTACGTGCTTGCTCATCAGTAGGATCGCCTCGGATAGAAACTGCGGTCGTGCATGGACGCGAGTCGGCGCGCCTTCCTCCAGTAGAAAACGTAGCTCGTATCTTAGCGCATGGGCACCCAGGACACGCATTGCAACGGAGGTAGCGAACGTAGCGGTTGAGCCGCCACAAGTGAGCGATGGAAAAAGGCTACCACCAGCCCAGCAGCTTCCACCACAAGAGTCCTCCACCAAGCCAAACCATCATGTGAAGTATTGAGATCGCGAACCCAATCCAGAACCATCGCCCGATGGGAACATAGCCCAGTCCGAAGTAAATCACGACCGGGCCGGTGGAGTAGTTCGTAGTGCACCCACAGAGGTTCGAGAAGTAGGCAACGAGAGCAACGACCACGAGCGGCGGAGCCACAACGGACGCCGCCACCGTGAAGAACACACCAGCGAATGCGAGGATATGCCCGGTGAGCATGCTGAAGGCGTACATCGAGTAGAAATACACGATGGCCAAAATGGCCGCAGCCGCCAATCCCGTGGTGGTACCGATGCCTTGTTGCACTTGTTCGGCGAACCAGTCGACAAACCGTGTTGCCTTTAGCGCGTCGGCCATGGCGATGAGTCCGCCAAGCCACAACAGCGTGTCCCATGCGGCTGCATTGCCTGTGACTTTGGCATAGGGAAGGACTCCGAGCACCACCAACGCCACTACGCCTCCCAGAGCCACGAGCGCCGTGGGCAATGCAAACTGCAAGAACCTTTGCTGCAGCGGGCCGGTAGCCCAAAGGATCAACATACCAATGAGTACCAATGCCATCGTCACTTGCTTGGCGTCCCAAGGGCCTAGCTGGTTCAGTTGGCTGCGGATCTCCCGCTGGGCTTCGCTGGCATCGGAGAGTCGCGGCGGCGCCAACCAGTACAACACCACCGGCAAGAGAAGCAAGCTCGTAACGCCCGGCGCGATGCTGCCCTTGATCCACATGCCCCACCCGAAATCGACATTGAGAAAATCGAGAGCCGCCTTCGAGACTAGCGGATTTGCGGCCATTCCGGTGAGGAACATCGCCGCGGTCACCAGATTAAGGTGCGCCCCGCAAAGCACCAGATACTCGCCCGCTTTGCGCGGCTCGCATTCGGGGTCCGACCCGAGCACGCTGTTGATGGAGTTAACAATCGGCATCATCACACCACCCCCCCGAGCAGTATTCGAAGGTATGAACGGCGCGAGCAGCAGTTCGGCCCCGGCAATCGCGTAACCCAGCCCCAAAGTGGTTCTGCCCAACGCTGCGACCATCATCAACGCTACCCGTCGCCCAAGTCCCGATTGAACCATTGCCCCGGAGATTAAGAACGCCGCGACTACCAGCCACACCGTTGTATTGCCAAATCCGGAGAGGGCCGCCTTAAACGACTCTTTCACTCGCTCATTAGCCGGTTTCGGCGCCAGGGCAACAGTTAGAGTCGCCGAGTCAGCCAAAGGCGGCGTGTAAGTGACAAGGTGGGCGCCGTTTCCACTGTCGACCACATGCCGCTGGATGACGCTGGCATCCAGGTTACTCGACCGCAACCATTCGTCGACCGCCGTTGGAGCTAACACGCCCGATACACCCAGCACCACCAGGCCGATGAGCACGCAAACGCCCATCGGTAGCGGCCGAAGCAAGAAACTTAGAATGGTAGCTCCAAACACCGCGAACACGTGCCACGCCTCGGCACCGAGTCCTTCGGGGGCCGGCGTGAACCACATGGCCACTCCGAACGTCACGCAAACCCAGAATCGCAGCAGATTGCGAGGTTCGGATCGAGTTCTTGTTTCGGTGTCCGCGGGCATCAGTCAACGTCCAACCGATTGATAAGCAAACGCCACGCGACGGCATGCGTCAAAGCACTACCGGCAAACCGATATTCAAGCTTCCCGACCGAAAACCTGCCAGATCGATCGCCACATGTCGAAAGCCCAATGCCGAGAGTTCGTGTTGCAGCCGGTCGCGCAGCGGCTGTTCGACGATGGTCGCCAGGTCTTCGAGAGGTACTTCGACTCGGGCAAGGTCGCCTTCATGATACCTCACACGGCATTCGCGGATGCCCTCGTTGCGAAGCAAGCTCTCGGCGGCGTCGACCATGCGGAGACGCTCTGGGGTCACTTCTTGCCCATAGGCGATACGGCTGGCCAGGCAGGGCGAGGCGGGCTTATTCCAAACGTTGAGACTCCAATGCATTGCCAAGCTACGAACGGCACGCTTGTCGAGTTGGCACTCAACGAGCGGACTACGAACAGAGGCTTGCTCGGCGGCGGCAAGACCGGGCCTGTAATCTCCAAGATCGTCCAACAAGGTGCCGTTGGCAATGGTCTGAAAACCATGTGCCTTCGCATACTCGCCCAACACCGAGTAGAGTTCCGTCTTGCAATGAAAGCACCTGTCGGGCGCATTCGCGACGTAGTCGTTGCGCTGCATTTCGTGCGTCGGGAGTTCGACGTGCGCGATTCCAATATCCGCGGCCGTACGCCGGGCGTGTTCCAATTCTTCTGGCGAGACCGCTGGGCCAACACCCGTCACGGCCACGGCTTTGTCCTGCAACGCAGCATGGGCGGCGCGGGCCACGACCGCGCTGTCGACCCCACCAGAATAGGCAACCACGCAGCTTCCATATCCACGAAGCGTCGCTACCAGCCGGTCGGCCTGTACGTCAACTTCCGCCATTTGACGAATACTCTCGCTGCTAGGAAACCGGTTACCGCATGTGAAGCAGACGTTCTAAGGCAACTGCGGTGGTTGAGGATCTTCCAGCCGGCGCAAACGGTCGCGCAGTTCGGCTGCCTCTTCATAGCGTTCGTCGGCGATGGCCTCCTCCAACTCGCCGCGCAGTTTCTCAATCGGATCGGCTGCCTCGTCGTCTTCGTCTTCCGCCGATATCCCACCCTGCGACATCACGTCCTTTCGCCATCGTCGCAAGAACTGCAACTCGCCCAATCGCTCCGCGTTCTCTTCTTGACCGTAGTCCTGCAAGAACTGCTCGAGACGCCGAATGCCCGAATCGATTACGCCAACAGCAGCATCCCATTGATCGAGGTTCACCAGCGGTGTTGCTACCGCTCGCGTATGCATCATGGTGACGTACGGGCGCCATTGGTCGAATTGGAGCTTGTCTCGATCGTGCCGGGCGTGATTCCGAACAAAATCAAAAAGCTGCAGGTTTCGGCTTGTGTCGCGAGCGCACAATTCGTAGCGGCCCAAATGCCAGAAACTCAGGTACCGATGGTAATACTGCACGCCCTCGCGAAGCAACTCGGCACAATCCTCGGGCTCGAGCAAGTATCGCGCTGCGTCTGGGTTGGCCTGGTCGTGGTCTTCTTGCCGCTGCCGATGATACACGAGCCACGACTCGCAGTCATTCACACGTCTCCCATCGGGCCGCCCATCGACGTGCATCTGAAGCAATCCAAGATCGAGCCGCAACTGGATCCGCTCGCTCCCATCCTCCGTCCGCACACTTCGAACCGTCACCTCATCCGGACGGAATTCCCAGTCGTGAAGAATTGGATCAATATCGGGTATCACGGAGAAACCACAACTGCAAGCGGGACGGCAAAGCACCATGCGGCTGCACGGCAACGGGCAATTATAACCGTACTCAGGAGATATCGGCAAACCGACCTTCTAGAGCGACGAAACCATCGATTGAGCTAATGGCAAGTAGGATACAGATCGCTAACACGCGGAAAAACCGAGCGCTATCAACACCTGTTAGCTCATCTAAGCTAGTCGCCCTGCTCTTCCTGTTCATTCCGACTCCCAAGGGCGGCAAACGCATCAGCGTCTACGTCGAACGAGATGGTCCGAACCGACCCACCGCACATTGCCATGTGCATGCCCGCAACATGGGGACCACCGAAGCCCCATGTAATGAAGTCACCATCGACTTGGCCATCTTGGACTGGTGGCATTCGATCCGAACCGTCCGCCGTATAACCTGCATTGTCGCGGTCGTGACCAGTATAAACGCATTGATCGTCGGACGGGTGCTCGCCCGTCTCGTAGTCGGCAGGGTGATGAGCTTTCTCTCCCAACAGCGCAGTACGAGACGCACCATCGGTGACTTGAGACAATCGCACCGCGCTAGTCCGAAAGACGACGCCACTCGCGAGCCGCCTATTGTACAGTGTCGGACTTGGTCGATTCGAGAACGGATCCGGCGTCCGCCCACGGCCCATATTCCGATTGCCAGAGTTTGCGCGAAAGTCGGTGCGGGCCACATAGCACTTCGCGGGGCCAACCGGCACTGCTTCGCATGACGCAGCATTGTGGGCTAGGTTGGTAAACGGCCATTCAATCACTGGATAGCCTCGGGCAGCGCGGCGAGAGGGACACATGAACATGGGTACCGGCGTAGTGACCAACTGGAGCATCTGTTGCTTTCGCGCATCGGAAATCGGTCTGCGAGCAACTAGGTCGTCCTTCACGGGGCCACCTAACTCTCGCAGATGTCCGAGTTCAATGTACTCCAGGATATTGTACGCCCAACTGCCCGGCTGATCCTCAGCGTAACCCGACTCGGCGTCGCCAACCCATCGATGTCCCCACCCGCCGCTGGGCAAGTGCCCATGCGTCGACGAATGATTCAGCATTGCCAAGGCCAATTGCTTGAGATGATTCTTGCACTGGATGCGACGCGCGGATTCCCTGGCAGCTTGTACGGCCGGTAGCAGCAACGCAATCAGCACCCCCACGATAGCAATGACCGTGAGCAACTCGACCATCGTGAAGCCGAGTTGGTGCCGCCTATTCGAGAACAGAAGGTATTGGTGCACGACAAGCAAGGTCTACAGATCTATTGCCATCAAATCGCGGTACTGCACACGACTTCCAATGTGATTCTCCAGCTTGAACTTGCCCCGTTTTGGTTTACCGAAGTATGGGTGTAAGCGAGCGAACTTGCTCTCCTTCACCCGGGCGTGCCAATCTTCCGAGTCGATGTCGTATTCGAGGATCAGCTCTCCGTTTAGCCAATGCTCGGCATGGTTATCGACTAACCGAATTCTTGTGTGGTTCCATTGGCTGTGCTCTCGCACCGGCTTGCCGAGCGAGGGCCCATAGAGGTCGATCGATGCACCCGTAGAGTTGTTCGCGTCCGCACGATAGCGGCGCGTGAGGTCGTCGACTAGTTGGTACTCGGGGCCCAGCCAAATGTAGCGGTAGTCGGCAACGCGGTAGAAGATTCCGCTGTTGCCCTTACGAGGGATCTTCCACTCGACCTGGAAATCGAAGTCGCCAAACTCCTGGTCCGTAAACGCATCCTCCCCCCAACCGGTAACCGCAAGCGTTCCATCCACCACTCCCCAGCCGCTCGGCGGACCCTCGCCGTCCTCATTGCTCCATCCATCAAGCGAACTTCCATCGAACAGCACATGACGCAACTCGTCGGGTTCGTCGAGCAACTCCGCAACCTTGGGTTCGATCGCCTCAGCCCATCGACGATATCCCTCTTTGCTTAAGTGCAGAAAGTCGGGCATGATTTCTTTGCTGATCGAACCATCCGCCTCCAAGAACACTTGGCCAATGTTGAGGTAGTGAATCTTCTGCCAGTCAGCCAACTTGCTAAGCGCCTGGTTCACGTCGCGGATCTTTACCCGATAGGGATCATCACGAGCCTCGCCGCGTGGAAAGATCCCCAGTAGCAGGATTTTCGTTTCGGGAGTTTCCTTACGGACGCTACCCACGACCGCCGACACGCCTTCAATGGTGGCGGGCGGTTCGAATCGGTTTCCACCAAGGTTGTTTGTACCGATCATGATCACCGCCAGCTTCGGACTTTGGCCGTCTAGATTGCCGTTCTCGATGCGGTAGATGACGTGCTGCGTCTGATCGCCGCCAATCCCCAGGTTGCCGGCGTGCCGGTCGCCGTAATGTTGCTGCCACACATCGCGGACCGCCTCCCCCTGCCACCCGTCGGTAATGGAGTCGCCAATGAAGACTAGCTGCCACCTGCTGCCGGATGCCTGTCGGTTTAGGTGCGCATGCCGCTTGAACCATTGCTCGCCACGGGGCTGGGGCTTCGTTGTTGAATCCGCGCCTTGGGCCCCCAACATGGATATTGAGACGAGTAAACCTACGATCGCTTGATGGATGCGCATGATCGTGCTCGGGGGGCGGGAACCAAATTTGCCGCTGATGGGGCGTCAAAAGCAGCAGAGGGCGTTACATGCTGCCTATTTTAACAGCTTCGGGGCGCGGTGGGCGAGAAACTCACAGCAATCTCAAGGATCCCGGATCCCAAGTGTGTGAGTTTCACTAGGGTCGATACCAGTCACACCTCCAGCGGTGGAATTCGGTCGGCGTGGCTGGCGTTGCCTCTAAGCCCAGATAGGGCGAATTTCGGGCGATTCTTGTAGAAAGTGGGCCACTCCATGTGGTAGTGTACATCCATACCGTTGGGCTGCGCGTAGGGCAGTATGGTTGCATGGGTTACGAAGTCCGTTGGAGATTGGAAGTTGACGGTTGAGCGTTCGTTGATTTTTGAATTGTCCGTTTTGGCGTTCAGAAATGGACTTTTTGCGCGTCGATCTGCCGCTTGGGAAGATGAAAAACATCGATAAAAACAGTGGGGAAGGGAACTGGCAGGGAAAGTGAGAGGTGAATAAAGTCGCCTACAATCGTTTTCCGGCAGGTCGGACAAAATGGACATTTGCGGTGCACAGAAAAGGCCTTGCAACGACAGGTGAACACACATATAGTATTCATGCGTACAGTGAAGGTCTCGCCCAATGGGCGCTCTTGCGAATTCGCTTATCTGTGATAGATAAAAAGGAAATCAGATATGGTCGCCACCACAACCCCCAACAACCGCATGGCCAAGAAATCGCAAAGTAAGAAGTCGCCCAAGGCTGGGACGAAGGAAAAGAGTCCCAAGCTAGCCATGCTGGAGAGCAGTCCCGACTTGAAGAACACGGTTGCCGCGATCGAAAAGCAGTTTGGCGACGGGGCCATTATGCCCTTGGGCAGCGAAGCCGACCGACGAATTGAAGGGATTCCGACAGGAAGTCTCTCTTTGGACATGGCCCTTGGGGGACAGGGAATTCCGAGGGGACGCATCATCGAAGTTTTTGGGCCTGAGTCGAGCGGCAAGACGACACTTGCCCTGCACGTGGTCGCCAAAGCCCAACAAGCTGGCGGAATCGCTGCGTTTATCGACGCAGAGCACGCATTGGATCCAAGCTGGGCCAAGAAGCTGGGCGTCGACCTGGAGACGTTGTTGGTCAGCCAACCTGGACATGGTGAGGAGGCAATGCACATCACCGAAATGCTTGTGAAGAGCAATGCCGTGGACGTGATTGTGGTTGACTCAGTTGCCGCGCTGGTGCCGAAGAAAGAGCTTGATGGAGAGATTGGCGATTCGCACGTGGGCTTACAGGCTCGGTTGATGAGTCAGTCGATGCGAAAGCTCACAGCCGCCATCGCCAAGGCAAAGACTTCGGTGATATTCATCAACCAGATTCGCGAAAAGATTGGCGTCATGTTCGGCAGCCCCGAAACGACGCCTGGCGGCAGGGCGCTGAAGTTTTACTCTTCTTGCCGAATCGATGTCCGCAAAATTGGCCAGTTGAAAGACGGAGAGGACGTCGTGGGGCAACGGGTTCGGACGAAAGTGGTTAAGAACAAAGTGGCCCCACCGTTTCGGGTTGCCGAATTTGATATGATGCACAAAGATGGCATCAGCTACGAAGGCGATATCCTTGACCTAGGATTAGAGCAGAAAATTGTCGCCCGGACGGGCGCGTGGTTCCGGTATGGGGACATGCAACTGGGACAAGGCAAAGAAAAGGCACGGCAGTTTCTCAAGGAGAACGCCAAGCTTGCTGCCGAGATCAAGGACAAGGTTCTTGCCATGGGCGGATTCGACGACTTACTCTCACTCACGAGCAACGGCGAAGCTGGTTTAGATGACGGCATTTCCTCAGACGAAGATTGATTGTTTTCATCGGGCCGATTTGTCTCGTTTCGTACTTCGACGAAGCTTGGTCATCGGATGTCTGGCATTCGGTGCCGTCGCATCTGAACTTCAATCTGCCTGGTCCCAGCCCAAGGATTTTGCGAACACGAACGGTCGCGTCATAGCAGCAAAGCTCCAGGACGCGCTGATTGACGTGATCGATCGAGTAGAACCGTCCATCGTGGCCATTAGCCGAGCCCCCGATCGCAGCCAGCGCGCAGCGTCGCCGTTTCCATCGCTGGAGAGGAGTGGGTTTATAAGGCGTGCGACCGATTCCTACCAGCCAAGCGGCGCTGGAGTCTTAATTGACGCTAAAGGACAAGTACTCACGCAATACCTTAATATTCGCCCAGGCGACCAGCACGTGGTTACTACGACCGATGGACGTCGTTGGCCCGCGACCATAAGGGCGGCCGATCCACGCAGCGGGCTGGCGGTATTGGAGATACAAGCAAGCGAACTTCCGGCCATCGAGATTGGCGATGCCGACGACGTAAAGAAGGGACAAATTGTCGTTACTTTGGGGAATCCACAAAGCATCATCGCTGGCGGTTCCCCGTCTGCAAGTTGGGGAATGATCACAAACGTCGGGCAGCGAGCCAACCCTTCTACCAACCTCAACAATACTCGAGATGAAACGGGTTTGACGTATGCAACTACGCTACATCATCTAGGAACTCTGTTGCAAACGGACGCCAAGTTGAACTGGTCGGCGGGCGGCGGGGCAGTTGTTGATCTATCGGGCAAGCTGATTGGGGTCACCACCACAGCAGGCACCTTGCCGGGTCACGAGTCCCCGGCTGGATATGCGATACCTATGACGAGTGTATTTCGCCGGGTGGTCGGCGACCTTAAGGCCGGCCGTGAAGTGGAGTATGGATTGCTGGGGCTACGACTGAACGGCCCCGACCGCTATTCCTCCGATGATCCGGAAGGAGCACTGGTTTCCTTCACCGTACCGTCCGGAGCAGCGTCAAGGGCCGGCATTCGTCCTCAGGATCGACTCGTCGAGGTAGACAGCCAGCCGGTTCGCACCGTTTCGGACCTGCAGTTACTCGTCGGTAGCCTTCCCCCAGGAAAATCGGTCACCATTGGGCTGATTCGTGAAGGAAGTCGAATGGAGCTACCCGTGTCGCTTTCCAAACTGCACGTAGCAGGAGAGAAAGTCCACACAGCACCGAAGAAATCTTGGCGCGGCCTGCAAGTTGACTATTCCACTGCACTCTCGCCGAATGACATCGAGAAAGCTGCCCAAACGTCGAGCATCGACCCGAACGGATGCGTGTTAGTGGCTGCCGTGGCCCCGAACAGCGCGGCCGCGCTAGCTGGTATTTTGCCCGGCACGTTTATTTCCCACGTTGGCGACCAACGCGTATCGACGCCCGACGAATTCTATGCAGCGGTCGACAACTACGCAGCCGTGGACAACAATGACCAAACCGTTCAACTCCGATTCACTTTGCCAGCCGCCGGCACCGTCAAAAGAGGAGCTAGGGTGGAACCACCCGTCGAGATCGGCGGTGACTAGCGCATACGCCAAACTGCGCCGACGAACAACGCAAGCAGCGCGATAATCCGCATCCCGGCTGGTTCTGGTATAGAAAAGACCGTCACTTGCAGCGGCAGCGCCGGTTCAGCTGGAAGCGCTGTGGCACCAAGGTTGTCTCGCCAGAGAGTGTAATCTGCGAAATCGACGACCCCGTCCGCGTTGCCGTCAGTTAGCAGATCAGATCCTGTTCTACCAAATTGTATCCTCCAACCAACGTAGTCAATGGTGTCTACGACGCCGTCTTCGTTGTAGTCGCCCGTAGGCAAGTAGACCACAGGAATGCTGGCCAGCGCAGCGGCATCACTGGCAACCTGCACGTCAAGAGATCGCGAAGACGAAACATCCCAGACACCTCCCAAGTATATCCTATCGAAGGACGCCAGCGTGCCTCCCTCCCCAACCACAACCCCTTCGACCAACTCATCACTTGCCGGTGAGAATGGCATCGCCGGCGCAATTACGGTCCACTCCTGCTCGTCGAACGACATATCTCCTGTCTCGCTACCATCCAACCTTCCCGCAATTGGTAACCAACGATCAACTTTCAGGTTTTCGGAAGGTGATCGTACTTGGTACGCGGTCAGATTGAGCGATTCGGTACCCTCGTTCCAAATACGAAGTTCGCCGGTGCCAAGACGGACAGTTGCTCGCAACTCAGCGTGTACAACCCCAGGCACGTTGCAGAGCAACACACCAAGAAGACTCGCAAACGCAATGATGATGATACGCGGAGAAATGGCAGGTGCGCAGCTGATAGTGAACATGCAAACTCTTGATGGAGGCAAATCTCAGTTCCCATTGTATTATTTATAACGAGAAGAATCTGCGCCGGTAAGCTAATTGTTCGACAACGTGCGAAAGAACCGGTCTAATATGCGCCTAAATAGGCAGGTGGCGCTGGATGTCGCACTAAGTTCGATCAAAGAGAGCGACCGTGGGCGGCGATTTGGCATTGGGACGACTTGCAATCGTCGGTCAAAGAGATCGCAAACTTGTTTGCCCTACCCGTCCAAGCACGGCGGACAGAATCGCCCCTACAATGCACCGATTCCGCCTTTTCTTAGCGCTACCCGCTGATTCAGGCGCTCCAGCGCTTTGGCGCAGCCATGCATGTCGCCATTATCCATATACACGCTCCAATGTGTTGGCTAGTCCTCCCGAATCCAAACACAGTACGCTCGATCCTTTGCCACCGCCCTGCTGCGACCAATGGCCATGGGTTGGTGGGTACGCCCCCGTCTTTGCCACCCTCTCGCGTGCCTGTAGTATAAGATAAGTTCGTTGACGCATAGCAGTTACGCATACTGCAAGCCGTCAAAAAAACTCGAAATGTGAACCCAGAGTGGAGCGATAGGAGAATATGGCACAGCCGACTACCCAGCTTGAAATGGCACGCGAGGGTACGATCACGCCCGAGATGACCTTCGTTGCTCAGCGGGAACGACTTGAGCCTAGCCTGATCCGCGACGAAGTTGCCGCCGGTAGGATGGTCGTGCCCGCCAACAAGGTTCACCTGGCTGGGCGGTTGGAGCCAATGGGCATCGGCATTGCTGCCAAGTGTAAGGTGAACGCCAACATTGGGAACTCCGCGGTTACCAGTAGTATCGACGGGGAACTGGAAAAGCTACATATGGCCGTGCACTTCGGCGCCGACACGGTGATGGACCTGTCGACCGGGAAGGATATCGACAACATTCGCGCGGCCATTATTGCGGCATCTCCGGTGCCGATTGGAACCGTCCCCATCTATCAAATGTTGGAGGAGTTGGGCGGTGAAATCGAAGAGATGAAGCCCCAAAACTTCCTCGATATGGTCGAGCACCAAGCGAAGCAAGGCGTCGACTATATGACCGTCCATTGCGGAGTGCTACTCGAACACCTGACCCACACAATGAATCGCGTCACCGGCATCGTGAGCCGTGGTGGTTCGCTGATTGCGAAGTGGATGATGGCCCACCGCAAACAGAATCCGTTGTACGACTCATTTGACGACTTGTGCGATATAATGCGCCAGTACGACGTGACATGGAGTTTGGGCGATGGACTTCGGCCAGGAAGCGTAGCCGACGCCAGCGACGAAGCCCAATTCGCGGAGTTGGACGTGCTGGGTGAGTTGACCAGGCGCGGACGCCGATGTGGAACGCAGGTGATGGTTGAAGGTCCAGGCCATGTTCCGATGGACCAAATCAAGATGAATGTCGACCGCCAGATCGAAGTATGCGATGGGGCACCGTTCTACGTATTGGGGCCACTCGTTACGGATATCGCACCCGGTTATGACCACATAACCAGCGGCATTGGCGCTGCGATTGCCGGTTGGTCGGGCGCGGCGATGTTGTGCTACGTCACACCTAAAGAGCACTTGGGGCTCCCTGAGCCGGAGGATGTCAAGCAAGGAATGATCGCCTACAAGATCGCCGCGCACGCCGCCGATGTGGCTCGTCAGCGTCCAGGTGCACGTGATCGGGATGATGCCCTGTCGAAGGCGCGATTCGAATTCGATTGGAACGAACAGTTTCGGCTGGCGCTCGACCCGGATACAGCGCGTGCTTACCACGATCAGACGTTGCCGCAGGATACATTCAAGAGCGCGCACTTTTGCAGCATGTGTGGGCCGAAGTACTGCTCGATGAAAATCACGCAGGATATTCGAGATATGGCGGCAAGTGGTGAATCCCTACTGGAAATCGCCGCCAGGGATTCGTGACCTGCTGGTTTCGCCCATCCGCCACCTTGCCATCCGTTCGATCTACAGGAGTCTCCGATGCATACCGTAGCCCTAATCACCGTGTTAATCGTGGTTTCTACTGTTGGTTGCACCGAATCGCTCAATTCGCCGTTACCCGTTGGCGAGACTCAGCCGGTGAGTTTCAACACCGACGGATTGCCGACTATGCGGTTCGACGTGCCGGGTATTGAATGCCCGCATTGCTCCAATTCGGCCTGCGAACTGCTGGCTGAACTGCCCGGAGTTGTCGACGTGAAAGCTGATCCTACCGCAAAGCGAGCGACGATCGCCATCGACGAAGCGACGTTCGACAGCGAGATAATTCGTTCAGCGTTGCAAGACAAGTTTGGCGAGGCCACGATCGTTGTCGAGCAGGATCAAGAGCCTGGAACAGAACCCTCTGATCCCTCTTAGGCGAGTTCAGCCATCGCCAAGGGCGCGCTCTTCGGGCCGATAGAACAGAGCAATCGGAAGCATGATCGTTGCGGTGACAGCGAACACGATGTTGCGAGGCCAGTTGCCGACCTCCAGAATCCCAATCACCGTACCAAACAGCAAGCCTCCGACGATGATGCCCAAAAAGTTGCACTGGTTCATCACGGCGATCATACGACCCTTGTCTTCTGGCGGAGGCAACACCTGCAGCGACACTTGAATCGGCACAACGAACAGGCCAGTAAAGAAGCCCAGTGCGACGAGCACTGGAATCGTGCCGGCGAATCCTAGCAAGTGTCGATGAGGCCCACCCTGCAAAGATAGCAATACTAGGCACACGAACATTCCCACCGCGCCTGTGGTTACCACTCGTGGATGGATCCTTCCACGTGACAAGTAGCCACCAAGGACACATCCCGCCGGAATACCAACGGCCATCATGGCAGCTAGAAAGCTGGTCCACCCATCACCCAACCCCAACTGGGTTAGTCCGAGCGCGTTGACCCCACTCTGCACAACGCCGCCCAACATCCAAAACACGCTGCTTACCAGCAGGGCAAACAGTAGGTTCTTGTCAGACATCACCAAGCGAATGATCCTGGCAGGAATGAACAGATCTTGGCGGCGGAGTTGCCCCCCCGGGACTGCTGGCGGAACGCGCCACACCAGGAGTGACGTGGCAGTGCCCGCGATGGCAATTAACACACAGACGCCCGATATGCCCCAAATCATTCCGACGCCCAGGCACTCTTTTAGTACGCCGGCTAGCGCCACTCCAAAAATAATGGCAACAAAGGTGAACATCAGAAAGATCCCGTTGGCGCGTGGCAAATCGCGATCGCGAATCGCTTCAGGTAAGATGCCGTACTTAGGAGGGCCGAAGAACGCGCTTTGCACTCCCATCAGAAACAATACGGCGAGCATGCCGTTGAATCCAATGATGTCGAAGAAGTAAAAGCCTATCATCCCAAGCAGCATCACAAGGATTTCAGCAACCTTTGAAAAAATGATCAGCGTTCGTTTGCTCGTCCTGTCGGCGAGCCAACCCGCGAATCCGCCGAAGAGAATAAAGGCCAGAGCGAACACAACGGTTGCTTTCCATTGCTGATCATCCTTCACCGCTGCAGCAACCGCGGCAGGAGTTGCGATCAACAGCATCAACTGTTTGAAGAGATTGTCATTGAATGCGCCGAGAAACTGAGTGACGGCCATGCCCCAAAACGACTTGTCGTGAAGCAACTCGGGCTGATCGGAGTGGGACGCAACCGGCGGTGTCTTGGCCTTCGGCGACTCCAACGGGTTTACCTCAACGGTGTACTGCTCATCCATGCGAAGGATTATGGGCCTTCGCTATGCCGTCTGGCAAGATCATTGCCAAAGCGTCGCCGTAGCGCGGCTACCCCTCTAAGCCGCTACGGTGACGGATTCGATCGATCACTTCGGGTAACGGGTACTCAATTATTGGAATGTCGAGTTGGGCAACTTCGCGTAGTCGCTGGTAACCACGGGTGACCCAGTCTTCGCGCTGGCGAACGTAATCGTGATCCAAATGTCGTTTGTTGAACTTGCCATCCATGAGCACGGGGGAGAATCGCTCGTCCACAATGAACTGAGCTAGCGATGGATTGCAGCGTAGATGGCGTTCGGCGGAGGTGTGGAGCAACTCGGGGTCGACCAGCCCAATGATGTACCGCAGGTACAGGTCACTATCCGCAATACTCGCGACATCCTCGCCGCATACTTCGCACAGATAGCCTTCGTCGCACTTGGCCATGGCGTTTCAATCAACTGGTGAAGGAAGGCTCGCTTCAAGACCGACCTACTAGCCCCAGAACATCTTGCATGGTGTAAAGGCCTGGCGGGCGTCCTTGAATCCACGCAGCAGCCACCAGCGCGCCTTGCGCGTAGCAGTCGCGATTCGTGGCAGCAACATGCAACTCGATCGTTTCGCCAAGCATCCCGAACACGATGGTGTGCTCGCCCGGATTGTCGCCAACGCGCACCGCGTGGTAACCAATTTCGCCGGCCGGCCGTTGCCCTGGTCGGCCCGATCTACCATATTGGTGTGACGTTTGGCCCATCGCATCGGCAATCGTTTTGCCAAAAGCCAATGCCGTGCCACTCGGAGCGTCTTCCTTGAATCGATGATGACGCTCGATGATCTCGACATCGACGCCCGCAGGCTGGTCTCTTAGGGCTGTGCCCGCCAATTGTGCCAGCTTCATCGTCAAGTTCACAGCCAAACTCATGCTGGCCGCCTTCACCATGGCGATCGAAGTGCTCGCCGCGCGAACTCGTTCCTCTTGGTCATCGCTGAGCCCAGTCGTTGCCAGCACGAGGGGAACTCCCAGCCGAACGCATTGATCAACCACGGCGTCGGTCGCCTCAGGAACAGAGAAGTCGATCACCACCTGCAAGTCGTCCGGCCAATCGGGGGCCAACGGAATTCCAATCGGTCCTACACCGGCGTGCACCCCCGCATCCTCGCCGAACTTCGCGTGCGACACAGATTCGAGGGCTGCTCGAATCTCGATGTTGGAATCCGCGGTGCCGAGAGCAACGAGCCGTTGTCCCATTCGTCCACCCGCTCCGTGGATGGCAAGCTTCACTGGCATCTTGTTGGTCTAACTGTTGAGTTGAATGGCCCGTACAATCGCGTCGAGGTCGTTGTCGACTTGGACTGCCCGGTTTGCGAATGCCGCACGGCTAACTCCGCGGCTGCCAAGCACACGATCAAACTCTTTCTGATCGCTTGTGTGATAGGCCACGGTTGCGGTGGGGTCCTTGAGTTGATGTCCCGTTAGGATGCAAACGACTCGTTCGTTGGGATTGATCACGCCCTCGGATCGTAGCATGCGCGCTCCTGCAACACTTGCGGCGCTCGCCGGCTCGCACCCGAAGCCGCTGGCCCCGACCTGAGCTTTTGCATCTAAGATCTCTTGATCCGTGACCTCGCGAACAACGCCGTCCATGCATTCCAAGCCGCGCAGGCACTTGAACAGATTAACTGGACGATTGATTTCGATGGCGCTCGCTATCGTGTCGGCACGCACGTGAGCCGAGTCAAGCTCGGCGTAATAGTTGTCGAGGACCTCGATGTTCGGCATGCCGCCTCGCCAGCGTAGGCCGCGACTCTCATAGAGTTCGTACAAGGTGTCAGCGCCCTTGGCGTTGATCACAGCTAGTCTCGGAACCCGATCAATCAGGCCGAGTGCCTTCAGCTCGTGAAACGCCTTGGCGAACGAACTACTATTTCCGAGATTGCCACCCGGTACAACGATCCAATCGGGCACCTCCCACCCGAGACTCTCGAGCACGCGGAACATAATGGTCTTTTGGCCTTCTAGGCGAAACGGATTTACGCTGTTCACCAAGTAGATCCCCAACCGGCTGCTTACTTCGCGTACGCGCTGCATCGCGTCGTCGAAGTCGCCTGCGATTTGAATCGTCAGAGCGCCGTAGTCGAGAGCCTGTGATAACTTTCCATAGCTGATCTTCCCAGAACCGATGAAGATCACGGCTTGCATCAACTTGCTAACGCAACAGTACAATGCCAGCGAGGCGCTCGTGTTGCCCGTCGATGCACATGCTGCGCGCTTAGCACCGATTGTATGGGCATGAGTGAATGCGGCCGTCATGCCGTTGTCCTTGAAGCTACCCGAGGGGTTCATTCCCTCGTACTGCAAGAACAACTGCCCTCGACTCATGCCGACATAGTCGGCGACCCCGTCCGATGGTGATAAGGGCGTCTGGCCTTCGCCTACCGTCACCACCTTTTCCGGTGGTGCAAATGGCAGCAACTCGTGAAATCGCCAAACGCCGCTGCGGCAAAGCGGTTCGTTGCGGCGCGACCACTTCGTCTCGAAATCGCTGAGAGATTTTGGAACGGGCAGAGCATCCCACTGATACACCACATCTAGCAGCGCGCCGCAGGCGTCGCAACTGGTGCGGACTTCGCCGACGTCGTACGTGGCACCGCAACTCGGCACGATGCACTGCTGATATGCCAAGTCCTTCTCAGTGACAACCGACGCAGCCACGGCTTGGAACTCCGGTGGATGGATTGTGACGAAGTGGTTGGCCTCCCCCCTCGGAACACCATCCCGACTTGTCGCGAGTAGTGGATACTCGTCCCTAAATGTTAACCCATTAACGAGTTACTGCAGTGTAATAGACGCCGCGAAGTGCCGCAACTCGGCGAACGTGGCCCCCTGCTGTCCCACGTTTCTAGACCCAGAGCGAAGGGGTGAGTAGAATAACGAGGCTATCTCGACCTTCGGCACGGCAGCTCTACCTAATCCACCACGATCTGCCGAAGCGTATCTTTCGGAGAGTTTTGATGAAAAAAGCTGACATGCAGGTGTATCGAGATCGACTTCAGGTTCTGCGCGCACGACTTCGTGGTGACGTGACCGCTATGGCCGACGCTGCCCTGAGAAAATCGGGGATGGAGGGCGGCGATAGCTCAAGCATGCCAATCCACATGGCAGAGTTGGGCAGCGAGAACTTTGAACAAGAGTTTACGCTCAGCTTGATGGAAACTGAAGAGGATACGCTGGCGAAAATCGACGAGGCGCTGGAGCGAATCTCCAACGGTACGTACGGGATCTGCGTCGAGTGCGGAGGAGTCATTCCCAAGACTCGACTCAACGCGATTCCCTATACGCCGGTGTGCATCAAGTGTGCCGAGCAAATGGAAGACCACTGAGACCCTGCGGAGTGATCTGGCATTCACACGCGGCAAACGGTATAAACCGCGCTCGACGCTGCACACACTTGCAGGCCATGGAATGTCGAGTACCAGTTCTTCAAAGACGAATCCCTATTCCGCAGGCCGCCAACTTGCAGAGCGCCCGAGATACGCTGGATACCCGAGCAGTCGAATTCCCGTGTTTCTCGCAGCAGCCTTTCTTGGTTGCGTCGCCGACTTGGCGAGCAAGTGGTGGATGTTCTCCAGCCAGGGGCTACGCAACGGCGAAATCTGGTGGGTGATTCCAAACTATGCCGGATTTCAGTTGAGCCTTAACGAAGGGGCATTGTTCGGGATGGGCCAGGGCCTCGTATGGTTGTTTGCGCTGCTCAGTGTGGTCGCTGTAATCGGTATCCCGTTTTGGTTGTTCCGATACGGCATCGCAAGCGACTTAGTAATCACATTAGCCTTAGGGTGCGTGACCGGTGGCATCCTCGGGAATCTGTTCGATCGACTCGGGCTGCACGGCGAGACTTGGTTTTACGATCCGAGTCGCGCCGGGACAACCGCTTACGCGGTACGCGATTGGATTCTTGTACAACTGAGTCCTCAATATCGTTGGCCCAACTTCAATATCGCTGACTCCTTGTTGGTAGTGGGTGCCGGGATTATTCTGCTGAAGACGTTTGCAAGCGAGCAACGCAACTGATGCGTTCTGAAACGCTTTGCGTCCAACAATGACGGAGCGATTTCGTACCGCAGGCGCAAGCGACTGGTCATAGGCGCGCCTCGCGATCTGTGTCCAAATCGAGTCTAAGCGTTATGTCCAACGGATAGAACGCGATGAGTCTCATCGAATCGCAGTTTTTCAACCAATTGCAGCGAATTCGCCCGAATCTGCAATAGGACTTGTTATAATCACGCGCGGTTCACCTTGTTTGTCGTTCGACTCGAATGTTCAGGTGGCCACACTTATCAGTCGCTGCTCTGAATGATCTATCTCTTGATTCGAGTGCTTGGTGATCGCTGAGCAAGATGGCTCAGTGATTGGCATTTGACAAGCTGGTCGGGAGTTCCACTTACTCCGTTGAAAGGAGGTGGCGTGCTGTGAAAGTATCACGCTCGATGGCGTATGCTGTTCAGGCTTTGTTGCAACTGGCCGTGGCGGATCATTCGACGCCGTTGGCGTGCAATCTGCTCGCCCGCGAAGGCCAAATGCCCGAGCGATTCCTGCTGCAGATTCTTCGCAAACTCGTGAACCACGGGATTTTGAAGTCGATCCGCGGAGTCGAAGGGGGCTACATGCTGGCGCGACCTATAGAGGAAATCACGTTGTTGGAAGTGTACGAATCGTTCGACACGCCCATTGTGCCGAGCATACCGCCACTGCCGTCGCTCGATGATTTTGCAAGCGAGCAAATGCGGCAAACCATGAACAAACTCGCATCGCTGGTGCGCGTCGAGCTTTCGCAGACGACCATTGCCGATTTGCTTCAGCAACCGGTTGAGGGATAGGCTGGCGGAAGCAACTATTGGGCTGAAGTCTTGCGCCCATCGGGAGAGAATGAGATGTGTGCTCCCTCGTCCAGCAATCGCAAATCGACCGCAAATCCACGTTTGCGTATCGCTTGCTGTAGCGGACGAAAATCCGTCGTGCTGTCTGGATAGACCCAAATCATGACCACCGTGGTACGCTGGTTGTACGACTGCAGTTTCTCGTCGAGCGCTGATCCAGACTCTAGAGCAACCTCGACAGCTTCCCCAGGTTGCGAAATTGTAGGACGAATCTCCCCTGCAACAAACGTTAGCATTTGCCTCACCCCGCCGAGACCGGGCCGCGAAGCACGGCTGATCAGTGCGTAGTGCAGTTCGAAATCGCCTATCGGACCAAGCCGCCCAATCCCCCCTTGTCGCTGCAGATCGCGTCGGTGTGCGTCGAACGTTCTGCCGTGCAACAGGTCCGTAAGTCGCTCGAAGGGGACGATCGCCACCTTACCCGACTCAAGTCGCAAGTGGATCGTTTGTTCGTTGTGTGTTCTCACAACTGGCGTAGGCGTATGCACGATCGTCTGCGGCCTGCCGGCGTCGGAGGCGATTGCGACCTTCTGCAACATCAGCTTTTGCCACTGTTGGTCCGTCTCAGCCAAGGCGCTGCGGATCTCAAGGCGTTCCGCCTCGGCGTCGGATAGCTTCTGGCGCTCACGCTCTAACTGCTGTTCCACGGCCGCGACATAAGTGGCCACGTCAATACGCGCCAAATCGAGTTGCTCCGCCCTGCTGGCAAGTGATTCGACAGACTCGCGCACTTCGACGATTTCGTGCTTCAGCCGCTCGATCGCGTCTCGCTTCTTCTCCAGCCTTGCCTCGGTAATCACAAGCTGTGAAGACCGTGTGATTGCACTGTCGACGCGAGTCGGCTGCATCGCGGCGCGGATACCCACCACAATGACCAGCAGGATAAGGATGCCAACAATATTCGCGACAATGTCCAAGAACGAGTCCTGAACTCCGTCCTCGTTGGGTCGGTGGTGATTTGCCCGTCGAGCCATGGGTTGCGTCCTTAGCGTCGGTTAGCTTTGCGAGAGTTTGAAACTCTTACTTCGATTCCACCACGGCGAAGTACGTCAGCCAACTGGTTCGCCAAGGGCTCACTACCCGGCGCAACGCTGACTTCAATAACCGGCTCCCAGTACAGCCCGTCTCCAGCGATTCCCCACTCGCGAACCTCTTCTTGCATGGCCCTGACGAACGACTTCGCCACAACCACGACGTCACCCTGCAGCGGAATAGAACGCCCAACCGCGGACGAGCGTTTGCCGGAGCGCACGATCAGACGGGATGTTTCGACGTGTACACGGATCGTGCGCACTAAGGCCATTCCTGGTTGTGATGAGCCGGCAGGCCGGCGCATCGGTGCGTTCCGAACGTCTTGTTGGACCGCAGAGACCGTTGTAGAGGGAGTATTGCCGGTCATATCACCGACATTCTCCCCGGGGCTTTGGGAGCCGATCGAAGATGCGAACTGTTGCGAGTCCTGCCCGGGTGCCGTCGCTTGCTGCGAGTGCGCCGTAGATTCAGCGCTCGCCGATTCTGCGGCCTCTGTTGCCGCAACGGCTCCTAACTGGCTGCCTATCATGGCTGTACCGTCTGCATCTGGTTCGCCCTGGCTCGCCTGTGGCACGGCATCGCCGATTGGAGTCATGGGGTTGGACGCCGGTCCATTGCCGCCGTATCGATCTGAGGAGTCGCCCTCCGCAGCAGAGTTAAGTACCGCTGCCAACTGTCGTACATCGATGGTTTGCCGCGCCAGGAGCCTGTTGTCACCACGCGACTTGATCGGTTGACCACCAACGGACATATAGTTGCGTGGCAACATCCCAAGTTTGACCCGCTCCAGCAAACTTGGACCGAGATCAAACGAGTCTACCTGGTTTGCCGCAAACGTGCCCGGTGCCGACTCGCGTAACGCGACAAGGTGCACGCGGGCGTTGGCCACCGCCAATCGTATCTCATTGGCCAGCGCCGGATCTGCGGCCCCGAAGTCGAAGCTCCATTCTGCCGCAACAATCTCGTATCCAAAATCGGGGCTGGATTCACTGAGGGTGTTGAGCACGTGTGCGAAGGAACCCGACGAGTCGGGACGCGCGATCACTAATGGGTAGGGTTGATCTCCCTCTACCAAGTTATTGTCAACGTAGTACCGTTGTGCCGCCCGAATGGCCGCGGGCAGTGGGCCGCCCGCTCCAGCGGCTTCGTTGAAGTCGGTCGCGGTGAATTCGATGTTCTCCGGCCGTAGAATTACTGAGTCGCGCAGGCACTCAATGTAAATAGGTTTGCGTCGGGTGCCGCTAATTCCATCGTATGGAACGATCGCGTAAAAATTGTCGCCCTGCTTCTTTTGCTCTTTCAGCTTCTCCAACTCTGCCTTGGTTTCCGCGATCAACTCCTGCTGCCGCTTGAGCGACTCGCGGGCTTGCTCAAGGTCGTCGGTGCTGTCGCCGTCGAGCGCCTGCAGTTCTTCGATCTCGATTCGTAACAGTGCTAACCGCTCTTGCCTGCGGCGCATGTTTTCTTCGATTTGGCTGAGCCTCTGCTCCTCGCCCCGAAGCCTTCGAGCTTCCTTGTCCTGAATCTCTTCGAGTTCGCGACGGCGCGCTTCGAGCTTGGCAAGTTGTTCACGCCGGGCCTCTTGCTCAGCAGCGTTGGTGCTCTGCTCGAACGCCGTAGCTTCCGCCAACTTTTTGGCTTTGGCTTGTGATAGCTGGACGCTCGCCATGATCACCAGCAGCACCACCAACACTCCCATCGTCGAGAGAAGGACGGCTAGGAAGGGGAACACAGAACCGGATATCGAATTGTCGTGGCGCGATGCACGGCTCATGCGGCGTGGCTTGGCGGGTTGCCGGCGGCGTCGCCCATTTGCGTGCCGCCAAAGTCAACATGCGGTTGCTTCGCCCCGTCGCGCCCGATCCGGGCGCTAAGAAGCTGAATTGCCGCGGAAAGACTCAGCAGTGTCTCTTCGAAATTATGAGTGCGACCAAGTGTTGCCAGATTCTGGCTGAGTGTGTCTTCCAACTGCTTTACCTGACCCGTCGCGTCGACTACCTTCAGAAGCACGTCACCTTGCCGTATCAATTGCTCTTGTTGTTCGACCGTCGCGCTGGCGGCGTCGACCAGGGCTGACTGCATGTCGGACAGCAGTCGCTCACTTTGCTGCACAAGCCTCTCCTGTCGGTCTGCCGCCACCACCATCGCTTCGCCTAGGGCCGCTTCGACTTCGCCTAGGTGCCGGCGGTTTTCCTGCGCGAGTTCTTCCTCGCTTCTGGTGAGCGTCTCGCCGTGCTTGTGCAGGGCCTCAACGAGCAATTCGGCCATTCGCTCCAAACCATCGCGTAAACGCCCGATCAGCTCCTCGGCGCCCTGCTGTGCTTGTTCTGCCTGCGATTGTACGGCCAGACCCAGAACGTCGATCTGTTTGGTTACCAGTTGTTCCAGTTGGCTGACCTGTTCGGCAAACACCTCGTCTACCAAGGCTAGTCGGTTCACTACGCCATTCTCGATGGCGTTGACATTCCGCTGAACACCTTCGTTGAGAAGGCTGATCTGGTTCTCGATGCCATGATTCATGGCGGCAAGTTGACTGCCTAGTAAGTGCTCAAGGGCCGCCACCTGTCGCTCGGTCGAAGAACTGAGCGTTTGGGCGTGCCGCTCCAGGCTGTCGTGCAGCGTAGACGATATCGATTCGTTGAGCAGCTTCCCTGTAGCTGACGTGATGTCGGCCCAGTGGCGGTGGCTTTCTTCAATCGTGTCCTGCAGCACTTGTCCTTGGCGGGCGCTCATCGCCTCGACCGTACGCACCACCTGTTCGGCCATGCGCCGTACGGCCGCCACCTGCGGGTCGTTGGCGGATCCATACTGAAAGAACCGGCCAACTAACTCAGCCTCGGTCCTGGAATCCACTTGCTCGAGGAGCGTGCCTTCGACTCGCTCCACCATGAACTTGCTGAACATGATCGGAATCGAAAGGGCAAGCGAGAGCGTGGTCGTATCGAATGCGGATGTTAACGGCGGTATCACTTGCTTGAGCGACTCGACGATGTTGTTTGCGTCGAACGACAAGTGACCAATTGCCGCGGCGATACCAATCACCGTACCCAAAAAGCCCAAACTCGGCACCGCCCAGAGGACTACACGCGTCAGGGCGTAGCCCGATGCCATTCGATCGAGGTCAACCTCTTCGAGATGGTGAAGATGTTTCTCCAGCGTCTCAGCGGAGTCTTTTCGCTTCACGTACTCGATAGCGGCTCGTAGTCGACGAACGATGTAAGTGTCCTGATAAATCTGCGGTACAGCAGACAACTGACCAAGCAGTTGGTGGGCATCGCTCGTTGGCTGCCCGCCGACGACAGGTGCGTCCAGAAGACTCCGTTCGAGCGCCAGAAACTGGGGGACGAGCCCAATCGCACGGATTACAAGAGCGGCGATCGCCACAAAGAACAAGAACGTCGTGGCAACCTCAATGGGGTGCCCAAGCAGATAGCGATCGAGGAGCGGACTATCGATAATGTCCTGCTTCAACATGGCATACATCAGCATGCACGCCATACCGCCCCAGATTATCGGCGAACGAAGCAGCCATTCGGAAAACGTTGCAATTCTAGCCACGATCGAGCGTCCTTTCTCTACTTTGCCCCTGATCGCCAGGGTACTCGTCGCACAGCCATTTGTGCGTAGTCGTTGCGCAGCCGACCAGCTGGCCTTCTTCGGTAAGATCGGCGTATTCGCTAGAGTCGACCAGCCAAACTGCCAAAATCACACGCCGCTGGCAGCTAGCACCGCATCTGGCCTGCGCTTAGGAGCCTCGGTACATTGCGAAGCACTTGGGTGTCTCCCAAAGGCAAGATTCGATGATGGGAAAACCTGCCTCGCGCGTTCGATCGAATATCACCTTGGCGATGTTCTCGGCGGTCGGATTTTGGTCGATCAGGTACATCGGCTCACCCATTTCTTGCAACAGCGGCACCACTGGATCGTCCTTGCACAGGATCATCCGGTGGTCGAGATGTTCGTCGATCCACGTGGCGACAACATCCTTGATATCAGAAAAGTCCATTACCATGCCCAGTCGATCAAGGTCCTCGGCGGCAACCGTGATGATGGCCTTGCCGTTATGGCCATGCAAGTGCCGGCACTTACCGTCGTAATTCAATAGCCGGTGGCCGTAGCAAAAATCGATTTCGCGAGTGACATGAAACATTGCAGCAAGCTCGGTGAATCGTGAGGGGGCTCAAGTCCTCTTGGGACTGGATTGGACACAGTCGCGTTGCTTCTAGCATATCGCGATGGGCCGTTTGTGTTGAGCGGTACCACCAGGCGACGCGGCGCCGCCCATCGATCTTGGCTGACGATACGCCTAAAATGCCCGCACGGACCACAACTGCCCGACTTCCACAACTGCTCGATTGGCTCAAGAACCAATGACCTCATCTGCCTCGCGTTTGAAGAAACTGCGGACCCGCGTTCGTCAACACGGTGCGGATGCGCTACTCGTCACTAACTTCCACAATGTAACCTATCTGACCGGCTTCACTGGCGAAGACAGTTTCCTACTGGTGACCTTGGACTCCGCTACCCTAGTTAGCGATCGGCGGTTTACGATTCAGCTTGCCGAAGAGTGCCCAGGGCTCGACTTGGTGGTTCGTGAGCCCGGTCAATTGATGCTGCCGACGGTGGCTGATCTGGTCGAAAAGACTGGCGTCGAGTTGCTGGCGATCGAGTCAGCATCGATGACCGTCGGCATGCAACAGGCGTTGGGCGAACTGGCGCCAGACATGCGTTTCGTGCTTTCTGGCAATTTGGTCGAACAGCTCCGCGAAGTGAAGGACAAGTCGGAGATTGAGGCGACGCGACTCGCATGCCGCCAAGCCGCCAAGTCGTTTGAGGCAGCCCGGGCTCTGATCACTCCACATACCACTGAGAAGCAGCTGGCCGCTGAGTTGGAGTACCAGGCCCGGCGGTTCGGCGCTAAACGGCTGAGCTTCCCGCCCATCGTCGCAGTGGGCGCGAGAGCGGCCCTTCCTCATGCTACCCCCACGGATCAACGGATCGAAGATGCCGATTTCGTGCTCGTCGATTGGGGGGCCGACTCGGGGCTGTACGTGAGCGACTTGACGCGTATGGTGGTCACCGGTAGACTCTCGCAGAAATTCGCGAGAATCTACGAAGTTGTTTTGGATGCACAACTTGCGGCGATTTCAGCTATTCGGCCGGGCGCAACCTGCGAGCAAATCGACCGCGTGGCTCGCGATCGGATTGAGGCAGCGGGCTACGGAAAATACTTTGGCCATGGTCTGGGCCATGGCATCGGGCTTGAGGTCCACGAAGCACCTCGGTTATCACGTGGGCAGGACAAGGTGGTTTTGAGGCCGGGCATGATTGTTACCGTCGAGCCAGGAATCTACCTACCCAATTGGGGCGGCATTCGCATCGAAGACGACATCTTGGTAACAAAGTCCGGACACGAGGTATTGACCGACGTACCCAAGCAAATCGACGATTGCCATTGGGGTTAAGCAGATAGTTTAGGGCGCTGCTAAAAGCGGCGGTGGAGTGGAATATGGTTAAAGACGGCGGATCGAACGGCGGCGACGTATTCGATGTACGGAAGGTGCGGCGCCTTGTCGAGTTGATGAATGAGCACGACTTGGCGGAAATCGACCTCCGACAGTCCGACCAACGAATCCGGCTGCGAAAAGGCAGCGAGCCGTTTGTCACTCCCATCGCTGCGCCAGTGCCCGCTGCTCCGGTGGCGGCCCCACCACCGCCTACGACCGATGCACCGGCCACAAGCGCGCCTGCGCCGCAGCCTGCACCGGCGGCAGGAAAGGAAATCAAGAGCCCGATCGTGGGAACGTTCTATGCATCGGCAAATCCAGATTCGGCGCCGTTCGTCAAGGTTGGCGATCAGGTCGGACCCGACACAACCGTTTGCATCGTCGAAGCGATGAAGGTGTTCAACGAAGTGCCGGCCGAATGTTCGGGCAAAATTGTTGCCGTACTTGCGGAGAGCGGCGACGCGGTCGAGTTTGGCCAGCCCTTGTTCCGGGTCGAATAGAGGTGGCGGGCATCCAGTTCCCCTCAGTTGCTGGCCAGTGGTTTCTCTTTCTGTTTTGTTGCGGTCGAAACGATGTATCAACGCATACTTGTTGCCAACCGAGGTGAAATCGCGCTGCGGGTGATCCGTGCGTGCCGCGAGTTGGGCATCGAAACGGTGGCCGTTTACAGCGAAGCCGACCGTGGCGCCCATTACCTTGAGTTGGCGGACGAAGCCTTCTGCATTGGGCCGCCGAAAGCGGCCGACAGCTACTTGAAGATCGCCAACGTGATCAGTGCTGCCGAAGTTGGTAACGTGCAGGCAATTCATCCCGGATATGGATTCTTGGCCGAGAACGCTCACTTCAATGAGGTGTGCCGTAGCTGCAATATCGACTTCATTGGCCCGATGCCAGAGCCGATGGCCCAGTTGGGAGACAAGAATGCCGCCCGCGAACTCGCCCGCAAGGCGAATGTGCCGGTGGTACCCGGTAGCGAAGGCGTGATTCAGACCGAAGATGAGGCAATGCGATTCGCCCACCAGGTCGGTTTCCCAGTGCTCATTAAAGCCGTTGCCGGTGGTGGAGGTCGCGGCATGCGTGTCGCGGCCAATGACCTGGCGTTGAAGTCGGCATTGCAGCAAGCGCAGGCCGAAGCGCAAGCCGCATTTGGCAACGGCGACGTATACCTCGAAAAGTATATTGGCCAGCCCCGGCACGTCGAAGTCCAGGTGATTGCGGACCATCACGGAAATGTGGTCCACTTGTGGGAACGCGACTGCTCGGTGCAGCGACGGCACCAGAAGCTCATCGAAGAGAGTCCAAGCACATGCATCTCCGACGAAACACGCAACGAAATGTGCGAGGCAGCGCGGCGGTTGATTTCCACGGCCGCCTACACCAATGCGGCAACCGTGGAGTTCATCGTCGACGGTGAGGGAAACTACTACTTCATCGAGGTCAACGCCCGGATTCAGGTGGAACACCCGGTCACCGAGTTGGTTACTGGCGTCGACCTGATCAAGGCTCAGATCCTTGTTGCGTCCGGCGAGCCGCTGCCGTTTAGCCAGGACGACGTCGTCGCCCGTGGCGCGTCGATTGAATGCCGCATCAATGCAGAGGATCCAGACCGCAACTTCCAACCATCGCCTGGACGTATCGACCGCTTGATTGTGCCGGGTGGGTTTGGGGTCCGATTTGATTCCCACGTTTACAGCGGTGCTACGGTACCGCCTTACTACGACTCGATGATTGGTAAGCTCCTGGTGCATCAGCCGACGCGCGAAGAAGCGATCGCCAGCATGAAGCGGGCGCTCGCCGAACTGCGCGTCGACGGGATCAAGACCACGGCGAAGCTCCATCATGAGATTCTGAGCCACACAGCCTTCGTCGAAGGCCGCATCGACACGACGTTTGTCGAGCGGACCTTCACGAATCTCTAACATTCCGCCATGTTTCGGCGGGCCAGGTTCGGGCCATTCTCCGTCGTTCAGTGGACCGCTACAATGTGGCGGGGGCGGTTCCGTAGATTCTCTCACCACCGTATTCGTAGTCCAATCATGTCTGAAGCTCTCACCCCTCCCTATCCTGAGCAAAGCAACTTTCGCCGCGTGGCCATCCTGTTTGCTGGCGGACCGGCTCCCGCCGCCAATGCGGTTATCTCCGCCGCCGCCGTTTCGTTCCTGCGGCACGGAGCCGAGGTAATCGGCATCAAACATGGATATTCCAGCTTGGCTACGTACGATCCGTCGACTGCCCTTGAGCAGGGCCAAGACTACGTGATGATCGACCACGCCATGCTCAGCCGAACCCGCAGCAAACAAGGCATCATGATCGGCACCGCGCGGACCAACCCCGGCAAGATGGTGTCGCATCCCTCGCACCTCGACGACCCCGAGCGTGTTGCGCCACTCAAGGCGACCTACGAGGCCCTTCGCTCGCTGGGCGTGGAAGCGCTGATCTCGATCGGCGGCGACGACACGTTGAAGACCGCCAACAAATTCAAGCTGTATCAAGATAGGCTGCCGGAAGACGCTCCTCGCATTCCTGTTGTCCATCTGCCCAAGACCATCGACAACGACTATCGTGGCATCGATTTCACTTTCGGCTACTTCACCGCCGTTGATTTCCTGGCCCGCGAAGTGCGGAACTTGCTCGCCGATGCCGAGGCGAACAAGAGCTACTTCCTGGTTGAGTCGATGGGCCGAAGCGCCGGTTGGCTGGCGTACGGAGTGGCAATCGCCGGCGAGGCAAGCTTGGTTGTGAGCGTGGAGGATATCCGTGGCAAGTATCGTACCACGGAGGACTTTACTGATCCCAAGACCGGTGAGACCATCACTCGCGACGTGATGGACCTGGACAAGGTGATCAAGCGAATCGTTCTGACCATGACCACCCGCGAACGGGAAGGAAAAAAATACGGAATCGTCGTCATCGCGGAAGGCCTAGCTGAACTTATGCCGTACAAGTACTTGGAAGGTATTGGTCGCGACGAGCATGGGCACATCAACATCTCGGCAATCAGTCTGCATACGTTGTTCGCCAAACTCATTGCCGAGGAATACGAAAGGCAAAAGGGCACCAAGCGCAAAGTGACGCCGCTTCAATTGGGTTACGAGGCTCGCTGCTCAATTCCTCATGCCTTTGACGTGATGCTTGGTAGCCAATTGGGTGTTGGTGCATTCAGGGCGCTAGTCGAACAAAAACTCAACGGTGTCATGGTTTCCGTCTCGGGACAACTCCAACTACACTACGTGCCGTTTGAGGAACTGGTCGATCCCGAAACGCTCGTAACCGTGGTCCGATACATCGAAACCGACTGCGACTTTCAACTACTCACGCGATTCCTCGAGACCTACGTCAACGAGGAAGACCTTCAAATGTCGTAGGAGCCGCTCGGTCAGGTGTAATCACTCCGTTTTGCTTTGGAAACTGCATGAGTTTTCCGTCCCCCTTCTATCGATGGCGGCCCCATCCGTGGCACGGGCTTGAAATCGGCCCCAAGCCACCGGGTGTGGTGAATGCCTATATCGAGCTTACTCCGTTCGATCGTGTGAAGTACGAGCTGGACAAGAAAACCGGCTACTTGCGCGTCGACCGCCCAAATCGCACTTCGTCCTTCTGCCCGACGCTGTACGGGTTCATCCCTCGCACTTATTGCGGCAAACGTATTCGCGAACTCATGCCCAGTGCCAGCGCTGGCGACGGCGATCCACTCGACATTTGTGTGATTAGCGAACGCCCCATTCAAAAGCCCGAGGTGATCCTTACGGCGCGTGTGGTTGGTGGTCTGCCCATGTTGGATAACGGCGAGGCGGACGACAAGATCATTGCGGTTCTCGATGCCGACGCGATGTGGATGGATGTCGATGATGTTTCCCAGTTGCCCCGCGTGTTAGTCGACCGGCTTCGTCACTACTTCAGCACCTACAAAATGCTCTCGCCCGACGAGGACCGTGTCCGCATCGACGCGCCGTACTCGCGAGATCACGCATCGAAAGTCATCGAAGCAGCGATCGCCGATTACGAGGACGAATTCGGCGGCGACTGATTCGAGACTCGCTCAATTACCCAATGTGCCCTTCGTGCTGGGAACGCCAGGGCACCGTGGATCGGCTTCCACGGCCATGCGAAGCGCCCGAGCTGTCGCTTTGAACACCGCCTCGGCAATGTGGTGGCTGTTGTGACCGTGGTGGAGGACAATGTGCAAATTGCATAGCGCGTTGGCCGATACCGCTTGCCAAAACTCTTCCAGCAACTCGGTATCGAACTGGCCAATCTTCTGTGCTGGCGTCAGGGCGTCGTAAACCAAGTAGTGCCGGCCGCTCAGATCCACCGCTACGGTGACCAACGTCTCGTCCATCGGCAGCGTGAAGTGGCCATAGCGGCGTATGCCCAATTTGTCGCCAACCGCGACACGAATCGCTTGCCCCAGACAGATGCCAACGTCCTCGACTGTGTGATGCTGATCGACTTCGAGGTCGCCCTGAGCTCGTATCGTCAAATCGATCACCGCATGCTTGGCCAGCAGAGTTAGCATGTGGTCGACGAAGCCGACGCCGGTTGCCACGTCCGCCTTGCCCGATCCGTCCAGGTCGATTTCGAGCTGGATGTCGGTCTCGCCGGTCTTGCGATCGATCGTAGCAGTGCGGGACATGTACCGGAATCCTCGGGAAACGAAGGCAACAGTATTGCTAGCGTACCAGCCTCGCGGCCGGTACGGCAGTCGTTACGACTCGCCATTGGGGTTGGGCTTGCGCCGGCGGCGGGTATAATCCGCCTAAGCGTCACAACCTGCGCCCCGCTTTTACCGTCCATGCGATCTACTCATCTCACATTCGTGAAGGGAGTTCCTATGGCCCCCATGCGAAAGCCGGCCCAAGCGAGCGACGACCCCTGGAAAAACACTCTTTCAATCGACAGCTACGCCCGCAAACACCAACTCACGCCGCGCGAAGTACGCCACCTGCTTAGCACGCGGCAATTACCGTTTGTTCAATTGCGCGGTCAAATCCGTGTGCCCACGGCATTGATTGCCGAATTGGCGGCCGCTGTGCCCACGGGGCCCAGTTGATCGGCAGGCGGGTCGGTTGCCTTGTGCGTTTTGAACTTCGGAAGCAGTGGCCCGACCATGTGCCCAACGTAATTCGACGGGCTTGGCTCCTCGATGCCGAAACTCTCTGGCTCGTGGTCGGGGCAGACGTATGTCCCAAATAGGACATCCATCAGCGGACTGACGTTCGCATAGTTTCCCGCCCGCCGGTCCTTGGCGTGGTGCCAGTGGTGCAACTCCGGCGCGCCGACGAGCACCCTCAATGGCCCAAGCGGCAAGCGGACGTTCGAGTGAATGTAAATCGCCCAGATGCCGCGAAATGCGATTAGCCCGGCTATCGTCTCAAGCGGAAAACCAAGCACCACCGCAGGCAGGTTGATGATGCCAACGGTGTAAATGGTATCGAGCGGATGCTCTCGATGCGCCGCTAGCCAATCGAGGTGCTCGGCTGTGTGATGCACAGAATGGAATCGCCACAAGAAGGCATTAGAGTGCTGCAAGCGATGCGCCCAGTAGATGAAGAAGTCGCTCAGCAGGACGACTTCAATCGCCTGCAGCCACCACGGTTGTGAAGCCACGACACTACGTAACGAAGACGGAACGACTCCGTCGACCCAACCGTTTACGTAAACCAGCGCCCACAGCACCAGGCCACTGAACAAAAGGTACTGCCCTAGAAAAAAGCACAGATCGGTCCACCAGTCGGGGCGGAAAAACCGTTGGCTGCGTTTCGCTGGAAACGCCAGCTCCATTGGCCGAAAAACGGCCACGAGAAACAGGAAGCTCACTCCGGCCGAAAGTACGATTGCTGGCAAAGTCACCGTCCGTTCCTCACTTTGACTTCGAACCTGTAGCTGGAGGTTTGCCGGCGCTCTTGTCGTTCTTGGCCGGAACCTGAATCAGCGGAACGAACGACTTGGTGCCCGAGAACTTCTGATCCGAGTCCTTATTTGCCGACGCCTTCGATTTGCTTTGTGAAGGCGCGGTAATCAACGGGATTGTTCGTTTCAAACTGGGAAGCACCGGCTCTATCCGCCTATCGGGGATAACCAACGGAACGGCGCTCTTACTGCTGTAGGCATGGATCTTTCGAAGCCTAGCGTCATCCAGTTTGGTCGGCAACGACTCCCCTTCGTTGCTCGACGCCACTCCTTCAGGCATGAAGTCGAGGGGCGCGTACTTGCTGCCGGGCATAAATGTTGGAGCATTGACTGAAGCCTCGACGGTTCGTTCCGAGGTGCCAACCGCCTCGAATCGTGCCTTACTCTTCGTGCTCGAGAATCGCACGTCGTCGTTGGGTGGATTCGATTGAAAAGCGCCCGCCTGCCATCCGACATACAGGGCGATCAACACCGCGCTAGATATCACTGCCATCAAGCGAAACACGGCAGAAGTTCGAGCCATGCGATTTACCTCCCGAAGGCCAGACAGATTCTCCCACGTAGTAGACGCACCTCACTTCCAGATGGTTCCCAAATGAGACGGGAATTATTTCACCTAGGCCCAGTCGAGTCCCGTTTCGTGCCGAACCCGGTCCTCGAAATCACCGATCAAGCCACCTACCACGTCCCAACCTTCCGGGCGACGAACCTCAATGTCGCCCTGGCGGTTTATCCGCACGATAGTTCTGTCTTTCACGCCGGCCTCCACCAGGTTGAGGTGGTGCAGCTCGTCGTCTTCAATAATCCGGTCGAGCGTCGCGCCGGTCATTTCAATAAATGCCATCAGTCTTGTTTCTCCTTTCGACTCTGATCCCCGCGTGTCGACGATTGTAACACACAGCAACAATCAGGGGATACATTCACGGCCGTCTCACAGCTTCCAATCGGGAGCCATCGCCCTCACACGCTCGGTGAATGCCAGCAGGGTCGGCACGTCGATTTGTTCGGTACGCGTATCGGGACCAAAACCCATGGCATCCATCAGCTCATCGACTTGCTGCTTCGTTAGGTGTCGTTTCATTGCCGCTACCACGTTGGCCCGTAGGAACTTTCGGCGGTGCAAAAAAATCGATTTCACAAACTGGTGGAAGTAGGTGCGATCGGGGATGGCCTCTCGTCTCGCGCGATCGACGACTAGGCGAATGATCGCCGAGTCGACTTTGGGCCGCGGCCAGAAGACCGAGGGCGGCATCGTGCGTACGATCTCCGCCGTGCATTGGCTTTGAATCCACACACTTAGCGCGCTGTAATCCTTCGACCACGGTTGGGCGACGATACGCTCGGCCAATTCCTTTTGAATGGTCGCCACCATCGAGTACGGCGTGTGTTCGCAGGTAAGCAGGTTCGAGAGGATCGGAGTCGCCACGTTGTACGGAAGGTTCGCCACCAACTTTAGCCGTCGGTCGGGCGCTTCCGCCAGCCGCTCGCCGATGGTTTCCATCACCTCAGGGTTGAAGCGGTTCTTGTTTTTCAGCGCGTCGGTGTGCAGCATCGTGACGTTGTCGAAGTCGAGCAACTGCTCGCTCGCCAATTCGAACAAGTGCCCATCGATCTCAACGGTCACTACCGCCGCCGCCTTTGGGACCATCATCGCCGTCAACGATCCGGTGCCGGTGCCCACCTCGAGCACCACGTCGCGTTCATCTAGCTCCGCAGAGTTGACGATCAACTCAACCAGGTTCAAATCAATCAAAAAATTCTGCCCATGACGCGACGCGGGTTCGACTCCGATTTCGCGGAGCCGCTCAGCAAGATACGTCTTCGTTTGGCGGGCAGACATTGGTAGAGGGGTGAGGGATCAGGGGTCAGGGGAATTTAGTTCGGTAGCTTCGTAGCATCCAATCGCTGGCGAATTGTTGCGTCTTGCGCAAACGTCAGAGGTTGTTCTCCGATGTCTGGCCTCTGTCCCCTGTTCCATCCAACTGCCTCTCCACGTACTTGGCTAGCACATCGGTTTCGATGTTCACAGTGTCGCCCACGTTGCGTAGGCCGAGCGTCGTCACTTCGAGCGTATGAGGAATCAGTGCCACGCTGAATCGTTCGTCTTCGACGTCCACCAGCGTCAAGCTCACGCCGTCGACCGCCACAGAGCCCTTACTCGCCATCTGCCGCGTCAACCGCTCTGGAACCTTGAACCACATCGTGCACCACTCGGCATCGTCGATTCGCTGGTCGACCGTGCCTAGCCCATCGATGTGCCCAGTCACCAAGTGCCCGCCCAGCTCGTCGCCCATGCGTAGCGACGCCTCCAAGTTCAACCGATCACCCGTTTTCAAGTTGCCGAGGTTTGTGCGTAAGAGCGTCTCTTCGCCTGCCTGAAAGCTGAGCAAGTCTCCATCGACCTCCACCACCGTCAGGCAGCAACCGTTATTCGCGATGCTCGCCCCAACCTCAGCCCGAGCGGCGAACTCGGGCTCGCGCACCACCAACCGCACCCCACCCGGCTCCTGAACCAGGTCGGCAACTACGGCAAGGCTTTGAACGAGTCCGGTAAACATGGAACCTATTCCTAGCGGTTGGTTGGCACCCTCGCGTCTTTGTTCCCCAATCGTTTTTTCCCAATTTGGCGAATAACGATTCGCTGTGCAAAAACTCACCCCCGACTTACGACAATCTGACACCAAAAAACACCTGCAATCTTCGGTGCTTTTTCAACTCCGGTCGCCCTAAGTGCAGCCCATGCGGCGGGGTTTTTTCCACGGCATGGGAAAAAACTCGTGAGCGTCGGCCGACGGTCCACCTTATCGAGCCGGCGCCAACGCTCCATTAGACCAAACGGAGAGGCATTTTCTACCGCTGTTTTTGGCCGCGTGGGGTGATGTCCCTCAGGACTCTGCAGAGCCACGCAGACGTTTTCTTCCGGCGACAGATTTCCATTCGCGCGTCGATCGTCCTACCGCTTGTAACGAATAAACCATGGCCGAAGGCCTGTAGTCACTGTAGCCTGGAGGGCAAGCGGAGCGCCGCCCCAGGTTGTAAGGTTCCGACACTCGTTTGGCCAAATGCCAAAGTCACCCTTGCCCTATTGCCACGCTTTAAGAGGTTCCTACGCCCCAATCGCTCGCGAAACTGTATGCGCATTTGATACTCAGTACAAAGAATCGCCAGCTCTTGCTTGATGACCCGATTCAAGAGTGCGTACATGGATACCTCACGACAACAATCCGTAGTCTTGATTCGACGCCTCAGTTTCACCGACCCGCGCACGCTTCGCGACGCTACGTTAAGAAACCTTTTAGTGCAAAACAGGGCAAGTATCAAACCACTCGCACCCCTCGGTCCGCATCCATTCGAGCGATTCCATCGGCCCCCAGAAGCCTCGCTCGTAGGGGTAACTCGCGTCTTGCCAGTGGGCCAGGATCGGGTCGCAGATCTTCCAGGCCGCTTCGACTTCGTCGGCGCGGGCAAATAGGCTGGCGTCGCCTTCCAGGGC
>JANQOF010000021.1 GCA_028279215.1 Pirellulales bacterium
GAGCGCTTGGCAAGCACTCGGCGCCAGACGCCAGACGCCGTATCGAGTCGGTACTTGACCGGCCGAGTTTCGCAAACGAAATCGCCGGCGCGGCAATCAAAGCAATGGGCGACTCGGGCGATACGGCACTCCGCGGCAAGCTGCTCAGCGTGCTGCAGCAAGATCGGCAAGACTTTGGCGATCGCGACTACGCGCAAGGCTTGCAGGTTCTCGCCAAATTGTGGCGTAACGCCGACGATCAGCAGACGGTTCGGGCGTTTCTGGAGAAATGCCTCCGCGATCCGGCCCGCCATGTACGCTCGGGTGCGATCGAGGCGCTCGGCGAGCTTGGCGATCCACAAGCAATCCCAGCCCTGGAATCGTTCGCGTCGCGCGAAGGGAGCGGCCGCGACGCCACGGCGGCCCAGCGCGCCATCAAGAAGCTGCAAGACGACGCACCGTTCGTCCCGCGCGAGGTCCGCGAGCTACGCAAACTGGTGTCGGAACTTCGCAAAGAACACCAAGAGATCCGCAAAGAACTCGACACGCTCAAGGACAAGGCGAAGGACGAAGCCGAGACGCGGGAAGTGGCAACGAAGGCCGACGCTTCTTAGCAACCATAGTCGTAGTTCGCTCCGCGAACGAATGCCCAACAGCACCAATTCGCGGAGCGAATGGCGACCGATTGCATGAACCAGCTCCAGTCCATCGTGGCGGTCGACGTTGGTAACAGCCGCACTAAGCTGGGACGCTTCGACCGGCAGACACCGGCTTCGCTCGGTTTGCCGGAACCGGTCGAAACCATCGCGGTTGGCCCCAGCGAGACAGGTAGTGGGTACGAGGTCGCGCCGCTCGCCGATTGGCTGGCGGAAATGGTCGCGCCTGGCACGCCTTTCTTCATCGGCAGTGTGAATCGACCAGGGACCGCAGCGCTACAGAAGTTTCTCCGCGAGTACGATGGCGGGCATTGGGACAATGTTCGGGAGCTTGTTGGAGGTGACCTGCCGATCGAGAACCGCACAAACAAGCCCGACCGCGTAGGAATCGACCGGCTGGCGGCTGCCGTGGCGGCCTGTCGATTTAGACGTGCAAACACGCCGACAATCGTCGTCGACTTCGGTACCGCGATTAAGGTCGACCTAGTATCGAACGATGGCGCGTTTGAGGGTGGCGCCATTCTGCCGGGCGTGGGAACGTCGGCCCACGCTCTGCACACGAGCACCGATGTATTGCCAGTTGTCCATCTGGAGTTGAATAGGAAATCGCCACCTTCACTAGGTAAAGACACTAAACAGGCCATTGAAGCGGGCTTGTATTGGGGGGCAGTTGGCGCCGTCCGCGAACTGATCGCACGCCACCACGACGGGTTGGTGACTGGACCGCGGGTGTTGGTGACCGGCAGCACGTCGCCCGAAATGGCCCGCCTGCTCGGTTCGCCCGACTACACGGTGCGGTACCTGCCACACCTGGTAATGGCTGGCCTGGCGATATCGGCTTGGCAGGCTTGACGTTGATGAGCGTGTCACGCAGAAGCGCGGAGCGGGCAAGCACGGCATCACTCTACTGGATGGCGCTAGTTGGCCGTCAGACCTACCAGTGGGACACGAGTCACAAGCGGCATCGTTTCAACGGCAACCACCTCTTGCTCTTGTCGCTTCGCGACCCAGGTAGGCTGCGCCAACCTGGGCTACCCGCTGCAGGCTCACATCCTTTCGCAAGCAACACCGACACACATCCGACACAGCTTGCACAATCGCAGCGCAGCTTGCGGACAAGTGTCGCGACTACCCGCTGGACTGCCGGGTGAGCCGAACGCGCTAGCCTCGGATTTTCTTGGCAATATCCGACGGTAGCGCCTTCGGCTTCCATCATCCAGCCGCGTCATTTGGCTCTGGAAGCACACTAGTACCGTGAAACTCACACGAGAACAGGGGGCGGAATTCTTCGGAAAAAACGCATTCTCACTCCGCGTTCGCACGGACTCTGACGGAGGGACCGTTTCGGCCGAACGCTGGTTTTGGCCTAGCTTTTGAACTAACTGTGTCCTTCAGGTATGATGCGTCAAGATAGGGAGGTGAATTCGACCTAGGCAAGCTCCCAACACTGCCCCAACAGGGGGGTTGGCCTGGGTCGGTCCCTGAATGCCACGCTGACAACCATTGGAGTCGAGAAACATGCAGAGCAAGCAAACCCGTCGTCGCTTCATCAAAAGCACCGCAGCCGCTGGGGCCGGCTATTGGGCATTGGGTGGAATCACCCTGGCCCAATCGAAGTCGCCGAACGAACAGATTCAGATTGCCGGCATCGGCGTCGGTGGAAAAGGGGATGGCGACATCAAGAACGCCGCGCGAAGCGGTAAAGTCGTCGCGTTGTGCGATATCGATCGTCGCATACTCGATGGCATGGACGGCTTGATGAAAACCGGCAAGACGTTCGTCGATTATCGTGAACTTTTCGATACGATGGGCGATCAGGTAGACGCCGTGATCGTGTCGACGCCCGACCACATGCATGCGGTGATTGCAGCCGCGGCGATGAAACAGGGCAAGCATGTGTACTGCCAGAAGCCGCTTACCCGCACCATCTGGGAAGCTCGCCGGTTGCAGGACATCGCTCGCGAAAACGACGTCGTGACGCAGATGGGCAATCAGTGGACCTGCTTCAACCAGATGCGGAAAGCTGCTCACCAGATCAAACAAGGTATGCTGGGCACCGTTAACGAAGTCCATGTATGGACGAACCGGCCAGTGTGGCCGCAGGGCGGCGAACGACCAGCCGCGGCATCGGTGCCCGACCACGTTAGTTGGGATCTCTGGCTAGGTGTCGCTCCGAAGCGGCCATTTGCTCCCGATGCCTATCATCGCTTTAAGTGGCGCGGATGGTGGGACTTTGGCACGGGCGCGCTCGGCGACATGGCTTGCCATACATGCAATTTACCATTCATGGCCCTCAACATGCGAAACCCTGTCGCGGTAGAAGCTTCGACTTCGGGCCACGATGGCGACAGCTACCCTGAGTGGTCGAATATCAAGTTCGACTTCCCAGAACTCGATGGTCGCGCGCCATTCACACTCTATTGGTACGATGGCGGGCAGAAGCCCGACAACTCACTCTTCGCTGAGGTGAAGACCACCAACGGCGACGGCAGTCCCGCCCCATCGGCGTCTGGCGTGATGATCATCGGCGAAAAAGGCAAGCTGTATGGTGCGGGCGACTATGCTGATCAGGCCGTCGAGGTGATCGGCACCGAAGAGATCGACGTCGACTACCCTCGCGCGCGAGGCACCGGCGATCTCGCGCACAACCGTGAGTTCTTCAACGGTATCCGCGATCGTTCAGCCGTCCCCATGTCCAACATCCCGGACTACAGCGGTCCGCTTACCGAGACCATCTTGCTGGGCAATCTGGCCGTATGGAAGGGCGGACGGGTGGAATGGGATGCCGAGAATCTTGTACCGTTGAACGACGAGTCGTTGATGAAAATCGTCAAGCCCGACTACCAAAACGGCTACGAACTGATCTGACCCTAGCGGCACACGTTTTCAAATCCAAGCCCGGTTTCTGGTCTGCCAGGAGCCGGGCTTTTTGCGTGTGGCTGTTTGGCGGGAGGGCTCTCTGAGCCCGATTGTGCTTTGCATTGGGATCCGCTGTCGGCCTCAGAGAGGCCTCCCACAGCTGTTTTCAACTGAGCAGTAAACCGCTAATTCTGATCCGCGAAGATCCGCGTCCAATTCTCCCGGGCACCTAATGCAATCCTCGCGCTGCGCTTATCCGGGCACCGTGTTCACGCGCCCCGTCGCCCTCTTCGCCCGAGCCGTTAGAATACAAGCATGGACTTGCAAGCTATCTGCAACTGGTCGGGAACTACCGAGGAACTGTTTGGCCAATTGGCCCGCGACCTGGCGGATGCGGGCAGGTGGCACGAGTTATTCGAAGCGCGGCTGGTCGAAGCCCGCGCGCGGTTGGGGCTCTCTCTGGTTGGTTCGCCGACGCTCGACGAATTACCCGAGCCGACGCGATCGGCGTTGGAAAACGACTACGCCGACGCCTGCCGTGAAGTTGGTGGCCTGATGGTCGACGCGGGTCGACTGCGCGAAGCGTGGCAATACCTTCGGCCCGCAGGCGAAAAACGAATGCTGCACGCGGCTCTGGCCCAAGCGGTGCCCACCGACGAGAGCATTGAACATCTGATCGAGCTGGCGTTGTACGAAGGCATCGATGTCGAACGTGGTTTCGGTTGGCTAGTGGGGCACTACGGCACATGCAACGCCATTACAACGCTCGAAGGTCTAGCGCCGCAGCTTCCGCCCGACGACCTGGCCGCCTGCGCGGCGGTGATGGTGCGGCATATCGAGCGTGAGCTTCGCCAGAACCTGGCGGAACACATTTGCCAACAAGAAGGCGCGGCTCCAAGTGACGACGCCAATGTCGGCCAGTTGATGGAAGGGCGCGACTGGTTGTTCGCGGCGCAGGCGTCGCACGTGGACGCCTCGCACCTGGCGGCGACGGTTCGATTCGCGCGAGTGCTGGAGCATCCGCAACTTGTCGAGATGGCGCTTACACTCACCGACTACGGGGCACGGCTCGATCCCACTTTGCAGTATCCTGGCGACGCTCCGTTCGAAGAAATCTATCCGGCTCACCAACATTTCTTTCGCGCAACGCTTGGACAGGACGGTGGCGAGGCGATTGAGTATTTTCGCAATCTGGCCGAGGCGGCCGACGTCGAGAACGAAGGCGCGGCAGCCGTGGAGACTTTGCTGGTGCTGCTCGACCGGTCGGGAAACCCAGCCGAAGCACTCGAAGTCTACGCGAAGCTCGTACCACCAACGGCTAGGCTTACAGCACTAGCGCCCCGGCTAGTCGATTTGGCCACCAAAGCGGATGGTTGGGACCGCTACGAGGCAATCCTCCGCGAGCGCGACGATCCGGTGGGAATCGCCCTGGGTGTATTAGCAAGGCAGAGAGTCTAGACCGAGGAACGTGAGCCGCAGGCGCTAGCCTCGGAGTATTCGGCCAATAGCCGACGCGAGCGCGTTCGGCTTACTCCGCAATTCAGCTTTGACAGAACACCAGAGAGTCAGTTGGGTGGGCGCCGGGGAAGGCCATCTTCCGGAAAACGATCGACAGGGCGCCGCTCGCCGCGCGGTCGCGGACCTTCATCGTCTGGACGGCGACTCCTCGGCGGTCGCTCGCCGCGAGGAGGTTTTCCTGGTCCATCCGGACCATCCACGTCGCCAGGTCCGCGCGGGCCGCGCCGTTCGGGACGGCTCTCCCGCTCGTCCCATGGCCGCCTGCCAAAACGGTTGCCGTGGCCAAACATACGCTGGAACTCTCGTTCGTCGCCACCCTCGCCCACAAATTCGCGAATGTACATGTTCTCGAGTTCGTCGAGCATCTGATCGGTAGGCATCGCCAATAATCGTTGCTGTTCATCGGGCGTGAAATCGCCGCTCACAAAGAACTTCTCGAGCGTTGCCACATCTGGGGTTTGCGGCTGTCGCATCGCCATCCTCAACCAAGTGGCAACTCGCCTGCTCCGATCTCTAGCGGGCAAGCCGCGCAGTCGCCCCGCGGTCGGCTCATCCAATGCGTCAATCAGTCGCTCTTCGATCGCGTTACGGTACTCGACGATCTCGGCGGGCGGGTCGCCGAAGGCTGAGCCCATCGCCATTTTGATGGATATCCGAGGACTGGGAAGTTTGAAGCGATCTCTGCGATTCTCTGGCACTTCCCATTTGTCCATGAGATCATCGACGAGCTTTCGGCGTTGCCGTTCCAACTGGGGATCGTCGGCCATATCGTCCAGCGCGCCACGCAGGGCAGCCGCATTGGCCGGCGACAGTTGCCATTCGCTGCGGGCGTCTGCCCGCCGTTTCATGTCCTCAACTCGTCGGACTCTTGCCGCTGCGTCTAGCGAGCGCAAACGCGCCTGGTCGATCTCGTCGGCCTGCGACACCCATGCGTAGTACGCAAGCATTACTTCCTGCAACTCTTTTGCATCCACGTCGTTCGTCAGGCGCGTGTGCCAGTCGGTAAGTTCGTCGCGCATCTCAGGCGTAAGGCTTTGGTAGCGACGATGCTTGCCCGCCAAATCGGCTTGCGATTCGGCGTCTAGGCTGTCGACGTACCTTTGGCGTTCTCGAAGGCTCGCACCGCTTTGGTCCAACAGTGCTTGGGCTCGGGGAGCCACCTCGTCTTCCCATTCGGCCAGCAGCCAATCGCCCGACGTTTGGTCGAGCTGTCGCAAGAAGTCGATATCGCGCACTTCGGAATACGCGTCGAGTTCCATAATCACCGGCAGATTGACGTACAACTGCCGATTCGCATTCGGCATCAGCGCCGCCAGGGTTGCAAAGCCTACTAGCGCGGCGACCGTGGCCAGTGAGGCGATCTTGATCCACCGACGTCGCTTTCGCATCGGAAGCATGGCAGTTTCGTGCGCAAGTTCCTTCTTGGCCTCAACCGTGGCCATTTCGATGGTGGTACGTGTAAACGAATCGCCTACGGTTGGACGTTCTAAGTTGTCCAGCGCGTTCCACACCCGGTCGAAGCGCTGTAGTTCGCTCCGCGCGCGATCATCCTGGCGGATGCGTGCTTCGACCGACTCGCTCTCGCTGTGCGAGAGTTCGCCGTCCAAGTACGCCACGAGCTCTTCACTCAGACGATTGTCGTGTTGTTCGGGACTGGAGTTGTTCATCTGTCTTGTTGCCGACGAGGCGTCGTCGGCTACCACTCACACTTTCACCGCTTCACCCTGCTCCAAATAGGGCTCCAGCACTTGTCGCAAGTTGGCCCGCGCGCGCGACAACAAGCTCTTGATCGCTTGCGGCGTCATGTCCATGATATCGCCGATTTCGGCGTAGCTGAGTTGTTCAAACTTCGCCAGCAGCACCGCCATGCGTTGCCGTTCGTTGAGCGTCTCGATCGCCAGCCGTACGACTTCCGACATTTCCGACTTGTCGAGTTGTCGCGTCGGCATCAACCCACTGGCCGCCAGAGCCCCATGCTCGATTGGGTTGCCGCCTGACGCGTCGGGCGTTGCCGGCGTCACGTTCACTTCTTTGCGTCGCGCGAGCGAACGCAAGGCGTTGGATGCTACGTTGTTGGTGATCGTAAACAGCCATGTGCTGAACTTCGACGCCGGAACGTAGCGTTTGCGGGCTCGATACACCCGCATGAAGACGTCCTGAGCGAGATCTTCGGCCATGTCGCGTTTGCCCACCAGATGCACGAGCACACCGACTACGCGGTTTTGATAGCGCCGCATCAACTCTTCGAACGCATGCGCATCGTCAGCGGCCACGCGCAGCATGAGCCGCACGTCGGGGTCGGACTGGGTATACCGATCGATAGTTGTCTGACTAACGCTCACATTTTCCCGCAGCTAGCTGACGATTGGAGCTGCCGGACTGGCCGGCAGCGCACAATCACCAGTCTACCTCTTCCGGCCGCCATGGACCAACCATTGCGGTAATGTGTGAAACCCCGCAAGCGAGATGAGGTTCTGGCGGTGCGAGTGACGTACCAAGAGCGGTGCGACCTACAGCAGGCTCTCGAGCAATAGCCGCATTTTACGCATCTCGCCGTGGTGATCGATGCTATCGACCGGCGTAATGTGGACTGATAGTGCGCGGTTGTAGTTTTCCTTGGCAAGCTGTTGCACCAACCGGCCGTAATCGATCTCGCCTTGGCCGATACGGACTTGCAAATCTTGCTTGGTCGAATCACGCAGGTGCACATGGCGGACGTACTTTGTCAGCTTGTCGAAGTTGCGCCCTTGGTTCGGCCCCGTGATGTAGTGGCTGGGATCGAGCGCAAGCCCGAGGCCTTTCACGTTGTCGCAGATCACCGCGGCGGTGTCTGGGTCCTGACTCATCGAACCAATCGTGGTCTTCATGGCGACTACCGCACCTTCGAGGTCGGCGATACCCACCAGATTTTTGAGTCGCTCAATCTCCTCGTTGAACGGCGTACCGAGTTCCGACGACGGCACAACCAAGGTGACCACCTTGATGGCCTTGGCCACTTTGCAGATGGCGGCAAACTGTTGGTAGTAGGCGTCGCCAGTCGCGTGGATTTCGACCGAAAGCGCCGCGACAAGCATGCGATGAGTGTCGCCACACACTTGAACCGCCCGTTCGGGGTCGGCGAGCACCTCCGAAGGTTTCATCCACCCATCAGTCTCGTGCAGCGCCAGCTCAACCGCCGTGTACTCCAAGTCGACCAGTTGCTGCAGAACTTCCTTGGGTCCCAGCTCGGGAAAACACTCAGTCGAAGCGCAAATAAACACGTTGCCAGTCCCTTGTCGCGAGTTCGGCGGGCGGTCTGCCGCCGGTGAATGCACCTTTTGGAATGGGCCTACTGTAGCGAGAAAACGGACGTTCTGGCAACACCCGTCACGCCGGGGATGTGCTTTGTTTCCCACGGCGCGATCTCTAGAATGGGTGGTTGCCGAAGTGGTGTGCTAGCAGTTGCTTCGGGAATAGCGGATCGCGATCTGTTCCGGCACCCCAACCAAGTACGCGGGAGATAAACCATGTCGTCGGCCGACGCCCAATCCCAGCCCCCACAAATCGTCATCCAGCCAAAAGAGAGCATGTTTGGGCGGTACGGCAAATTTCTGATCGCCGCGCTGGTCATCGCCATCATGGTGATCATCGGCATGAACGCCAGTTACCAGAGCTACTTCAACCCGCCCGGGGGGCCGCAGGAAAAGTATTTTTCCGGCAGCAAGGACGCTACCAAGAAGATTGCGATTATCCACGTCTCGGGCACCATCGCCGAAGGCGACAAGTTCGTCAAACAGCAGATCGACCGCGCTCGCAAAGACGAAAACGTGGTGGCCGTCGTGCTGCGGATCAATTCGCCGGGCGGCACGGTCACCTACAGCGACTACCTGCATCACAAGCTTCGCGAGTTGGCCACCGGCGAAAGCCGCACGGGAAAGGTCAAAGGTAAACCACTACCACTGGTGGTGAGCATGGGTAGCATCTGCGCCAGCGGTGGGTACTACCTGGCCTCGGCAGTCGGCGACGAAACGGACACGATCTACGCCGAGCCGGCCACCATCACCGGATCGATTGGCGTAATCATTCCGCACTACGATCTCTCGGGTTTGTTGAAAGAGTGGTCGATCGAAGACGACTCGATCGCCAGCGCGCCGCTCAAGGACATGGGCAGCCTCACCAAACCGATGACCGACGAGGAGCGAGATATCTTCCAAAACCTCGTCGACGAGATGCTGGCCGACTTCAAGGAGAAGATCAAGGAAGGCCGACCAATGTTCCGCGACAACCCGGCCGACCTCGACGCGGTGGCCACCGGCCAAATCTTCACCGCCAAGCAAGCAGTCGACCTGAAGCTCGTCGATAAAATCGGCTTTGTGGAAGACGCCCTCGACCGAGCGGCCGAACTAGCGGGCACCAACGTAAGCAACATTCGCTGCGTTGAGTACGAGAGGTCGCCCGCAGCAATCGACGCGCTACTGGGCACCGCCCAAGCACAGCGGCAGGCACCCGCGTTCGACGTGCAAACATTGCTCGAGCTGTCGACCCCTCGCGCCTACTACATGTGCACGTGGTTGCCGGGCGTGACAACAGGGGCAAGGTAGCTCGATGCCCGTGCCCCACCTCTTCGACGACATCGACGGCCAGCTTGCCGAGTGGTGCTCGGCGCGCAAGTTGCCCGCGTTTCGGCAGCGGCAGATTCGGCGGTGGTTGTTTGAGGGGCGAGCCGGTGAGTTTGCCGAGATGAGCGACCTTTCGCAGGCGCTCCGCAACGAGTTGACCGAGTCGTTTACCCTATGGACGAGCAACGTCGCTAAGCACACCACCGCCGATGATGGAACTGAGAAGCTGCTGCTGTCGCTCGGTGGCGGCGGGCAGATCGAATGCGTGCTGCTGCGAGACAAGGTGCGCCGCACGCTGTGCATTAGCACGCAAGTTGGGTGCGGGATGGGATGTGTGTTTTGCGCGAGCGGCCTCGACGGGGTCGACCGCAACCTGACGACTGGCGAGATCCTCGAGCAAGTGCTGCTTTTGCAGCGATTGCTCGACCCGCAAGAGCGGCTGAGCCACATCGTGGTGATGGGCATGGGCGAACCGCTAGCCAACCTGCCGGCGCTGCTGCCGGCACTGGAGCACATTGCCCGCGACGATGGCCTTGGCATCAGTCACCGGCGGATCACCATCTCAACGGTTGGGCTCCCCAAAGCAATCAGAAAGCTGGCCGACCTCGACACCCGGTACCGGCTCGCCATTTCGCTGCATGCGCCCAACGATGAGTTGCGCAACCAGATCGTACCGGTCAACGACAAGATGCCACTTGCAGAAATCCTCGCCGCGGCCGACTACTACTTCGATCGTAGCGGGCGGCGATTGACGTTCGAATACGTGCTGCTCGCGGGGCTGAACGATCGGCCCGAGCACGCCCATCAGTTGGTCCGCCTGTTGGCCGGGCGGACGGCGCTGGTGAACGTGATTCCCTACAATCCGGTGATGGGTCTACCGTACCAAACGCCGAGTATCGAATCGCAGCACGCCTTTCGCAGCATTCTCGAAGCGGGTGGGCTGGCAGTGCGATTCCGTCACCGCAAGGGAGACAAAATAAACGCCGCCTGCGGGCAACTCCGGCGCTCGCAGGCGGTCGTCGATATCAGTTAAGAAACGTTGTGCCAAGCGTTACTTCTGCTGCTCGGCGTTATCGAGCAATTGCTGCCGTAGTTGCTGCATTTGCTCTTCCATCTGTTGGACCCGATCCCGCAAGTCATCCGACATGTGGTGGCCAAAGCCGCCTTCGAACTGCGGTATGCTGAATTGCTGCCCGTTTAGCATACCTTCGACCATTGGCCTTAGATCTTCGGGAAGCTCGTTTAGCGACTCAGGATCGTCGCTGTCGATTTCCCAAGTTTCGCCGTCACGTTGGATGACGATGCGGTCGGGCTGGCCTTCCTGCTTTTGCACCTGCACTGAAACATTGCCTTGCAGGTGATCCATCAGACCTTGCCCTCCAAATCCGCGGCCTTGCAGCATGCGATCGAGTAGCTCGCGCTGGTCAACACCAAAGGGCGTGCCCTCTCCGCCAAAGCCTGGTTGCACCAGTTGGTCAGACTCCGGACGTTTGGCGGGGGTGACCCATACAGTTTCCGGCTGGCCGTGACGAATTACGTCGATCGTGAACTGCGTTAGCTCGTCGCCCGAGTGCTGGTCGACCACGCTAACCAGGTCGCCGAGCTCGTGGAGTCCCTGTTCATCAGCAATTACCAAAATATCGTGCTGCATCAGGCCAGCCTCTTCGGCCGGGCTGCCTTCGGATACCTGCAGGACAACCAAGCCAACCCCGTCTTCCAAGTCGACGTGAGCGCGAAGCTGATCGCTCACCGGCGCGGCCATCACACCGATGTAATACGGCGATGCTGGTTGGCTTTGTCGGAAGAGCTGCTGGGGATCACCGGGCAGGAGCCACGGCTGGAATTGCCGCTGAAGTCGCGGCCGGGGGTCTACTTCATTCGGCAACGGGTCGTTGCTGCCCTCGGGACCGATCTTGATCACGGTTCCTTCATCTTCCGCCTGCTGCGCCATCGTGGCTGTCACACCGGTGCCAACCATGGCGGCGGCGGCAACCATTAGGGCCGTTTTTTGCCAACTGAGTTTCATTGCCTTATCTCCTATCCAAAATGAAAAAAATGATGCGACTTCGCGGCGGTTCAGCCATCGCGGCCCCCGCCAGAACGAACAAGGCCGACTCGCCAACCGGTGGAGGTTCTCCGGCCAGCGAGCCGGCATAAGGTGCCATCCAGCTGTTTAGTTCAGCTCACCGGAGTTTTTTACGCATGCATCCGAGGGTTGGTTCACACCGCTTGTACTACCGCATGCGGCGGATCAAATCGCCGGTTTCGCGGCTGGCGGGACAGATAAAACCACAATCCACCCACCACAAGTAGCAACAAAATGCTGACGTTCTGTGAAATACTCAAACCCGTGCCCATGAACGACGCTTCGTCAATCCGAATCTTCTCCAGTAAGAATCGGGCAACCGGATAAATCGTGATCAGCAGTGCGAACACCTCTCCGTCGCGGCGACGCATCGGGTAGTAACTCCACAGCAACCAGCCCAACAGACCCGCGTTGATGGCGCTATAGAGTTGGGTCGGGTGCACCGGCAGGCTCCGCGCCGGCAACGTTAGGCTGGGCAATACGATCTCACCCTTTTCGGCAACTCGCACCACAAGCGGTTGGCCTTCAATCAGCGCGCGTTCGAAGGCATGGGCGGCCACGGTGGCGTTGGTTAGTTCTTCGCCCGCTAAATGGGTCACCACATCGTCTTTGGCAATGCCTGCTTCCGCAGCCGATGATTTCGGCAGGACTTTGGTCACCACCATTCGCCCGTCACGGTCGACCAACCGCAGGCCGTAGAACTCGCCGTGCGCGAGCTGAGCGTCGTAGGGCGGACTGTAGGTAGCTTGGCCTTGCTTGGGAAATGTCACCGCCCACGGCACATCGGCCACACCGCCGAAGCAACAACCGTTGAGCAAGCATCCCACCCGACCAAACGCCAGCCCGACCACCAGGCTCGGTGCAACTAAGTCGGCCATGGCCAGCATTGGCAACTTATGTCGCTTGGTGAACAACACAAACGCCACCGTCGCTCCAAACAGAGCACCGTAAACTACCAGGCCACCGTTGGCGTATTTCAACGCCTCGACGAGCGCCACGTCGAAGCGAAGCGGCGCGTACTTGTCGTCCCAGTACTCAATCACATAGAACAACCGGCCGCCGGCAATACCAAAGATGAACATCCATAGCGCAAGCGAGAAGATCAAGTCAGGATCGATGCCAGACTGTCGGGCCCGAATGCAGGCCAACGTCAACCCCGCCACTGCGGCGACCACCAGCATCACTCCATACCCGCGAACTGGGAACCCATCGGGAAACACATTCGGCAAGAAGATGATCGCGCCGGCCATGATCGCCAACACAGGTAGCGCAGCGGTCACTTCCTGGCGCCCATTCGGACGTTGCAGCGCCCAAGCAGCCCACCCGCCAGCGACCACCAGTAGCGCGCCAAGCAGCAAACCAAACCCAAACAGCGGTAGACCAAGTAGGTGGCTCGGAATGATAAACAGATTGCTGCACATGCCGTCGAAGTGCTGAGGTTCGATGGTCCGGAGGTTGCGTCCACCGAACCTGGAATCGAGCGCGTCCAGATACGCCCGATCTTTTAACCGATCTGAATATTGTCGATCAACCGCGTTTGGCCAACTTGGGCGGCAATCAAGGCGACCGTCGGCCCGTCAACGGTATCCACCTCGTCGACGGTGCCAGCGGCAACCATGGCAATGTAGTCGATTTCGATACCTGTCTGAGACAGATGCTGCCGCATCGCTCGCCGCAACTCAGCAGTTCGACGTTCGCCCTGGGTCACCAATTGTTTGGTTTGTTGCAAGCTAGCATAGAGCGCAGTGGCTCGATGCCGGTCGGCGTCGCTCAAATACGCATTTCGCGAACTCATTGCCAGGCCGTCCGCTTCGCGGACGGTTGGGCAGACAACAACGTCAATCGGTACGTTGAGGTCGGCGATCATCCTCTCGACGACGAGTGTCTGCTGGTAGTCTTTCTGACCGAAGTAGACCGCGTCGGCAGGCACGAGATTCAGTAGTTTGAGCACTACGGTCGCCACACCGGCGAAATGCGTCGGCCGTTGCTCGCCCTCAAAAGGCTTGGCCACACTTCCAACGTCGATCGAAGTTTCGTACCCACTAGGGTACATTTCGTCGACCGAGGGTGCGAACACGTAGTCGCAACCCCGCTCGGCTAACAACTCAACGTCGCGCTCGAGGTCGCGGGGGTAGCGTTGGTAATCTTCGTGGGGAGCAAACTGAGTCGGATTCACGAACACCGAGGTCATCACTACATCGCACTCGGCTCGGGCAGCGTCTACCAGGCTCAGGTGCCCGTCGTGCAATGATCCCATCGTGGGTACCATACCCACTCGATCGCCACGCTGTTGAAAGAGACGGACTTGCTGCCGAATCTCAGTGCCGGACTGCACGATAGTTGGGAAATCGGCGCGGCGAGACATCCGTTGCATCTTGGCAAATCGAAGAATCGGAATAGGAAGACCACCTGTATTCTACGCCCTACGACACAGATCGGGCCAGATGCACTCGACGGCCGCGATCGTGTCGAACGCAACCTCCTCGCGGGCAGTAGCGGGGATCGACAGGGTCGGCAGGCCGACCTGAACAGGTGCAGTAGCATTCTGGAGTTGGATAGCAAGCTTCGGTGCGTCGGTGCCGCTTTCGTCGTCGCGCAGCAATAACAGCCGGTCGGAGTGCTCGCGCACCTGCAACCCTTCGAACTCCGCGACTAGCCGATCCGCATGCCACTGCCGACCGCTGAGCGTACCGCCGTACAGCAATACCGTGTCGTCACCGTGGTGCAGTCGCGTGCGCAATTCGGCGAGGGTCGCCTGCAAATGCGGATGTCGCCAGTCGGCGGCGATCTCTACCGCAGGGTCTAGTACAAACGGCCGAAACGACATTCGGACGTGCGGCACGCGTAAATCGGGCACGTCGATACACTGCTCACCAATGAGCAGCAAATCGATATCGAGCGTGCGTGCATTCCACCGCGAATCGCGCTGGCGGCCAAACTGCCGCTCCATGGCCTGCAATTCTCGTAACAGCTCGATCGGCGGTAACAGCGTTTCGACCACTGCTACGGCGTTGGCAAAGTCTTGCTGACCAGCGGTTCCACCAATCGCCCGCGTGGTGTGGATCACACTCTGTGCAACCACCCGGAGCGCATCGACGGCTTTCAGTTCCTCCACCGCACCAACGATTGTTTGCCGAGTGTCGCCGATATTGCTGCCGAAGGCCAACAAACAGGAAGCCATGGCAAGAAACGTGACAGCGGATGTGGCGAAACTTGAGAAAGAGCGGGGAGGGTGTCCTGAGCCCACGACAGGTGCCGTCTACGGTCGTTCCATCAGTCGAGCTCCCCATATTTCCTATCCGACGCGCGCTGCGCCAACTAGTTGGGAAGGTATCGACGACGTGCTTAATGCGCATGTGCTTGCATCCTACAAGCCCCAATGCAAATCCCCTCGCACAGGTGACAAGCGAAACCTGCGCATTACCCACAAGCGAACAATCCGTGCGCCCGCAACAAGGTTGTGTTAACCGAATGCAGTGAGGCAGCACCCATCCAGGAGTGTCGCCTGCACAGCAAAAGGTTGACGGGAAGACCGTCTCCAAAAAGGCCCGGCATCCGAAACGTCAAGCCGACCTATCGAAACTAATCGCATCAAACAACGTCGTGCGGCAGGCATTACGAAGTTGCGACTCAGAAGGTTTGTTGAGTGTCGGTTCAGCCACCGCGTCCGCTATTGTGCGAAGTCAACCAGAAATGTCAACAACCCACTTTTGTGTTTTCTGGTAAGTGCCAAAGTCCTGCTGAAAAACAACGCATCGTTCGTAGGTCGACAGGCCGTACGCGACAAGATGTGGGTGTAGTTGAGCGACCGCGCGTTTCCTACAATGCAGTAGGTTCGATCGATTGGACCAACAGCGCATTCGAAACACCTGCCGTGCGGTTGCGTAACGCCCGGTCGAGCACGGAACTGCCGTATCGATCGCACATTCGGACCTCAACCGCCCGCCCAGACCTCCCAAGTCCCCTCGCCGATCATGCAGAACTCGCGCCGCACGTTCGACGGACTGCAAGTTGCCTCGCTAGAGAGTCGACGTGCGGCAGAGATGGAGCGGCTAATCGAAAAGACTGGCGGCGTGGCATGGGTGAGCCCTTCGATGCGCGAGGTGCCGCTGGAAGATGCGCGCCCAGCCGTCGAGTTCGCCAACCGGCTGATCACTGGGCAGATCGATGTGTTTGTGCTGCTAACCGGCGTCGGCACACGCCAGTTCATCGAGAAGGTCGAGCGGCACGTGGGACGGCAACGCCTGATCGACGCGATCGCCGACACCACCACCGTTGTTCGCGGACCCAAGCCGACCGTCGTGCTTAAGGAACTTGGCATCACGCCAAGCGTGCGAGTTCCGGAGCCCAACACCTGGCGCGAGTTGCTGACCACGCTCGATACTGAGGTGCCAGTCGCCAACTTGGTGGTGGGTTTGCAAGAATACGGTACGACCAATACAAGTCTGATTGCAGGACTTGAAGCGCGGGGCGCCATCGTCGAACGCTTGCAAATCTACGAATGGGCGTTTCCCGAAGACATTGCGCCGCTCAAAGGTAACCTGCAGCGAATCGCTGACGGCGAAGTCGACGTCTTGTTGTTTACGTCTGCCAACCAAGTGCGAAATCTCGTTCGCCTCGCGAACACCGAAGGACAGGCCGACAGATTGCGGCGCGCCGCACGGTCGATGATGATCGCGTCGATCGGGCCAACTTGTAGTGACGCGCTTCGCGAGCTTGGATTCCCTGTCGACTTCGAAGCGTCGCCGCCAAAGATGGGCGTACTGGTGCAGCGCGCGGCCGAACAAGCGCAAGTCGTGCTCGAACGCAAACGAGCCGTGGCACAGATTTCGAGACTCGAGCCTAATGGTGGGTCCGCCACGACGCCGGCCCACGATAGTCGGTTCATGCGCGCATGCCGGCGCGAGCCAGTCGACCGCACACCCGTGTGGTTAATGCGCCAAGCTGGGCGTTACATGCCCGAGTATCGAGAAGTTCGTGCCAAAGTCGGCTTCTTGGAGCTATGCCGCAACCCACAACTGTGTAGCGAGGTGATGTGTACAGCGGTGGAGTTCCTGGGCGTCGATGCGGCGATCATCTTCTCCGACCTGCTACCGATCCTCGAATCGATGGGTCTCGAACTAGAGTTCGCGTCTGGCGACGGCCCCGTGATCCACAATCCGGTTCGCGAGGGAGCGGACGTCGATCGCGTCATCGACTTGGAGAGCGCCGACGCATTGCATTATGTAATCGAGACGGTACGCCAAACCCGCGCCGACTTGCCCGAGCACTTGCCACTCATCGGATTCGCCGGCGCACCGTTCACGCTAGCAAGCTACGCGATTGAAGGGGGAGCGAGTCGAAACTACTTGCACACCAAGACGCTCATGTACCGCGATCATGGCGCATGGAACGCATTGATGGATCGATTGGCCAACTCGGTGGCCGTATATCTCAACGCCCAAATCGCCGCCGGCGCGCAGGCCGTCCAGTTGTTCGACAGCTGGATTGGCTGCCTGGGGCCCGAAGACTATCGCACCTACGTCGCGCCGCACGTGAAGCGACTAATCGAGACGCTGACGCCGGGTGTCCCAGTGATTCACTTTGGCACGGGAAACCCGGAATTGCTAGAGCCAATGGCAGCAGCCGGAGGGCACGTGATGGGTGTCGACTGGCGGATCACCCTCGACGACGCCTGGCGACGCGTGGGCTACGACCGCGCCGTGCAAGGCAATCTCGATCCTCTGGTGCTGCTAGCCGACTCCGATACGATCCGCGAGCGGACCAAGCAAGTTCTTGCCAAGGCCGGCGGTCGACCTGGCCACATCTTTAACCTCGGCCACGGCATCCTCCCGCAGACCCCACCCGACAATGCCAGGGCGCTGATCGACACGGTGCACGAGTTGAGCAGCGCCCGCTAGGTTCTGCCTTGGTTCGCATGGCCCGCGAATCAACGCGAATGCTCGCGGATAGGTGAGACGACGGAAGTTTCAAGGATCAAGTTTGGTTTTCCATGGACCCGATGGCCGAACACTCCGTCATACCATCAGATATCCTTGACCCACGGCCCCTGATCCCTTCCATCCGACAACAAACCGGCCGGCATTCCGAAGGACGCCGGCCGGCTGGTTAGGTTCGGTTGGCGGCGGATCATCTCGCCATCTGCCCCGAGTTTATTCTCCAATCTTCAGAAGCTGTCCGAGCTGCTTGATCGATTGGTTGTTAACTTTCCACTGCGGTGCAGGAGAAAGGTTGTTGTTCTTGCCACCTTGCACCGACTTTTGAGTGATGGGGCCAGCCACGCCAACCGGAAGTCCAGGCTGAGCGTAGTTGTGCGTGACGATCGGGCCGGGCTGGCCGTAATTTGCGTTCTTCGGTGTGATTGGGCCGATGCCAGGGCCTCCGCCAACGTAGGTCGTGCGGTAGACGATGAACCCGGTGTTCACATCGCGGATGGCCAGTTGCACGGTGCCACCTTGGTAAATGGCTTGCTGCAACGCTTGGTTCCACGCACCGTGGTAGGTCAATGGGAATCCGTTGAGGCTTAAGATCGTATCGCCTGGTTCGAGCCCCATCTGCGAAGCTAACCCGTGGCAACGCACGTAAGTAATGCGTTCACCGATGCCGCTGAGGTTGTAACTTTGGAAGCCAAACTTTGGCAGCACTACCGGCATGGGGACCGGTTGGACGTACGGCTGCACTGACGGCTGCGGGTTGTTCACAAACAGCTTGTGCTTCTTGGCATTGGCGTCAGCCACCAAGGCGAACGTAGAAGCCAGTGCAATTGCGAGTGTGGTGAGTTGGCGAGTCATGGCGCGTCTCCCGTTCGTATTGGGTCTGGAAAGTGGTTTCCGGCTTGGCCGGACATGCCAAACCCATAAGGCAACCACGATGCCAGCACCCCAAGGAGACGCCACGAGTAGCTCTTAAGACGTTACTTTCAAACAGCTTGCGCCGATCCCCGAAAAATCAGTGCGCCGCCCAAAAGAGACATTAGCGCGCGCAAGCGCCATCTTTTTGATTCCACCAAGAATCACGGTGAGACGGTCTGCAGCAAAGTTTACGGATGCCTACGCGGGGCGATTGAAGAAGCGATAGGCCACGAGCACTTCGTATAGATCGGACGAGATAGTGACTTCATCGTCCGCGAAATCACTCAGCCAAGTGCGCCGACTGGCGTGGGCTTCGGCCAAAAGGGGAATGATTTCCTCGGCAGGTAGTGTGACCGTATCTGTGGCGTTTAGCCGATTTTCCGGGGTGTTAGCCTTAACGGTGCTATCGGGTCCGTGGTAAACTCGCAGGCGTGAGGTAGGCATCCGAGTGATTCCTTCACATCATCGTTGGGGGAGAAGAGAGGCCGAAATCCTTCCGGCTCGCTTTACTTCGGCCAACCAGGCATTGACGGTTTAACCCGTTTGGGAAGATAAATCGGTTTTGTGGAATTCTGTCGCGGCACCAGCAAGCAACGCTGGCGCGGCTGATTGACAGCACTCCAGCAAGCGAACCAAAATGCCGCAACTGCTTCTCTGATAAGACACTGTTGCATGCACACAATCTGGCCGCGCCAGTTTCAATTCTCGTTTAGCGTTCCACCCCCACCGAGTGTCGCGCCGCGAATGCAAATGTTCTATCGCACCGATACGCCCCAACCCAAGATTCGTTCTAGGATCGCGCGACACTGCTGCACCGCAGTTGGTCGTTCGCGTGGCGCCGTTGCTGGCGACTAGCGTCGGTTGTTTGACGCAAGGCTTTTCATGGATTCATCGCTCGTTGTCGATTTTGATCGAGTAGCCCGACAGACGAAGCTACCCACCGAGCAGGTACGCGCGACCATCGACCTACTCGATGCCGGTAATACCATTCCGTTTATCACTCGTTACCGTCGCGACCAAACAGGTGGCCTGGACGAAGAGCAAATAGAGCGCGTCCGCGCCGTTGCCGTGGAACTTCGGCAGCTCGAATCGCGGAAGGGTACGATTCTTCGCTCGCTTGAATCACAGCACAAGCTGACGGACGAACTACGGCAACAGGTCCAATCTGCCGAAACACTGCGGCGACTGGAAGACCTTTATCTGCCCTTCAAGCCAAAGAAACAGTCGCTGGCTTCCAAGGCCCGCGACCAAGGGCTCGAACCGCTCGCCGACGAAATTCTAAGTGAAGCGCAGGCGGCTACCGATCTCGACACCCGCGCCGCCGACTTTGTCAACGAGGACAAAGATATCAACGAACCTGCGATGGCGCTGGTAGGCGCGGGTCACATCCTTGCCGAACGATTCAGCGAGTCGGTCGAGCTACGGCAACGACTCCGAAAGCTGTTTCGCAAAACCGGCAAACTTGTGGCGGCCAAGATTTCGGACCACCACAAGAAGAATCCGCTATTCAAAGACTATTTCGATTACCGTGAGCCAATCTCGCGAATTCCGCCGCATCGCGTGTTGGCAATCAACCGCGGCGAGAAGGCCAAGGTGCTGCGTGTGGCAGTCGATTGCGACGCGGCAGCGCTCGAGAAACTGGCCATCGAACAATTGTTACAGCCCAACCATGCCCATGCCGAGTTTCTCCGCGGTTGCGTGAAGGATGCCCTCGACCGGCTAATCGTTCCAAGTCTCGAGCGCGAAGCTCGCCGCGAACTCACCGACAAGGCCGAGTCGCACGCCGTCGAGGTGTTTGCTCGTAACTTGCGGGCACTTTTACTGCAGCCGCCGGTGCCCGGTCGCCGTGTACTGGCAGTCGATCCCGGTTACAAAAACGGCTGCAAGCTGGCCATGATCGATGAGCTTGGTGGGCTGGTGGCGCTGGGGCTGATCAACATCACCGGCTCGGAAGAAAAAACGGCCGAGGCGCGTAGTCAGCTACTTGCCGTGATTCAGGAACACTCGCCATCGGTTGTGGCTATTGGCAATGGTTCGGCCTGTCGTCCGACGGAAGACATGGTGAGCGAACTGCTGGCCAGCGAGTTGGCTGACACTGAGATTCAGTACGTCATCGTCAACGAAGCGGGCGCGAGCGTCTACTCCACCAGCGCCATCGGGCGAGAGGAGTTCCCCGAGTGCGAAGCAATCGATCGAAGCGCGATTTCAATCGGACGGCGACTGCAGGATCCGCTTAGCGAGCTGGTGAAGATCGATCCGGCAAGCATCGGTGTGGGACTCTATCAACACGACGCCAAGCCCGCGCACCTGAAGGAGACGCTCGACCAAACCGTGCAGTCGTGCGTCAGCTTTGTGGGTGTCGATGTCAATTCGGCTAGTGCCGCCTTGCTCCGAAACGTATCGGGACTGAATCAGTTGGTGGCGCGACGCATTCTTGAGCACCGTGGAGAGAAAGGCCCATTCAAATCTCGAGCCGCGCTCCTGGAAGTCAACGGCCTCGGCGAGGCGACGTTTACTCAGGCGGCCGGTTTTTTGAAGGTCGAGGAGGGCGACAACCCGCTCGACGCCACTTGGGTGCACCCCGAGAGCTACGAAGCCGCCAAGCAACTGCTGGCGGAATTGGGCATCGAAGTCGATCAGGTAGGCAAAGACAATTGGTCGGAGACGTTTGCTGCCGCGCTCGATGTTCACGACCGCACGGAACTGGCTACCAACCTCACGCTTGGTGAGCGAGCTTTGGGACAACTGATTGAAGCGCTCGAGCGTCCCGGGCGCGACTTGCGGGCCGACTTGCCGCCACCCGTCTTCCGCCGCGACGTGGTAAAGCTCGACGATCTGTCGGTTGGCATGCAGCTCCGCGGCACGGTGCTCAACGTGGTGGACTTCGGTGCGTTCGTCGACGTCGGTCTCTCCGACAGCGGGCTGGTGCATGTGAGCCAACTCAAAAACGACTTTGTTCGCGACCCGCACGAGGTAGTTGCGGTGGGCGACCAGGTCGAATGCTGGGTAACCAACATCGACCTCGAGCGACGTCGCGTGGCGTTAACGATGATCGAACCGGGTACCGAGCAACCCAAGCCCGAAAAGCCCAAAGCGCGGCATCGACATCGGCCGAAGAAGCCGAAGCCGGAAACGGCCGACGCGCCTGCTCGGGCGAAGTCGACCAAAGACAAGCCGCGCGAACACCGTCGTGGCAAACGCGGCGATCAGCGCGGCAAGCAGCACGAACGTTCTCGTGAGCGGAGCGGCAGTTACGAAAAGCGGGCCAAGCGCGAGGTGGTGCCGATCACCAAGGAGATGGAGGAAGGCAAAGAAGCCATGCGCAGCTTCAGCGACCTCTTGCAGTTCCACAAGAAGCAAGCCGAAAAGGACGACGAGCCGTCAAACGGCGACCAGGCGGCCGGAAACAACGGGGCGTAACGCGGGTAGGCGGCCCTGCATCGCACGCGTAGAATCAACACCGTATCGCCTCTGTCCACCGTCCACATCCCGTTCCCGCCATGGACTTCCGCAAACGTTTGCAGCTCGCCACCGAACGGGGGCAACGCGCCCGTAACGAAAAGCAAGAACAGCAAGCTGCCGAGGCGCTTAGCGAGGAAGAGTACCGCCGGTTGCATTCGACCTATCGGCTGGAACTGACCGACCTCATCGAGAACTGCCTGAAGCAACTGGCTGATAACTTTCCGGGCTTCAATTACGAAACGATCGTGGGCGAACAAGGTTGGGGCGGCGCGGTCAGTCGCGACGACCTGCAGCTCGACAAAGGTCGCCGCCGCAACGCCTACAGTCGCCTACAAGTGCTGGTGGGCGCTTTCAACTCGTACCAAGTGCTCGAAATCGCGGCCAAGGGCGCCGTGCGCAACAAAGAGAACTTCCACCGCCAGCATTTCAAGAAGCTCGACGACGCCGACCTCGACGACTTCCGCCAACTCGTCGAACGCTGGGTGCTCGACTACGCCGAGCAATATGCGGCGGGTTGAACGAGGCCAAGATCTGAATACTGATACTCACTCTTCGTCCCAATCGGCGTAGAACGATCGGACATAAGGCCCGAGCGGACTGAGCGTCGGCGGTGCTTGGCGCGCATACTCGGCCTGCACTTCGCGATTCAATTCGTCCTCGTCGAGCTTCGTGTGCCGCCCATCTTTCAGCACCCAGTCACCGTGGATCATTACGTGGCGGACGTGCCGGCGTGTGGCACGACGAATGAAAAACTCAGGCAGATGTTCGTCGGCCGGAAAGCTCGGTGGACACCACGAGCCTTGCACCGCTCCCCAATCGACCAGGACAAGATCCGCAAGATAGCCAGCCTTTAGAACACCGAGTGGCGCTGTGTCGCCAAAGTTCACCCGCGCTCCTTGACTTGTTGCCATGTCGAAAACGTCCAAGGGCGATATGTCGAGCGCACTTGCGCTGGGCCGATTGCCAAGCGTGTATGCCATGCGCATCTCACGCAAGTAGTCTTGGTCGTCGTCGAGCGTGTGCCCATCCATGCCGATGCCAATCTTTATGCCTGCGGCGCGATAGCTGGCGATCGGCGCGACGCCACTGCGGAGTCGCAGGTTGCTGCTGGGGTTATGGGCGATGCTAGTGTCCGTTTCGACCAACAACGCAGCGTCATCCGGCTCAGTCCAAATCATGTGCGCGAGCGTTAACCATTCGCCTAAGACCTCGATGTCGTGCAGATGTTGTACGAAGCCCTTGTTCCACTTCCGCCACGAGTAGCAACGTTGATAAGGCGATTCGAGCATGTGCATTTGCATGCGTGTTTGCTTTTCTCGCGCCCAAGCTGCGGACCGTTGCATCAACTCGTCGCTGGCCCATTGACCGCCTACCGGACTCACTTGGATGTGCACTAGATGATTGGCCGCGTCGTGGAGTTCTGCGTAGAGATCATCCAACTGGGCGAAGAAGTCGTCGTGAGATACGCCACTCAGCGCCATCGCCCCGTCAGCGGCATGCTGTAGCTCTCGTGGTAATCCGTTTACGAACTTCGCCCGATCGTCGTAGATCAGCCGATTCTGGTCCATCAATGGCGGGTAGATCGCTACCCGAATACCTGCGTCGCGATAGCCGGCCGACGCTGCGCGTACTTCATCAAAGATGGCATCGTAACGTGCGGCATTGTGGCTGTGATTCGTTGCGGTAACGCCCGACTTAATCAGTTGCAAGCCTTCGAACTGCATTGCCAGCCGTGGAGGCAACTGTGGGACCGCTCCCAGGTTGGCGATCCATTCCTCGAGCACCTCATCTGGGATACCAAGCGACGTGGTGCCAAGCGCCCGGCCATGATCGTGACTGTTGATGAGACCTGGGAGCAAGCAGAGATGATCGCCGCCATAGAGGCTTGCGCCGGGGTACTTTCTTGTCAGCGAGGCTTTGGTGGCGCATTCGACAATCGTGCCGTCCTCAACGCACACGCTCGCGTCTCGCTGAATCACTCCGTCCAGGAGGCCCCAGTGCGCCCAAACAATTTGTTGCGCCATCGAAGTTGACAACCTTCCTTGTGCTACCTTTGTTCGAACATCGCGAGCGCCAGCCGCCCGGCCAATGACTGGAGCTCAGGCAATTATAGCATCGATCACACGGGCTGTTTTGACGCCGAGTCGAAGTACCGTGAGAATAACTCCGCTCCGCTAACCGAATGTTCCATTGGAACTCACTGCGCAGTCGACGCGTCTTACGCATAGCGGCTTTGAGTTATCTTCTTTCATTCGCGGCGGAGGTGTGTGATGAGTCGAAGCTTTAGCTTGCAACGTATAGGCGTGTTGCTGGCGATGGTGTTGGTCGTCGCTGCAGGTGCGTTTTGGTATGTCGACCTGTTGCCCGCGCGTTCAGGCGTGCCGCAGAATTCGATTCAAGTAATTGCGCCGTACATGCACAACGGCACTTGGGTATTTGACGACGTGCGGGTGGGGTTGGTGCGCGAACCGTTTGTCGGCGGCGTGCCTGAGATGATTGATGTCGTGGTGGCCGATATCCCAGATGCGGCCGATGGATTTCGGTTGACGTTCTCGGCGGAGCCGTTTCCCGAGTACGAAAAGAAGCTCACCTGGAGCCGTGGCGACCGCGGGGGCAACTACTACACGATGGACGATCCATCAATGGAAGGTTGGCTCTGCCCGGCCCTGTTCAAATACTACAACGAGGCACCGGCCGAGCTGTACGTGAAGGCCGATCCGCTTCCGATGAGCCGGGCCCGCTAGTTCAACTCTTGCAGTTTCTTACCCGCGAATAACGCTGATCATCGCGGAACAATAGAGGCTGCGCAAACTTGTTGAAAGGGACCCTGGTGTGCGATGCTTCCAGGCTCAAGAAACTGCTCATCACAGGACTCAGCGCAGCGTCCCTTCAGCAGGTTGTCGCAATGTCCTTCCTTTTGGGATGATTCGCGGTCAAAAATCTGCGCAGGTTGTAACAGTTGTCCGCACCGGCGTATGAGGGGGTGAAGCAGGCAAGCGGCCTGCCACCTACTAAACCCTCTCAAGCATGGAGAAAAGCGATGAAGACCCTACGTAATTCGAAGTTCCTGGCTGTATTCGGAGCTCTTGCGGTGCTGTTGGCGATCACGGTGGCCGTCGCCCCCTCGGCCGACGCTGGTTGCTATGGCCACGGCGTTTACTACAGTTCGTACTATGCTCCGGCTACCTACGTCGCTCCGGTTTACCCGACCTACAAGTACGTGGCCCCCGTGTACCCTACTTACTACACGCCGACGTACTTCAACTATGGTTGCCACTACCCTTGGTAGTTGGCTAAGCGAGTTCAGAGACGGCAACCGCCCTCGGCTCCTGCGACCGAGGGGCGGTTGTTCTGTACGGTCACCAACAAACGAGGCCCTTGCCGCACAACCAGAGGCGGCAAGGGCCTTACCAGTATCTAGCCGGAGTGCCGACCGGAGGTTATCGAACCAACCCCGCGCCAGCTAAGCTCAACCCTATGGGCAGTGTCTAGTGGCTGCGCCGAATAAGCGCAATCGCACCACGTAGCTTACAAAGCTCGACGCAAGGTCGCGAACACAACACAACGATCGGCCACCAAGCCTATCTCGCTTGGACTGCACTCCTTGTGTCATAACAAACAACTGAGTCGATCGAGAAGCGAGACGTCGCCATCGGCCGAGGAAAATCAGCCAAAAAGAACACCCCGCAAGTAGCTGTAAGGCGGATCGTCCAAAACTTTGGCCTCCTTATCGTGCGAGTGACAGAAGCACAATATGCCTTTTCACGCCAATATAGCAAAACCAACGCCAAACGTCAAAACAAGAATCTCACAAATTTGGGCCTACACGCCCTGGTACAACGAACCCTTGCCGGCGCATTGACTTGCGGCGATGCTTAGCAGCAGCGATTGCGGCAAATCGCGCATGCGGCGCGCACGCCTGTCTGCGTGCAATTCCATTCACCCCACTCGAACCCAAGTTATGACACGATGAAAGTAGCCACCATCAAGACCAACCGCGGCGACATTCGCTTACAACTGCACGACGACAAAGCGCCGAAGACGGTGGCCAACTTCGAGAAACTTGCGGGCGAGGAATTCTACAACGGCCTGAAGTTCCATCGAGTGATCGATGACTTCATGATTCAAACCGGTTGCCCACAAGGCACCGGTACCGGCGGACCGGGCTATTCGTTTGAAGATGAATTCCATCCCGACCTCAAGCACTCTGGCCCTGGTGTGTTGTCGATGGCGAACTCCGGCCCCAACAGCAATGGATCTCAGTTCTTCATTACGCATGTCGCGACCGACTGGCTCGATGGCAAGCACTCGGTGTTCGGACAGGTAATTGACGGCACCCAAGAAGTGGTCGACAGTATCAAGCAGGGTGATGTAATGGAAGAAGTGACTGTTGCCGAAGAGTGATTCTAGCATGCCCGACAAATTCGACCCGTATCGCGAACGCTTGGTGATCGAAACGCAGACCGCTTGGAAAGTGGAAGCGGCGGAAATGGACGAGGCGACGCGAACCCGAATTGCTCTAGAGTTGCACGAGCACCCGGCGGATGCCAGCCATATCGAGTACCTCCGCATGCACACCGGCTTCTGCCGTCGAATCACGGTGACCGAAGCCGACTTGGATCGCCTTGGGATGGGTGCCTGAGCAAGGGCGTAAATGGATCGCGGATTGATTCAGTTCCTGGGTTCGCGTTTGGAACAGCTTATCGGGTAAGCGATGCTTAACTCTAGTCTGAACAGATAGCACTCTATGTCTTCACGCATCGTCACTGTCGCCTTGGGCGACCGCAGTTACGACATCGTCATCGGCAGTAATACGCTAGCCGAATGCCCCAAGCTGTTGGAGCAGTGGACCGGTGGGTCTCACGTGGTGATCGTGACCGATTCGAACGTCGACGACCTCTATGCCGACGCCCTCGGTGATCAACTCGTTGATGCTGGGCTGGATGTCCATTTGCTCGTGATCGAAGCCGGCGAAGCAAGCAAGTGTGCCGACGTGGCAATCGATTTGTGGGAAACCATGTTGGTCGAGGGCGCCGATCGCACCAGCGCGGTCATGGCCGTTGGCGGTGGTGTCGTGGGCGACTTGGCCGGCTTCATCGCGGCTACATTTGCTCGGGGTGTGGAATTCGTCCAGATCCCAACCACGCTGCTTGCCCAGGTCGACAGCTCGGTGGGCGGAAAAGTGGGAATCAACTTATCCGAAGCCAAGAACATGGTGGGCGCTTTCTGGCAGCCCACTGGAGTGCTGGTGGATGTCGACGTACTCGGCACGCTACCAGATAATGAGTTCGCCGCGGGCATGGCCGAAGTGGTGAAGTACGGCGTGATCATGGACGCGGAGTTCTTTGCGTACCTCGAAACCAACGTGGATGCCGTTATATCGAAGGATCCGAACACCTTGCAGACGATCGTCGAGCGGTGTTGCCGTCTGAAAGCCGATGTGGTTGAAGCCGACGAGCGCGAGGAGTCGGGGCGACGCGCCATTCTCAACTACGGGCATACGTTCGGGCATGCGTTCGAAGCGGCCACGCAGTACGGCAAGCACTTACACGGCGAAGCGGTAGCCATGGGCATGGTGTGTGCCTCCCGCCTGGCTCGAAAGCTAGGGATGATTGACGAGCAAACCATCGAGCGGCAAGTCAGATTGCTTGAAGCGCTGCAACTGCCGACCGAAGCTTCCGACTTCGACGCCGAGGAAATCTACCGCCTGATGTGGCATGACAAAAAGGTGGCCGATGGCCAGATTCGCTTCATTCTCCCAACGCGAATCGGCGAGGTGCAATTGGTTGGCGATGTGAAATCGTCCGACGTCCTGGCTGCGCTTAGCGACTGACTCGGCCAAGTCTTGCTTCGATGGAATCGGAGTAACTTGTTTCTTACCCGCTGCTGATCAATGTGACGGCGAAAATGTAAGATATCGCACAAAAAAATGAATTTTTCCTGCGCTCACCCGTAGCCGTTTGGTAGTTGTTCGACTATACCACAAAGAGTCAGGGGGCGTTTTTTCGAAGTGGCATGTCCGCTTCCAGCCAACGCCAATGGTATAAGCGAGTCCGAAACGTGAACTACATTCCTCGTCAGGCGGCCATTGTGGCCAAAACCGCGGCGGAAGCCGACTTTGCCGCATCAACGATCTCTTCCTACGGCATTCAGGTTTCCCGTTACGATTCGACCCAGTCGTTAACTCGCCAGCTTGAACGGCAAGCTTCCGGCAACGACCAATCTCCGAGCGATTCGCCGGACATTGCCATTGTTGCCGGGTCGGGTTCGAGTTTGACAAACGGTACGTTGACTGACGTTGGCCACCTTGCCAACCTCGTACCGGTGGTCATAACCAGTTCGGCGACTTCGGTATCTCAAGCAGTCGAACTCATGAAGCAAGGCGCGAGCGACGTCGTCGAATTGCCATGCGATCGCGAGCAATTTTGGCAGCGCTTCAGCAAGACGCTTGAGCATGCCGACGCCGAAGCGGCACGTAAGGCCCAAATGGCCGAAATGCGTAGCCGATTGGAACTGCTCACGGCCGCCGAGAACGAGGTGGTCGACGCCATGCTCGACGGGTTGGCCAATAAGCAGATTGCCCAGCGACTAGGTATTGGCCTTCGCACGGTAGAGCTACGTCGCTCGAAAATCATGCGAAAAATGCAGGCCAAGAGCGTTGCCGAACTGGTGAAGTTCATCTGCATGGCGGGTAGACTTCGTCCGGAGCATCCCGCGGTTGCCTAAGTAATTGCATGATGTTTTGCATCGTCGCGACGGCGCGACTACGATGGGCGTATTCTATACGCTTCGCCCTTCGTGTCGTCGAGCGCAAAGATGGATGATTGGTCGCCCGAACTGCTGGCCGACGTGCGGCTCGGTCTGGTAAGAGACGTCGGACCGAGACTGCATCGCAATCTGCTCTCCGCGTTTGGCAGTTCCCAGGCGGTGCTCTCGGCATCGCGCCAGGAATTGCTGCGCGTCGACGGCATCGGACCCAAGATCGTCTCGCGAATCGCCCACGCGCCGCGCGAGGCGGAGGTCGCCGACGAACTACGCACCGCCGAACAGCACGGAATTTGCCTCGTGCGGCGGTGCGACGACGAGTATCCCGCTGGGCTCGAACACATCGAAGACGCGCCGCAAGTGCTCTATCTGCGTGGCACGCTACTCGTCGACGACGCACTGGCGGTTGGCATGGTTGGCACTCGGCACGCCAGCAGCTATGGCAAGCAGCAAGCCGAGTTGCTGGCCGCTGGTTTAGCGCGGGCGGGCGTGACGGTGGTTAGCGGACTCGCCCGAGGCATTGATGCCGCCGCGCACCGAGGAGCGCTCAGTGCCGGTGGGCGGACTGTGGCCGTGATCGCGGGCGGCTTGCTGCAAATCACGCCCGCTGAGAATCTCCAACTGGCCGACGAAGTCGCCGCCAACGGCTGCCTGTTAAGCGAAGCCCCACCGCGCAGGCCGCCCGTCGCCGGCTCGTTCCCGCAGCGGAATCGTTTGATCAGTGGTTTGTCGCTGGCTGTGGTCGTGGTGGAGGCCGACGACCGTTCCGGCGCGCTTATCACCGCGCGGCACGCCGCCGAGCAAGGTCGTGACGTGATGGCTGTGCCTGGCGCGCTGACGAGCCGCCAGTCGCGCGGTTGTCACCGGTTGATTCAGGACGGCGCAAAACTTGTGATGAGCGTCGACGACATCCTCAGCGAACTTTCGCATCCCACCGCGCCCATTCCCCAACCCGAGGGAGGCGAATTGCGCCACGCGGCTGAGCTCTCGCTTAACGAAGTGGAGAAGACGGTACTCGAGGCCATTGCAACCTCGGCAACTCAAATCGACGACGTCGTGGTTGCCACTAGTCTGCCGGTCCATCGCGTGCTGGCAACGATCAGCATCCTCGAAATGCGGCGACTCATTCGTCGCGTGAGTGGAACGCAAGTCGCTCGGATTTGACCCGCGATACGCCCAGCGGACGGCGCTAGCCGGGCATTCGCGCCAACCATGTCCAGTGTCGATCGGATGTGGCCGAGACGGTTGCCCGATCGAATCCGTGCGCTGCTACGAATTGCTGGACCTCGTCGACCGTGAGCGCCGCTTTGAGCGAATCGGCGAACATCTGCCGCGCGTGCGGAGACTCGTCGGCGGCGTACGTTTGCACCAGGTTCCGCCACTCTGTTTCATCGGCGGGGCGGCACAGGTCGCGAACATACACCAGCCCCGCCGGCTCTACCAGCTCTTTCGAGCGTTCGAAAAACACCGCCGGCTCGGGCAAATGATGCACCAGGCTGTTGCTCATCACCACGTCGAATCGACCCGCGATCGGCTGCTTTGCGTCAACAAGCTGCAACTGAATCTGCTCCTCAAGCCCCGCCGCGGCGACGTTGGTTTGGGCAACTCCCAACATGCTGGCGGCCGCGTCGACTGCTAGCACACGAATTCTCTTGTCGCGCCTGCATAACTCGATCGGGATCTGCGCCGTCCCTGCACCCAAATCGATCACACGCGTTTCGCCGTCCAGCGCGCCGATCGCATTCAGCAAATCGTCGACGAACAACCGATTCACTTCCGCATGATCCATCCGGTCGTACGCCACGGCTTCGGCTTCGGAATCCATCACTTCGGGTTCAAGCTGGCGCTGCATGGTGCGATTTGGTCTGCAGATATTAACGTGTGGCCGGGAAGTACTCTGCCAAGTGCTCGCGGTAACGGGCGAAGTCGTACTCGATCTGCGGGTTCTTCATCACGTCGTGGCACGCAAACGTCTTGAGCGGCGACATGTCGAAGAACTTGAAGTTTAAATGCATCGGCCAAAACAAATCGTCCGGACTCTTGCCGCCGAAGAACGTCTGGCTTGGATCGTTGAACGACTCGGCAGGAGCATTGAACGTGAGCGAGAGCATGTACTTCTTGCCTGTCAGCGTGCCGCCCGTGCCATATTGCCTCGACGGGTCTTTGCGTGTCCGACCATCGCCGGCACACAGCCTGCCATCCATGCCGAAGGAGTACACATAGTCCATGTACTTCTTAAAGCTCCAAGGGACACCCATCCAGTTGACTGGCGTTTGGAGCAGCACGGCGTCGGCCCACTGGTGCTTTTCGATCTCGGGGTCGACTTCCCATTCATCCTGCATGGTAGTGAGCTTTGTCTCGTAGCCGTTGGCGACCAGATGGTCCAGCGCCATTTGAGTCAACGATCGATTGAGTTCTCCCTTGGCAAACTCATACTGCTCGTGGCCATTGATGACAAACACTTTCTTCATCGCGCTTTGTTCCTCTACTCGTCGGGCGGGTCGGGATGGTAGCAACTGCGACTTTAGATTTTGAGTTCCCAGAGCGCTGCTTGATAGTCTTTGCAGCCCTCGATGACTTCCTCGGGGCAAACCGTGCGGAAGTGATGGTGCTCCATGGGGATCACTTCAACCATCCGGTCGATCATGATTTGCGGGTCGTATTCTAACTCTTCGCCCACGAATTTCTTCTGTATTTCTCGGATGGGGCCTTCGTCGCTAAAGTTCTTGCCGGGGGCGTACCACTGGTCGAGCGTATCGTACATGCGGTGATTGAAACCCGTCGAGAAGGGTCCTGGGTTAATGGTGCAAACCTGCACTCCGGTCCCTTCCAGCTCTTCCCGCATCAACTGCACGATCGCTTCCAGCGCGTGCTTTGAGGCACAGTAGGGAGCCAGAAACGGAAACGTCGAGAAACCAACGATCGACGATACAAAAACGACTTTGCCATGACCGCGTTCAACAAATTGGCGAACGAACGGCTGAGTGAACTCGAGTGTTCCGAACACATTGACATCGAAGACGCGGCGAATGCGATCGACGGGTATCTCGGCAACCGGGCCCGTCTCGCCGGTTGCCGCGTTGTTGACCAGGATGTCAATGTCGTGGGCGTGAGCCACCGCGTGGTCTTTGGGATTCGTCAGGTCAATTTTCAGTATCTCCAGCTCAACGCCTGCCGCCGCCGCGTCGTTCTTCAGAGTGGTTGCCTGTGGCCAAATCTCGACGCCTGCAATCACGGTGTGGCCTGCTTTGGCGAGTCCAATGGCGGTTCCGCGGCCGAATCCAGTAGCTGCCCCGGTAATCAGAATTCGCTTCGACATTGCTTCTCTCTCCCGATTCGTGGTGGTTGTTTGGTGGACTGAACCCGCGACACTCAGATGATCTTTTTCGCCCTAAATATCTGCGGCCGCGTTGCGAGGATGTCGTCCATCGCGTCGATCGCTTGCTTGAGGTGCGAGGTCTGCCAGTGGCTGTCTTCCGCTTCGGCGTCGACCCAACGCTCAAAGGAAAGCACTGTGTTCGCGTTGGTCGAGTCGTGGTAGAAGCCGTACTCGATGCAGCCGCGCTCCTGGCGGGTTTCGCTGGCTAGCGACTCGAGCGTGGCGAGCAGGTCGTCCAAGCGGCCTTCGCGGGCGAGCAGGACGGCGATGGTATAGACGTTGGACTGCATCAAAATCTCCTTGAAACCGCGTCGTTGACACGACTGGACCTTCGTTTGAACTGACGGCGCTCCCGCCAACTAAACAACCAACCGGTTGGTAGAATATCCGCTCGTGGCTTGTGAGTCAACCGATCGGTTGGTAGAATCTAGAAATGAAAGAAAAGTTGCTCGAAGCGGCCGAGGAAATCGTCCAGAACCGAGGGCTCAACGGCCTCACGTTTCAGGACCTGGCTAATGCCGTGGGCCTGCGAAAGCCGAGCGTCTTCCACCACATCAAGAACAAGGAAGAACTCGCGTCCGCGCTCATCAAGCGGTGCGGCACCAAGCATGGGCCCGAGTACGCAACGGTGGTGGAGCTCGACCTGCGAGCGCCGGACAAGCTGCGGCGCGTTGCCGAGATTTTCGAGCGCGGCCTCAAGCAAGGCCGGCCTTGCCTGCTGAACGCCATCGGCTCAGGCTTCGAGTCGCTTTCGCCCGAGGCGGCCCAGCAGTTGAGCGAAGCGGCCAGTGGCGCGATCGGCCGATTCGCCGAAATCTTTGCCCAAGGCAGAAAAGAAGGTTCGCTAGACTTCGAGGGCACACCCACCCACGCGGCCATGAGTTTCTTCGCCATGCTCCAGGGTCTTCAGACGCTGTGTCGGGCCAAAGGCGACACGCGCGCTTTCAAGAAGGCGGCCACAAGTTTCATTGATTCGATTGAAACTCGGTAACGACCGGCTCACTCCTGCGGTTCGATGCTCACTCTTAGAGGTAGCGCGCCGTTGGACCCCTGATTGGGGTCGGCTCCGCAGGAGCGGATTTGGTCGGCCTTCAGTTCGGCCAACTCGAGCGTGCCCGACCAAACGATGCTGTGACCCTTGACGTGCGCGGTTGTGGTCAACTCGAACGATTTAGCAACGTCGTAGCCAAACACCTTTTGCAGTACGCCAACCACGAACTCAAACCCGTTGACGTCGTCGTTGTGCAACAACACGGCATACGACGGCTGACGCTTTCTCTTCGTCCGCTCGCGAACATCGCGCTTCGGCCGAACGATCGTCTCGGCTTCGGCAGCCTCGGGCGCGTCTTCGATTTCGGTGTTTGGCATTTGGTGGGTACTCCGTCGTCTCGGGTAGCAGCGACAGTTCGTAGGGTGGTTGGAGCTCCGGCGTAACGCACCATCTAGCGTGCTCATCGCACCTTGCGCTCGCGCTCCAACCACCCATCAATGATACCCGATTATTGCTCCATTTTTTGGTGGAAAGTGAGCCACCGACTGTGGTAACTTGCACCCACATACCGGTAGTTTGCGTACACGCGCAAAGGCGAGCCGGGCTGTGATCGGTGAGTTTGTGGAGTGGTTGGTAGCTACCGGCGTGACGGCTGAAGTCGGCACGTTTTCAAGGGACCACTCCTGCTCCGTACGGCCCGGAGTTCTCGTCTTGTGTAGAAGTGGTACGTGGCGTGGCCGGCGGACGTCCGCCTTTGCGGGGATGAGGAATCAGAAGCCAGGGGTCAGGGATTCTTGTTTAACGACAAACCGAGGGCAACGGTTTGGTGGAAGTTGGGAGATTGATTGGCGATTGGGGTCTTCGTTTTTGGTCCTTCCCAATTCAATTGTCCATTTTGGTACGCACCAGTGGACAATTGGACGTTTCCCAACTCGCCGGCGAAGTGAAAATACATCGAGAAACACAGAGCAAACGAAGATCGACAGGGATGTTCGGGGATGAATAAAGTCCCCTACAATCGTTTTTCCGTAGATGGGACAAAAGGGGCTATTGGTGGGCGAACCGTGCTGAGTTCCACTTGGAGCACCAGCGTGAAGTCGGCGCCGAGGAAATCGAGTTCCAGATCAAATGGCAAGAAGAGTGAGCCCGGCGAACGCGACGGACCGAACGACGAACGGTGCGCTGCGAGCCACTGCCAATCTTGGAATTTGCGGTCTGGCGTTCGCTTCGGGCAGCTTGGACGTGATTGCGTTCTTGACGCTCGACCGTGTGTTCGCTTCGGCAATGACGGGCAATGCGGCGCTGTTGGGCATCGCGATTAGCGATGGCGACTGGGATGCGGCATCGCGGCCGGCGCTCGCCTTGGTTGGTTTCGTGCTCGGCGCGATGGCAAGTTCCGCCGCTACCGATCCGAAAGCGGCGACCTCACTGCGATCGGCAAAGCTGATAGGGCTGCTGTTGTTCGAAGCCACCTGCCTGGCGGTGTTCGCGGTGGCGTGGCAAACCAGCGGCGAAATATCCGACGACGTCGCCCAGCGCCTGCTGATACTGCTCTGCTCGTTCGCCATGGGCGTGCAAGGCGTGGCAGCAAAAATCGTGAACGCGCCGGGCGTCAACACCATCGTGTTCACCTCCACACTGGTAGCTATCGTGTCGTCGGCAACCAACATGCTGACGCGCCGGCACAACAACCCTCAGATTCGCACCAACACCCTGCGCCAACTATCTAACTTCGCCGCCTACGGCGCGGGCGCCTTGGTCGCAGGCATGCTGGCCTGGAACAAATTTGGATTTCTGGCGTGGCCACCGGTGGCGGCCGTGGTATTGGCGCTGGTGAGTTTTGTTGTGACACGAGAGGGGAGTGAGATTGATTAGCAGTTTGAAGGTTTTGTCTCTGCAGCGTAGTCGTGCGTTATAATCGGGTATCAGCCTGGTGGTCTCAACCTTGGCTGGAGGACAGATCATACGTAGCAACTTGAAACGAGTTCCACTTGCTGTGCTCTCAGCTTGCACGGCTGGAGCCGTTGTATATGCGATATCTGTGGCGTACCAAGACTGGCGGGCTGAGGCACCGTACCGGGCAGCGGTCGAGAAGCGACAGCGAACGGAGAGACTTTGGACTCGTGTACACAACGCCCAATCGACTCTTGAATCAACTGGTGTAAGATTCTCTTGCGAAAAGGGTCTGCAATGCAGGTGGATCGATCTGTCCACATTTAGTGGGACCGCAGCGGATCTGGAACCCATTCACGAGTTTACGTTGCTCAAAGACCTGAATCCTGTTGAGGGCACGGCGCTTCATTTACGACTCGGCCCAGCGATTGACGATTCTTTCGTTCCTCTACTGTTATCGCTAGAAACAATTGAGGTGATTGAACTTGGAGACTGCGAATTGACAGCAGCAGCCACAGATCAGTTGCGGGATGCTTTCCCTGGATTGAAGTTTGAGAAAGTCGAGGATGTGTTTTAGCGCCGGAAACGCCAGCGCCGCTTAACTCCCGCTATACTGAACCCATGCACATGTCGCCAGAAGCCGAACGAATCTTTGCCGAAGTGGCCGAACTGCGGTCGACCCGCGCGCGGCGGTTCGAGCGCGACTTGGAATTGATCGATACGGAGTACGATTGCCGGATCGACCTCATTCGCCGCGAGTACCCAACGTCGGATCCGATGGTACCCGCGGCGGTGGCCGTATGGCGCCGTTCGAAAGATTGCTGCAAACGATGGCTACGGCGTATCGCGAAATGAGAATGCGTTGCGGCGTATCGGCTGGATCGCGGGCCTACTCACTCAGCCACGCAAACGCGTCGTCGACTTTTTCGGCGTCGAAGTACTTCACCTTGGCCATGGTGAACGGCTTGCAGACGATCGCCATGTATTTTTCCCACGTGTTTTCGCCTACCAGGGCGATCCGTTCGATTTTGGTGCAATGCTCGGTGGCGAACTTGATGTCGTCCCACAGGGCGTGGGCATCCCAACCATGGAAGTCGTGAAACTGAGCGAGCACGCGAATCTTGCCGTCGTCGGCGATCGCCTTGTCGACCATCGGCACAAACGTCTTGTAGTCCTCGTCGTGCAACTTGCCCGACAGACGAAAGGCCAGAATGTGATCGCTGGGGGCAGGAATGGGTTCGATCATGCCAGAGTTCTCCTTTTTCAACTCATTTTGAACGACTGCATTGCAACACGAACGATCGGTGCAACCACGGCACCGACGCGCTCGGCTACTCGCAATTATACGGCGTGGTGCGCGCCCACGCATCACCCCGCACCGCGCCCTGTATTAAACCGCTTACTCCTCCTCAGGTGCTTCGAGTCGCACGAGAAGCCAGTATTCGACTTTTTCGGGCCCGAAATGCACCATCACGGGTGCTTCGTCGAGCGTGAGGTTGTACAAGCCAGTTTCGATCACCACGTCGTCACTTTCGCCGATGCGAAAGGCGACACGCTGTGTCTCCTTGTCGACCTGGCCCGATACGGTCTTGGCGTCGTCGGTAGCCGTGTTGAACACGGTGCCGCTGACGATGCCTTCGGGGTTCACGGCCAGTTGGATGATCCGCGTGGGCTCGGTCTCATCCTCGTCGGTCGAAATGGCGAACGTTCCCAGCGGCATCCAGTCGGCCTCTTCGGCAGCCGCTTCGTCCTCTGGCGGCGGCACCGTGGCCAACGTCGCGGCGCTAGCGGCGAAATCGGCCGCCGTGCCGACATTTTGGCCATCGATGTACACGTTGTTGTTTTCGTAGTACACATTGCCGCCTGGTCCATAGTCGTAGTAGATCGGCTCCGACCAGTAGACGGCGGGAGTCGACCAAGTAAACCAGTTAGTCAGCGCACCGAATGTGGGAACGGTCCACCAATACGAATACGGATAGCGGTTGAAGCAATAGCCGTAGTGCCAGCCGCCAATGTAGTGGTAGTGGTTGTTCCACCAGCGGGCGTTGAACCAGTTGTTGTGGTAGTGGTAGTGCCGCCAGTTGTGGCGCACCGAGTTACCCCAATAACCCCATCGAGCGCGTCGATTGGGGTGGCGGTTGTACCAGTTGCCCATGCCGTAACCGGGGCGACCGGGCCGTGGCCAACGATCGCGAATGCCGCCCGAGCCCGGACGGTCCCACCATCCACCTCCTGGCCGATTCGGTCGGTTGGGCCGATCACCACCGCCGCCCATCCAAGGTGGTCGATCACCGCCACCTGGTCGGTTCGGACGATTAGGTCGGTCGCCTCCCGCCCCGGGTCGCCCTGGTCGATCACCGCCAGCACCGGGACGTCCAGGTCGATCGCCTCCGTCACCGGTGCCAGGACGCGAGGGCCTACTTGGCCGATCTGGGCGGTCGGGTCGATTCGGTCGGCTTGGCTGGGTCGACGGTCGACCGGGCCGCGAACCATCGCCAGCGCCCGGCCGTGTCGGTCGAGTCGGACGATCGCCCGCGCCAGGGCGCGTGCCGGGACGAGTCGGTCGGCCGGCAAGATCGTTGGGACGTCCGCCGGGGCGAGTCGAAGGCCGCTGGATTCCCAAGAAGTCGCTCAAGTCGCCCGCACTCGGGCGTCCGCCTGGGCGCGTGCCGGCACTAGGTCGCCCGTCAGATCCAGGTCGACCACCAGGACGGTTTCCGGCAATTCCACCCGGTGTCGATCCAGGGCGATTCGGCCTTTGGCCGATGGACGAACGGTTGGAGGGCCGCGAGAAATCAGGACGGTTCGGGCGCGCGTCGGGACGCCGATTGGGGGACGATGGTCGCCCAGCAAAGTTCGGTGTGCTGGAGTTCGGTCGTCGATTGGGGAGTCGGTTGCTCGCCGACCCGCGGCCTGGGTAACTCGAAGGCCGCGAAGGATTAAGCCCACCCGAAGCACGACTCGGACGATTAATTTGGGGTCGCGTTTGTGGCCGGCTCATTTGTGGCCGCGAACGGTTCACCTGAGGTCGCGACTGGGGGCGACTCATTTGTGGTCGCGACATCCCACCACGCGAGCCGCCTCGAGAGCCGCCCATGCGGGGAGCACTCATCGAGCGTCCGCCGCCACCGCCGGCGCGCATTCCGCCCCTTCCTCCACCGCCACCCCCACCACCGCCTCGGCCGCCGCCGCCACGAATGGCGAAACAGCTTTCGGCAGTGAACAGAATCACGGCCAATAATGCAACTGCTACGAGTAGACGTTTCATCCGATTATTCCTCCTCGCTAGCATCGACCGCTGTGTATTCATCCGCTACCCGAACCACCCGAACCGCTGGCTGCGAAGGCAGCGGTTCGCCATCGATCTCTTGGCCAATGTTCTCAACCTCGAGCGTGTCGTTGTCGACGATCCGAATCACCTGCGTGCCCGAACAAGCCGAGCCATCGACCAGCGTTTGCCACAGGCGACCATTCCACTCGTTGTCCGAGTGCGTCCAGGTGCCACCGCCAAACGAGCCGTCGGAAAAGAACGACCACGACCGCACGCAGTTCTCGATTGGGTCCCATCCAATCACCTGCGTTCCTTGCGAGGTTTGCTCCTCGTCGTCGATGGTGAACGAACGAATCAAGAATGTTTGGTTGGCGCCCCAACGAACGGTAGTGTTCACAGCCGGGCCGTCACCTTGGTCCTGCCATTGGCCCACAAAGAAACTAAGCGGCTCCAGCTTGCCTGTGGTGTCCTCAAGTAGTGGCGGCGCGGATTCGACCACCTTGGCCAATTGCCACTTGCCATCGCTGGAGGTAAGCACTGCGTGGAAGCCGCCGTGCCGCGGTTCGGCGTCGGGAAGCATCAACGTGGTTTGGCCGTCCAAACACACCACGCCGGGTGCCACCTCCTTGATCGAATCGATGGTGCCGTTGAGCTTGGCGCCTGGGTTCTCGTCGAAGAACGCTTGGAAGTCGGCGGTAATTTCATCTCGCCCATTCGACGCGGCGCCAGTAGCGGTGCTTTCCCATTCGGCGTCTGCGGTCCAAAACGCGGCAAGTTTGCCGGCGTCGCCTTCGCCAAAGGCCACGGTGTACGAGCGGAGGAAGTCTTCCGCTCCCTGCGTGGACGACTCGGTCGCAGCCTGCTCTTGCGCAAACGCCAAGCTATTGACTACGGACATGAATGAGCAAATGAACGCAACGCGGAAGCACGCGCGGAGCATGGCAGGGACCCCTTCACACGATTTTGTGGCACGACGAGATGGTCTGGGCGATTGCTCCAGTTCCGATGGAGCACCAACCTGAAATGACTGAGTCCCTGTACCAAGAGTGTAGGCCACAAAACGGCCACGGGGCAACCGTGCGTTTGCCGCGTTCACCAGAACTTCACAGGCAGAATTTCAGCCTGCGCTCACCACTATTACCGTCACGTTATCCTTACCACCGGCATCGAGGGCGCGCTCGACGAGCGTATCGGCAGCCTGTTGAACGTCTTCGACCGTTTGGAGAATCTGCGAGATTTCGTCGTCCATGAGCATGTCGGTAAGACCATCGGTGCACAGCAGCAATCGATCGCCTTCGGCTAAACGTAGGTGGTGGATCTGGGCCGATACGTCTTGTTTGTCGCCGCCGAAGTTGTTGAGTAGCAGGTGGCGAAACTGTTGCACCGATTGCGGCTCTTTCCCAGCATCGATAAACGCTTGGGCAACTGTTTCGTCGTGCGTGACTTGGCGCAACTCTTCCTGCCTAAGCGTGTACGCCCGCGAGTCGCCCAAGTGCACTACGAGCACGTCGGGTCCCAAGCAGAGCGCCGAGGTCCAAGTGGTACCCATGCCGACTAGCGCCGGATCGGCCCGCGTGTATTCCTGCAGCGCCGATTGGATTCCCTGCACATACGCCTTGACCCGTTGGCGAATCTGTTGGGCTTCGAAGTCAGTGAACTTCATCACCCAACTGGTAGCCTTCTCGGCCAAATCGAACATCGTTTCCAGCGCTAGGCGACTGGCAAACTCGCCAAACCGTTCACCCCCCATGCCATCGGCGACGACGGCAGCATACGTGGTCTCTTCACCCAGCGCGCCGGCGCCGCGGTCGAGATTCGTTAGCAGCAGCTTGCTCACACGCAGTCGCTCGACGACCACGAAATGGTCTTCATTGTTTTCACGCACCTTACCGGCGTGTGACTGCGCCCCAAACTGGTACCAAAGCTGCTGCTGGGGATTAGCAAAGAACTTGTCGGCGAATTGGTCGTCCGTGAGGTACTTGCCGGTATCGTCGAGGTCTTGAGGCACGGCCACCGCAGTTCCACCTGAGAATCGAGAGAAATACCGTAAATGATTGTACCCAAATCGGTCGACAGATTACCGACAAATCTGGTCGACAAGGACCCAAACTACCCGAAGCATTACGCAAATCACTCCCTCAATTGAAAAAGCCGTCGAAGGGCCTCCAGTAGTCCGCGGTGGTTGTCGCGTTCGGCTTCGTCGCGAAGCGATTGGATCGGGGGATGGAGGAGTTTGTTCATCAGTCGGTCGGCGAAGCGGATAACTTCCTGGCGGGTCGACTCGTCGACGTCGCCCAGCTTGTTCATTAGCCGGGCCAGTTCGGCTTGTTTTACGACATCCCATTCTTCGCGGAGTTGAACGATGAGTGGCGAAGAGGTTTGCATGCGTGCGTCGGTCAAGAACCGTACTGTTTCATCGGAAATAATATGCTCGGCGCGCGGCAATTCTCGCTCGCGGCTCTTGCGATTTTGTTCACAGGCGAGCGACAAGTCGTCGATCGAGTACAAGTACGTACCAAGCTCGTCGCCGATGGATGGTTCGAAGTCGCGCGGCAAGGCCAAGTCGAGAATGAACAGCGGACGTTGTTTTCGTTCGGCTGCAATCTGCTTGCGGAAATAGTCGAGAGTCACAATCGGATGCCCCGCGCCGGTGGTGGAGATCACCAAGTCGGCGCGAACAAGCTGTTGATGCAATTCGCCCCACGGCGCGACCGTTGCATTCCACTCGGTCGCCAGGGCCTCGGCACGTTTCGGGTCGCGATTGAGCAGTGTGAAGCGTCGCGCGCCGGCGTCTTGCAGATAACGGAGTGTCTCATCGGCCATCTCGCCGGCGCCGATCACCAGTACGTGTTTATCGTCGAACGTTTCGAATATGCGACCGGCGAAGTCGGCAATGGCTACGCTGGGGATACTCACGCGATGCCGGTGCAGCGAGGTTTCGCCCGTCACTCGACGGGCCACGCGAAGCGCTGCTTGGAAGCAGCCGTGCATGTGTGGCCCCGCCGACCCAAGCTCGCACGCTAGTTCGTACGCCTGTTTGACTTGGGCCAGGATTTGCGGCTCGCCAACCACCATGCTGTCGAGACTGGCCGCGACGCGGAACAAGTGCTCGACTACTGCCCGACCGTCGAGCGACACCAGATGCCCGGCAACTTCTTCCAGCGGAATCGAATGCCAGCCGGTAAGATACTCGGCCACCATGCTCTCGTTGGGTGGCGGGCCATCGCCGGCGGTGGCGGCGTAGAGTTCCACTCGGTTGCAAGTCGAGAGCAGCACGGCCTCGACATCCGGGTGCGATGCACGCCACGTGGCAAGGGCATCCGCAGCCTGATCGGGCGTGAACGCAAGACGTTCGCGAACCGCGATGTTCGACTCGTGGTGGGTGCAACCAACCATGCGGAGGTTCATGCTTGGATCTCCACATCGTTGTTGGCTGAGCGATTGGTAGTCGGTTTCGCACTGCAAGGCAAGCCACTAGTGGCTTGCAGTGTCACCGCGTCACGTCGGCCGGCATTTGCAGGCGGCGTGCCGTGTATGTCGGTCACGGTGAAAGTGATAAGTGTGATCACCAAGAAGCCAAACGATGCGAGCGTGAGATACGCCACTTTGCGGCCGGTGCGAGCGGCGGGGTACCACAAACGAAACAGCTCGGCAGCCACCAGCCACACCAGCATCACCAGCAGCGACAACACAACTGGATCGGCCAACAGTCGGTAGTCGGCCTCGCCTCCATGTCGAATGCGGCTGAGTACAATTCCCGACAGAAACCCACCTGCGACAAGTACTGCTGAGATACCAAGCGACCGGCTATTCGTACGTTCGAGCCATTCGAGACTGGGCAATCGAAACCTGGGTGTGGCGGGTAGCTTGTGTTTGAGCCGCCAGCTTTGAATCAGGTACATTAGCCCGGCCGCGAATCCAACGCATACGGTTACGGTGGCAAGCATCATCAAGGTGCCGTGCAGGCCGCTCCAAAACTCGGAGGCGCGCTGCTCCGCGAATGGTTCGTGGCTGGCGCCCTCGGCAAAGGCGATGATCGCCAGGACCAGCGGCAGAACGAATAGTCCCATCGCCGATCCGGGCGAAGTAAAAACAACCCAAAGGTAGAACGCGGCCAGAACCCAAGCGACGACTAGATACCAGTTTTCAGCGCTGCCAAGGATAGCAACGTCTTTATTGGAAATGCTCGCCAAATAGAGCGTGTGCGCCAGCAACCCAGCGACCGCCATCACCAACATGGCCGCCCGATGCCACCCAAACCGCACCCACAGCCCCGCGACCTCGAAAACGAGCGCGATGGTGTAAGAGGCGGCGAAGCAAAAAACGGAAATGCCAGACAAGAGAATGACCAATCAAGGTAGTTCGAAGTAGCCAACCGCTTGGTTCTCAGTTGTCACAAGTCATTATCCAATCCGTAGTCCTTAATCTTCTTGTGCAGCGTGTTTCGATTGATGCCCAAGCGGCTGGCGGCTTTGATTTGGACGCCTTGGCATTGGTCGAGTACTTGGGCGATGACCTCACGCTCGACACGATCGACAATGCGGCTATGCAGGTCGACGGCTTTGTCATCTGCCTTCGATAGGCCCTCCACCACCAGGTGCTGGGCCAGCGAGTCGAAATCGAACTTCGGTGCAGCGCTGGAAATGGTCGGGTCGATCTCGCCGCGAACGACGCCGGGCAACACGTCGGGCGTAAGCTCGTCGCCGGTCGCCATTACCACCGCGTGTTCGATGATGTTCTGCAGCTCTCGTACGTTGCCTGGCCAACGATACGCCTGAAGCGACTCCATTGCCTCGGGGTGAATATGCGTAACGTAGCGGTCGTTGCCTTCGTTGTAGATATTCAGGAAGTGGCCGACGAGTTCCGGAATGTCTTCGCGCCGTTCGCGCAAGGGCGGCAAGTGAATTGGCACCACGTTCAAACGATAGTAGAGGTCCTCGCGAAACGTGCCATCGGTCGCCATTTCGAGCAGGTTGCGATTGCTAGCCGAGACAATCCGCGTGTCGACTCGGATCGTCGTATCGCCTCCCACACGTTCGAATTCGCGCTCTTGCAGTACTCGGAGCAGTTTGACTTGCAATAGCGGCGTCGTGGAATTGATCTCGTCGAGAAAGATGGTTCCCGTGTCGGCGCTCTGGAATCGCCCAGCGCGATCGGACACCGCGCCCGTAAAGGCTCCTTTCACGTGCCCGAACAGTTCGCTTTCGAGTAGATTCTCAGAAAGCGCTCCGCAATTTACCTTCACGAACGGCCGGACGCGGCGGTCGGAGAGTTCGTGCACCGCCTTGGCCACGAGTTCTTTCCCCGTTCCCGTCTCGCCGAGCAACAACACCGATGCGTTCGAGCGTGCCACCTGACGGGTAGTGCGATACACCTCGAGCATCGCCTGACTCGAGCCAATAATGCCCGGCAATGGGAGCGTGGAAGCGGGTTGTCCGTTCGTCAAAGGCACGTGCTTACTAGTGGGTTCTTGACGCAAAGACGCGAAGACGCAGAGACTCGCAAAGACGCGCACAATGGACCGCAGCAACAACTGGTGATCGAAGGGCACTCACGGTCTAACCGCGGCTTGAAATGATCTAATGGCAGTTTCAATTTAGATGTGGGGAAAGTTCAATTTGGTTTTCCAAAGTAACAACATCCTCTGCGCGCCTTTCTATCTTCGTGCCTTTGCGTCGAACAACATCAGCGAGGCTCATCATTATGTTGCTCGCGACCTGCCTCGATGGTGTCGAGCAACGAGCCCAATACCTGTTGCTCTTCACGGTCGGCGGTTTCGCTGGCGTTGTACAAGTCGTACTGCCGCACGATCTCTCCCGAAGTGAGTCGCAGGCCGAATTGCTTGACACTTTTGTCGAAGGCGGCGCCGGCGGCGCGCCGCGTTTCGATATCGAGTGCCGGAGCGCTCGCATTGGCGAGTAGCGCGACTTGGCTATCGCGAGTGCCAAGCCGAGACAGCAAGTCCCACGCCGCTGCGCTCGAAGTGTTGGGGTGAATGCTCCGGGCGATCATCGCGCTGGCCGCACGCAAACGGTAGAAATCGCGGTCTTCGCCGAGCAGTTGGTTCATCACGGCAATGGCTGTATCGGCGTACGCTAGTCGCTCATCGGCCGTCGGCCAGTTGACCGGCAGATGCGGCAACAACTGTTCGGCGGCACCGGTAAGGGCTTCGTCGGTGTGGGGTCGGGGAAAGGCCAGCACTCGCGTGTGCTCAGATGCAATCCGCCGAGCGGCGGCCAACTGCGACTCGCGGGCAAACAACCCAATTGGAACGAGCCCAGTGGACGGTTGGCTGCGGAGTTGGTAAACCACGTCGCGGACCGCCGGCCGGCCGATCGATGTGTCGATGAGAACGAGTTCCACGTCTGCTCGCATGCGGGCCAGATCGATCAGTTGTTCGCCTGTTGCCGCGATTTGGCCATTGAAATCTAGGGAGGCCAGCCCACCTGACCAGCTTGCGGCAACGTCAAGCTGTGGCGCGCCCGCGAGGACTAGATTCTGTCCGGTGGCCGTCGCCAACCGCACAATCGCTGGGCACACCTTGCTCGCACCAGGAAACGGCGTGGGTGAATCGATCGCGGCGACCGCTTTGAGCGCCGCGACGACGATCGACGGATGTGGGTGCTCGAGAGCAAGCGCGGTAGGCGACGGCGTTCCGTTGTGCGTGATCAGCATTCCAGGGTCGCGCCGGTCGGCGATGACTTCCAGCGCCAGCGTTGCCGAAGCGACTTGGTTCTCTTCGAGAGCGTCGGAAAGAAGTTGGTTGAGCCACTGGGCCGAAAGGCCGCCGATCTTTTCCGCAGGATAGCCAACCGCTAAATCACTGCGGCCCAGAATATCGACCCTTTCAATGGCCAGTCGAAGAGCCTTCGAATCTAGACGCGGGAGGCCCGGCCGAAGCTCTGCAAGTTGAGCCACAAGATCGGCGCGATATAGCAGGTTGGCATCGGCGACCGAGAGAGTCAGAGCAAATGGCTTCTGGTCGTTCACCGGCTTGGCTCCCCACACCCAGTAAGCAACTTGGTCGTCGGCATCAGCCTCGAACACCGGTGCACCGCCTTCGGTGTTCTTGATCGTCCGCTCGAGCAGGCCGGTTACGGATTCAATAGTGGGATGCTGCCCAGTCAACTCTCGGTAGGCTTGTTCGACGGCCGACCCGCTCGACGACTGCACGGCACGCAGCGCCATGAGCGGTGCTGCGTGCGTCGATTCGAGATCGGCGAGCAGCGTCGCGGCCTCCGACACCAATTGGTCGTCGCCCGATTCGAGCGTCGCCAGTAGCGGACGATCGGCCAATGGACCCAATCGAAGTAACGCCGCGCGCGCACCTTGGCATTGCTGTTCGGTGGTGGCCTGATTGCCAAGCGTCTGAATCAGCGGCACCACGGCTGGCTGACCGATGGCGGCGAGCGCGGCCACAGCATTGCTCTGGCTAGAAGTGTTGTCGCTTCCCAGCTGACTGATAAGTTTCTCGATCCGCTCGGTGGATGCTGCTTCGGTTGCCGATGATGCCATCGCCGAATCGACAAACGCGCCTACATTGGGGCCAAGTTTTGGCTCTCGTGAGATTCTGAGCATCGCCGCGGGGCCAAACTCGGCCACCAATTTGGCCTTGGCGGCATCGTCCAGCCCAAGTTCATTCAGTTCATGAAAGGCGTTACGCGCTAGCGCCGGCTCGCCCAGATCTAACAGGTTGAGTGTCGCCCGTAGATAGTCGCTGGGCGTATCCCTAGGCCGCTCCAATGCAGCGCGAACGGCCCCGTTGGACAGCGCCGCGGGGCTTGGCACCGCAGGCTGCCACTCATCGGAAGTTGGCAATTCCTGGGCGTACGCGATAGTAACTAACGAGACGAGGCACAATAGCGGCGTGGTTAACAGGCGGGCCCAACTCGCCAACGAGCAACGCCATGTCGCCCGAATGAGTTGGCGATGATCACCGTGTTGTAAGAGTCGCTCACTCATGTTGCCTAATTCTCAGCTTGCAGTTTCTTCTTCCACAGTTCCACTTGCTCGGCCACCATCTGGGGATTGGTCGACGCGGTGCTGCGAAACGCAGCGACCGCCCGGTCGACGCCAAGCACTTCATACACGCTTTCGTCGAGGGACGCGTGCGCGGCCTGAAATTCTTCAATCGGCAGGTCGGCCAATCGGCAGTCTTTCTTCATCGCGGTGGCTACAAGGTTGCCGATAAGCTCATGCGCCGTTCGTTGCGGCACGCCGACCGAGATCAAATACTCCATAAGTGTCGTCGCATCGAGATACCCGCTGTCGATGCCGCTAGAGATCGACTCGCACTGGAGTTCCGCGCCGGCCACCATCGGGGCTGCCAACTCCAAGCACGCGGCGACAGTATCGGCCGAGTCGAACACCCGCTCCTTGTCTTCTTGCAGGTCGCGGTTGTAGGCCATCGGAAGTCCTTTGGTGAGTGTAATGAGCGATTGCAGGTTGCCCACCACTCGGGCCGTCTTGCCGCGGATGAGTTCCAAACCGTCGGGGTTCTTCTTTTGCGGCATGATCGATGAGCCAGTGCAAAAGGCGTCTGGCAGCTTTAAAAAGTTGAACTCGGTCGTGCACCACAGAATCCATTCCTCCGCCCACCCCGACAGGTGCAGCGCGATTTGCGTGAGCACGTAGGCGAACTCGAGCGCGAAGTCGCGATCGCTCGAAGAGTCGAGGCTGTTGGCCACAACACCCTCGAAGCCGAGCTCGTCGGCAACCATCTGCCGGTCGATGGGAATCGTGGTCCCGGCCATGGCCGCAGTGCCCAGCGGCAACTGATTCACCCGCCGCCGGCAGTCGGTCAGCCGCTGACGGTCACGCTTGAGCTTTTCGCAGTACGCCAGCCAATAATGTGCGGCGAGCACCGGTTGCGCGCGCTGCAGGTGGGTGTAGCCCGGCACAATGACGCTCTCGTCCAAACTAGTCCGGTGGACGAATGCCCGCTGCAGGTTGGCAAGCAACGCATCGATGTGGTCGATCTGGTCACGAATCCACAGCCGGAAGTCGGTCGATACCTGGTCGTTGCGGCTGCGACCAGTGTGTAGCTTTCGCCCCGCGTCACCGATTCGCTCGACCAGCGTCCGCTCGATGTTCATGTGAACATCTTCAAGCGCGGCGCGAAACTCGAACTTGCCTGCGGCGATCTCAGCGGCGATATCGGACAAACCGGTCACAATTTCATCCCGCTCCGACTCCGTCAGCACTCCCACGGCCGCCAACATCCGAGCGTGGGCGATCGAGCCGCGCACATCGTAGGCAGAAAGCCGATGGTCGAAGCTCACGCTCTCGCTGAATTGCTCCAGCAGTTGGTCGGTCGGCTGCTCGAAGGCACCGCCCCAGGGTTTGTCCGACATAGTCGCTAACTGCCGATCGGCAAGGGAGGGATGCACGGCCTACGAGGGCCAAACTGTTTAGGCTAAACGAGTTACGTCAGAGTGTCAACGCACCACAGGCAGCGAAAGCCTAGTTTTTAGGCAGACCACAGCCCGATTGGGGTGCCGCGAACCGTCACCTGGCAAACAATGCGGTTCTTCACCATGCCACCATATGCAGGGATACTGTTGACGCCTCGTTCGCTAGGGGCACGCCTTGCTCTCATCCAACGCCGTATCGAGTTTCGCGTCGTGAACCCAATCGCAATGCAGCCGACGTTTGTGTTGAGCGTCGGCGATTCCGTCGATCCCGCCTTGGCAAAGCTCCGACGGGCGATCGAATCACCCGAGTTGGCGGGCCACGCCGAGTCGGCTGGTCCTTGCCTGGATTTCAAGATCGCTCCCCACGAGCGCCGGCTCTGGTCGCCACACCTCTCAGTGCAGCTCAGTGAGATTGACTCTGGTACGGAGCTCTACTGCCGGTTTTCGCCACGGCCAGAGATCTGGACCGGCGTGATGGCCTCGTACTTCGGTGCCGTGTTCGCCATTTTGGTAGCAGCTGTGTACGGATACGTGCAGTGGTATCTGGGTGAGTGGCCGTGGGCGCTAGTTGCGATTCCGATCGCGGTTCTCCTGATCGGCGGCCTTCACACCGCCAGCCTAGTCGGCCAACGGTGGAGCGCCGACCAAATGCAATTGCTCCGCGCGCGGTTCGACCGGGCGATGGAAATCGCGTTTGGCGAACAGCGCTAGTTGAATCGCTGTCCCATCGGGTGTTGAGGTTCACGTTGTGGGCGCATGGGCACACGAGCATCACTAGCAAGCGCCACAAGCTCTCTGAGTTTGGCTGGATACTTCGCGGCCAAGTTAACCGTCTCGCCAACGTCCTCGCTCAGATTGTAGAGTTCCCACGGCTGGTCGTCGCGCGGACGAACCAACTTCCAATCACCCTTTCGCAACGACTGCATCAGACCGCCGGGAATCAGCTCACTCTCCCCCCAATTCCACGCTTCCCATTCCCAGTAATGATACTCGTGCATCTTTGTGGGCGCGCCGCCGAGCAGCACCGCTGCATACGAGAGTCCGGTTACGTCATCAGGCACGTGCTCGCTTGCGTCAGCCAAGTCAGCAAGTGTTGGCAGTACGTCCTGGGCGGAGACGACAAACTGGCTGTTCGTGCGCGGCTGGATGCGACCCGGCCAGTTCACAAGCATCGGCGCGCGGATGCCTCCTTCGTAGGGCGTGCGCTTCGTCCCGCGGAATCGGCCCGATGACTGCAAATTCGGGCACTGTTGTGGCAACAACGACGCGCCGTTGTCGGAGTGGAAAAATAGGATCGTGTTGTCACGGATATCAAGCTCATCGAGCAATGTGACCAATTCGCCAACGTACCCGTCGACCAACGTCACCATCGCCGCGTGTTGGCGTTCGTTGCCGATCCAGTCCTTGTCTTCATACCTCGCCCAGGCCGGATCGTCTTTCGGGAAGTCGTAATTGCCATGGGGTGGTGTCCACGGTGCGTAGCACATGAAAGGCTCACCACTTTGCGCAGCGTCGCGTACGAAACGTTTCATCTCCTCGAAGATCAGCCGAGGTGCGTAGCCATGTGAAGTATTGGGCGTTGCTTCAAGTGTCTCTTTCACGCTGTTGCGGATCAGAAAGTCCGGATAGTGGCGATGTGCGTGAACCTGGTGGTAGTAGCCGTAGAACAGATCGAAGCCCTGCCTCTCCGGAACGCCCGACGTCCCAATATCGCCGACGCCCCACTTTCCGAAGCCGCCAGTGCGATATCCTACCCGCTTCAACACTTCGGCGAACGTGACGTCTTCGTCCATCAGCGGCACGCCACCCGTGTTTAGGCGCACTGAGGTATGCCCTGTATGCTTACCTGTCAGCAGCACGCTACGGCATGGAGCACACACAGTACAACCGGAGTACGACTCCGTGAACACGAGCGACTCACTGGCTAGGCGGTCGAGGTTCGGCGTTGCAATGGCTTTCGAGCCCATGAACCCAGCATCAGCCGGGCCCATGTCATCGACCATGATGTAGACAAGATTCGGTGGGTTGGCGATGGTCCAGGTCGCCGAAACGGCACAAATAGCAAGCCATACGACTTGCAACACAAGGCACTTCATCTGAGTTTTCCGTATCGCAATGATGCCAGCAAACGATGGGTGTTCTCTCTCGCGGTCGTCATTGTAATCGAATCTTGGCGAATTGGCGAAATCTGCCTGATTTTTGTGGTCCGTTCCGAGACGAAGCGGCTCATATACTATGAGAAGACCATGGCCGGACGGTCGAAGCTGGAACTTTCCATGTCCTACAACCAAACAACGGCTGCAAGTCGCCGAAACGATACGGTTGAAGCTGGCGATGTCGCCAGCAGCGCCGTTGTTGCCACCGACGGTGAGTTGCTCATGCGATTCACCCGCCACGGCGACCAGCAGGCGTTCGCCCAATTGGTCGACGCGCACGCTGGTCTGGTGTGGGCGGTATGTGGTCAGGTATTGCACCAGCAAGAGGACATCGAAGATGCGTTTCAAGCGACGTTCCTGATTCTGGCTGTGCGCGGCAAAGACATCCGTGCGAGCGACTCAGCAGCGGGCTGGTTGTATCGCGTGGCGCATCGCACCTCGATTGCGTTGTGGCGAAAAAACCAATCGCGACCCGAACAATCGCTCAACGGCTACGACACAGCGAGCGACGAATCCGACCCGCTCGAGCGAGTCAACCGCCAGCATACCGCAACCGTGCTGATGGAAGAACTTCGAACGCTACCAAAGCGATATCAGGAACCGCTTATACTGTGTTACTTGGAAGGCCTCACCCATAGCGCGGCGGCCGAATCGCTCGACCTTACCACTGCTACGGTCAAAGGCCGTTTGGCGCGTGGCCGAAGGATGCTCCGCACGCGGCTAGCTCGGCGCGGCATCGCCATGTCGATTGGATTGGCTGTGATGTCGACTGCTGTAGTCTCTGCAAGCGCCAGTCCCGCCGCGATGTCACTCGGAACGACGACTGCGGCCGCAGCGGGTAGTTTCCTAAAGTCGCCGGCTGCTTCCTCGGGAGGTGCTTCGCCGATTGCCAGTTCCCTTGCCCATCATGGAGCCTCTGCAATGTACTATGCTGCACTCGCCAAGCCGGCGCTGTCGTTGATTACGTTTGTCGCAGTTGGTGCCGGCGTGCTGTTGGCCAACAATGGGCCTTTGAACCGCTATGCTTCGCCCGCACCATTCGACCTGTTCGCGCTTGACGGTGCAACAGCTAAGGCCGAAGAGGCAGCGGCCGACGCAAGAATCGCGCCGGCCGCACCTGCTGCTCCCGATACCCCTGCTACGGAAACCGAACGGCCGAGGGTGGAACTCGAGTTTGCCACCACCGACAACGATGATGACATTCTCGTGCTGCGCGGCAACCAGCAAAACGTGACGCAGACCCAGCAGCGGTTAATGCAATTGTTCGCGCAAAAAATTCAGCCGATGGCATCGACCGCAACCGCGCCGCTGCCGGGGCTTGGCGGCGATGATGCTTCCGTCGAGCAGCTCGAACTTGAATTCAAGTACTGGGAGTTGCGGGCCGAGGGACTGACAAAGATGGCCAAGGCAAAGCGCGACAGCTATCAGCGATCGAAGACCATGTTCGATCGCGGCACCGCAAGCGGCGCGGAGCTCAACAAGGCCGAGGAAGGCCTCGCGGAGGCAATCCTGCAAGAAGCCGACGTCTACCAGGCCAAGGCCAAGATGGTGGAAATCAAGCGGAGGATCGAGCGGCAAAAGAAAGCAGCCAGCGTCCCACAACCAGCGACCGGATGGAACTTCTATCAACCGCAGCCGGCTGCTGCTGTCCCAGCTTATCAACCCCAGCCCACTACTCCTGTCCCAGCAAGCCCACCAACTCCTAGCCCATATGGTTCGGCCCCTCAGCCGATGCTGGCAGTTCCACCACCATTGTCAGCACCTGCACCGGCGTTAAGTGCGGAATGGCCCGTTCCGGCACCCGGCAACACAATCGCGCCGGATTTCGCCTTCCCGGCAGTCGATTGGTCATCGGACCTTGCATCCTCGCTTCAAGCTGCGAAACGCGACAAGCGGCCACTATTGATCCACTTTGTGAGCCCGGACATTAGCGCACCGTGTCGAAAACTTGAAGCAATGGTCCGTCGAACTCCGGCAGTGCAACGATTGATCGCAAAACGCTATCGTCCCGTCCGCATCGATGTTAGCAAGCAACCAGCAGTTGCTAAGGAATACGAAGTAACTAGAGTTCCCCAGGTCATGGTGTTCTATGGTGAACCGAGGAAATCGGCGACAATTGTTGCTCCGCCGACGCCAGATGGCTACTTATCATTCTTGCAGCGGTTCGCACGTGACGAACATGCCTCCATGCTGCTGCCGGGCGAAGTCATCAAGCTCACGATCTCGAAGAAACGCCCCCGCGAAGAGCAAACGCAAACTGTGCAGCGAATCAATGAGTCTGGATACATCGACATACCCGGCACCAACCGAACCTGTCGGATCGCAGGACCTGAAGCACAAGCAAGCAATAAAGTCCTTGCCGAGCTGCGTTCGTATCACGAAGGTTACGCCGATGCGATGGACATGGTGGTGGAGGTCGAGCGAATGGAGGACGCGGGCGACGACCAAGTGCTTTCGTCGCCCACATCGTTACATGGACGACCCGCCACTGGCTGGTCGTCGCCCAGCCAGAACCAGTTCAGTCTTCAGAAGCAATTCGAAAAACTGAAGAAGGAAAACGCCAAGCTCAAGAAGCAACTTGAGCAGCGCGATACCGAGGATGCGGGAGGAGAAACTGTGGTGGGCCCCAACGTAGATGCCCGAGAAGAGACTGTCGCCGAATAGCGCTCGTACACCCCTGACACGAACTACTCAAACAGCATTGTCGCGTCGTGATCGTCCGTCCGAGTTGGCTGGCTGGTTGATTTCGGCGTCGAGCCGCGTTCGTGGGCGCTCCACCACGTGTCGGCCTGGTCGAGCGACCATTCCGCGGCGGCAGAGCAAGCCATCAATATGCGGGCCAAGTCGCGAGCAGTTTGCGGGCGCTTGGCTCGGGACTTCTCCAGGCACGCCAAAATCGCGTGCTCTAGCTCCGCCGGCACCGGCCCGCCTAGCCGCTGGCTCGGTGGCACAGGTGGTTCGGAAGTGTGCTTTTGGCACAAGTCGACAAGGTTGTCGGACTCGAATACCGGATGCCCCGTGAGCAAGAAGTATCCCACCGCGCCCACCGCGTATAGATCGCTGCAAGCATCGACCGAACCGGGAAGTTGAATCGCCTCGGGCGACATGTAAAGCGGCGTGCCGGCCATCGACTCGTCGCCGCCTTCCTCGCGGGCCTTCACCAGGCCAAAGTCGAGAACCTTCACCACGTCGCCCTCGCCGCCACGACGATTGAGCATGATGTTCGCAGGCTTGACGTCGCGATGCACCAAACCCGAGCAGTGCGCTTCGTACAACGAACCGCATACTTGGCGGAGAATGTAGATCACTCTGCCTGCCGGCTGTGGCCCGTAGGTATCGACGAGCGTTTGCAGATCGATGCCGTCGAGGAACTCCATCGCGTAGTAGAACACCCCTTCGGGCGTGTGGCCGAAGTCGTAGATGGCGATGGTGTTAGGGTGGTTGAGCTGGCTGGTAATTTGCACTTCACGCTCGAAGCGGCTAATCGACAATTCGGTCACCTTGTCGGCGTCGAGCAGCTTAATGGCCGTGGGGCGGCGGAGCATCGCATGCCGCCCACGGTATACTACACCCATTGCCCCCTCGCCGAGCTTCTCCTCGAGCTTGTACTGGCCAAGCTGCTTCGCCTCGATCGCCGCCTGTCGGGCCTGCCGCTGCAGCCGTGCCATCATGACCGTGAACACAAAAATGGCGATGGAGCTAACGGCCAGCAAAGCCATTAAGCCCCAGAAGGTTCGTTTCAAAATAGTCAGTGGTCGAAACGCTTCGTCGACGTCGATCTCCGTCGCCACACCAAAGTCGTAGTCGTTGAGCCACGTCCAAGCGCCAACCACCGGCACACCGCGGTAATCGCGATAACCCGTGACATCGACGCCCGACTCTCCCGCCGCGGCACTGGCTACCATCCTCGTAGGCGGCATTTCACTACGCAGCCGGTCGGGACGATAACCGGCTGTCACGTTTCCGCCTGGGTCACGGATCAGCAATTGCAGAATCGAAGCGGTATCTTCTTGCAATAGTCCATCGAGTTTCAGGTCGTCGTCGAAGCGGCTATTCGACAGCATCAAACCACTGGAGTCGAATGCGTAGGTCTCTCCTGAATCACCCATCCTCCCGCGCTGCAGAATGCGGGTGAACTCCACTTCAGGTCGAATCAGTAGTCCAAGTGCGGCGACAACCTGAAGCTGCTCGTCCAAGACCGGCGCCACCACAAACATCATCGGCACTCCTGCGCGCACCCGACCGTTCTCATCGACGTAGCTCAACAGGCTCTTGTAAGGGCGCGAGACAGTCGCCTCGCCATCGAACACGCGGTCGATCAGGTACTCAAGGTTGGCAGGGATCTCAAGGCCCACCGCCTGCGCGCGGCTCGAGGCGACGACTTTCTCACGATCGAGCACGATGAATTGTCCGTAATCGTGCGAGTTCATCGCCGGTTTGAGTAGTTTGGTCAACTGCTTTGCGGCTGCGTCCGGCGTGAGTTGACCGGTCGGTGCATCGTCCTCAGCAAACAGCGCCAGCACGAGTTTCCGCACGTCGGCGTCGTCGGCTAAGCTAACGGCCGTGTCTTTTTGTGCAGTGAGCCAGTTGCGCAGCATGGCGACTTCCACGTCGAGTAGCGTCTGCAGGCCGCTCTTAAGGCTGGCCTCCATAGTCTCTTCGATCTTGCGATTCACAAACCAACCTAGCGACGAGAGCACCAGCACCGCGATGATTGGCCAAGCCCACAGTTGCCGCGAAAGAAAACGCCGCGTTCTTGCTACCGTGCTCGCGACGGTCTTCGACGCCCAAGTCATGTGCGCGGCGGGATTGGAACCACCGCTCGTCTTGCGGGCGAATAGGTTGTGCTTGGCCATGGCGGTCGATCGGAGAGTTGCAAGGACACAGTCCTTGCTCCCAGTATAGTTACGGCAAATGTCGACTGGGGCACCGAATTTGGACCCAAACGGCATCAACCGATTGTCGCCAACGGGATTGCGAACCGCCCAATCTGCCTGTTGAAGGGGTCGGGGCGTCCATGCTACGCTGGAGCGATTTTACCCACTCCCGATCGAGACCCGACTGGCCCCTCCTATGCCTCGCCGCGACGACATTCACAAAATTCTGATCATCGGTTCCGGCCCCATCGTCATTGGGCAGGCTTGCGAGTTTGACTACTCCGGCACGCAAGCGTGCAAGGCGCTCCGCGAGGAGGGTTACGACGTGGTGCTGGTGAACTCGAATCCAGCCACGATCATGACCGACCCGGCAACGGCCGATCGAACGTACATTGAGCCGCTCACGTGGGAGATTGTGGAGAAGATTATCGCGAGGGAAAAGCCCGACGCGCTGCTCCCCACGCTAGGAGGTCAGACGGGGCTCAATTTGGCGATGGACCTCGAGCGTCACGGCGTGCTCGAAAAGCATGGCGTCGAGATGGTCGGCGCGAAGGCCGACGTGATCGACAAAGCCGAGAGCCGCGATCGGTTCAAAGCCGCCATGGGCAAGATCGGTCTGGATGTCTGCCGCGGCAAGACAGTCACCAACATCGAAGCTGCTCGCGAGTGGGTTGACGACATCGGCCTCCCTGCGGTCGTACGGCCTAGCTTCACCATGGGCGGTAGCGGCTCGGCGATTGCTTACAACCGCGCCGAGTACGACGACCTGGTACGCTGGGGACTCGACCTGTCGCCTACCTCGGAGGTGCTGATCGAAGAGTCGATTCTTGGGTGGAAAGAATACGAAATGGAGGTGATGCGCGACGTCGACGACAACGTTGTGATTATCTGCGCGATCGAAAACTTCGACGCCATGGGCGTCCATACGGGGGACTCCATCACTGTCGCACCCGCCCAAACGCTCACCGACAAAGAATATCAACGCATGCGCGACGCGAGTCTTGCGGTGATTCGCGAAATCGGCGTCGAGACGGGCGGCTCGAACATTCAATTCGCCATCAATCCGCAAGATGGACGAATGATTGTGATCGAGATGAACCCCCGCGTCAGTCGTAGTAGTGCGCTTGCGTCGAAGGCAACCGGTTTTCCCATCGCCAAGATCGCCGCCAAACTGGCGGTCGGCTACCGGTTGCACGAACTACCCAACGATATTACCCGCGAAACTATGGCTTGCTTCGAGCCATCGATCGACTACGTGGTGACTAAGGTGCCGCGATTCGCATTCGAAAAGTTCCCCGACGCCGACGACAAGCTCACCACACAGATGAAGAGCGTCGGTGAGACGATGGCGATTGGCTCGACCTTCAAAGAGAGTTTTCAAAAGGCGCTCCGCGGCCTCGAAGTCGGCGCGCATGGACTCGGCTCCGACAATCGAGACTTGTGGTACACAGCCGACGGCGAAGTTGGTGAGCAGCGGCCCGACGAGGAAGAAATTCGCGCCAAGCTGCAGAACGCTGGTGCCGATCGAGTCTGGTACCTGCGATACGCCTTCAAGGCAGGCATGTCGGTCGACGAGGTGCATGAACTCTCGGGCATCGATCCGTGGTTCCTCGACAACCTGCTCGAGATCGTCGAGACAGAAAACAGCATGCGCTCGATGGCGCGACAGGCAGCCGCGGCTCGCGGCGACTTCGATTTGACGACGATTACTGACGAAACACTCCGTACTGCTAAACGGCAAGGTTTTTCCGATCGGCAACTGGCGAACATTTTCGGCGCGGCCGACTTGGAAGTCCGCGCCGAGCGGCTCAAACGGGGAATTTGCGCGACCTACAAATCGGTTGACACTTGTGCTGCTGAGTTCGAAGCGTACACACCGTATTTCTATTCGACGTACGAACAGGAAGACGAAACACCCGCCAAGAGCGACAAGAAGCGGATCATGATTCTCGGTGGTGGGCCGAATCGCATTGGGCAGGGCATCGAGTTCGACTACTGCTGCTGTCATGCAAGCTTCGCGTTGAAAGACTTGGGTATCGAGTCGATCATGGTCAACTCGAACCCGGAGACCGTCAGCACGGATTACGACACCAGCGACTTGCTGTTCTTCGAGCCGTTGACCGTCGAAGACGTGCTGAACATCTGCGACCGAGTCGAACCCGATGGTGTGATTGTGCAATTTGGTGGACAAACTCCGCTGAATCTGGCGCGGGAACTCAAAGAAGCCGGCGTGCCGATCATCGGCACGAACGTCGATGCAATCGAGGATGCCGAAGATCGCGAGAAGTTCCACGATCTCATCAAACGGCTAGGGCTCAAACAACCACCGGGCGGCATCGCTCAAACTATGGACGAAGCCCGGCGGCTGGCCGAAAGAATTGGCTTCCCCGTTTTGGTGAGGCCCAGCTTCGTGCTTGGCGGACGTGCGATGGAAATCTGTTACGACAACGCCCAACTCGACCAGTTCGTGGCTCAAGCGTTCATCGCGGCCGAGGGCCAGCCGGTGCTGATCGATAGCTTCTTGGAGGGTGCCACCGAAGTCGATGCCGATGCGGTGGCCGACGGCCAGACCGTGATTGTGCCGGGCATCATGGAACACATTGAAGAAGCCGGGGTTCACTCGGGCGACTCGGCGTGCGCCATCCCGCCCTACAGTTTGCCCGGGCCGGTTCTGGCAGAAATCCGCGCTGCGGTCGTAGCGCTCGCGAAAGACCTAGACGTTCGCGGTTTAATGAACGTACAGTTTGCGGTGCAGACCGACGGCGACGGCCGACCACAGGTGTACGTCATCGAGGTGAACCCTCGCGCGAGTCGAACGGTGCCGTTTGTCGCAAAAGCGACCGGCTTGCCCGTGGCCAAGGTGGCCGCCAAAGTAATGGCCGGTGTGTCGCTCGCTGAACAGGGCGTGACGGACGACCCTGTACCCGCTCACGTGAGCGTGAAGGAAGCGGTATTCCCGTTCATCAAATTCCGCGGCGTCGACATCGTGCTCGGTCCCGAGATGCGATCGACCGGAGAGGTGATGGGCATCAGTCCACGGTTCAGCGTCGCCTTCGCCAAGAGCCAGCTAGCGGCAGGCACATTGCTGCCGAGCGATGGCAAAGTGTTCGTGAGCGTGGCGCCAAAAGACAAACCCAAGGCGGTCGACATCGCCCGCCAACTAGTGGCGATGGGTTATGGCATTCTTGCCACACGCGGCACGGCCGATGCGCTCGAAGCCGCGGGCATCGCTTGTGAGCGAGTCAAGAAGCTCAAGGAAGGTCATCCCAACTTGCTCGATTTCCTTGCCGATCAGGATGTTGCGCTCGTGATGAACAGCCCCGTCGGCAAGGGCGCGCGAACCGACGAGGGAAGAATTCGCGCGGCCACCGTAGCCGCCGCCGTTCCCTGCCTTACGAGCATCGAAGCAGCCGAAGCGGCAACGACCGCCATGCAGGCACTTCGTGAAGAAGCAATGCAAGTGGAAAGCCTGCAAGAACGATTCAAGGGTTGATGTCAATGCTTGGCACGGACATCCCCAACTTCTGCAATCTTCTCGCGAAGCGTGTGCGTCCCGATCTGCCGGTAATTCGATACATCGTGCCATGAAGCATAGGCCCGCGCCCGCCCACTGTCTTTGTCCGTCCAGGGCGTGACAATTGCGGTGTGGAGCGTCTGAGCGAATTGTTCGGCGTCGGTCACATCACACGTCCATCCAAGTTCTTCGTTATCGACCACCCAGCCAATACTACCGGTGTTCGTCGTGACGACTGGCCGACCGTTGGCGGCCGCCCAAACGATGACGCTCGACCGCCCGCCATGTCGGTGCGTGCCAACGGCGAGGACGTCAGGCGCCGCCGCGAACGTAAACATCTCTTCGTCGTTCAAGTAACGGTCGATCGACAGCACAAGCCCTGCATCGACCAAGGGTGCAAAATCAGCCGAATCTAACGCCGCTTTCGCGTCGTCGTCATGCGGACCGGCGAGTACCAGGTGCAAGTCACCATCCGTTTGCATTTCGATGAGTCGCTTGAATGCACGGAGGATCCGCGAGACTCCACGAAGCTCGCAAATCATGCCGATCGTCATCACGAGCTTTCCGTTCGTAGGCAATCCGAGTCGCTGACGGGCCTCGGTAAGAGTTAGAGGCGCTACTTGCACGAGTGGGGCTGGCGACAGCACTGCCCGACCATGGTCGCCCGGTCGGGCAATTTTCTCTGCGTAGGCCGCGCCCTGCTCATCGAGCATCAAGATGCCATCGAAGTGCCCGCTACGCAACATGCGACGAAACAGGAATCGCCGCAAGCGATCCGACGGCCGATTGGCCTCGGGATAGGCAAATCCGCCACGAACCAAGTACGTGTCCGCACTCAATTTTCGCGGCCACGATCGATAGCCCGCTAAGCGAAACAACTCCATGATCCACCATACCGCGTCGCCCATCATCACGTACAAGTGATCGGGCCTAAAACGGTGGACCATCGCCACACATTCTCGGTACTGCTGCCAGTTGCGATGCAGCGCGCTGCCGGAGGAGCGGACGCAACAGGTCTCGACTTTAGTCCGCCCCAGCACGGGCACGACCATACTATGATACGCCTCGAACTCGAGCGTCTCGGGCACGGTTGCGAGCGTCACGTCGACTGGTAGTTCCAGAATACCGGGCAGCAGGCGCGACAGATCGGCCATGTGGTGCCCATCGGGAACCGGTTCATAAATCAGCACATGCATGCGGTTTCGATCGTTCGGCGTACCTTTGAGTTTGCCCGCGTTGCCCTGATCGCGACCCGCCGCAAGACTGGTTGGCTGACGCACGAAACGCGGCGAACAGTTTGCGGAGTGAATCTCTTATCGACGTTCAGGCGAGGCACCGAGCTTCACGCGCAACGTTTCCCAAAGTAGTGTGTAGCGTCGGAACATCAGTATGGTGCAGACTTGTGCCAACGGCCACCATCCTGCATCGCGTTTTCGCAACTCCTCAGCCGCCCTCCCGAACAGGTTGACTGGCGGCATGAGTAACAGCAGCCCTGTATAGACCTTGCGTGCCAGGCTCTTGGTTTGGGGTTGTTCTGCTGCCTTGATAACTCTACCGCCAGCGTGCCGGCGACTTTGAATCAAGATTTCCTTAATCGTCCTGCGAGCTGGATGACGAATCTTCGCCTTTGGCTCGTACTCGACCGCAAAACCAGCAGCCGCAACACGATGCCCCCACTCCGTATCCCCTCCCGATTTTAGAGCTTCGTTGAACTTGCCAACGGCCTGAATGATCGAGACCGTTGTGAAGGCGTTGGCTGTAGCGGCAAACGAGAATAGCGATACGTTCTGGTCTTGCTGCAGCCCAAACACACAGTCGAACCACTCCGCCCCGGTCGGCTTGCGGCTGTCATGTGGGAATACCTCTATTGCCCCACCGACGAGCCCCGGTTCTTCAAGCCCCTGTATGGCGCGGACCCCGGCATTTAGCCAGTCCTTGTCCGGCAAACAGTCGGCGTCAGTAAAGGCAATGATCTCGCCCCGAGCGTGGTCGATTCCTCGATTCCGCGCCGCGTACGATCCTGGTGCCTCCTCCTCCAAATACTTGCAGAACGGATACGACTCGACTAATTCCCGTGGCGACTCGGAAGAGCCATTGTCGATCACCAGCACCTCGAACTGCTCGTGCGGCATGGTTTGCTCCGTCAATGCATCGAGACACAAGCTTAGCCGCTCGGCATCGTTGTATACGGGAACGATGACACTGACACGGGGCATGGGAGATCGCTGCGAAGCAGCTTCGACACGGGACGGTAGATCGTGCGGATTGGGCCAGTCGGCCATCCTTGTTAGGTGTGCTGTGCGGGCGTCCCACCAGACGCACAGCTATCATACTATAGGCGGGTCGAAACCCCAATAACAGGACGTATCCTTGGGTTCACCACTTCGACTGCAATTCGCCGCCACTGGTGGCCCATTCGCCGTACCGTGTGTTTGCGGGCCTGCTCGACATCTCGATTGTCTATCCGGCGGCAAGCAACCTCATCTCGAAGGCGACGCCTACTCACTTCCAACGGGCAGCCGGTCGTCCGAAGGCTACTGCGAATACAAGACTTGGTGGCAACCGATGGACAACGTTGTAGCATGAACCCGCCGCGGGCGTTCTGGATGTCGACGGAGGTCTTCTATCCATCGACAAGCTTGCATACGTCGCGGTTCGTGAACATTTTCACAAAGTGATGCGCCACCGCACAAAACAGCCACGTACAGGTGCAGGCTGTCGGTGGCATTCGTTGATACTGTGAAATCTTTCACAAGAGCTCGTATGAGCTCGTATGACGAAGAATTTGTTCGGATTTGTTTTGGTGAACGTCAGCAAGATTGGTATACTTAGGCAGTCAGCTCGGCGGCTTTCATTCTTCACGATTACTTATCCCTTCGCCGACGCATTCGGTATACGATTACCTTGTGAGCCGGCCACCCATCGGAATCATCCTAGCTGCCCCGTGGCGGGAATCACTGCTGAGCTTAGGTGCATCCAGCATGTGCTTTGCGAAGTGACCTGCCGACGTTCCCTTTCCTGCGGAGAGATCTGACGATGAAATCCATTGTTGCCCAAGACATCATGGCCAAGCGCCTCGTGACGCTAAGCCCGCATGTAGACGTACTCAACGCCGTGCGACTGTTGCTCAAGAACAAGATATCGGGCGCGCCGGTGGTCGATGCTGAGGGTCGGTATCTGGGCGTGTTCTCCGAGAAGTGCGCCATGCATGTGATCCTCGACGCCGCCTACGACTCGCTTCCGACGAACCACGTAGGAGCATTCATGGATACCCAAGCTCGCACAATCACGCCCGATACCGACTTACTGTCGATCGCGCAAGTGTTCTTGCTAACCAACTTTCGACGACTGGCTGTGGTGGACGAAGATGGCATGCTGCTTGGGCAAATCAGCCGCCGCGATGTAATGGCCGCGGGACTCAAGCTGCTCGACGACTTGCAGCCATCGGTCCACGAGTCGTCGCTGTTGTATCTGAGCGCATTGCACGAACGAAGCGAAGCGCCGCTGACGTAGCCCGGATCCATCGGTCAGCAGGCCAATCTGCAGGCGGTTTGTAGCAGGTTGGCCTGTCTTAGGCGCTGGCGGTCTTCGCCGTACAGTCACGTTTCGCCAAGATCGCAAGATTGCCCTCGAGCAAATCGGCCGCGGGCCGAGTACTGTCGAGTTCGGCGAGCATCACCTTAAGAGCCGAAGTAATGGGCACGGCCAGGAACGCGCCTACGAGCCCCCAGATCATGTACCAAAACATGAGCGACATCAGAATCGCGATCGGGTGCAGGCGAAACTGATCGCCCATGATCTTTGGCTCCACCACGTTGCCGCTCACGAACTGAACTGCAGCAGCCAACAACAATGCAAAGATCGCTTGGATAATGCCGAAGTAGCCAGATTGCCCCGGCTCCACTTTGCCGGCCCAAGTTGCCTCAAGCAACACCCAAACCAACGGAACCGGCAGCAAGCTGGCGATGATTGGACCGAGATTGGGGATGAAGTTCAGGAAAAACGCCAGGATACCAAGTACGAAAGCAAGCGGCACACCAAACAACCACAACACCAAACCGAAAACGGTACCAGTCACTAAGGAAATCGCCGACTTGGCAACGATATACTGTCGAACGTGTGAATCGACTTCGCTCCAGATGTTGTTCTCCGGCAACTTGACGTGGCTACCACCGAGCAACAGAAAAAAAAGAAAGATCATCACCAGCAGGCCGCTCGAGAACACGGCGAACAACTCTTGGGCCACTAGTTGAACGATGATCTCCATCCGCTGAGCGACGAACTTGCGGAGTGGTTCGAATTGTTGCCGGAAGTCCAGAGCGGCCTCAGTCGGCAAGTTTAAGTCTTCTTCATCGTCTACCTCGTCGCTTTGTGTACCCTCCGATTTGGCAGGATTGCCGTCGCCGCGTACCTCTTCATCTTGTGAATCCTTGATTTCCAAGTTTGGGGAGGTGTCGGGTTGATCCTTGGTTGCATACCTCTGCAACGCATCGCCAACCCTGACTAGCATCGAATTGAAACCGGCATGAAACCGGTCTTCGCTATGTAACAATCCGCTCACCGAAACCCAAATGACTGCCCAGATCACGCCTACCACGAATATGGACAGTACAGCGGTCACCCCTATCGCCACTGGGCGCGACGAGTCTAGGACACCTTGCACCAAATTGAGCACCGGCACCAGCCCGCTGGCGATGAACAGTGCAAGCACGAACGGTAGCAACACGGGTCGCAAGAAGTAGAGGGCGAACGCTACGGCGATGAAGGTCAGTATCACCAGCGCCGTGGTGCGAATACGAGAGTCGCGTTCGAGTTGCGTGAGGTCACTCATACGGTTTTGGTTCTTCGCCGGAAGCGATTCAATATTGTAATCGCTCGACGACCCGGCTGGCGACCGCGCAGCAAAAAAAGACGCCAACCGGCCTGATGGGAGGGGGAAAGACCGGTTGACGTCCATCGTGGCGATGCTCAGACACGCTATGGGGCACCACACCCACAGGCACGGAAGGAGGCAATCGCCAATCGCTGTAGTACGCTCTGCCTACTGCGCAATCGTGGGCTGGGTGTACATCTCGCTACCGTAGTAGCCGCCATTGTTGCAGCACGGGTCGCACGTTGGCGTGCACGGCTGACATGCCGGAGCGCACGCTGGCACGGCCGGCATGGCCACGGTTTGGGTCTTCCGGCCGAAGCAGCAGCCGCAGCCGGTTGTGCTCGCCACCAGAAGCGCCGCAGCACAAATGGAAAGTAACTTGTTCATGGTTCTGTTCCGTCTCGCAGGTGGGATGATTGGGGAGGGCGAATCACCAGGTAGCAGCAATTCCTCACGTGGGCACTGCTGGCCGAGCCGCGATGGTCGATGGTGTAGTGTCAAGATGCTCTTCACGCTCGTCACTGAAACCCTACACGCTAACAAGGCGCGAGCAAACGAATCGCCACCTCCGTTGAGCACATTTTGCCAGCCCGCGTACGACAGGTTCGGCAGAACCGTGCGCGTTTCTTTGGGCAGAGAATTTTCACTACGCGATGGAAGCGTTACAGCCCGCAGAGATTCAACAGGCACTCTGCGAACGACCACGCGCTGGCGTTATTGGATCGGAGGCGCTGGCAGTTCTTCCACTTCGATGGCTGGCGGCTCGGCAAGAGTGGGCTGTTGTTCGAGCGAGGCGACGACATTGCGTAACTCATTGCGAGCAGCATTGAAACCCGCGAGTTGCGCGACTGCGCGATATCGCGGATCGCTCGCCACCCGATCGAAGCGAGTGAGCGCCTGGGCCAACCGCGCGCGACCGACCTCGGTGGAGTAGTAATCCTGCGATGACAATTCGGGGGAATTACTCGAGGGCAGGGAGAGATGTTCGATCCAACGCGCCGCTGTGGGGCTCGTAGCAGTTAATTGCTCGAGCGAAGCGAGCAAACGGGCGTGTGCCTGCTCAAGCGGAGTGACGGGTTCAGTGGCCGAAGCACTCGGAAAGCGCAGCCCGACCGTCCGATTCCTACCATTAGTCGGAACTCGGCGCATTTCGGCTGGCGTTGGTGCGAGAGCCGGCGACGGCGACTTGAAACGATTGGACGGTGCGGCCAGCAATGGCCCTTCGGTGGGCCTGGGCGCGTCGGTTGGCTCCAAGGCTGAATCGGGATTCGCCCGATTGCGCCACGCCTGCCATCGATTTCGTGGCTGTACCTCGGCGCGTTGCTGATGGAGTTCGGCAGTCTGCGGATCAACATATTCCTCACGCATCAGGCGCGAGTCGACGAATGCTCGCAATCCCGGCAGCACGGGCGGAGGTCCCACCGCGCGACCTTTGCGCAAGTCTTCATAATAGTGTTCCATCCGCTCTGCCTCGCGAGCCAGGCGGGGGTTGCGGTCCTTGTAGAAGTCTTCCAAGTCATCGTAGTACTTTTCCAAATCCTTCAGTTCCCGCCGGGAATAGAAGCGACCACGGATCTGTGCATCGGCGTCGGCGACGACGATTGCAAGCGCAACTGCAGCGAGTAAGCACCGAGCCATCCGTAGCGACGTGTTGGGGCGACGGTCCATCTGGGATTCCCTCGGTTGTTCCGGTCTGAAAGGCTTACCTACCACCAGTATTCTAGCCTAATACACGGACGGTCGACAAATGGCCCCGAATGGGGGACCCATTGGCGCGGCTCTACAATACGCCGTGGTGCTATCGAAGTGCCCGCTATGGCGATGCATGCGCGGGCTATAGACGCGGACGAGCGCCTATGCACTCTCTCGATAGTCGACATGGAACAATCGTCGATAGAGATCGCAGCGGGCGAGCAGCAGTTCGTGGCTACCCGCATCGAGCACCTTGCCCTTGTCCATCACCACCACTCGATCGGCTAGCGAGATGGTGCTCATGCGGTGGGTAATGATGAGTGTCGTGCGATTGTGGGTAAAGTCGGCGAGCACTTGGTGGATCAGATTCTCGCTCTCGACGTCGATCTGGCTGGTCGCTTCGTCGAGGATGAGTACTTCCGGATCGCGCAGGATGGCTCGGGCAAGCGCGATACGCTGACGCTGTCCGCCGCTGAGTCGGTTGCCGCCTGGTCCAACGATCGTCTCGTAGCCCTCCGGTAGTTTCTCGGAAATAAACTGGTGGGCATGCGCCTTTCGGGCGGCCGCTTCGATCGCCTGATGATCGGCATCGTCGGCACCGTAAGCGATATTTTCAGCAACAGTTTCGTTAAACAGCAACGTCTCCTGCGACACCATACCGATTCGCGATCGTAAGTCGCTCAGACGTACGTCGGATACATCGACTCCGTCGATGGTGATTCGTCCGGCGGTAGGATCGTAGAATCTCGGTACTAGCGAGAGCAACGTTGTCTTACCACACCCGTTGGTGCCGACGATGGCAATCGTTTCGCCAGCTGACACCTCCAGATCAATGTCGTGGAGCACGGGTTTGTCGGCGTGGTAGGCAAAGTCGACGTGCTCAAATCGCAACGACTGCGATAGCCTTGGAAGTGGCTTGGGATCGGCGACCTCGGAGATGTCGGGCTCGGTGTCTAGTACTTGGTAGACACGGTCGCTGGCGGCAGCGGCTTGCAGCAGATCGTTAAACACATTCGACATCCGACGGGCCGGATCGCTCATACCCACCAGCATGGCGAAGAACATGGCCATGTCGCCGTGCGTAAGCCCCTGGTGGCTGATCGGGATGTTAAACAGGTGAGTCTCGCGATTCAGCACCAGATATCCGCCAGCAAGCGCCGCGGTGAGCACCATGGCAATACCTAGGTTCTCGGTAATCGGGCTTACGAGTGAGTTATAGGTGGCAATCTTCATTTGCCGACGATAGTAAACGTAGGCCGACTGCTCAAACTTGTTCCGCTCGGCGTGCTCCATGGTGAACGCCTTGATCAGTTTCATACCCGCCAAGGTTTCGGTGAGAGCTTCATAAATGCTCGAAAGCTCTTCCATGGCTCGGCGATTGGCTCGCTTGAGCGCCTTAGCGAGCACCTGAATCAAGTACGCCGTGGGCGGCACGACAATCACGGTAAGTAGCAGCAGCCGCCAACTTACGTAAGCTGCACCGATGAAGCAGGCGATCATCTTCAGTGGCTCGCGGACTGCCAAACCAAACAATGTCTGCACACCGCGGCTCAAGAAGTTTAGGTCGGTTGTGCAGCGGTTCATCAGGTCGCCGCGCCCTTGATGACTGAACGCCGCCATGTCTAGCCGCAACAGATGGTCGTAGAACTTCTTGCGCAGCGCCAGTCCGACCCGGTTTCCAAGCCGTGCAATGAGCACCTGATTGAGTACGCGAAACACATTTTTTAGTAGCGTACTAGCCATAACCACCGCACAGACCACTACTAGCGTTTCGAACGGCGTGGTGGGTAGCCAACGTTTGGCGGCAGGCAGCATGTAGGAGTACAAACTGCGGCGCCGTTGTTGGCCATCGATCTTGGTTTCTGCGAGGTCGATCCGGCGTCGGTTGGCCACGGGATCCGATTGCAACTCGGCAATCAGCGCCTCGCTCTTGGCAATTCGATCGCTGCTATCAGCCACCTGCTCTTCCATCCACTGGGGCACCGACTTGTCGTTCATTACGACATCGACTATCCAGAACACGGCCGATAAGCTGCCTGCCCACAACGTGGCTACCACCAACGAAGTTATCAAACAGGCCGCGACATTCACTTTGTGGGCCAACGCGATTTTCAACACGCGTGAGAAATTCGACATAGCGACAGAACGGGGGCTGGTGGCGGGCGCGGGCACAAGCAGCGCATGCTTGTAGCAGATGGGGGTAACGGAACCAATATCGACCAAGTCTGCGAGGTCGCTCGCGAATAACTGCTCGGGTGCTAGCGGCGATATCACTTCCGTCGCATCAGATGCTGCCACAAGCTCACGAGCATCAGCACAAGCACCGGCGCCACGAGCGTGAAGATCACAAAGAAGGCCCGATCTTCTCCACCACGTCGCAAACCACCCCAGGCGGCTGCCGTCACGGCCAGTAATGTCGTGAGCAGTATCAACAGCCCAACACCGAACTGGGGACCGCGCTTGGTAGCTGAGGGCATGGAAGACGAACGTTCATTCGGGCTGCTGAGGGCGACCCACTACGGAATTGGTGGATTATTCCAATTGTACCGCCGATACCAGTGGTACGGAAAACACGGGCGCACGATCCAGGACTTCTACGCGCTCTTTTCGCTATTTTGGGGGGGGGAAATCTCGATGACTCGCATTCTTGCCGCGGTGCTGTTGTGCGCCGCGAGCAGCGTTGGCTGCTCGGCTTTGGACGCTATGAACGCCCGAAGCCCCTTACCATCTCACATGACGCGCTCGGTTGCGGCCCCACGCCCGGCCATCGAGCGGGTGGCGTACGACCGGCCAGCGATGGGCGTAGCCGACTGTGATTGCAGCTTGGAGGGCGGCGGGCGCGGACGCGGCATGTGTGGTGGCTGCAACCCATCGGTCCAAGAATGCGTGCATAACGTGCTGGACTGCGACGGATGTTGCGGTTGCGGCGATGGTTGCTACGGCGGCTGCCAGGGTGGCGGCTGCTACGGCGACGGTTGTTATGGCGGTGGCCGGGGCCCGTGCCAACCCTGTCGCACCATGCAGGGCATGCTAGCGAACAATTGCGGCCCGCGCCAGAGTTGTGCCTGCCAGTGGACGAAAACAAGCGTGGGCGGCCCCATCGCGGGTCACACCGATGCTATCTACAACTTCAATCCTGGTCCGCCATCGGCCCAAACCGCCTACCCTTACTACACCACCCGAGGCCCACGCGACTTCTTTCTCGACAACCCACCGTCGATTGGCCCTTATTGAGCGATGGGCGAAGATTCGCGAGGCCGTCGGACAGCAAGCATGCGTACGACTGGTGTTGCACCGAACCTGACCAACAACTACAAGCCTCGCATGCGTGAACGGAATCACGCACAAGGCCGCACCAAAGCGCGAAGGATCGCGCTGGTGCGGCCTTTTTTTGTGACTATTGCAACAATCCAAATCCAAAGAGTGCGCCGAATACAACGAATGCGATTGCCATCACGATGCCCATCAGCATTAATCCCGATAGCATAAGAGCTCCGAGTCCCTTCCAACTAGAAAATTCGTGCGCCTCTCCAACGGCCTGACACGTGATAACGATCTGCCACAACAAGACGACAACGCCCAGTGCCGCTAGCGCGAAGAACCATGTTGGCATCGCAAAGAGGTCGAATGCGGCTGGATCGTTTTGAGCTTGCACGATAGCGCCAAATACTCGTTCTGGTCCCAGCACCGCGACCGACAACGCTACCCCCAAATTGAGCGGCAGCAACCAGACGGTTGGAATATTGCTCCATGCGAGCGCCGTTCGGACTTGAGCTGCGTTGCCAACCCCGCCGATCGACCGCCCAGCAATACCTGTCAGCCAAGCCGAGAGGTACAACCAGATGATTCCGAAGATTGCTCCGCCAATTGCGGCTCCAACAAACAGACCGATTCGCTCGGCCAGAATCTCGGAATCGAAATCGACATCGTCATACACCCCTGAAATACCCCCGAGGATCGCTAGCAATAGGACGTACTGCGCTGGGTCGGTGTCAAGTTGCTGCCGCACAGTGGCCCGAGGCTTCGTCCACATCGAGATCCACGGGTTCAGTGGTTCGCCAACTGGAGTTTTGTGGCCCTCTACTCGGGCCTCAGCAACTGGCGAAATAAACGGATTTTGGACTCCAAAATCGTCTTGTGGCGCTGGAAACCCGTCGCGGTCGAGCGAATCAGACACGATTACCCCTCCTCGTGGTCGGATGGCTAGGCGAGTTTGAGCCGATTTCTGCGCTCAATCTAACCGAAAACAGCATTCACGACCAAGTAGGGCAAATCGCTGGCAAGGCTGCCGACCTATACGGCGGTCGCCACCAGTGTAATGTTCTGCCCGCCGAAGCCGAAGCTATTTGATAGCGTTGTGGCGATAGGTATCTCGCGTGCCGCGTTGGGCACGTAATCGAGATCACAATTGGGGTCGGGCGTCGTGTAGTTGATCGTGGGTGGAGCCGTGTTGTGTTTCATCGCCATCAGGCAAACGATCAGCTCGGTAGCGCCGGCCGCGGCAATTAAATGGCCCGTCATGCTCTTGGTGCTCGAAACCGGCACCTTGTACGCGTAATCGCCAAATGCTTGCTTGATGGCAAGCGTTTCGACTTTGTCGTTTACCGTCGTGCTGGTACCGTGCGCATTGACATACTGAATGTGCTCGGGCGTCATACCCGCGTCGGCCAGTGCCATGTTAATACAGGTTGTCGCTCCCCGACCTTCGGGATGGGTGTCGGTGATGCGAAACGCGTCGGCTGTAGTGCCGTACCCGGCGATCTCGCCGTAGATGTTCGCGCCGCGCCGCTTGGCGTGTTCATACTCCTCAAGCACAACCATTGAAGCTCCTTCGCCAAGCACAAAACCATCGCGATCCAAGTCGAACGGCCGGCTCGCGGCTTTAGGATCGTCGTTCCGTTCGCTGAGCGCGGTAAGCAGATTGAAACCCGTTACACCAAACGGGTGAATCATGCTGTGTGCGCCGCCCGACAGCATGGCGTCGGCAGCGCCGCGACGGATCATCTCGGTTGCTTCGCCAATAGCTTGGCTACTGGCGGCACAAGCGGTCAGGCAATTGACGTTGGGACCTTGGGCATCGAACATGGCAGCCAAATAGCCGGCGGGCATGTTCGGCTCTTGCTCGAGTTCAAGTTGCGGATCGAGCTGGTCGAGCCCTTGACGTACGAATGTGCCCAAATCGAACTCGCCGCCCTTGAGCGCTTCGACCATCATGCGGCTAAAAGCGTCGAAGTCTTGCTGGCCTTCGCCGGCACCGAGATAAACGCCCAGCCGCTGTGGTTCGACCGCGCCGGCGACGCCCGAGTCGGTCATCGCTTGCTTCGCTGCGCCCGCGGCAAAGCGGGTGTGCCGACCGCGACTCGCCCACTCCTCGGGGTCCTCGTCCTCGGCGGCAATAGACCAATCGCGAACTTCAGCGGCGATCTTCGTGGGGAAGTTCGATGCGTCGAACAGCGTCGTCTCGCCAACGCCGCTCTTACCTTCGGTAAGATTGGTCCAAAGCTCCGGAACACTCACGCCCAAAGGCGTAACGCAGCCAACTCCGGTAACAACAACGCGACGTTTCATCGATATATCCTCGGGTAATGCTCGCTCGCCGAACGCGTAGCGTTAGCTACATTAGCTACTGTGCCAACTTGGTTGGAAGACCGTAGTCGACTGCTCGCATCCGCGTACCGTCTTTTTTGACACCAACATCAAAGATCCCAACTACATGGAGCCAATGAGCAAGGTCAACGGGGTCGAACAACCGCGTTGGCATGCCGTCGTCCGCATCGCCGACATCGCCAGCTTGGAGCCGCGCGAAAAAGATCTCGCCTACCGAACGCAATTCTTCGCCACAGTGCCCTTTAACGGTCACCGACGCACCAACGTCGCGAACGTTCTCAATTTCGGCGCGGTAGGTCAGCGAATCGCCACCACGGGTGATTCCTTGGAATGAGAGCTTTGAGAACTTCGCCAGCACGACCAACTCCTTGAAGTCGTACATTTCGCTCACGAGCAACCCTCCGGTCTGCGCCATGCCCTCGGCGATTAGGGAGTGGGGCATGGTGGGATAGCAATCCCAGTGGTCGTGCATGAAGCTATCGGAGAGCGCAATGCCCTTGTGGCCGACGGCATGCGACGAACCGACAAACTCGGTAAATCGATCGACCCAGAACCAGCGCAATTTGGAGACTCCCAAGTGGGGCGTTCGTGATGCGATGCAGGATCAAGTTTCAATGTTCAAGTATCATGGCCAAAGCGTTGAACATTGGTACTTGTATATCGACAACCCTTAGGTCGCTAACTTGTACTCGACAAACGCGCACATGTCGGCGACGGTAAGCTGCTTGCCCAAATTTTGCACCTGAGGATTGGCCTCGAACCTTGAAAGGTCAGCGAATGGCATCCGTTGTTTTAGTTGAACGATGCCATCGGCGTTCACTTTGCCATCCTGCACGTAGGCAGTGTCGTTCAAGATGTCTTCGGGAAACAGCTCCCCTCGTTCGATCTTGATGTCGAAGCTCTTCTCCAGCCGGAATACGATATCCAGGAAATCGATCGATTCGGCGTCGAGGTCGCCTTGAAGCGTGGCCTCCGGCGTGACTTCGTCCTCGTCGACACCCAACGCGTCGACTAGCGCTTCTTGGACCTTGGTGAAGATTTCGTCTTGGGAGGGCATGGCCTCGAACTCCTCTAGGGTAATTTCACAATTCTTAGCGAATGGCGACTGGCCCGTGCCTAATGACCTGCAAACTCTTACCGCTTGCGGCCCGCCTGCCACGCGCCATTCGCCCTCGTACTCATACCCGCATGCTAGCGGGTAGCATCTCAGGTTTCGCAATCGACCGGGCCACTTTTCCCAGGTAGGTTCGCACGCGCTGGTCGGTTTCACCCTGTTGGGCGTCCGACTCGGCCAAGCAATAGCGTTCCAACACGATCCGTCCGGTCAACGTCGATTTGTCTCCCACGGTACCTTCAACCTTAAAGGTCGCCATCCGTTCATCCTTCTTGACTTGCTCCACCGACACCCGCAGTTGCTGCCCGGGCTGGACGAAATTGGCGTACTTGATGTTCCTCGCTTCACGAAGGACTATCATGCTATCGGCCATGTCGTCAGTTAATCGCAACAGCCAAGCAGCGGCCTGGGTTGCCGCTTCGAGCATAAACACGCCCGGAAGCACCGGAAATTCCGGAAAGTGATCCTCCAGGTAATCTTCGCTGTAACTCACATTCTTCACGCCGGTGAGCCGCTCACCGGGCGTGAATGATTCAATTTCGTCGAGCAACCAAAAACGCATGGTCTACGTACCAATGTGTGCTGCGTAAGGAGCGAATACGCTCAATTCGGTTGGTCGTTCCTACGCTCGCTAGCCTGCAACCGCGCCTGTGCGAAAAGCGATAGTCTCGGCAGGCTAGGTAAAACAAGCTACGGATTATAACGCCCAGGTAAACTGGCTACAACGGCTTCCGCTGCGTAGCGAAGTCCGCCTAAGCTGTATAAACCAAGGACGCTCAGACGATTTACAGAATTTTGCCATTCGCCACAACGGGAACTGGCGCGCCGCAGTCGAGCTCCGCGTAGCTTGCCTCGCTCCAACACGAAACCTTTAAGCAGTTCTTGGGCACACGTCACACCCCAATCACCAAAGCACCATGTCCGTCACCCTGCTTGCGGGAGTTCCTCTTACCAACCAAACGCTCTACCACCAGACGGGCGTCTTGGTGGGCGACGCCGCTGCGTTGCTTGGCAACTTGCCTCCAAGTGGCGAGTCGCTGCTGCTGGTGCGCGATATCGAGTTGGATCGGGCGCGGCAAATCGGTCGGGCCGATCGGGTCGCCTGCGCCAACGACTTCTCGCCCGAAGGCGGTCTATCGGGCGATCGGGACGTTGCCAACGCTCAGGCGATTGTAGAAGTGTTACGACAACGTGGCGTAAAGCTGGTGCTTACCGACCGAACGCTCCCATTCCTTTACGCCGCCCATCTACAAGGTGCCGGCATCGAAGTTCAACTCGACGACGAACTTGGTGTACTAGCGCGACGAGTGAAAACGGCCAAAGAGATCGAATCGCTCGAGTTCGCTCAGAAAATCACCTGTCAAGCAATGGCCATGGCGTGCAACTGGATTGCCACTGCCGACGTGAACTCTTCAGGCGAGCTGGTTCAAGATGGTGAGGTAGTTACAAGCGAGCGGGTACGCCGGCGGATTACGCAGCATCTGGTCGACGAGAACTTCTCGCTTCCTAGCGCGTCGATTGTGGCAACCGCGCCGCATGCGGCCGACTGTCACCACGTGGGCACGGGACCACTGAAGACTGGTTTGCCTGTAATCGTCGACATCTTTCCGCGCGACGAGCGGACCAGATACTACGGAGACTGCACACGCACGGTGGTGCACGGCACTCCCACCGACGAACTTGTGGCCATGCACCGGGCTGTACTCGACGCGAAACAGGCAGCCTGCGCGGCGCTACGGCCCGGCACCACGGGGAACGCGGTACACCAGTCGACCATCGCCTCGCTCAAGCAGCACGGCTACCACTACATTCCGGGCTCCGAGCAGCACGACCCTGCTGTTCCCGCCATGCGGCATGGCACCGGTCACGGCATTGGCCTCGATGTCCACGAACCAATCCTTCTCAGCGTTGATGGCGAAGAAATTCTCACCGGCGAAGTCTTCACCGTGGAGCCAGGCATCTACTCATCGACTCTGGGCGGCGTGCGTGTAGAGGACATGGTTCATGTGACAAACCACGGCGCAGAAATACTGAGTCCGCTTTACGAGGGGCTCGACTGGCGCGATGTTTGAAGCGTCGAGCCAAGTATTACGCCTCGTCAGGTTTGCGGCGCTTGCGGCCGGTGGGCTTGAACATCGTGGCAACCTGTTGCACTGACTCCACGAGCACGTCGACATCGGCCGGTGTGTTGTAAAGGTAGAAGCTTGCCCGAGTGCTGGCCGTGATTCCCATTCGATCGTGCAGCGGCTGGGTGCAGTGGTGGCCGGCTCGCACTGCGACGCCCTGCCGATCGACCAATTGTGAGATATCGTGGGCGTGTGGCTCCTTGAGGACGAAGCTGAGTAGTCCCGCGCGGTGCTCTGGGGAAGGGCCGAGGATTGTCAGTCCGTCGATCTCTGCGAGGTTCGCGTAAGCGTATTCGACCAATGCGTGCTCGTGCGCCGCAATCCGATCGAGCCCGATGGCCGTCAGATAATCGACTGCCGCACCAAGGCCGATCGCCCCGGCAATAGGCGGCGTGCCTGCTTCGAACTTGGCAGGCAACTCGGCCGGAGTGAAACTGTCGAGCGTCACATTGCCGATCATGCTTCCGCCACCCATGAATGGCGGCATGGCGTCGAGCAGCCCTTGCTTGCCATAAAGTACGCCAACGCCGCTGGGCCCACACATCTTGTGACCGCTGAATGCCAGGAAGTCGACGTCGAGCGTCTGAACATCGGTCGCCACGTGGGGCACGCTCTGGGCCGCGTCCACTAGAATCACTGCTCCGGCGGCATGAGCCCGTTCGGCAAGCTCAGCGATTGGATTCACCGTGCCCAGCGTGTTCGAAACGTGTGTCACGGCTACCAACTTGGTTCGCTCACTCAGCATCACGTCGAGCTGCGACATATTGAGTCGGCCATCCTCAGTTAGTGGAATATGCCGCACGACCGCACCGGTCCGCTCCGCAACTTGGAACCAGGGCACCAAGTTTGAATGGTGCTCCATGGGGTTAAGCAAAATCTCGTCGCCTGCCGACAGGCTGGCATCGCCCCAACTTCGGGCCACTGCGTTGATACTGGCTGTAGTGCCACCGGTAAAGATTACTTCGTTGTCGTACTTGGCATTGATGAACCGCTGCACCTTGGCGCGGGCTGCCTCGTAGGCGTCGGTCGCCCGTTCGCTGAGCACATGAATGCCGCGGTGTACGTTGGCATAGTCTTGCTCGTAAACCTGCCGCATGGCATCGATCACCTGCCGCGGCCGCTGGCTACTAGCCGCACTATCCAAAAACACAATCCGCCGATCGCCATGCACCTTCTGCTGGAGAATGGGAAAGTCGTCGACGATCGACTCAGGGAGAAGCTTCACGGTGTCGATGGAGTGTTCGATGATGGGCATAAGGAATCTACCGAAGATGCACAAAGGACACGGAAGAAGATCTAGCCGTGCCGGAAAATCCAGGCAATGAACATGAAGAACGCCAACGCAAGATAGAACGGGATAAGTAGGACCGTGCCAACTATTGGCCATTTACCAATGGGCGACCTTGAGTACATTAAACCCAATCCGACAATCATCGACAGGACAGTGGAACCGATCCAAGCGAAGTGGAATCGGCGGAAGGGCCGATCGATCAATTCCTGCCATTCTCTTACCTTCTGGCTGTGCGCATCCTTCTGCGTGTTGGTCATTTCTTCGTACTTCGCGACCCCTTCGGGATAACCCGGGATCTTAGGCCGTCCAGCCCGAATTCCGAACGGCGAGTTCGCCGATGCCATTGCGAAGAAAAACAGGATGGGGGTCGATACTGCGATCAACCAACCAAAGATTGTTGCAACGCCACGGCTTCGCTCGCGACCTTTGAGCTCCCTTTCCGTGCCCTCTGTGTCTCTGTGGTTCATCAACTAGCCCATCATTCCACCGGCGAGTGCACCGCCTGTTGCAGGGTCTTCCATCCCAGCAGGCAACACTTTTGACGGTTGGGCGTAAGTTTAGCGCCGAACAGCTTGAGCATATCCTCCGCGCTGTACGTCATCGCTTGATCGATCGTCTTGCCGTACATCTCTTCGAGCAGCATCGACGCCGACGCTTGGCTGATCACACAGCCATCGCCCTGGAAATAGCAGTTGACGATTTTGCCGCCATCGAGTTCCAGCTCAATGCGGACCACGTCGCCACACAGCGGGTTTTTCTCCTCATGAGCGTGCGTCGCCCCGTCGAGATGGCCGCGGTGGAACGGGTCTTCGTAATGATCCAGGATGTGCTCCTGATAATAGTCTTCTTCGTTGGGCATTCGAGATAGGGCAAAGACATTACTTTGGTAGTTAATTCAGTCTTCTCCTACCAGTTTAGGATGCCAGTACGGCTGGAACAACGGTACCGTACCCGGCCAATTGACCAAATCGGTGGCGAAATGGAGGCGTTTCGCTTACGCTAGTGGTACCAATTGCCGTGGCAAACTATCATTCCGTCTTGGGAAACGCTCACGTCTCGTTACTACACTCCGATGCGAGCTGTTGGCTGCAGATTTTGGTCGCTCCGCATTGCGACCGGGGAATCACCGGTTGATTGCACTGGATTCGCGGCCATTGCTTTCAGGCAGACTAAACTCGGAGATCCTAGTTATGGAGGTATTCCGCAGATGAACCATCAATGCAAGTGGCTTTGCGTGTTTTGTGCGTGGGCGTTGCTGCTAGTGTTAACTCGGCACGCAACGGCCGATCTGCCGCTTAGAGCACCAGAATGGGCGCCGCAGTACCAATTGAGCAACCCGCAAATGAAAGGCGACCTCGTCGGCGCGAAGTTCCTCACGTTTCATTTCCGGCGTGTGCGGTCGGGGCGGGGTTCCGTGGAGCTTAGAGCGCGCGGACCGCAGGGGCCCATCGATGTGTCGGGCGTTACTTTTGCATTCAATCAGGATTCCGGCGAAATCAGCCTTTCGCCCCGCATGGGGTTTGGGTTTATGCATCACGAGCAGCCGGACGTTGAATTCTACCTTGTGTCGAATGCGACCATGGCGGGCCAGAACTTTGGGAAGTTCTTGGTCTCTAACGTCGTAAGCATCGGAAATCCCGGTCCAACGACCAAGGCTCGGGATTGGAACGAGGAGGAAAAGGCGGCTATCGAGAGAGAAAAACTCGCGAAGGTGCCGCCTGAAGGCCTACCGGACGGCCATCGGAGCGTCAGCGCGGCACTCAAGTTAGTTCCCGGTATGCCGATCAAGGCGGGCTATTACGGCGACTGGGTCGATGGCGAGGTCATCGCGTTAAAGAACGATGGCCAAGTTGGAGTGAAGATGGGTCCGGGTGGTGGCATCGTCTACTTTGCACGCGAGAAGTGGCTGGCGGTTCACCCCGATGTGCTAAGTCGAGCACACGCTAACCCTTCCGAGTTTACGCCAAGCGTTCGAGTTCTTCCTGGCAGCAGAAGGCCTCTTCCGAGCCAAGCCCTGCCAATTCCTGCAGATCTCGATCTCCCCCCCGGCACGCCGCTAATGCTGGAATTTGGAGGGTGGGACAGAGTGTTCGTCGTGGAAGACCGAGGGGACTCGATCGTTGTTCACAGACCCGGAAGTCCTAGCTTCGCAGACCGACCAGAACCGCGCAATGAGATGGCGATTCTCGAAAACACGTTGGAAAAGCTCAACCAACCAGGAGCCGCGGAAGAGTTTTCCAAGAACGTGGAATTGGCCAAGAAGGACGACGAAAGGTTCGCGTCATTTGGGCGGGACCAAAACTCCGATGAGTTTAACACAGGCGGTCGAGCACCCACCGTGATTGAAAGAAGTTACCCGATAGATATTACGATTCCTAAGGCAGCAAAAAAGCTGCCCACCGATGTAGAGCTTCCCGAGGGCACTATCGTAGCCTACTGTCGAGGGAGGAGGTGGCAGGCCGCCAAAGTTGTAAGCGACGACGGGGACACGGTCGTTGTAAAAAGAGAGGGCTCGATTGTAGGCTTCGCATACCGCTTAGACCGAGATGAGTTGATTATTCAAACCAAGACTCTGCGAAAACTGGAGCGGAATGCCAACGCCAACGCAAGGGAATTAACCCAAACGCTCCGCACGTGGACTGACTCCTCCGGTCAACACAAGATCGAGGCCCGACTCGTTCGAGTCCTTGACGGAGAGGAGGTAGTGCTTAAAACCGACGCTGGACGAGAAATCACTCTTCCACTGAAACGCCTGAGCGACGAAGACCAAGAACTCCTTGAACACGTTGGGACGGTGGCCGAGAACCCATTCGCTCCCTAGCCAGGCGGTGCGTGACTTTGTGTTACCTACCCATCACTGCCACCACGCAAATCACCACAATCGCCGCCACTGCCAACCACATGACCCAGACCTTAGGCTCTCCCCGGTGGGCTTCGACTTGCGGCATAGGCGGCAGGCTCTTGGTTAACTCGCGTGATCGCTCTTCGCCGAATTCTTCGGTCAGATGTTGAATGAGATAGCCTTCGACGCTCCGCGCGCTGAAAGGTCTGTTCGCCGGGTCTTTCTCCAGCAACTGCATCACCAATTTCGAGAGCCACATGGGGCAATCGACCCCACGTTCGGCAATGCTGAGAGGTTCGCGGTGTAGATGTTGATCCCACACTTGAGCGAAGTTGGCACCCTGAAATGGCGGTTGGCCGGTAAGCATTTCGTACATCACACAGCCCAGCGAATAGAGATCGGCTTTGTAGTTCATTCGCGCGTCGGCTTGGATTTGCTCCGGCGCCATGTAGGCGTAGGTGCCGACTGTCACGCCGTGGTCGGTGATCTCCGCGGCATGCGTGTCGCGTGCGATACCAAAGTCGCCGAGCACGAGATTGCCTTTGGCGTCAAAGAACAGATTGCTTGGTTTCAGGTCGCGATGGACGATGCCATGGTTGTGGGCGTGCTGCAGCGCCGAAGCGATCTGGATGGTGTAGGCCGCCGCTTGCGGCCATGGAATGGGCCCTTGCTGCAAGCGGTCTTTGAGCGAACCGTAGTCGAGCAACTGCATGGCGTAGAAGTACTGCCCGTCCATCATCCCGCCACCGTAGTGGCGCACAATGTGGGGATGGTTGAGGCGCTCCATGATCGTGATTTCACGCTCAAAGCGATTCACGATGTTCTCGTCGCCCGACACGTTGGGGTGCAGAATCTTGACGGCAACAGGTACGTCGATGTCGGGGCTGGTCGCCCGATAGACGACGCCAACGGTTCCCGCGCCTAATTGGTCGCCCAGCGAGAACGTCGCCTTGGTGGGCAGGAATTTCAGCTTTCGGGTAGTCATGGACAAGCTGGCACGAAGGGAGGAGAGAAGAGCATCAGCTAGCCGCCTGGGCTCATGTCCCTATTAGTTTCGTCCATTCCAAGTGGCGTTGCAAGCAACGGTCACCGCAGTGAGGGTGACCCATGCACGGTTTGTGCTAAAATAATTGTAGCTGTTGTGGTGGTAACTCGACCGTGCTGGGAAGGCATGCATGAACTGGCAAGAGGTAATCGAAAGTCCGTATCTCAAAGACCTGCCGTTCAAGATTGAATTGAACGAGTACGGGAGTATCGTCATGACACCAGCGTCATATCAACACGGAAGATTTCAGGTCGAACTCGCGTCCATGCTGAAAGATCTTGCTCCAGGCGGAACAGTTGTGAGTGAGTGTTCCGTCTCAACAAGCCGAGGCGTGAAGGTGCCGGATGTGGTCTGGCACTCCGATCAGTTCTTTGCGAAGCACGGCGTTCAGACACCACTGCCCGCGGCGCCCGAAATCTGTGCCGAAATTCTCTCTCCGTCAAACTCGGTCGAAGAACTCGACGAGAAACGCCAACTCTATTTCGAAGCTGGCGCACAAGAAGTGTGGGTGTGCCACGACGATGGCCGACTGGAGTTTTGCGCCCCCAGCGGCCAGTTGCAAAACTCGGCGATCGTTGCCGACTTTCCTGCTAAAATCGATTGAATCGACAGTGACAATCGATTTCGGCAAGCGTAGCAAAAAACGTGTGCTACACTTTTGCGCCCCGTTATGTCCCCAGCGAGCCCAACTGCATGAAGAACCTCTCCCAGTTCTCCCATCGCAGGATGTACTCTGACTCCGAGGAGGTGGCCAATTGGATCACTCACGGGGCTGCTGCGCTTGCCGCCGCGGTGGGAATGGTGATGCTGGCCATCATGGCCGCCGAGCGGGGAGACGCATGGACGATTGTGGGCACAACCGTGTTTGGCGTCACGATGACGCTGCTGTATGCGGCGTCGACCATCTACCATGCCGTACCAAAGTCGTACGAGCACAGCAAACTGAGGTGGCGGCGGTACGACCAGGCTGCGATCTACCTGCTAATCGCGGGCAGTTACACGCCGTTCATTCTTGCCAAGATGCGAACGCCCATTGGTTGGTCGATGTTGGCAGTCGTATGGATTGTGGCACTGTTTGGTATCTACGGCGAATTGGCCGAGCGCACGCACTCCACTAAACTCCGTGTGGCGATCTATCTTGGCATGGGCTGGGCGGCGCTGATGGCGATTGGGCCGATACTCGAAGTGATGCCGCTGGCCGGCATGGCGCTCATCGGGCTGGGTGGCGCGGCGTATTCGCTCGGTGTGGTGTTCTTTCTGTGGCGGCAGCTTCGCTACCATCACGCGGTGTGGCACTTGTTCGTCATCGCGGGCACCGCGTTTCATTACGCTGCAGTGATGATTTACGCGCTGCCGAGTCCGGAATTGGCGTAGCGTTGATCACCACTTTTGTTGTTCCGTGATCGCCAACACGGTGGTCCACAGATCTTGCTGTGGATCGATTCGTTTAATTTGCCCTGTGCTCACCTCCAACGGCACGTGCACCATGTGGTTCTGCCATAGGCCAACGAACATGTCGGTCTTTCCGGCCATCGCCGCGTGGGCGGCCTGTCGCGAGAGTTGCTCGCAAAGCAGGCTATCGGCCGCACCAGCCGGAACGCTACGAATGTTGTAGCTGGGGTCGAAGTACTTAACGCTCGCCGGAGTACTCTGATTGGCAAAGTGATCAGTGATGCGTTTCTTCAAGAACGGTCCGATGTCGCCAAGTTTGCGATTTCCTGACTTGTCGAACCCGGTGCCATCGGCATCGAGCAGATGCTGTCCCGCGCCCTCGGCAACAACGATCACCGCATGGTCGCGGACCGCGAGCCGTCGCTGTAACTTGGCGAGCAAGCCGGTTTCGCCCTCCAGTTCAAAGGGCACTTCGGGAATCAACGTGAAGTTCACTTCACCGCTGGCGATGGTTGCCGCGGCCGCGATGAACCCTGCCTCGCGCCCCATGAGCTTCACCAGACCAATGCCGTTGGGAACGCTCTTGGCTTCGATGTGGGCACAGTCGATTACCTTCTCCGCCTCGGCCACGGCGGTGACGAATCCAAACGTGCGATAGCAGTACTTGATGTCGTTGTCGATCGTTTTCGGAATACCAACGACGGCGATCTCCAACCCTCGGAGGCGAATTTCCTGCGCCATCGCGTGGGCCCCTTTTTGCGTGCCATCGCCGCCAACGCAGAACAACATGTTGATACCCTGCGTTACCAGAAAGTCGACCGTCACTGTCGGGTCCTGTGGCCCGCGCGAAGTGCCAAGAATCGTGCCGCCCTGGTGATGGATGTGCTCGACCATGTCGGAGGTCAGCTCACTCGGCGGCAAGCCTTCCTCGGGGTTGAGTCCCTTGTACCCGTACCGAATGCCGAGCACGGTGGGCACACCGTAGGTGGCGTGTAGTTGATAGAATACGTTCCGCACCACGTTGTTCAGGCCAGGGCAAAGCCCGCCACACGTCACGACGGCGGCCTTACTCGTTGCGGCGTCAAAGAACACCCGCTCTCGCGCACCAGCCTTTTCGAAGCCCAAGCCGAGGATTTCGTCTCCCGCTCGGTAATCGATTTGGTACAGCACGCGGGCGTCGTCGGGCATGAAGCGCGTATGCACTCCGTCGAATTTCAACGGCGAATCGTACCTCGGCTCACCGAGCGTCGGGATGGCAAGATCGGATTGTGTTAACATGCTGAGAGTCTAGCAATAGGTGCGGTAGCCTGACACGAACAGGATACCAGCTCCCCAACGTTGGTACGAGCGGTAGCGTTCGAGAATGGCAGAGCAGACCCACAAACCGGCGTCGGTATGGCGGCTGTCAATTCGCGAGTTGCTCGCGATCGTGGCTTTCATTGCGTTGGCTTTTGCGGCGCTGCTGAACGCCAATTCGGTTTGGGTCACAGTTCTAGTATCTCTCTCGATGCTCGTTGGCGCCGGCATGCTGGTAATCGCGTGTGTCGAGCGCGGGGTCCGGCAAGCGTTCGCATTGGGGTTCGTCGCGTTGATGTCTGTCTACCTCTTGGGCGTGCTTTACACCGCCAGCCCGCGAAACGCCAACCAACTCATGCCTGGACCGGTGATCGGAAAATTCACTTACGACAACACCTTACCCACAACCTATGTGCTCGCGGAGTTGTGGCTCCGCGTGCAAGCTCCGTACTATGCCACGGTCGAGTCCTCCGGAGTCGGTGTTCCGTTTGAGCGATACGACGGACCGATTGCGGACGTCGGAAGCCAAGGTTTCGCTGGCTTCGCCAACATAAAGCCACCCAAGCGTACGCCACCCGGCGGTGCAGGCTACGCCTTGGGGATCTATCCTTTGCTCAGTACATTCCTCACTACGGGCCACTTCCTATTCGCCTTCTTCTTTGCCTACCTTGGTGGCAAGTTCGCCGTACGGGTCTACCACCGACGCGTGGCGCGCGACGGCGCGGCATCCGACTCGGGCACCGCGTAGTTCCCCACCCAACTTCCCAGTTCCTCTTTCGCCTTTCCACTTTCCCCATTGCCCTTTCGCATTGAACTACTTCTCCCACGCCCACCGTTGGATCGATCGCGACGACTGCGATCCCTATTGGCTCGCCGGTTTGGCGGTGCCCGATTGGCTGGGCGTAGCGGCACGGCGAACGAAGTGTCGCACGAGGCACGTCGAGCCCGCACTCGATAGCGCCGATACGCGGCTCGCGGCACTCGCACGCGGTGTTGCCCAGCATCACGACGACGATCGTTGGTTTCACGAAACGCGGACCTTCGTGGAACTCAACGTCGCGTTCAGTCGAGCTATCATCGAACACTGCGGCGAACAGTCCGATCTGCGAGCGAGCTTCCTCGCCCATGTACTGGTTGAGCTGCTACTCGACGACGCGCTGGTGCGGCTCGACACGGAACGCCTCGGCGCCTACTACCACCGGCTGTCTCAAGTCGATCCCTCTTGGGTGCATGAGCAAATCGAATCGCTTGCTGGCAAACCGGCAGGGCGGCTGGCCGAGTTCATCGCCAAGTTTATCGAGATTCGCTTTCTCGCCGACTATGCCGAAGATCGCTTGCTCGTGTTTCGTCTGAACCAAGTGATGAGTCGCGTGGGGTTGGCGCTGTTGCCGGAGTCGTTTCCCGAGTTGCTACCATCGTTCCGCGAGCGGGTGGTCGCGGCTGCCGACGCCCTGCTGCTAGCACCGCCGAGTGCGCGAACCTTTTGGCCTCCGAGCGCGTAGTTATGGTATGCCAGGACAGAACGGTGAGTTGCGAGCGGCCGGAGCAAATTTAAGGTTCATCACTCCGGTCGCTCGGGCTCTTCACCGGTAGAATGGATACAAGCTACGTAAAGGAGGACCTGCGATGTTCGGCCGTCGCGGCACGCATGCGTCGAGCGTGCTCAAAGCTCTAGTCTTGCTGCTATCATCCGCAGGCGTCGCGCAAGCGGGCGAGCCGCCCGTGGTGCTGTTCGACGTTCCCAAGCGACTCGTCGCCCGCGAAGTCATTGAGCCAGCCGTGGCAAACCCGTATCGACTCGTAGAGGTCACGGTTCCCGTTTCGACGCGCGTGGCCAAAGGCGACGTGGGCAAGGTGCAAGAGGTTACCATCGAAATCGATGGCGGCTGCGCGGCGCTGGTGGTACACGACTTCGCGCCGCAGACCACGCTCGGCAGCGATTTGGCCGACGACATCAAGGTCACCACCACCACTGAGAAATCGATGTCGCTCGACGCCACCCTGGGCGGGCAGTCGCCCATCCCCATTGGCGACGTGGTAGCTCATGTAACTCCCAGCATTTCTGCTGGCAACAGGAACCGCACGGCCGAGACCAAAACCACCAGCCGACTCGCACCGCGACGCCCTACCGTGGTGAGCGGCACGATCAGCGAAGGCCGTGGCGTGTTCTTTCAACTACGCCCATCGACACAAACCACGCTCGAAGGCCAGCAGCAACTGTCGGTCGTGTTTCGCGTGCCCGACGATTGGACCATCGGCCACCTCGACATTCGCTGCTGGGCACGAGGCCAACGGCAGATCTTGTGGTTCGACCAACCCCAAACCTGGGGCAGCATCCGTCGCCAAGTCGCCGTAACGATCGCCGGCCTCGACCCGCCCAACTTCAGTACGAAGCCTCATCTCGTGGCCAAGCAGCCAACCGACGGGGCGCTCGAAAGCTGGGTGCCGCGCGAGGGCGTTGAGACGCTCGAGGCAAACTAGCTCTAGCACGCGGACGGGAGTTTTTGCACGTTAATTCCCCAGTGGGAAAAAACCCATTCTCCTAACTCGTGAAGGGCCAACACGTTGGGGTTGTTTCCAAATGCCCCAAAGGCCAAACACGATTCGCTGTGAATTTACTCGCCTCTCCCGAATGGCGGCTGATTCCCTAAGCTTCTACTCCGTAAAGAGTTACGGACGCAAACGAGCCACCGATCCAAGGGGTTTTTTCACCCGGTTTACCGCGAGTGGGAAAAACTTTCGGGGGAACACCCGCGCAGCGCTACCCCACGAACCAACAGCCACCTGCCACTAGCCCTCAACACTACACCAGGTTTTCAAAGAACGAGCGCAATTAACGTCGCGCTGTCTGAGTTTCTAAATTTGATCAGACAGGTGGCCCAGTTTCAAGCAAAATCGTGAAACTTGGGCTCGCTCCAACACATCCTCCATTCGCGTGATTCGCGGGCACCAAGAATGCTAGAGATAATTCTAGCGGAAGCGTCGTCGCACGCTGCTTGCGATCATTGCGTCGCGAAGACTGCCTGAGGATAGATCGACTCCTTCCGCGCCGGCCAGTCGCTCACTCCGATTTCCGCGAACGATTGAGGAGCGATCCTCCTCGCCATCGTGCACTTGGTCGACAACGTCGGTCCACAGACTAGTCGAGTGGGTTGGCGTGGCGACTGGCTCCGTGGTAGCAGCGACAAACCTCGCATGGCGCAACCGTCGTACCCCGCCTCGACCAAATAGTGACGCGACGGCCGCATCGATTGGCTGGGTGCTCGTTGAGCGTTCAGCTGCCTCTGCGGTGGGCACGTCAGTGGTTGTGGCGACGTTCGGCTCGTTGAGTACTCCGGGTAGGTCTAACTCTGCAAGACCTGGTTCAGCAATGGGCCCTTGCATGACGGAGGATTGCTCAGCCGCGGCGTCTGTTTCTCCCTCGTCAACAGGCGTGACTCCAACGTAAACGGTTACCGTAGCGGTAGCCGTTAAGCCCGACACGTTGGTCACGGTGTACTCAAAGGTCTCTATGCCGACGAATTCGTTTGCTGGAGTGTAGAACAGTTCACCTTGCTCGTTGATCTCCACCGTGCCGCCAGCGGACGGTTTATCCGCGTCGACAATCTCCAAATCTCTATCCCAATTGGAATACGGTGCAACGTCATCGCGTGCGACGTGGACCAATGACAGGTTGTAGAGACCATTCCAATATCGCAGATCGGGATTTCCATCGTTTCCTAGGACGTCGAGTTGGATGGCACCGGAGTTGATGCCAACGACGAATTCGTCGTCGTTGGCGATTGGCGCGTCGTCGACCGGATGTATGTACACGGCAACGCTTGCCGACTGCTCGCCGCGCGTCGGATCAAGCACGGTGTAGGAGAACTGGACGTAGCCGTTGAAATTCTCGTCGGGCGTGAAGCTAAGTGACGAGCCATCTTCGCTGACCGTTACGGTGCCTCCCATCGTCGGTTGCTCGACGCTACTTACGGGCAGCAGTTCACCGCCCGAACCCGGGTAGTCGTTCGCGAGTACGTCGAGCGTGGTCGTACCGCTGTCTTCGTCCAGTTCAAACTGGTCGTCACGCGCTGGCGGACCAAGGTAGAGTTCGCCTACTTGGTTCTCGGGTTTGTCCAACTCGTGCACCTTCACCCAGTAGTCCGAAATGGTCACCAACGACTCGCCAATGCGCAGGGCCCGTCGCGCAGGGGACGATTGTTGCGAATGTCCAACCTGAATGACGGTCCGGAATTGCCACATGGGTAGAAATGGCGACACGTAGCCGCCCGACGCCTCGTGCTCGACAAACCCAGTAGAGGTGAGCGACGCTTCGCCGTCGACGTTGGCTGCGACTGTCGCGATCGCCGAGTGACGCTTCACTCCGTTGTTTTCTGTCGACTCGCTCCAATTGATCGGAAGGGCAAGCACGCCCTGGTCGGCAAAAAATGATACGGCGTGGTGATCGAACTGTGCTTCCGACCAAGCCCATCGATTGTCTTCGAATGTCAACTGGTCGGCAACTTGCGGATCGCTCAAATCGGAAACGTCGAAAAGCGTGATTTGAAACGGTCCGCGCCGGCCAGTGATTTCGTCCGCGTCGCGGCCAATGCCGATTAGGTAATCGCTACCCACTGGATGCAAGTAGTTGGAGAAGCCCGGTATCTTCAAAGCGCCTTCAACCGTGGGAGCCGTTGGATCGCTCAGATCGATGGCAAATAGTGGGTCGACCACGCGGAAGGTCACTACAAAGGCTCGGTCGCCCATGAAGCGAACGGAGAATACTGTCTCGGTTGGAGCCATGTTGTTCACCGCGCCCACCTGCAACAGGCTATCACCTTGTTGCTCCAGCACAAGCAGGTTGTTGGTGAGCCGACTTTGACGCCAACGGCCGTTTTCACCTAATTCGCGATCCTGTTGCGTGGTGGCGACTCGAAGGTAGCCGTCAAATTCGTCAGCTGAGAACTGATTGAGCAAGCGCCCGCGAATCTGGCCGGTTGCAACGACTGGCGACGTGCCGTCCTCCTCAAGGCCCATCTTGTAGATGGTCGTTGTGTCGCTCGAATGATCGTACGCGAAGATGTAGGCGGCCGTCGTGGAAACGTAAGTTGTCGTGCTACTGTCGGCAACAAAGGTTGTTGCCTCAGCAACTGGACCTGCCTGATCGTCGCTGGCATCGAGCGTCACCACCGACACTATCACATCCTCGCTGCCGATTGGCCGGTGCACGCTTGTTGCTTTGGACAACAAACCGGAGGCAACCAGTTCGCCATTCGCGTCGTAGGCTCGGTACGATGGCAAGGCTGTATCGATAAGTTGCTCGCGAACCCTGGTGAGGTACTCATCGAGCGTCTCATTCTGCCAAACGCCCGGCTCACCTCGGTCGTACCAGCTAAAGCCGATACTGATTATCGAGTCGCCGGCCTCCAAGGGTGCGCTATTCGGTTCGCCTTGTTCGGGCGGAGTTGGTTCGACCAGCCAGCGACCTTCCAGCTCCGGCAGCACGAAGTTGCGATGCACCACTAAGTGCACCCGACCACCGATGGCGCGTGAGTCGACAATGTGGCCGTCGATCTCGGTCCGCTCGACAACCGAAGGTGCGGACCGGTCGGCAATGTCGAGCACCACCACCTCGGCCGAGCGTTCTTGCGAAGCGTGGTACCAGTACTGTTGCCCATTGCGAAGCAAAGTGATGCGATCGCCCTGGAGATACATCTTGTCGAACTTGCTCTCGAACGAGGTCAAGGAGACGAGCACCGGATTGGCCGGGTCGACCATGTCGACAATCGCCAGTTGGCCGTCCGTGAACGTGTAGACGTATCGCCCGTCGGTCTCAACGATGTCGGCCTCGTCCACGCCATCGACTTGCGTGTTGGTCTCGGAGTAGCTATCGCTTTCTGCGACACCGTTAGCTCGCAATGCTGCGTCGCTGATTCCCACGTCGGCAAAATGAACCACAGGCGTTACGTCGTCGATCTCGTACGGCCCATAACGAGTTTGGGCCGCACCGAATTGTCGAACGTAGCGCTGCACCGCCCGATCGATAAGGTACTGTTCCAGTTCGCCACGAGTGGCAAACTGGCCAGCACCAACGGACTCGACCGGCTCGGCGACGCGGACCGTCAGGGAAGCCGTTCGCTCGACACCGGTCGAGTCCATCATGGTGTAGCTGAAGATTTCTTCCCCAAGAAAACCTTCGGCCGGAGTGTATTCAAGCTGGTTCTTCGAACTATCGATCGCGATCTTGCCGCCATCGCTGCCGGACGAGACACCCACAATCGTTAGCTGCACGTCGGTGGTGGCCGCCGGTAGGTAGTGCGCATTGCCTGCGTAACGAAACGGGCTGATCACGGGATCATTGGCCAATACGTCGAGCGTCGTCGGTCCCGACTGGTTTGGATCGACGGCGAACCAATCTTCGACCGCCAACGCGTGCTGCTGCACGGAAACCGTGAACGAGCCACTGGTTGTCTGGTGGTCCGCCTCTCCGTAGCGGACTGTGTAGGAGATGCTAAAGGTCCCCAGGAACGCTTCGTTGGGCTCGTAACGGAAACTACGGCCGTCTTCGGATAACGTCAGCTCGCCGGCGTACTCCGGGATCGAAAACGACTCGATGACCGGAACAACTGACGACGGACCGACGAAGGTGTCGTTCGCCAGTGGGTCAAGCTGCAATGCGCCTGCGCCAAAGTCGAGAAGTGCGCCGTCGGTGTCACGATAATGATTGACGATTTGATATGGTTTGCTAATGTCCACCCTTACGCTGAAGTCGGCAAGCTCACCGTCTGCACCGCGCGCGGTGTAGGTGAAGTAATCGCGACCTGAAACGCCGTACTTGGGGGTGTACAACAGGAGCTTGCCATCGCCCGAAATTTGAACTTTGCTACCAAGTGTCGGCATCGACACCGACTCAATCACAGGATCGAGAAGATTGTCGTTCCGAAGTACGTCGAAAATAGTTTCGCCAGAGTCCTCGAGTACCGTGAATCGATCGCGCGAATACAGGGGTGGCCTGTAGTAGTGGTCTCTCTGTTTCGTGCCAAGCTGCACGTTGGCCTTGCCTAATCGTCCATCCTCGGTTTGCACGATATAGTAGAAGCTATCGCTCGACTGCAGACCGTCGTCTCCGGAGGCCGTGTAAATGAGGTGCTGGCCATCGTCGCTGATCGTGACCGACGCTCCATTGGCCGTGTCGCTCACCGACTTGATGGTCAGCCCGCTCGCACCGTCGGGGAGCTCGTCGTTCTTTAGCGGCGAAATTCGGATCGACTGGCTGCCCGAGGGATATGATTCGTAGTCGTCATTGGCGACGATGCCTGCCGCACCGACGATCGAATCGGGGTCTTCTGGCGGCTCGGTATTAACGAACCCCGCGCCATCCATCACCAGACGGTCTTCGAGCCGCTCGGGTTGCCGAAGTTGGTGCCGCTTGGAATGGGCTTTGTTCCGGCCACGTTTATCTGCCATGCGATCTGTTCCGCCTGTGTCAAATTCTCTATCTGCCGCAGCCCCCCCCAATGCCACAATCGCGTTTAGACGCGAGAGATTGCGCGAATACGTGGAGTAGTCCCCCCGCTAACAGATAAAGGCCCAATGCGTCGAGATTTGTCACGCGGATTTGTTCGCTGGCAAGATCTGCGGTTCGAACACCCCAGAACCTGGCTTAGCATCCGTCGCTAAGGGCAAAACAGGGACCTAGAGCGTGCTTCGGCTAGCTATAGCGATGTTGGCGCCAACGAGTCAAATCTGGCAAGGCGGCCGAAGCAGGCGAATCTGCATGATGCGTCGTTGCAGGCCAACGTAGCCAGGTGCAGACGCAGTAAGCGGGCACGCTACAGATAGGCGAAGGGCGCTCTAGAGCGACTCGGCGAGCGCACCGATGACCTGATCGATTTCTTCGCGAATCGTGTAGTGTACGAATGACAGGCGTATGGCGCCCTCATCGGGGCTGACGCCCATTGCTTCGAAGAGTCGCGGTGCGTAGAAGTTGCCCAAGCCCGCCATAATTTGGTGCTGCTCGAGCGAGGCCATGACCTCGGGCGGCGATCGGCGAAGTGGAACCAATGATACCGTTGGTGCTCTGCGAGCGGCATCGAGCGGACCAAGCACCCGCACATCGTCTCGTGACGCAAGCCACTCTAACAATACCGCCAACAATTGCGTTTCGTGTTCGCGAAATAGGTCATGCACCGCCCGACCAACCGACGCACCATCGGTCGGACTCTCAACATGGTGTTGGTAGACACGGTCGAAGTAGTCGGCGATGCCGGCCGCGGCGGCCACTTGTGCGTGGTCGGGTCCGGCCGGCGTCAGTCGTTTGCGGCGAACACCGGTGTTGAAGTAGTGGCATTGGGGCGTCAGCTCTTGAAGCAGTTCGTCGCGCACGTACATCGCGCCCTGATGGGGGCCAAACGTTTTGTACAGCGAAAACAGATAGACATCCGCGCCCAGCGCGGAGATATCGGGCAACCCATGGGGAGCGTAAGCCACGCCGTCGACAACCACTCGCGCGCCGAAGCGATGACAACGTGCGACAGTCTCGGCGACAGGGTTTATCTCCGCGACAATATTCGAGCAGTGCGGAACAGTGACTAAGCGGGTTCGCTCGCTCAGTAGGTGATCGAGTCTGGCGAGGTCCAAGTGCCCCGTACTTGGGTCGATTTGCCATTCTTTGACAACGCAGCCCGACTCAGCCAACCGGCGCCAAACTCCGGTGTTGGCTTCGTGATCCTGGTTGGTCACGATCACCTCGTCGCCGGGTTGCAATACGCCGCGAAACGAGTTGGCCAGCACGTAGGTATTTTGCGACGTGGACGGGCCAAAGTGCAGCTCGCGCTCGTCGACGTTGAGCAGTAGGGCAAGTCGGCGGTAGGCCTCATCCATCAACTCGCCAGCGGTTCGCGAAGCAGGATAGTCGCCGTACGGCTGAACTTTGGTCTTGTCGTAGTAGTCCCGCAGGCGATCGACGACCGGGCCGCAGGCGTATGAACCGCCCGCGTTCTCAAAGAACGCCCAGCCGCGTAGCGTCGGCTCCGAGAACGCAGGAAACTGCGCTCGCACAAAGTCCGTACCCAGCTGACGCGACATCCAGCTCCTCCTCTCAGTGAATGGCCAGTCGAAGTAGTTTGGGGTCTGCAACGGATTCTAATTAAGGCCCGCACCGATTTTTGTGGAATTTGAGCCACGCATCTGCTCCAATAACGTACCTGGACTGGTGTTCATGCACCGCCTGTGAAGCGACTTGCACCGCAGATTCCCTCCGTGGAGTCCAATTGACCCAGTTGGGGCAAAACGAGCTTCGCCGGACGATGACTTGCGACGAGCAGGCAGTGAAAACATACTTAGAAAATAGGTCTTTTCGACGATCGTGGCGAACGCAAGTCGTCACGCCCAATTGACCCAATGAATCGTGTTTCGGCGTTTTGGGTCACTTAGCCAAATACTCCCCGGGCTACCTAAATCACCCTCTTTTCGTAGATCGTGCGGGCTTCCATTCGCCACCTTCCACCCACCACCATGCCCATCACTGCTGTCACGCCCGACTTGCCCATCACCCGCTTGGCGGTGAACGCGCCTTGGCTGGTGAAGCTGCGTTGGGTAGCGCTTGTAGGGCAGATGGTGACGATTGCGTTTGTGGTGTACCAGCTTGAGATCCCGCTGGCGATTCCACCGCTCGTTGGGGCACTGACGGTGACCGGTGTGACGAACCTTGCGCTCGATTGGTGGGTGCGGCGGGCGGTCCGGCGGCCCGACACGAAGAGTCGCCACGCGTCGATGGTGATTGCCGGCGTGATGTTGCTCGACCTAGTGGTGCTCACCGCCATGTTGTATGTCACCGGCGGGCCGACGAATCCGTTCGTGGTGTTTTACTTCGTCAACTTGGCGTTGGCGGCGGTGTTGCTTGAACCTCCCCTGGCGTGGGTGCTTGAGGTGGCTGCGGCGGTTGGCATGGGAATCTTGTTCTGGCAGCACTGGCAGGTGCCCGTGCTGAGCGACCCCGCGCGACTCACCGCCATGGCGGCGGCAGACGAACTGCCGCTGGCCGCGATTGGCGACTTTGTGGCATTGGTTGCTGCCTCGGGCGTAATCGTCGCGTTCATGACACGGCTAACCAGTGAACTAAGAGCCAGCGAGCAAGCGCGACGCAAGGCCGAAGAGCATCGGGCGCGGAGCGAGAAGCTCGAAGCGCTTGGCACGTTGGCCGCGGGCGCGGCGCACGAGTTGGCAACGCCGCTCTCGACCATTGCGGTGGTGGCGACCGAGGTCGATCGCGAGCTGGCGGGGCGCGATCTGCCCGACGGCATTGCTGCCGACTTGGCATTGGTGCGTAGCGAGTTGGAACGATGCCGGGTGATACTCGATCGGATGAGCATCGACTCGGGACAACTGATTGCCGAAGCGCCGACGGAAATTACGGTGCAAGCGCTGGTCGACAAGATTACCAGCGGCACACGGGCGCCTGAGCAGGTGGAGTTCGATTCGGAAGCGGGGGCAGCGGAGCTGAAACTCGCCGTACCGCCAGTGGCATTGGCGCAGGCACTGCGAGGCTTGGTGCAGAATGGGTTGGATGCGAACGCAGGTGGCACGGTGACCGTTGCCGCCAAGCCCTCAGGCGACGGCGCCGTCCGGCTGTCGATCGTCGACCGCGGCCCTGGCATGAGATCCGAAGTGCTTGCGCGGGCGGGCGAGCCGTTCTTCACCACCAAGCAACCGGGCCAAGGAATGGGTCTCGGTTTGTTCCTGGCAAGAAGCGTCGTCGAACGTCTAGGTGGGACGCTGCAGATCGATTCGCGCCTTGGTGTGGGAACGCAAGCGGTGGTCGAGCTGCCAAGCAGCAGCTAGAGTAAAAAGAGATCGCAAAGGCAACTATCCTCTTCCATTGGTGATGGAACTGCTTCTACTGGTCGACGACGACGAAATGCTCCGCGAACGGATGGGGCGAGCGCTGAAGGCGCGCGACTTCGATGTGGTGGAGGCGGGCAGTTACGATGAAGCGTTGGAACACATCGAAAGCGTTCGACCCGATCGAGCGGTTCTCGATCTGAGGATGCCGGGCGGCTCGGGCATCTCGTTGCTGAAGACGCTACAACTTCGGTCGCCGGCTACGCGAGTTGTAATGCTTACCGGCTATGGCAGTATCGCCAACGCGGTCGACGCGATGCGCGAGGGTGCGGTGGGGTACGTCACCAAGCCGGCGGACGCCGATCAGGTGCTGGCCGCGTTCGACGCCACACCAGCGCTGCATGCCGATACGACCACCGACGAGTTTCATCCGCCGTCTCTCGCCGAAGCCGAATGGAATCACATTCAACAGGTGCTCGCCGACTGCGACGGCAACCTGAGCCGCGCCGCGAACCTTCTGGGGATACCACGGCGCACGCTGCAACGAAAATTGAAAAAACTCGCGCCGTGATCAAGGATCTAGTTGGCGCAATCCTTGGCGCCCCCCCCAAACGGGTGTGACTATTTACCACGACGACAGCGGACGCCGGGCGCGGTTATCTTACTAGGCTCAGCGACGTGCAAAATCGCACAGCCCCCCGGTTGGCCAAACAGCCTCCATACGGTTAACTGTGTGCAGTTTTCATATGTTGTGGGCCATGGCGCGGGCGGCGAACGCTAGCCGAGCCGAAGCGGCGGCCCGCAAAGATTATTCCATCTCCGGATCGGATCTGTGGATCGCTTTTACTTCCCGTCGTGGGTTAATCGTCTGGTCATTCTGCTGGGCCTCGGAGCCGGCGCATTGGTGGTGTACGGCGGGCTGGTCTACGCCTACGGCACGCTACCATCGACGCTGAACATTGGCTACTCGCCCGAACAACCGGTGCCGTTCAGCCACGCGCTGCACGCCGGGCAATTGAAGATGGACTGTCGGTACTGCCACAGCACGGTGGAGAAAGCCGGCCACGCCGCGGTGCCAGCCACGAGCACCTGCATCAACTGCCATAGTGGTGCCGATGCAAACGGCCAAACTCAGTACACGGCTGTCCATCCGGTAAGCCCGAAGCTGCTTCCAGTGCGCGAGAGCTACCGGACCGGCGAGCCGGTGCATTGGCAGCGCGTGCACGATCTGGCCGACTACGTCTACTTCAATCACGCCGCCCATGTGAACCGCGGGGTGAGTTGTGTGGAGTGCCATGGTCGGGTCGATCGCATGGAGCAAGTTTGGCAAGACAAATCGCTCTCAATGAGCTTCTGCCTGGACTGCCATCGGAACCCCGTGCCGCGCATGCGTCCGAAGTCGGAGATTACCAACCTCGCCTGGATTGGTCCTGACCTGAACGATCCAGAAGCAATGAAGCAGCACGCGGAGAAGATGCAGCAGGAGTACGGTCTGCCTGAAGACTTCACGGCCAGCACAAATTGCTCGACTTGCCATCGGTAGCGAAACGAACCCGCGATTACGACATGCAGACTCAAATCCCCAAGTACTGGCGCAGCCTCGAAGAGCTTGAGAACTCGGCTGAGTTTCAGGAGTTTGTGCACCGCGAGTTTCCCGTGGCCGCTTCGGAGTATCCCGCAGGCGTGTCGCGGCGGCGCTGGATGCAGTTGATGGGCGCGTCGTTTGCGCTGGCGAGCGTGGGCGGTTGCCGCTGGAAGACCGAAGAGATTCGCCCGCTGGTACATCGCCCCGAAGGCTACATCCCCGGCGCTAGCCAGAAGTACGCTACGACCATCGAGTTAGCCGGCGCACCGCGGCACCTGTTGGTCACTTGCTACGATGGTCGTCCCATCAAGGTCGAAGGTAACCCCGAGCATCCTGGCAGCTTGGGAGCGACCGACGGCTTCTCACAAGCCACGACGCTTTCGCTGTACGACCCCGATCGCTCGAGCACCGTCCGGCAACGATTGGCGTCGAGTTCGTCGGCCAAGAATTGGGAAGACCTCAACACGTACGTAGAGGAACTGCGCACAAAGCTCCGCGGTAAGCAGGGCGCTGGGTTGGCGGTTCTGGTGGAGCCAAGTGCGTCGCTAAGTCTGGCCGACACTGTGAAGAAGCTGACCGATGCGCTCCCCAAAGCCAAGCTGTACGAGTACGCGCCGCTCAGCCGCGAAAATGAACTCGCTGGTGCCGAGCAGGCGTTCGGTTCGCCACTTCGTACACACTACAAGCTGGCCGAAACGAAGGTGATCGCCGGGTTCGACTCCGACCTGTTGTGCGGACACCCCAACGCCACCCGCTACGCCCGTGACTGGGCCGCCACGCGGGAACTCGATGGCGACGATCCCGCACACGCCACGATGGGTCGCACCTACGCGGTCGAAAGTCAGTTCAGCATCCTCGGCGCGGCGGCCGATCACCGAGCGGCCATCAAAAGCAGCGACATCGGTTGGGCGCTGGCCCAGGTGCGCGACCAGGTGAAGCAACGGTTGGATGGCAACACGCCCGACCAACCGGCTGTGTTTGCCGAGCGAAAAGCTGTGGTTGAGAAAGTCGATGCGGCGCATGGTCACGCCGAAAAAGTGCGTATCTTCGATGATGAATTTCCGCTGGTAACCGCCGATCAGGTCCTTTGGGCGCTAGCGGACGATCTTGCATCGCATCCAGGCGAAAGCGTGGTGGCGGTTGGTCCGCGGCAACCGGCCGAGGTGCACGCCCTAGCCTACGAACTCAACTCGCTGCTGGGCAACCTTGGCAAGACGGTTGTATTTACCGACGAACCCGAACGGCAATCCAAGCCGGGCTCCATTACCGACCTATCGGCGGCCATTGATGCCAGCGAAGTCGATGCTCTGGTAATCATCGGTGGCAATCCGGTCTTCGACGCGCCAGCCGATTTGAACCTTGGAGAAAAGATCGCCGGTCTCGGCGAGACGATTCGCCTCGGCTACCACGAAGACGAAACGTCGGTCGCTTGCCAGTGGCATGTGCCAATGTGTCACCCATTCGAAACGTGGGGCGACGTGGTGAGCTACGAGGGCATCCCGAGCGTTGCCCAACCGCTGATCGAACCGCTCTACGAGTCGCTCTCGCCGCTGCAAATGATTGGCCAACTCGCCGGCATGGCGACTGGACAGCCGCAGGTTTTGGTGCGCGAGGCGCTGGCTGGCGTGGTGGCGTCGGGACTTACCGACGAAGCATGGAAGAAACTGCTGTTCGATGGGTTTGTCGACAGCAGCGTGCTCACCGTGGCCAATCCATCGCTTAAGGGCCCCACCGACGGAACTTTTACCAAGACGAGCAAGAAAAACGTCGAGGTCGTGTTCACGCCATCAACGAGCGTGTACGACGGACGTTTTGCCAACAACGGCTGGCTACAGGAAACACCCAACTTCATCACCAAGGTCACTTGGGACAACGTGGCGATCGTCAGCCCCAAGACGGCCGAGACGCTGCGTGTCGAGCAAGACCAGGTGATGAAGGTGGCGATTGGCGACGAGTCGGTGGAACTGCCGGTGTATGTCTTGCCGGGACAGGCCAACGGTTCGATTGGCGTTCAGCTCGGCTATGGCCGTACGGCCGCCGGATCGGTGGGCGGGCTGGGCATCCCGCGTTTCCGTCGCTGGTGGGACCCAATCTGGGGCGAAGCGGAAGTCATCAAAGTTGGTAGCGACATCTATCCGCTGCGTCGCACCACGGCCATGGATGTCGCCACCGACGTCAAAGCCACGCCGACCAACAAGACGTACAAGTTGGCCACCACGCAAGATCACTTCGCAATCGATCTGGCAGGTCTGCAACTAACCAAGAAGCGAATTCACGAACTCGTTCGCGACACCACGCTCGAGGGCTATCAGGAAGAACCCGATTTCGCCCAGCACGTGGTGCACATCCCCGATACCGAGCCGATCTTCCCCGATCGCACTTGGCGCGATAAACCCAATGCTTGGGGGATGTCCGTCGATTTGAACAAGTGCATCGGCTGCAATGCTTGTTTGCTCGCTTGTCAAAGCGAAAACAACGTGCCGGTGGTTGGCAAGCAACAAGTATTGGAAGGACGAGAGATGCACTGGATTCGCATCGATCGCTACTTCCACGGCAGGATCGACGACTTCAAAGACGAAGATCCGGCAAGCCCGCAGGTGGCGACACAGATGGTTACCTGCCAGCAGTGTGAGAGCGCGCCGTGCGAGCAAGTCTGCCCCGTAGCCGCTACGGTGCACTCCGAAGAAGGGTTGAACGACATGACGTACAACCGCTGCGTGGGTACGCGGTACTGTGCGAATAACTGTCCCTACAAGGTGCGCAGGTTCAACTACTTCCATATGACGGGCTACATGGAGCAGCCAGAAAACAAGCTGATCCAACTCGCCAATAATCCCGAAGTCACCGTTCGCAGCCGCGGCGTGATGGAAAAGTGCACTTTCTGTACACAGCGAATATCCGCCGCCCGGGTGAACGAGAAAGTCACCGGCGAGCCAATTGCCGATGGCGACATTTTTACCGCTTGCCAGCAAGCTTGCCCGACCAGCGCGATTGAGTTCGGCAACCTGAACGACAAAGAAAGCAAGGTGAGCAAGGCCCACGCAAACCCGCGCGCTTATGGCATGTTGGAGGAGCTCGACGTGCGGCCACGGAACAAATACTTGGCTCGGGTGACCAATCCACATCCAAGCCTCGCCGGACCTGTGATGCACGAACCCCACCACGGTCATGAAGAGCATGAAGGTGATGGACATGGCAAAAATGGCCATGAAAATGAGGGCGAAGAAAAGCACGAGAAGGGCGACGATAAGCGCGAGGAGCACGTCGCCGGCCACGATCCATGGTCGTTGCCCATCATCGGATAGCGGCGTCGCAGTTCCACAACACGCGATTGATCCAACTCAACAAACCAGCAACCATCAACCAAACAGTCACTAATGGCATCGGCTGATTTAGTAGTGAACGGTGGTCCGGTACCTGCCGCCAACCAAGTCGATCCGCGGTGGGTGAATCCGCCGCTGGTCGAGAAGGGGCAGACCTACGAGTCGATCTCCGACACGATCTGCAGCATCAACGAGACCGAAATCGCCGACACGCCCGCCGCTTGGTGGCTAAGCTTCGGCATTGCGGCAATGCTCGCTGGGTTACTCGGCGCATTGATCATGTACTTGATCTTCACCGGCGTCGGCGTGTGGGGAAATACCAGCCCGATCTTCTGGGCGTTTCCGATCGTCAACTTTGTGTTCTGGGTTGGTATTGGACACGCCGGTACGCTGATTTCCGCCATTCTGTTTATCTTCCGCCAGAATTGGCGAACCAGTATCAACCGCTTCAGCGAAGCGATGACGATCTTCGCGGTCGTTTGCGCGGCGACATTCCCAGGTATTCACATTGGACGCGTGTGGTTCGCGTACTTCCTGTTCCCGATCCCAACGACCCATCTCTACATGTGGCCCAACTTCCGCAGTCCGTTGTTGTGGGACGTGTTTGCGGTGGGCACTTATGGTGCAGTGTCTCTTGTATTCTGGTACATGGGTATGATTCCCGATCTGGCCACGCTTCGCGATCGCGCTCAAGGGAAGATTCGGCAGATGGCCTACGGGCTTGGCGCACTGGGATGGACGGGTAGTGCCAGTCAGTGGCGAGTTTACGAGAAGGCCTATACGCTATTGGCTGCGCTCGCCGCGCCGTTGGTGCTTTCGGTGCACACGATCGTCAGTTTCGACTTCGCCGTGAGCCAGCTGCCTGGCTGGCATACCACGATCTTCCCGCCTTACTTTGTCGCCGGGGCTGTGTTTAGCGGTTTTGCAATGGTCATCACGCTCATTGTGCCATGTCGCAAGTGGTACCACTTGGAACACGTGGTGACCGAACAGCATTTGGAGAATATCTGCAAGATTCTGCTGGCTACCGGCACAATGGTCGGGTTGGCGTACACCACTGAGTTCTTCATCGCCTGGTACGGGGCCGTGCCCGGCGAGCAAGACGCGTTCTGGAATCGGATGTTTGGTTTGAAGGCGTGGGCCTACTGGATCATGTTCACCTGTAACGCCTTCGTCCCGCAGCTATTTTGGTTCAAGAAGTTCCGCACGACGCCAATACTGATGTTCATTATTTCGATCTTCGTGAACATCGGTATGTGGTTTGAACGTTTCGTGATTGTGGTTACCACACTCGAACGGCCGGCGCTGCCGAGCAGTTGGCGCGAGTTTGCCCCAACGTGGGTCGACTACGGAATGCTCATCGGTAGCTTTGGCTTATTCTTCACGCTGTTCGCGCTATTCCTGCGGTTCCTGCCGATTGTGGCCATGGCCGAGGTCAAAGGCGTGATGGCACACGAACAGTCTCACCACCCGGACCTAATTGAGGGCGACTACCACTAGAGCGACTGGCACGAACGCGAACGGAACTTGCACGCCCGATCGCCACAAATTCCTAACAACTCTCCATGTCCGATCACGATTCTCCAATACCCGAACCGACACCCTACGAGCCCAAAGTGATTGGCATGCTCGCGGAGTTTTCGGGTCCCGACGCATTGATCGACGCGGCGCGCGCCATTCGCGAGAAGGGCTACCGCAAGGTCGAAGCGTTTTCGCCATTCCCCATTCACGGCATCGACGATGCCTTGCAGGCATCCAAGCCCACCTTGCCATGGGTGGTTTTCGGCGCAGGGCTCAGCGGCTGCATCCTCGGCGTCCTGATGCAATGGTACATGAATGCGTTTGAGGAACCGATTCCGTTCAGCGGTTACGACTACCTAATCAGCGGCAAGCCATCGTGGAGCTTGCCTGCGAACATTCCCGTCACGTTCGAACTGACCATTCTGTTCAGCGCGTTCACGGCGTTCTTCGGCATGATCGCCTTCAATGCGTTGCCAAAGTTATCCAACCCGCTGTTCCGCAACGAACGGTTTCGCAAGGCAACCGACAACAAGTTCTTCCTGCTCGTCGAATCGTCAGACGCCCAATTTGCTGAGCAGACGGTGACATCGGCGTTCGAAGAGATCGGTGCCGAGCACGTCGAACCGCTGTACGATCAGCAAGACGAGCCGATGCCCAGCTACATCGTGCCGATTGGCGCAGTGCTAACGGTTGCCGCGCTTGTGCCGCTGGCCATGGTCGCCATGTCGCGTGGTGGCACCAGCCAGACGCCGCGACTATCGATCTGGTGGGACATGGACTACCAGCCCAAGTACAAGGCGCAAACACAAATCGAGACAAGCATCTTCTCCGACGGCCGCGCCGATCGCCCGCCCGTCGCCGGGACGGTAAGTCGTTCAAGCGTTCTAACGATGGACGCACTGCACCTAGGTTATCCTCCAGAGGATGCAGAGACCTTTGAGACCGCCCTGTTTCAAGACGAACCTGGCGAATCCAGCGAACAATCGAACGGCGACGAAACAGCTTCGTCGGACGAACAAGCCAGATCCGACGCAAACAAAGCGAAGACCGACGAGTCAAGCAGCGACGAGACGGAGGACAGAACCGATAACGAAGGCGATGAGAAGCCCGATGGCGAAGCTGCCGAACCCGCGGCGGCGGCTCCAGCCTATGTGTTTCCGTGGGTTACGAAGTTCCCCAAAGAGATCAACGTCGACATGAAGACCATGGAGCGTGGTCGACAGCGGTACAACATTTATTGCGCGGTGTGTCACGGTCGGGCAGGCGATGGCGATGGTTTGGTCTCGCAACGGGCCACCGAACTTCAGCAATCGACTTGGCGACCACCGACGAATCTCCACCAGGCGAATATCGTGGCCCAGCCAGTGGGCAAAATTTACGACACCATTACCAATGGCAACTTGGCCGGAAAGAACGACCGCGGCGGCATCATGCGGGGCGGCATGCCCGGGTACAAAGAGCAGATCTCGCTCGAAGACCGCTGGGCAATTGTGCTGTATGTGAAAGCCCTGCAAAAGATGCGCACCGCCAGCCCCGACGAACTCACCGAACAAGAACTCGCCAAGCTAAAGTAGCTTCGGCGCAAAGGCACGAAGACGCGCAAAGATGTCAGAAGATCAGCTTAGCAAGCAGATAATCGGCGCTGCGATCGAAGTGCATCGCGTGCTTGGCGGACCCGAACTGCTTGAATCGGTTTACGAGGAAGCACGGCTTCACGAATTACAACTGCGAGGAATCGAGACGGAGCGACAAGTTGGCATTCCAGTCGTTTACAAGGGAATTCGCTTGGCAAACCAACTGTTTGTTGACCTTATGGTGGCCGATCGCGTGATCGTAGAAGTCAAGGCAACTGAGCAGCATAACACGGTTTTTGAGGCCCAACTGTTAACCTACTTGCGACTCACCAACAAACGACTTGGCTTAGTAATCAACTTTGGTTTCCCATTGCTCAAGCAAGGCATTCATCGCGTCGTCAACGATCTATAACTCACCTTTGCGCGTCTTAGCGCCCTTCGCGCCTTTGCGTCGAATACGATATGGCACACTCCACCACACTCGATACCTGGATTAACGACACCTCCGAGCGGCGGCGGGCTAGCCCCGACCTCCGGCGCATCGCGTTTGGTCCACTGCTGTTCGTGGGCATTTTGTTGCTGGCCGGCGTTGCATTTATGAGCCAAGGAGCCGGCTGGTCGCGGTTTTGGCACGCTTATCTCATCGGGTGCACTTACTGCGCTAGCATTTCGCTTGGGGCACTGTTTTTTGTCGTCGTCCAGCACCTGACTGGTGCTCGATGGGGTGTAGTGCTCCGCCGCATTGGCGAGATCCTCTCGATGGGAATCGGGGTCTGCGGCCTGTTTTTTGTGGCCATTCTGTTCAACATCCTGTCGGAAGATGGCAGCTTGTACCCTTGGGCCAGCACAACCGGACCGATGGCTCTGGATAAGTTGGCCGAACCAAAGCAAGTCTGGTTGAATCCGCCATTCTTCATTGGGCGACAAGTGTTCTACTTCGCCTTGTGGTTCTTCATCGCCCGCTATTTCTTCAATCGGTCGGTCGCACAAGATCGTGCGGCCGATAACGAGCCAATGGCGCCACTGCGTTGGTGGAGTGGCCCGGCCATGCTGCTATTTGCGTTGAGCATCAATTTTGCCTCAATGGACTGGTTGATGACGCTCAACCCAACTTGGTTCAGTACGATCTTTGGTGTCTACTACTTCGCCGGATGTGCAGTCGCCGTCTTTGCCCTGTTGGCCGTGTTGATTTGGTTTCTGCAGAGCCGCGACATTTTGACGCATACCATCACCGAAGAGCACCGCCATGATGTAGGTAAGCTGTTGTTCGGATTCGTTCTATTCTGGGGCTACATTGCCTTCAGTCAGTTCCTGCTGATTTGGTACGCGGCGATTCCTGAAGAGGTGCAATGGTACGCCGTGCGGCAGTTTACGCCATCGATGACAGGCATTTCGCGGGCGACCGCACTATTGTTCATTTTCCATTTTTGCATACCGTTTCTTGGCATCATGTCGCGGTTCGTTCGTCGGCAGAAGGGTTTGCTGGCAGGCTGGGGCGTTTACATGCTAGTGATGCACTGGTTCGACCTGTATTACATCATCGCACCACAAGGTGAACTGGAAAACTGGTCACTTAATGGCGGGGCCATGATGGTTTACTTGGTCACCACGATTGGGTTGGTGTGCCTATACGCAGCGGCGGTGCTTTACATTGCTGCGGGTAACTGGTTGGTTCCGGTCCGCGACCCTCGACTGGCCGACTCGCTGGCGTTTGAGAACATTTGAGAATCGACAACACAGTTCCCTGACCCCCAACCCCTGAATCCTCCCTCCTAAACCATGTCCGAAGCAACTTCCCAAGCTGTGATTCCGGCGGACACCATGCACGGCGACGACGTGGACATCCGTGCGATCGTCGTATGGGGTTTGGTGTCGGTATTTATCACAGTGATTTCGATTTCGTCGTTGTATGCCCTGTACAACATGTTCGCCGACGAACAACGCGTGGAGAAGTCGTACAACGCTAAGTTCACTTCCGCAGCCAGTGCCCTCGACCAACAAGCGGCAGCCCTTGAGCAACCGATACGTTGGCTCGACCAATCCGGTGACACCGTGGGCGTACCAATCGACGTTGCGATGGAGTTAACCCTTAAGGATTACAAACAGGAAAACTGAACTAATTACTGGTAGGCCAGGTTTGAGCGGACCCTACAAAGGCCCCAAGCCTGGCCTCCTCCTTCCACTGAGAAAGCCATGTGCCGCAAACAGTCCATCGTCCAACGTGTGTGCCAGACGATCGTCGTGGCCGCTGTGGCTACGGTGGTGACTTCCGCATCGGCCGTCGTGATTACCGACGGGCCCAAGGAGATGATCGGCGTTGGCGTGGAAGAACAGTTGGGTGTCGAGGTTCCGCGCAAACTCCCGTTCCGCGACCACAATGGCCTACCCACTACGCTTGGCAAGTACATCAATGGCGAGCGGCCAGTGCTGCTGTCGCTCAACTACTCGAACTGCCCCATGCTGTGCGGACGCCAGCTAAACGATCTGGTGCGAGCGCTAAATGAGCCCGGCATGGAATCTTGGAATGCGGGGCGCGAGTTCGACGTGATTAGCGTGAGCATCGATCCCACCGAGCGACCCGAGCGAGCCAAACAAACCCACAAGCGGTACACGCAGGAGTATGGCCGCGCTGGCACGGCCGACGGGTGGCACTTCCTGGTGGGCGAGAACAAAAGCATCGAACAGCTCGCCGACACGGTGGGGTTTCGCTACAAGTACGTGCCCGAAACGCGAGAGTACGCCCACGCGGCTACGTTGATTGTGGTGACGCCCGAGGGTGTTGTTTCGCGGTACATCAACGGCGTCGGCTACGACCCGCAAACGTTGCGACTCAGCATGGTCGAGGCGGGCGACGGGAAGGTAGGCTCGACGATGGATCAAATTTTGCTGACTTGCTTCATTTACGACCACACCAAAGGAAGGTACGGCCCGCAAGCGCAGAAGATCATGAAGGTCGGGGCCGCGGTAACCATATTCATCCTTGGCGTCACACTCACGCCCTACTGGTTGTTTCGCCGACGCACGCGGGCACCTGAACAGAGAATCGTCGAACCCACAACGGAGCAACAAACCTGATCACTGGAAAGGGTTTGCGTTCCACCAACCGAGAATTCCGATGTCAGTCTGTCACACATTACTGCAGCTACCGCTCGCCGGGTTTTGGTTTGGCGAACCGGCTACCACCAATGCGGAGAACGTCGACTCACTGTTCGGCATTATCACCTGGATTTGCATCGCGTTTTTCATCCTGATCGTTGGGCTGATGGCGGTGTTTCTGGTGAGGTATCGGCACCGCGACGGGCACGCCGAGTTACCATCGCCGTCGCATAATAACTCGCTGGAAATCATCTGGTCGGTCATCCCTATCTTGCTGGTCGCGCTGATTTTCTTCCTGGGCTTCACTGCGTTCATGGACATGCGGACGCCGCCTGCCGACTCTTACGACATCCAAGTGCTGGCGTCGAAATGGAAATTCCTGTTCCGCTATCCCAATGGTGCCGAGAGCGAGGTTCTGCATATTCCGCCAGATCGCCCCGTGCGACTGGTGCAACAGTCGGCCGATGTCTTGCACAGTCTGTACATCCCGGCGTTCCGCACCAAAATGGACTGCGTGCCTGGCCGTTACACGTACCAATGGTTCAATGCCAATAAACCCGGCGACTACGACTTATTCTGCGCCGAGTACTGCGGCCTCGACCACTCGAATATGAACTCGATCGTCAGAGTGCACGAAAGCCAAGCAGCTTTCGACCTGCAGCTCAAGAAGCTCAACGTCCCGCCCGCATATCCACCTGACTGGGGCCGCGAGCTGTGGGAGCGTAAGGGGTGCAAACAATGTCACTCGATTGACGGCTCCGAACGTCCCGGAGGAGGGCCTTCGTGGGATGACCTTTGGGGCACGGAGCGACAGATCATGAACGCATCGCCTGTGATTGCTGACGAGAACTACATCAAAGAGTCGATTCGAATGCCGCAGGCGAAGATCCGGACCGGATATCAGGGCATCAACATGTCCGCTTACCCACCGTCGCTGGTGAGCGATGCAGAAATCGACGCCCTAATTGCGTTCATGAAGGAACTCGCTGGCAAGTACGATGGCCCCTCACGCGAGGAAGCCGAGGCCGCAGCCAAAGCAGCGGCAGAAGAGGGCGTAGGCGCTGACAGCGCCGCTGCCGCAAATGCAGATGCAACCCCCGCGAACGAAAAGCCCGCAGCCGAAGAGACAAAAGCTGAAGAAACCACTGGCAAGGAGCCCGAAGGCACCGCTTCTGATTCAGCGGATTCTGGAGACCAAGAACAATGATCGCCACGCCTGCACAACTTGAACATGGCAGCGATGCTCCCGCATCGAACTACTTAAACGTCAACAAGACGATCGCTTCTTGGGCGTTCACGCTCGACCACAAGCGAATCGGCATCATGTACTTGGTAGGCATCGCGGTGTCGCTACTGCTGGGCGGCTTGTTCGCCATGGCAGTGCGCCTGCACCTGTGGATGCCCGAGGGAGCGCTGTTCAATGAAGACACCTACAATCAGGTGTTCACGCTTCACGGCGCGATCATGGTGTTCTTGTTCATTATCCCCAGCGTGCCCGCCTCCTTAGGCAATTTTTTCCTGCCCATCATGCTGGGCGCTAAAGACGTTGCCTTTCCAAGGATGAATCTGGCAAGCTTTTACCTATGGGTGTTGGGCGCCATCTTCTTCCTGGCGGCACTACTGATGACCGGCCTCGACACCGGGTGGACGTTCTACACTCCGTACAGCTCCGAAACGCACACGGCCCCGGTGGTTGCGGCCACGATGGGCGTGTTCATTCTTGGCTTCAGTTCGATCTTTACCGGTTTGAACTTCGTAGTGACGGTCAACACGATGCGACCGCCGGGGATGACCTGGTTCAAAATGCCGCTCTTCCTGTGGTCGATTTACTCCACGGGCATCATTCAGTTGTTGGCCACGCCCGTGCTGGGCATCACAGTGTTGCTGCTGGCCGCCGAAGCAACGCTGCACATCGGCATTTTTGATCCAAAGTACGGTGGCGATCCGGTGCTGTTTCAGCACTTTTTCTGGTTCTATTCCCATCCGGCGGTGTACATCATGATCCTGCCGGCGATGGGCGTGATCAGCGAGTTGTTGCCGGTGTACTGCCGCAAGCACATCTTTGGATACAAGTTCATCGCGCTTTCGAGCGTGGCGATCGCGCTGCTCGGATTCTTGGTGTGGGGCCATCACATGTTTGTCTCCAGTCAATCGGCGCTGGCCACGGTGATCTTTAGCGGCCTCACGTTCAGTGTCGCCATTCCGTCGGGCATCAAAGTGTTCAACTGGTTGGCCACGATGTACAAGGGCAACATCTACCTCACGACCAGCATGTGCTACGTGCTAAGTTTCTTGTTTCTGTTCACTATCGGCGGGCTCACCGGCTTGCACTTGGGCTCGCTCGCTACCGACATTGCCTTGCACGATACCTACTTCGTGGTGGCTCACTTCCACTACGTGATGATGGGAGGGGCGCTCATCGCCTTCATTGCCGGACTGTTTCACTGGTGGCCCAAGATGTTTGGCGTGATGTACAACGAATTCTGGGGGCGCATCTCGGCCCTGCTCGTGTTTGTCGGGTTCAATCTGACCTTCTTCCCACAGTTCTACCTTGGTTCGCTCGGCATGCCGCGACGCTACGCGTCGTACGAGGGCCGCGAAGGATTCCCAGTCAGCGCTGAACTACTCGAGCAGTTCACCCGCTTGCATCGCGTGTCGACCGTCGGCGCGATGGTGCTGGGCGTGGGACTGTTCATTGCCGCTGGCGTGCTGCTGGCGGCGCTGTTCTACGGCCGCAAGGCGCCACGCAACCCATGGGGCGGAGCCACGCTGGAGTGGACCTGCGCCACGCCACCGATCCATCACAACTTCGACGAGACCCCCACGGTCGACGATCCGTATATTTACGCCAACCTGGAATGGGACCCGGACGAGGGCGGCTTCAAGCCTAAACCGCCTTCGACGCCAACCCCATCGCCAGAGCATCAGCCAGTAGGATGAGGAATGACCATTGTTAAATGACCAAACTGTTTGGGAATTGGACATCGGTAATTCGTCATTGGACATTTCGAACTTCTTTGCCAACTAAACGATCATCCACCGCCCATGTCTGCCACCGCCCACGCCGACGAACATCAACACCATCGGTTTCAGGCTCACCACTTTGAGACCGCCGAGCAGCAGTTTCAGGCTGGCAAGCTCGGCATGTGGCTGTTCCTGGCTACCGAAGTGCTGTTCTTCAGCGGCATGTTCTGTGCCTATGCGGTGTTCAGAGCCGCACACCCGGAAGTGTTCGAGAAAGCTGCCGAGTTTCTCAATCCAACGTTAGGCGCCGCCAATACGCTGGTGCTACTCGCCAGCAGCCTGTCGGTCGCTTGGGCTGTGCGTTGTGCCCAACTCGGCAAGCAAAGCGGACTACTATCGAATCTGATCTTCACCATGGTGTGCGCTGGAATCTTCATGGGAGTGAAGGCCGTGGAGTACTCCCTTAAATGGAAGGAAGGCTTACTGTGGCGAGGAAAATTCACCTGGACTGACGGGGCGCATCCCGATTTGACGAGCACACATGAAATGCTGTACTCGTTTGGCCTAACCCTTGCTGGCATCGGCGCGGCGCTGATTGTCGCTGGATTGATTCTTGGTGCGAAGAGCGTCGGCACCCGATGGGCGTTCTTTGCTTTGGGCGCCACTGTGCTGGGCGCGGCGGGCGGATGCTTAATCGGCAACGTCTACACCGCATGGGAACAACACGACGAGCAAACGCACGGCGAGCACTCGGAAGTGTTTGAGGATGCTCACGCTCTAGGGCTTGAGGAAGTGGCGGAGGAAGAGGTACATGCCGAGGAGGCCGAGAGCGAAGACGTGGTCGAGGGACAAACCGACGCCGAAGCGCCTGCGGCGACCGTGGTTCAAGAAATGGCAGCCGAGTACGGTGGCGAAGGCCCCAAGTTCCCTGGTGTGTTCTTTAGCATCTATTACGCCATGACGGGCGTGCATGCGATTCACATTTTGGCCGGCATCGGTGTGTTTGTTTGGATCGTGAGTCGCGCCGCACGTGGTCATTTTGAACCCAACTACTATGGCCCGGTCGAGTACACCGGGCTGTACTGGCATTTGGTCGATCTGATTTGGATTTATCTGTTCCCGCTGTTGTACCTGATTAGATAAGGAGCAATTAGCCGTCGGCGCTTGGTCGTCTTTCGATCGCCGATCGCTAACCGCCTTCGATATGTCCGAGAATCATCATCACTACGTGGCCCCGCTGCCTGTGCTGTTTGGCACGTTTGCCTGCCTGGTTGGGTTAACGATAATCACCGTGTTTCAGGCGACGCAGGAGTACGCCGAGTTCGGTCGCTGGGAAACACCGCTGACCCTTAGCATTGCTACGGTCAAGGCCGCGCTGGTGGCGCTATTCTTCATGCAGCTTGCCCACGATAAACCGATGAACGGGATTATCTTGATCTCGTCGCTGCTGTTCCTCGCGCTGTTCCTAACGTTCGCGTTGCTCGACACGCACCAGTACGGCCCGCAGGTCCACGACTTCCTGATTAGTAACCCGAAGGCGCCCGATAGTCCCTAGCCGGCCTCAAGTGGCGGTTGACCTCGGCGATGGCTCGGCTAGACTTGAAGATCGGCCGGAATGGTCGGAACGGGCCCGTGGCGGAATAGGCAGACGCGCATGCTTGAGGGGCATGTGCCCGCAAGGGCGTGCTGGTTCGACTCCAGTCGGGCCCACTGTTTCTTGCCGAGCCAAACTTTGCTAGCGCAAAGATTCGTTCGGCGAAATGGCGCTTGCCGAGCCGGACTTTGCTGCCCCAGAGAGTCGTTCGGCAAAATGGTGCTTGCCGATTCAATTTTTGCTGGTGCAAGGATTTGTTCGGCGTCGATGTGGATCGTATCGATTTGTTGATAGACCCGCGAATTTCTCGCGGGTCTTTCGCGTTTAGTACAACCAGCTACTGAGACTTACTCTCATCGCCACCTGAACGAGGGAAGATTATGTCCAGCCTATCGCAAGTGATGACCGACGCTATCAACGAGCAAATCAACAACGAGTTATTCTCGTCGTACAGCTATCTCTCCATGAGTGCGTACTGCGAGCATCAGCAGTTTGCCGGCTGTGCAACGTGGATGCGAGCTCAGAGCCATGAGGAATACACGCACGCAATGCGGCTGTACGACTTCTTGATTGCCCGTGGCGCACGAGTGAAATTGGCGCCGATTTCCGAGCCGCAGCACGATTTCGAATCGGTTGCCGCAGTGTTCTCCATCGCCTACGCGCAAGAACAAGGTGTCACCGGACAGATCGAACGGTTGTACGAACTGGCCTTCAAGGAGAAGGCGTTTGCAGCGCTCGTGGAGCTTGAGTGGTTTATCAAAGAGCAGGTAGAAGAAGAGAAGACGGCGCGCGACATCGTGCATAAGTTCAATCTGGTCCAGGACGATCCGGCGTCGCTCTTGGACCTCGACCGCGACCTTGGAACTCGTGAAGCAGACGAGCCTGCGACAATTGGCGGGTGATACTAGATCGCTTTAATTCGGTCCGCCGACCGCGTCGTACAGCTCGAACGGGCTGAAACTGCCCGCGTAGGTGGCCCACTCTAGCAGTAGGAATAGGCACCCCACCAACAGCGCCAGTGCCGAGATGCCCAAGAGCGCTGTGAAGATGTCGCTCTTCGGCTTGTGGACGACCATCGAGCGGGCTTGATCGCTATCGTCGGGCGGCGACATGACGTGTCCTATTGAGTGTATTGATACGCGTTTGGAGTGATTTACTTTACAACGCCAAACCAGCCGCTGCTTATTCCCGCATCAGCGGCGTAACGGTTGAGCTCGATAATCAAGAACAAACAGCCGAGTGCCAAGCACATGGCGGACATACCCAATAGCCCAATGTAAATGTTGCTCTTGGGCTTTTGACCCATGCTGGTGCGGGACTGGTTAGTTAAGTCGGGTTGCGACACGATCGCCCTCCTGAATGCGAGCTTTTTTGAGTTCGGGCACTACGCGAGCCCACGCGCGGTCGCCACTGGTATCCTGGACCACGGCGCGACCCAACCACTTGGATTGGCTTGGGCTGGAACTGGAACGGAAAACTTCCACCGTGTGGCCCTTCTTGATGCCGTCGTCGGAACCGATGGTGATTTCGATTGTTTCGTCACCCGGCCGGCGGCGAACCAGGCTCACGTAGCCATCTACCTTTGGCACCGTGTCGCCCACCCGGGTAGCGGGGTCGATGCCGTTGCGCCGCATCACGGCCGTCATGTCGGCGACTTGCTGAGTAAGCTCAAGCGCCAATTGTTCTTCGTTCGCGAGCTTGACTTCCTTGTCGTGCAACGCGGATGTGGCTTCGACAGTTCGCTGGAATGCCCGGTCGGCGGCCTCTTGAGCGGCGATCGTAACCCGTTGAAACTCGACATTCTCGTTCGCCAGCCGTTCGTTATTCGCCTGGGTCGATTTGACGGCCGCGTCCTGGTCGCTGGACTGCTGTGTCAATTCGGTTAATGCCTCTTGAATGTCCTTCTTTTCGTCGGTCAAGTCGGTGTTCTTGGTGAGCAGTTCGGCATTCCGCTGTACGGCTTCGTCGAGCTTGATTTGCAGTTCTTCGATGTCGAGCTTGTGCGCGCTGTTGGCTCGCTGGAGTTCATCTTGTGTTTGCTGCAGTTTTCTCTTCTCCACGTTGTAGGCGGACTGCCAATTCTTGTGCGTCGAATAGGCGGCCATGGCGAGGATCATGAACACCACGCTCAACAGCAAAATAATCGCGACAAAGATCTTGCCGATTAAGTTCATCGTTCTAAGTTTCCTTGGGTTTGCTCAAGGAGTTGGGCATTGCGCTCCAGCTCAATTTCCAGCTTCGCTTTGGCACCGTGCAACTCACTCGTGGCGGTCACCGCCGCTTCGAAGGCAGCGTTGGTCGCTTCCTGTGAACTTTGAATCTCTTGTTCAATTTCTGCGTTCCGAGAAGCGATAGCTTGGTTTCGGGTTTGCGTTTGGGCGATGTCCTTGATGGTGTCGCGACGGACCTGGTTGAGCGACACTATCTCCCCCTTGGCGCCAGCGTTTCGAGCGACGAGGGCCACGCGTTCGCGTTCCAGTTTGCGGACTTGGTACTCGGCCGCTTCGATCTCCAGGTCTAAATCACGCACATCTTGCTTGTACTTTGTTTCCAGCGTACCCATTTCGGCCCGGAGACTCGTGATGGTTGCTTTCTGCTCGTCGACGGTCGCCTTCCAGTTGTGATGGCTCGAATACAGCACGATGGCAACGCCCAAGAACGCAACACTTGTCACCGTGATGGCGACCACCAGGAGCTTGCCGATGAAGTTCATTGCTGAAGGGTTTCCTGTTGGCCAATCAACGTCTACAAATCAAGCAACCGTGGCCACCTGCGTCGACGATCCCCAGCATGAAGTGGGGCCGGCATCCGTGTGGGCTGTTCCGCTGGAATAGGCATGCACGCCACGGACGGTGGACTCAATAGATGGTCCGCATGCGTGCTGCAGAATTATTCGCTCTTAACTTTCCGCAGTATAATCACCCGCCGAAAGTGCTGTCAATTTAGGTGGTTTGAGTAACCCTTGGCACCCGGCTGCCGAGGTTCCGATTGTGCGGCCCATGCCGGCTGTGTCCAACAGAACCCCGCGACCGTAGCCGTCGCGACTACCAGCGGTCGTCAGGACGACGGAGCACCTCGCTCATCAGCACCGCTTGCTGGACACCTTGAGGCGACGCGAGCATGTCGAGCAGGCTGTCCGCCATGGTAGGTGCCTCGGCAATGTCCTGCTTCTTCAAATCCGCTGCCTCGCGGGCCATACGGCGTGCCGACAGTGTTCCGAGGCGATGATCGAACTTCTGGTGCAACCTGGCCTCAAACCGCTCGTCGGCCTGCGCCACCTCCTCGCCTAGGTGCGAAGCCCGCTCGACGAAATTGTCGCGATTCATGTGGTCTTCAACGTACTCGGCCACGGTCTCGCCTCGGTCGACGCCCTTAGCCGTGGGTGCCGCGGCAGTCGGTTGCGGCGGCTTGGGCGCGGGCCGCTTGCGCGACTGGCGTGGGCGATCGTCAACTTCGAACCCCGATGCCTCGTCGAGCACCTCGATGCTCGGTTGGCGCGTCGGACGTTTTGGTTTGGGTTGCGGCGTCTTCCGCGGCTTAGCTTCTTCGTTTTGCCCAACTCGGCGGAGAAATTCCTCAACTTCCGAGCGAATCGTCTCCTGCGGCGGTTGGCGGGCAGGATCGCCGCCGCGTGCTTCGACGACTTCTAGGTCCTCCTCCTGAGCCGGCTGGGGCGCGGGTCGCCGCTGCTGGCGCTGCCGTTCGGCCCGCTGCTGAGCCTCCTTCGACTCGCGAAACATGCGCGCCGCGCCCGACGCCAAGATCACCAGCAGGACAATTGCCTGAATGATGACTTCGAGATTCGCCAGGATTGGTTGGGGCAAGTTGAACATCAGGGAGTTGCCTAGCCGGCGACACGTTTTTCGCCAGCGCCGGCGATCGCTTCACGCATGTCGGTATCGGCCTGGACATTTTGCAGTTTGTAGTAATCCAAAATTCCAAGGCCACCGGTTTGGAATGCCTCGGCCATCGCCTTTGGCACTTCGGCTTGCGCTTCGACAAGCGTTGCACGGTTTTGTTCGATGGTGGCCATGTTTTCCTGTTCGGTGGCAACGGCAGCGGCACGACGCCGTTCGGCCTTCGCTTGGGCCACGCGCGTGTCGGCCTCGGCCTTATCGGCCTGTAGCCTTGCACCGATATTGTCGCCTACGTCGATGTCGGCAATATCAATCGACACGATCTCGAACGCCGTCTGCGAGTCGAGCCGTCGCGCGAGTACGGCCTTCGATATGCGGTCGGGATTCTCCAACACGTCCGCATGCGTATCGGCCGAGCCAATGGCGCTAACGATGCCTTCGCCCACACGCGCGATGATGGTTTCTTCAGTGGCACCGCCAATCAACTGGTCGAGGTTGGCTCGCACCGTAACACGAGCTTTAACCTTGAGCTGAATTCCGTCTTTGGCCACCGCGTCGAGAGACGGCTTCTTGCTGCTCTTGCTCGGGCAGTCGATCACGCGGGGGTACACGCTGGTCTGGACTGCTTCGAGAATATTGCGGCCCGCCAGGTCGATGGCGGTCGCTTGCTTGAATCCAAGGTCAATGATCTTCGCCTTTCGGGCTGCGATCATCGATCGAATCACCAATGGCACGTTACCACCTGCCATGTAGTGTGCTTGTAGTGCTTGGGTCGTAACGCCTTCGGCGTCGGTTAGTCCGGCCTGCACGGCCATGATCTTGCTGCGCACGATGACTGTCGGGTTCACCTTCCGAAAGGTCATGACGATGAGGTCGAACATGCTGATCCCGGCGCCCGTCATGTACGACTGAATCCACAGACGGAAGTACCTCGCAACGACGGTAATAAATACGATCGCCACCACCAGGAACACGACGCCCGCGATGATAAACACCGTGTTGCTGAGGGCAAGTGGCAGAGATGAGAGGTTCATTCGAGTCTTTCGTACACAGCTTGAGGATTCGTGGGGCGACCGCGACGCTCCCTATAGTTTAGCGCGGATTGTCTGGCGGACTCAACCTATGCAAGTGGGTCGTCGATAGAATCGATGCCCAACTCCTCGATGCTTCTGTTGAGCAAATCGTCGGGAGCAGCGGTTCCAGGCCGCATTCCCTCGGGCGCCAAACGCACTACCACTCGATTTCCTCGCACTTCGAGAACTTGTACGTTTTGCCCAGGCTCCACAGACTGCCCCTTGGCCACCGCGTCGACCATCTGGCCATCGATTTCCACCGAGCCGCTGGGCAGCATCTTGGTTCGGGCGATTCCTACCTTGCCAATCAACTGGCGACGCGGCTCGCTGGGCACAACATCCTCGCCCTTGGGAGGTTCGCCTAGTAGCGCTTTGCCAATGGCGGTCTTCGGAAGAATTCGAAACGCGACGGTCATCACCGCCGGAGCGAGGACCAAAACGATGGTGATGAACGTGAAGCCGGTCGTCGCACCACCGCTTCGAAACGCAATGATGATTCCCGCCACGAAGCACGATGCGGACAAGATGCTCAGTACCCCACCCGACGGCAAAAGTACTTCGAGGATTAACAGCGCGAATCCGGCGAGAACTAGAAGGCCGGACCAAACAAGCGGGTCGATTGATTCCATGGCAGTCTAGTAAGTATACTCCAGGGAGCGGTTGGCGCCGGTAGGCAGCGCCGTAAATGGTAATTCGTCCGCCCGTCAGAATTATAGCAAGAAACTGTCGGAATGGACCGCTGCCAGTATCTTGCAGCAACGCCCCGAAATCCCCCAATCTCCCGACAGACTCCCAAGACACCGACCAACGGAGACGGTTCGGAAACCAGACACCGCGAACTAGTTAGGAAACTTCTCGTACTTCCACTCGGCTCCCACGGACGCTTACCACTTCTACGGTCGCACCACGTTCAATCATCTGGCCGGCTGCCATCACGTCGACCAGTTCGCCATCGAAGTCTGCGCGCCCCGAGGGCATTAGGGGAGTTGTGGTAAGCCCACGATGGCCGACCAAGTGCGTGTACTGCGTCAGACTCTCACGATCGTGTAGGTCGGCCAACTCTTCGCCTTGCGGTCCAGCAAGAAGCAGGTCGTTGAGTACAGGGATTTGTGGCAGGTAACGGCGCAGCAGTAGCCCGACGCCTATCATTAGCGCGGCTGAGGTGGCTACCACGGTCAGCGATGTTTGTAGCTCGGCAAACTCTTCGGGGGTCCGGGGAATGAAGGTTCGCTGGCCCGCAAGTACCAAAGCCGCCACCACCATCAGCGATCCACCCAAGCCGAAGATGCCAACGCCTGGGAGCACAAACACCTCTATCAGAATCGACACCACTCCACCTACGAACAGTAGAACTTCCAGCCACTCGACCGTGCCGTGCAACGCCTTACTCCAGAAGAACAGCAACAAGGCCACGGCGGCGATGAAGCCACCTATGCCAAGGCCCGGCGTGTGCAGCTCGAAGTAAATGCCGGCGAAGGCAATCACCAGCAGCAGCACCGTAATGCCGGGCGAGGCAAGTGCCTCGGCCAGTTCCAAACTCCAGGTGGTTTGCACTTCGCGGGGATTCTTCTGGAAGCCATAAATCTGCTTGAGTTCCTCGACGTTGTCGACCACGTGCGTCGCAATGCCGAGCACCTCGGCTTGGTCGCTAGTGAGCGACAGCACCTCGCCAGCGGTCGTGATTTCTTCGCCCTGTCGCCAGTCTTTGGCATCGATCTGCTGGGCCGCCTCTTCGGGAGAGAACAGGCGCTCGGCGCCCGTCTGGGCGTTGGCGTAGCGATACACTTCGATATTTGGATCGACCATCGCCATCAGCAGCGACCAAGTGTGCGGTGTACTGGGCGCAAGCGACTCTTCTACGGCGACACGCAACGACTCGAGTTTGTCTTGATCCAACGGATCGCCGCCGGACCCGCCCAAGGTAGCTCCACGATTCATCACCAATTGATCGGCCGCTAGCGCCGCGAGGGCCGATACACCACTGGCCTCTTCAGGTACGTACGCTACGCTCCGGCGCTGTTCGCCGCCAATCGTTGCTACGTAGGTCGCCAAGTCTTGAGCGAATGCCGAACTACCGCCGCTGCTGGTGATGCGCAAGCCGACCCAATTGGCGCCACTCGCTCGCAACTCATTATCGATCAACCGCCGGGCGCGGCTCACCGTGGTAGCTGTGATGGGCCCATCGATTGTGTAGAAGATGGGTCGCCAGTCGGCCACCAAACCGGCGTCTTCGGACAGTGCATCAGGTTTGAGACGTAGATAGTTGGAGAGCGCTTGGCGATCGTCCACCACGTACTTCACCGCACCGAATAATCGCCCTTCGCGGGCAGAGAACCTACCCATCGTGCCCACGGGAAACAGCGGTGTCGTGCGGATGATCGTCTGATCGCGTTCTAGACTCGGCAAGTCGTCTTGATCGACGTACTCGATCGTGGCTTCCGTCTCGACTTCCAACACCTCAGTACTCGGATCGACCATGCCGACGGCAATGGCCTCGGGCGCGGTGCGCCGATCGCGAGCGATCTGGCGATAGCCTTCGATCACTGCGGGACTGATTGGCTTATTCGCATCTTCGTCGATGCCGGCTTCGCCAAGTTCAGCGGTCGAAGCCATGGCGATCTCTTCGCAGGCTAGCGCGACCAGCACTCCGTGACCTTTGATGCTCTGCGGCAAGTAGGCAACTGTCTTAATGCCAGCCAACGCGTCGCTTGTTAAGTACTGGGCTAGCGTGAGTGCGCGGGCAAACTCGGTGCCTTGGCCAAATCCGTCGCCCTCGGCCAGCGGAACGAACTCGATCACAATCACTGGCCGCGTCTTGCCATCGGACTCTTGCAACAAACGGTCGCGGGTGCGCTCGACGATACTGCGGAATGCCAAATCGGCGCTGCCGGTGATCGGCAAGCGCAACCTCAGTCGTCGTGCGGGCCGGCGCGGTGAGTCGTCTTGTTCGCGAACAGTATCCGCCTGCTCACCGGCTTCCTGAGCGCCAACACTGATGTGGGCCGCCGCAACCAATCCCAACATCAAGCAGCCGAGCACCCGAATGTCGGTGGCTCGGAAACCGCGCCGCTGAATTGTCGGATTTTGCCGCATGGTCGCATCTCGTACATAGGAATCGGAGCCTGCGGCGAAATTATAAGGCCGCACTTCCAAAGGGGCAAAGTCAAGCCGATGTAACGTCTAGTTCCGTCGCCGCGGATTGCAGGATTTGGCCTGATTTACCGATTGGTTAGGCCTTGCCGAATCACCAGCCAATAGGTGGTCGACAATTCGACGATTTGGTAGAATGGGGGTCCGGAACACTATCAAGTCGGTGCGCAGTTTCTCTTATCCTGTGCTCCGCACCCCGCGAGCTTGGCTGATGTCGCATTCACACGTATCGTCCGATCCCACGGCCGCGAACGCTGGCTCCGCAGTAGCCGAGCGACCGGCGACCGCCCCGGCCCGACCCAATGACGATCGGCGACCGGCGGGCGAGGAGCAATACCTCGATGAGCTACCACCGAAGGGAATCTTCTGGCGCGTTCTCAACGGCAGCGCGGGTTGGATGACGAGCCTCGTCGTCCACATGGTGCTGATCATCCTGCTTGCGCTACTAACCCTGCCAAGACCCAAGGTATTCGATTCGCTGTTGGCGGGACTCAATAGCGAGGAAGTCACCGAAGAGCTTGTGGAGGTTCCTGAGGTGAGCTTCGATGATCTCGACATGGAGATCGATCCCGAGGAGCTGGAGTTTCAACCCGACACAGAAGTGATTGAAGAAGAGATCAGTTTTTCGCCGTTCCAGGATGAACTGGCGGCAGCGACGGCTGTTGAGCTATCGGACTTTGGGCTATCGAGCGCGCCCGACGCGCTGACAACCAACGTCAATGCCTTTGACGGCAATGCGCTTGCGGGGCGCGGGCACGAATCGCGCGCCGCGCTCGTGCGAGCGCGAGGTGGTAGCGCCGAGAGCGAAGAGGCAGTAGCGCTTGCCCTATCGTGGCTGGCCAAGCATCAAAACCGCGACGGCAGTTGGCTACTCGACCACCGAGGCGGAGAATGCCAGGGCCAGTGTCGTAATCCGGGCGAGATCAACAACTCTGCCAAGTCGGCCACATCGCTGGCACTCTTGCCTTACTTGGGTGCCGGGCAAACACGCTACGAGGGCAAATATAAAGACCTCGTTGGGCGCGGAATCGACGCATTGGTACGAATGGGCGAAAAGCCGAATCGCGGCGCAGGCGTCTCTTGGACCGACGGCGGCAACTACTACGCACACGGCATTAGTACGATCGCTTTGTGCGAAGCCTACGGCATGACCGGTGAGAGTCAATTGGCTCTTCCCGCGCAAGCGGCCCTCGACCACATTGTGTCGGCCCAGAACCCAAACGACGGCGGTTGGCGGTACCAATTCCAGCAAGCGGGCGATACCTCTGTGGTGGGTTGGCAGGTCATGGCGCTCAAGAGTGGCCATTTGGCCAAGCTCAATGTGCCGCATTCCGCGGTGCTGGGCGCCTCGCGGTTCTTAGATCTTGCACAGTCTGACGAGTACGGCAGCGCGTACGCCTACGTAACGGACAACAAGAACGGCTATCGCCAGAGCACCAGCGCCGTGGGGCTACTGTGCCGAATGTACCTTGGCTGGCAGAAAGATCAGCAGGCACTCATCGATGGGGTGCAGAGAATCGCCGAACAAGGCCCCTCGGAAAATGACTTCTACTACAACTACTACGCTGCCCAACTCATTTTCCAGTTCACCAACGGTACCGGGCCGATGTGGCGAGAGTGGAACGAGAAATTGCGTGACTACCTTGTTGCCTCCCAGGCGAAGGATGGTCACGAACGGGGAAGCTGGTTCGTCAACAGCGGACATCAGACTTCCCAAGGCGGCCGCTTGTATTGCACCGCCATGGCATGCATGACGCTTGAAGTCTACTACCGGCACATGCCGATCTACCAAAACGACGCTGTGGAAGTCGACTTCCCTGAGTAACAGACCGACCGTCGACTATGGGCAGCGTCAGTTGTATTCGGCCGCCATCGATAGATTCAGTTTTCCACGCACATAGGTCGTCTTTGCGGTGCTGTAGGTGCCGGTGGTAGTCGCCATGCCCAGCGGACCGGAAACGGCAAACCGCCTTGTGCGGCACGTACTCGTCTCCACGTCCAAGTGGCCATTGACGATCAAACGCATTTGCGTTTTCTCGGAGCCTTCGGTTTCGATCTCAACGGCAAATCTGGCGACCCCCTCTGTCTCAAGTACTTCGCGAAGCGTGAGCGTGAACTTTGCCACGTGGCCCAGAGATGTCTTCGATCCCAACAAGGCTGCGCCAACGTCGTGTGGCAACTCCAGCACTTCGCCAACCGCGACGGTCTTTCCGGCAAGGAACTCGGCCAACGGATTCGGACGCCCCAACGACTCCATGCTTTCGGAGACGATGCGAAACTCGTCGGGGCTGGCAAACGTGCCATCGGTCCGGGTAACGGTCAGTGAGTCGTCGTCGTTGCGGCGACACACGTAAGTCTTGCCCACCACCGGCGGCTGGCTCGCCTGCCCATCAACGTTTCGCTCGCACTTGCTATACCGCACACGCGCAGCGATCGTGAGACCCTCAACCACCTCTTCAACAACCACTGTTCGCTGCTGATTGCGGACAAGTTGGCTGCTCGA
>JANQOF010000048.1 GCA_028279215.1 Pirellulales bacterium
GCCATGCCTACGATGTCCCCCGACACAGAGCAGTTGTTCAGCCAGCACGTGGTGCCCAACTACGGGCGGTTTCCGGTATCGATCGAGCGCGGCGAAGGCTCTTGGGTTTGGGACGATCAGGGGCGACGTTACCTCGACTTTTTTCCCGGATGGGGTTGCAACCTCTTAGGGCATTGCCCACCCGAAGTCGTTGAGGCGGTACAGGATCAGGTTGCCAAGCTCATTCACGTGCCAAACACATGGCACATTGAATCACAGGGCATATGGGCCAAGCTACTCAGCGAGCGGAGCTTCGGCGGGCAGGCGTTCTTCTGCAACTCGGGCGCCGAGGCCAATGAAGCGGCCATCAAGCTCGTGCGGCTCCACACGCCTGCGGAGCGTTACAAGATCATTACATTTCAGGGAGGCTTTCACGGCCGCACCTTTGGCGCCGTAACGGCTACCGCCCAACCGAAGTACCACGAAGACCTGGGGCCAATGCTCCCGGGCTTCTTGTACGCTCCGTTTGGCGACTTAGATGCCGTACGGCAGTTGATCGATAACCAGACGGCCGGAATTCTCGTCGAGCCCATCCAGGGCGAAGGCGGAATTCGCATTCCGCCCGAGGGATTCCTTCAAGGTCTGCGTGAATTGGCCGACGAGCATGGGTTGTTACTCGTGTTCGACGAGGTGCAGGCGGGTTGCGGGCGAACGGGCGAGTGGTTTGCTTATCAGAACTTCGGCGTAACTCCCGACGTGATGACGCTAGCCAAGAGCTTGTGTGGCGGCATCGCCGGCGCCGCGATGCTAACCACCGCCGAAATCGCACCCAGTCTTCGCCCCGGCATGCATGCGGCCACGTTTGGCGGCAACCCCATAGCGGCGCGGGCGGGCATCGCCACGATCGAGGCCATCGAACGCGGTGGGTTGCTCGACCGAACCAAAGAGTTGTCCGAACGTTTCAAAGCCAAGCTGGCCCCGCTGGTGGATGAATTCGACATCGCCAAACAGCTTCGCATCAAGGGACTGATGATTGGCTTGGAGCTAGTGATCGATGCAACCCCTGTCGTCGGGCACTGTATGGACCAAGGGCTTTTAGTCAACTGCACCCAAGGCAACGTGGTCCGCCTGTTGCCCGCGATGACGCTCAGCGACGAGCAGCTCGATGAAGGATGCGAGATACTTTGCGACGTGATACGAAAACTCGTGTAATAGCCCGTTTCCCCCGATACGATCATGCGACATCTCATCACGCTCGACGACGTTTCGTCCGCCGAAATCGAGCGAATCTATGCGATCACGGAAGACTTGAAGACCAAGTTCCTAGCCGGCGTCCGCGAGCCGTTGCTCCCGGGGCGGATGATGGCGCTATTGTTCGAGAAGCAATCACTGCGAACCCGAGTGAGCTTCGAATCGTGCATGACACACCTTGGCGGCGGCAGCATCATGTTGGGCGACGACGCGGGGTTCGGCAAACGGGAGAGTATTGCCGATTTCACCCGCGTACTTAGCGAAATGGTCGATGTGATTGTCGTGCGGTCGAAGAAGCACAACACCGTGGCGGAAGTTGCCAAGTATTCGAAGGCGGCCGTGGTCAACGGTTTGACCGACGAAGCTCATCCTTGTCAGGCCCTTGCCGACCTCTACACTCTTCGCGAACATTGTGGCGATCTGAGTGGCCGTAAGATGGCGTGGGTGGGCGATGGCAACAACGTGGCGATGAGCCTTGCCCGTGGGTGTGCGAAAGTTGGTATGAGCGTAAGCTTGTGCTCGCCGCCTGGCTACGAAATCGCTGACGAATTCGTAGCCTCAGTCAAGCAACGAACACCTAACGCCGATGTCACGGTAACGAACGACCCGAAAGAAGCGGTGGCCGGCGCAGATGCTGTTTACACCGATGTTTGGGCGAGCATGGGCCAGGAAGCCGAGCAAGCCCGTCGCCGAGCGGACTTCTCCACCTACCAAGTAAACGCCCATTTGATGGCCGCAGCGCCGAACGACTCCCTATTCATGCATTGCCTTCCCGCCAAACGGGGTGAGGAAGTGACCGACGAAGTGATTGATAGTCCGCAGAGCATTGTCGTCCCTCAGGCCGGCAATCGCATGCACGTGCAAAAGGGCATCCTCGTTTGGCTGCTGGGAAGCCAAGCTTAGAGGGTAAGGGGAAGCCTCGAAGGGGGTGCTGTTTGGTGCGGGGGCAGAAGTGTTAGGATAGGCTGCGGTTCAAACGCCCCAAATCTAAGCCTCATTACCTATGCAAGCTCGCCACGATGGCCGCAGCGCCAGTGAACTTCGTCCCGTTTCGTTCGAACTCGGCTTTCCCGGGGCGACCGCCGGAAGCGTGCTCGTCAGGGCGGGCAATACTGTTGTGCTATGTATCGCCAGCCTTTCGGAGGAAGTACCCCAGTGGCTGGCTGGCAAAGGCAAGGGGTGGGTGACCGCCGAGTACAATATGCTGCCCGGCAGCACGTCGCCTCGCAAGCCGCGAGATCGCAAGAAGGTTGATGGTCGAACCACTGAGATTCAGCGGCTGATTGGCCGAAGCTTGCGCGCGGTGGTCGATCAAACCACCTTAGGCGAACGACTGGTCACCGTCGACTGCGACGTTCTGCAGGCCGATGGTGGGACGAGAACGGCAAGCATTACGGGCGCGTACGTCGCCCTGTTCGATTTGCTTGCGAATTGCGACAACTTGTCGCCATCGGGCCGTTGGCCGTTGGTCGACTCTGTAGCGGCGGTTAGCACCGGCATCGTAGAGGGTAACGTGCTGCTCGATCTCGACTACTCCGAAGACTCCACCGCGGAAGTCGACATGAACGTGGTGATGACCGGCAGCAGACAGTTCATCGAAGTGCAAGGCACCGGCGAAGGCGGCACCTTCTCGCACGCGCAGCTCACTTCGCTACTGGAATCGGCATCGGCGGGAATCGAACAGCTTTCGGTCGTGCAGGCCGAAGTGCTGAACAGACGCAAGAGCTAGCGCGTGCTTCGGCTGGCTGTAGCGACGTTGGCGTAAATGAGTCAAATCTGGCAAGGCGGCCGAAGCTGCATGGTCCGTTGATTCAGGCCGACGTCGCTTGATGCAGACGCAGTCAGCAAACGCGCTACAGTTGAGTGAAAGGCGCTCTACGAAACCGCGATGAGCCTTATCGACTCTAAGCGCCATCGTCGCCGTCATCTTCTCCGTCGTCGCCACCATCGTCTTCGTCCTGTACGCTGGCACCGGCGAAGGTGAACGTCGCCACATCGCCAATGGTCGAGAAAAATGGTACCGACGTGATGCGAACGTAGCGACGATCGGCCGAAACCACACCGGTCGCAAAGAAATTCGTACCTTCGGGAAGCGGCACCACCACGGGTTGGAAGCCGACCGCTCCTGCACCATTGGCCGCGAGCAATCGACGGCGCAGGCGGGCATTTTGCAGATCGTTAGGCCGACGTGGTAAGACTCTTGGATCGGAGAGCGATTCAATTTGCTGCGCAAGTACGGCACGACTCACCGTTTGCTGGCGCTCGACCGCTCGGGCTATATGCTGCATTTCGAGCGGTTCGGTTCGACGCCCCTCAGCGAGGTGTAATTCGACAATCGCCCCGTCTTCGCCCAATTCGATAATCTGCTGCTCGTGGTCGACTCGATCGGTGTTGAAGTGCTTGAACACATCGACCACCACTTTGCCAGCCGTCACTTTGCCCCAAATGGGTGTGATCTTTGCCCGGTAGTCGCCGGCAAAGCCTTTGGGACAAACGTAGGTTTCGCTCAAACGGCCTTGATTTTGGCCCTGCACTCCGGTGAACACATCGCCCAAGTTCACACCGCCTCCAGCGCCGCGTGGTTCGAGTGGCGAGCAAATCGATCCGCTCGGCTCCTCGACTGATAGATCGACGTCTGCGTCGCCGGTCCACGAAATGCGAATCACGCAGTCTCGCTCAATCGCCTTGCGGATAGCTTCTTTGTAAGCAGCCGCCTGGTCAATCTTTCCTTCGCTAGTGAGTTGCTCGACGGTCGCCTTGGCGATTCGCCAAGCGGTGTCTTTGACCACTTCCTGATCGGCGGGCCAAGCCTGTTCGAGAATGCCAACGGTCGCCCATTGGATTCCGTTCAAATCGTTTGCACGCTGGGCCGCCCGCAGGCCAAGTGCATACGCGTCGCTACGAGTTGGGTCGATTTTTGCCACCTGACGATACAACTGCAACGCGCGTTCGTTGAGGTCGAGTCGCGTCAGGTACTGGGCGATGTAAGCCAACTCGTCTGCCGAACGACTGAAGTCGGCTGCCGACATCACGGCACGTTCGATATCGGCCTTGGGTCGGCCATCCATCTGCATCGCGATGCCAAGGGCTTCGTACATCCACCGCTGTGGCTGGCCATGACGCAGGGCGGCTTGGATCAATGCGGCAACATGGTCGTAACACCCATCCTTCATCAGGTCGCGTACGGTAGCACGCACCACGGTGTCTTCGCGAACACTGGCACCAAAGTAGCCGTCCCAAAAGAGACCGGCGGATACGCTCTCGTCGATTTGCACGGCGTCGTCGGTCTTCGCGTCAACGCTCTTGGGCTTGGTCTTAGCTTGGTTGGTTTGCGCTTCGACCTCTTCTTGGGCCGGCTTGCCATCGTCGGGTATGCTAAACGCGCCGCCGCCGCCGAAGCCGCCGCCACCCAGGCCGCCGCCTAAGCCACCACCACCCAGGCCGCCGCCGCCCAAACCGCCGCCGCCCAAGCCACCACCGCCACCACCGGCGATTCCGCCGCCTAAGCCACCGCCGAAGCCACCTGTGTTGGGCGTTTCAATCGGCAACACCAGGTCGGCTACCGGATACACCTTCACCTGCAGCCGCGTGAGCGCTTCTTCCTCAGACGTGATCAGCAACACCTCGTCGGAGATAACGTACGTTAGATCTAATTGTCGCAACATGATTCGTAGCGCACTTCGCAACGAGATGTTGCGCAAGTTCACGTCGATCGGGTCATCGGGCGACAGACCCAAGTCGTCCAGCGCTGGCAGGTCGAGTTGTACCTCGATGTCGTACTCGTTGCGAAGGAAGTCGACGACTTCCGAGAGTGGAGCGCCCTGGAACTCGAGCCCCAACGGACTTAGGGGGTCAGACAACGCCTGATTGATGGCCAGTTCGGCTCCATCCTGACCGGACAGGTCGACTGCCTTGTACTTCTCTCGACGAGCGGTGAGATCTTCCCACACATCCGCCGGTGGATAAACGATTGGTGGTTCGTCGGCGAACGGAATGGCCGATAACTCCACTTGATACCACGCGTCCCAAGCGGCGCGATGGCGCTCCTCTCGAGTGATTTCTTGCAGGTAATGGTGACGACCAAACCGCGACGACAATTCCGCAACCACTGGCGTGACACCATCGGGATCGACCTCATAAAGAATCTGTGCGAGTTCCTGAGCCTCCTCGTACCGATGTTCCTCGAGCAATGCGTTCATCCGTTGAACCAACTGCTTCTCGCGTTCCATCTGCCGCATCAATCGCTCGTTGATCAACCGACGCTCACGAGCAATAGCGGCCCGCTCCTCGGCTTCGAGTCGTATTTCGGCATCAATGGTTGCAGCGCGGGCTGTCTCTTGAAGCACGGTTTGAAGCCGATCGACAAGCTGCGCCCTCACCGCAGGAATCAACTGGGCGGCGCGGCGAACGTTGTCGAGGGTGATCTTCAGGTCTTGCGAGGCGGCGTCAGGGTTGGAACTCATGATATCGCGGGCGTTGGAAATCGCTACTTCGACCTCTTTTTCGATCATCTCGGAAAATATGCGATTCTGTCGCTCAACCTCAGTCAGATACGAACCATCCACTACGGCATCGCGGGCCGGAATGCCATCGATGACTTCTCCACTTTGGGGACCAACGATTGGGGCACCTCTCGGCACTGGCACTGGCTGCGGCGCCTGTGCCGTACGAACCAGGTTCAGGTCGCCAGATGTTTGAGGCTGATCGGGTGCCTGATCGAACGTAAACTCCGCGACGTCTTGGTCGCCATCGACGAATGCTTGGACTGTCTGGGCACGTAGGTTGCCTGGGTCGCGACGCAGTACGGTTTCGACGATGCGACCAGCGCCCTCGCGGTCGCCAATGGCGACTGCCCGCTCAGCGAGTTCGGTCAGCTTGTCGACGTCCGCCAGTAGCATTCGACCTGTCTCTATGAGTCCGCGACTGCCGAGAGTCGTTAGGGACAATCCGTTGTCCTTCTCAGACAGTTCGACTAGCTGTGGTAGGAACGACAAGTCGCTGGACGCCGGCGCCAACTGGGCCTGCCAACTGATTGGTTCACCGTCGATTTTGGAGGCGATGGCCACGCTCGATGCGTCGGCTCCATCCGCCAGTTTGCCAACGACGATGGTTTCGCGATCGCTACGAATCGGCAACATTTCGCCAGGATAGGCCGCCGCAATAGCGGCGGGCCATTGAGTGTCAGTAGGCCGAACGACCTCGCCGCGTACCCAGTCGGCGAGCGTCTTGCCAACGACACCGCCCCGGCGACGGTTCTCTTCAACCGCACGCTGGGTGGTGATGCCCTCGTTGTCGTCTGGCCACGTCATTTCGGTATCGACGTAGACGTTGCCGCCCGTTTGATTGGCCAAAGCGGCAAGCAATTGAACGTCACGCTGTGGTCCAACGGCAAAGCTGTTGACCGAAATCTGATGGTCGCGAAGGTATTCAACCAACCGCTGGAAGGTGTCGCTCTCAAGCAGGTTAACGGGGCTCATGCCGTCGCCGATGTAGACTACCGTTCGAGCGCGATCAGCAGCTCCGTCAAACAACTGGCTCGCGCTGCGAAGTGCCAACTCCATGTCGGTCGAACCGAGCGGCGGTTCGCGACGCACCGCGTCAACTGCGGCGGCGACGTCCGGCTGCGTGGGCTGGGCGAGCGACTCGTTTAGCGGCCGTGCCGCTAGATCCACGGCCACCACCTGAACGCGATCGGTGTCCTGTAGCAAACCAAGGCAGGATTCTAGCGCGGCAATGGCCGTATCGCGGAACATTCCTGCTTGGCTTGCCGATGTGTCGAACAGCACCACCACGTCGCGCGGCCCGGAAGAGCGATCGCCCGACGGCGGCATCGTGAGCGTGAAGTACGACTGACCATCTTCGGCTTTGTAAGTCTCAAGTCGCGCTTCATCGGCAACCGCCAGTTGGCCCGCCATTGCGAGCGACGCACAGACAGCCATTAGCCAACAGCGTGAACTCATCGAGTTAATCATCGGGGGTACTCCGAGTAGGTACCAAACGCGCGCTGGCGGCCGCCTGTTCCGCCTCCTCAAGCCGAGGAGTGAACGGCCGCGCAGATTGCCTAACTTATTGCGCCGGCGAGTCTTTGGACATGCCGATACGCTCCAGTTTATTCGCACTCGCGACTGACTGCCACAAGTTTCGAGGCAAAATTGGTGCGAGTTGGTGACGATTTTGCCGATCGCAACGCGCTGCCGGCGTCACCTTGCCCCCGTTCCATCGCTGTGGCTATGCGTAATTATTGCCGGCAGATACTCGCGATGGCCATAGGCCTTGCGTCGTCGCCGTACGGCCGGTCCGCGCGAACCGGGCTGCCAATTCCGAACTCCTGTGACTAAACTGGCCGCAAGTCCTTAGTACTCCGTAGTTTAGCGTTCTGGTCATCATTCTCCCGGCTTGTCCTGGTTACGTGTCGAATCTCGTGCTACTTGCCGCCATCAGTCCGCTTTCGATCGACGGCTGGATCGCTTTGATCGTCATCGGCCTAGTGTTTTTGGGCTTGGTGCTGCTCCGCAGCGTTCCCATCGAGTTGCTATTCCTTTCGGGTCTGGTCGCCGTCACCCTAACGGGAGTCATCACTCCCAAACAGGCGGTCGCGGGTTTCGCGAGTCCTGCGGTGCTGTTCATTGCGGCGCTGTTCGCTACCTCTGCGGGCTTACGTAGCACCGGCGCACTCGACTGGATTGGCACGCTGGTGCTCGGTTCGGCGCAAAGTGAGCGGTCGGCACTTGGGCGACTCGCCGCCACTGTGGTGCCGGTTTCGGCCTTCGTGCTCAACACGCCGCTGGTGGCCATGTTTATGCCTGTGGTGCTCGACTGGTGCCGGCAGCGGAACGTCTCACCGTCACGGATGCTGATGCCGCTAAGCTACATGACCATCGTGGGCGGCGTTTGCACGCTCATTGGCACCAGTACAACGCTGGTGTGCAACGCGAAGCTGGCGCAGCTTCGCGACGAACAACTGGCGGGCGGTGTCGACGCGCCTACGGTCTCGGAACTGGGATTTTTCGACATCACGGGCGTGGGCGTCCCCATTGCCATCGCGGGCGTGGTGTACTTGTTGACCGTCGCCCCACGATTGCTTCCCCGTCGTACTGAGATTATTCAAGAACTTGGCGACCGGCGCCGCGAGTACCTGCTCGAGATGCTCGTACAGCCGGGCTGCCCGCTAATCGGCAGGACGGTGGAGCAGGCGGGGCTGCGGAATCTGCCTGGACTATTCCTGATCGAGATCAGTCGCAAAGACGAGATCATCACTCCGGTTACGCCGGCCGACGTCGTGCAGCAGGGTGACCGCATGGTGTTCACCGGCGTGGTCCAAACGATTGCCGACCTCGAGCGAATCCCGGGGTTGGTGCCTGCGGCCGACATGACCTACGAGTTTCGCCCTGCCCAGCGGACTCAACGCCGGCTCACCGAGGCGGTGCTGTCTCGCACATCGCCGCTCATCGGTCGAAACGTACGCGAGGCAAACTTCCGACAGCGATACAACGCGGCGATTGTCGCCGTGCATCGCAATGGCGAACGACTCACCAACAAAATTGGCAATATTCGCCTGGAGCCGGGCGACACTCTGCTGCTGCAAACGCACGCGGAATTCGTTGAAGCGTATCGAAATAGCCGCGATTTCTACCTGGTGAGCACCCTGGGCGAGACGAGTGCTCGCCGACACGACAGGGCGTTGGTCGCCGGCGGATTGTTTCTGCTGATGATCGTCTGGCTTACGGTGGCTGGCATCTTTGGCGGGTCCGACAACCTGGGCATGTTCGGCGCGCTGCTAGCCAACAAGCCACAGGCGATCATCGCCTTCACGATTGCTGTGTTGATGATCGCCACGCGGTCGATGACCACCGAAGAAGCCCGTTCGGCCGTTGACTTACAAGTGATCATCACAATCGCCGCAGCCATCGGCCTGGGCCAAGCGCTGGAAACCAGCGGGCTAGCTGCCACTGTTGCCGGCGGCATCGTCTCGGGCACGGCCTCGCTGGGCATTCCGCCCAACATTCAGCCACTCATGCTACTAGGACTCGTCTATTTGGTAACGGCCTTGTTTACGGAGATGATCTCGAACGTGGCGGTCGCAGCCATGATGATCCCCATCGCGGTGGGCGTTGCGCTCGCCGGCCCCGGTGGCGGCTACGCTACTCGGCCCTTTGTGCTCGCGGTAGCGCTTGCTGCCTCACTCAGCTTCGCCACGCCGATCGGCTACCAAACCAACTTGATGGTCATGGGCCCTGGCGGTTATCGCCCAGCCGACTACCTGCGCGTCGGATTGCCGCTCACATTCCTACTTGTCGTGCTGAGCGTGGTGCTGATTCCTATGGTCGCGCCGTTTTGAGTCGATCCGACGAACTCGCTAGTTCCCTGAGCGTAGAGGGTGGCCGAAGACCGGGGGGCGACTGTCGACCTGACAGCCACCCCAACCCTCTCCCGCACAGGGGGCAAGGGGGCAGTGTTCGAACTTCCACTATCTAAACCACCGCCCCCCGCCTATTGGTAAGGCTTGCGGATTCTGAGGAAGGCGTAGGCTGCGTAAAGAATTCTCGCCATCGGACGACATGGCGGACGAATTAGCATGGTGGGTGGTCGCAAGGTTTGCTGGTGCGACGCACACGGATTACGTCCTCAACTGGGTTGACTCTCCATGGATGGTTGTCGGCAGCAAATTCTGCTCCTACTATTCGCTACGGTCTCTTTGCTGAGCCATTCAGATTCGAGTGGTCAACTGTTCGAATTCTGCGACGATTTTACCAAGCCGTACTGTTGTCAACGGAATCCCTATGAGGAGCGGATCGAGACCGATCGACACGACTTCACGCAGTCGGCGGTCACCGTCGGTACCGGCGTCGCGCAGCTTGAAGGTGGTTACACCTACTTCTACAAAGAGACAGCCGACGAACGCGAATCGGCGCACACCACGCCGGAAATGCTTCTCCGAATCGGTCTGAGCGAAGACATCGAGTTTCGGCTTCGCTGGAACTACGCCTGGGTATTTGTCGATGAAGAGAATGACCGCACTGGTGCGGAAGATCTCCGCTACGCACTGAAGTTGCAAATGACTCGTCAATGCCGGTGTGGATTGACGCCCACCAGCGCCTTGGAAGTGCGAGGTACAGCTCCAACCGGTGGCAAGGCATTCACTACCGAACAAGCCGAGTTCAGCCTCGATTATATTTATCAGTGGGACCTGGGCGACGGGGCAACTGTTGCCGGATCGACAGGCTTTGGCACCAATGGCTTTGGCGACTTCGGCCTTGTACCGGACGAGCCGACCAACGAAAAGTTCAACTTTCTAACTCAATCGGTGGTCGCTGGCGTCGAGCTATCCGAGGACAATACGATCTACTTCGAGTGGTTTACTATCCTCTCCGATGGGCTTGACGATGAGTTCGTCGTTTCGGTCTACAACATCGGAATCGACCACTACGTAACCGACAACTTCGTGGTCGACGTGCGAGCAGGTGTAGGCCTGTCTGCCGATTCCGACGACTTCTTCATCGGTATCGGTGGTGGGTATCGGTTCTGACCGGTGGGTCGAGATTCCAGTCGTCGCGACTTAGCGGGTCGCTTGGCGATGACGCATCGCGACTAGATTTCTGCTTAGTACTACAGTTGCGCTTCATGCTTTTTGGCTGATTTGATATGGTTTCTCCGTTCAGTTCCGGAGGACAAGGATGCTCGAATCAGCGTTTTTCATTCCGTTTGCAGAGTTGATGGATCGACTCGGTGATCACTTTTCTCACCGCGATCTGTTGCGTCAGGCGGGTTCGTATTTGGGCGGCCTGCTCTCGCAAGTCGATCGCAAGGACAGCTGAAAGATAGCGGAAATGACCGGTGAGGAAACCCCGCATGACTTTCAGCGTCTGCTTGGCCGTGCTCGCTGGGATGCCGAAGCGGTGCGCGATGATCTCCGTCAATATGTCGCTGAGCATTTGGGCGATCCCGACGGAGTACTGATTTATTGATGAAGCCGGTTTATTGAAAAAGGGAAGCAAGTCTGCTGGTGTCTCTCGTCAATACTCTGGCACAGCGGGGGTATCGAAAACCGCCAGATCGGAGGGTTCATCGCGTGTCGTAGCTAGCACGGCCACGCCCCGGTGGACCGCGCACTTGACCTGACCAAGTGTTGGACCGAAGACGAAGGTCGCTCCAGAGAAGCAAGCATTCCCGAAGAGGTAGAGTTTGCCACGAAGCCAGCATTAGCGTGTCAGATGCTGCACCGCGCACTGGACTCCGATCTTCAGGCGAGTTGGGCGACCGCGGACGAAATCTACGGTCGCGACTCGCAATTTCGGAAACTCCTAGAAAAACAGGGAGTGGGCTATGTTTTCGCTGTGTCGTGCCATCAGCGATTGTTTCTCGATGGCCAGCACGGGCGCGTCGTCGATGAGCACGCCCCAAACATTCCCAAACGGCAGTGGAAAAAAACTCAGTTGTGGCGCTGGCAGCAAAGGTCAGCGGTTCTATCAGTGGGTCTTTGTGTCTTTTCCCTTCCCGACAGACGAAGGAGTGCATAAAGGGTTGCTAATGCAGCGTTCGCTGAAGAACCCCGACCAGCTCGCATACTACTTCACCCATGCTGCCACAGGAACGAACCTGAAGAAGCTGGTCGAAGTGGCTGGTTCTCGTTGGGCCATCGAAGAGTGTTTTGAGCAAGCCAAAGGCGAAACGGGGCTCGACGAGTACCGAGTGCGTAGCTGGACCGGTTGGCATCGTCATATCACGTTGTCGATGTTCGCTCAGGCATTCTTGTCGGTCGTGCGCAACAACAGCAACTCGCGGGTGAAAAAAGAACGCTGGTGACTTGCTGATTCCTTTGACTGTCCCTGAAGTACGTAGACTACTTGTTCATCTGGTACTCACACGGTCGAAACAGCGATCTCGAATCCTCGCCTGATCCAATTGGCGCCGAGCCCACCAAGCGAATGCAAGAAAACACCACTACCAATCCCGTGGATACCCGCCCTGATAACGATGCGCAACTGTAGTACTAGTCGTTGCTGGCTACTGGACGCGGTCGTTCTTGGCAGCATTTTCGCCGACGACATCGTGCCGCTCTCGTTGGGGTGGCTCTCTCATCCCATTACTGGTGACAGTTCACCTTCGGGGTGATTCGCACCACAAACAATTGCTGCCAAACAGTTTACGACAAGCATCTGTCTCCGTCCTCCTCATCATGAGGACAGTCGATCCGATTCTGAATCGAAGGCGGAGAAGTTTCTGAGCTGCACAAGTTGTTTCTAACACGAGGGTTAGGTCACCTATTTCCCCCCAAACGGGTCATTGGCACACCGCTCGCTTAAATGCAGCGCCGCGGGAGATGGCCGGCGTTGCGTCGATGGCAGCTTTCCGCAACAGCACAGTTGCAACTTGGCAGACCAATCGCCTTGCGATCGGAGTTGTCACGGGTGCAGCAGCAACTTGTATTGGGACGCCGCTCCGGCTTCGGGTGCGGTCAGGTTCTCCAGCTTTAGCGAATGGGAGCTCGGCAATGAGTATTGAGCAAGTTTACGAAAGCGCTGAAACGAAGTACGGCAACGACAGCTTTCAACAGATTCGTAGCAACAGCCACAGTAAGCGTCGCGCACCACAAAGCCGCCGACGTGGCAAGTCACCACAGTCGTTCAACGGCATGCATCGTCGTCGACGCAAGAAGGTGACTTGGTAACTGGTAGTGGCGTCCGTGGCTTGGCTCTCAGTGGCCCGATGGTTCCACGTCGTGTGAGATTGTTGCGCGATTAAAGGGTACCGACCGGCGAGTGATTATAGCGGAGTAGCCCAGTTGTGGTTGCTAGTAAAAACGCACGCAAGATTGGATCCGCCATGAGAGCTGAACCCAGAGCGACGCAACGACTAGTCGCCGCATTGACGCGCGATGGTGCATGGATGGCTACACGATGGAACAACCTATGAAGAGGCAACCACGCATGTCGTGGATTGACGCATCGTGCAACTCCGCTTGGAAGGATGTTGCAAGGTGATACGGCGACTTACGAAATAGATCAAACCCCCAATCTTCAGCGATGAACTCGATGGCATCAAGCTCTGCTCAACTAGCAGTAGCGGACGATAACAGCGCGGCAGTTGCAAGGGCCGGTCCGGCAATTGTGATGCGCTGCTTACTCGTATCAGTTGACCAGCGCAGTACGGAGTTGGTAGAGGCAACCGCGAGCAGCGAAGGATGGCTCGCGGAGAAGTGCCGCGCTGTCGATCAGGCGATGCGCTTGGCGTTTCGAAAGGAGTTCCACCTAGCGTTTGTGGACATTCAAAGCGTAGGTGGTGGCGAACAGCAAATGGAGTTCGAACAACTTGCGCACGACCTGGCGCACAACCATGTGCCGTTGCTGGTAATCAGTGGTAATCCAGACGATCCTTTGGCAGAAATTCATGCCCGACAGTTGGGCGTATGGCTTTACCTTCCAGGATTCGACGGGATGACGGAACTGGATGTCGTGTTTCGCGAAGCGCGAGCCGTTCACGAAAGACTGCGGGCGGATAGGCCCGCAGATAACAGGCAACTACTTGGAAGCATCGAGCAGTCTGCTTCATCCAGAACCAGATAGCGCAGGCAGGGATGTCGTCGGTGTTTAGGAATTGGTTGAGACTTCAACCGCATACGAAGGCAGGTCGGCGTGCAAGATGCAACCGGCCGCCACAACACGAGGGGTGTTGTTGTGACTGACCGAAACCTACAGAGCGCGATGGACGAATCGGAGCCTGAAACTCGTGATAGATCAGGTGCTTCGCCCACGCGCCAAAGAAACTCCAAGAAGAGGATTAGTCGCAATGCACGTAGCAATGCGAAACGAGGCAAACGCCGCAGCGCACCTGGTGGCATCCATCAGCGCCGGAATAAGCGATCGAGCTGGTAGCTTTGGTCCAACCTAAATTGCGCGCACTGAACAGTGGCAAGCACCTGCCGCTTGCCTGGAAGAAATGCGCATCGTTGCTCCATCATGTTTTTTTGTTTTCCAAGGGGATTTGAAAATGGGACTCGCTTCAATGAAGAACTGCACCTCTCTGGCGGTCGTCGCCTGTCTGGCATTTGCCACCGTAGCCGGTGCCGGAACTATTAACCTCAACATGGAAGGTCTGGATCTTATGTACGATGGTCCGGCAAACGTCGTCCGCGACCTGAGTTCACTGGGGACTCCTGCTGGCGGGAATCTTGATCCAGATGAGTCCGATCGCCTTGATGCCGCCACGTTCACCTTCGACGATATGGTGGTCGAACAGTACACCGCGTCAGACATGATCTTCGCAGACATCTTGGTGGAGAATCTGCCTGGCATGATTACCGCACCAGACATCAACAGCATTCCCGACCCCGGCCCAGTGACGTTCGTCCTTGGAGACAATCAGGGCGGCTTTGGATTCGACTGGTTCCACGTGGTCGATGGTTCGGTCGAAAGTTCGTTGGAACTTAACTTTGATCAAGTGGTCGTCACACTAATGGATACTGGTGCTGGCGATCCCATCATTACCATCAGTGCATCGACAACGAACTGGACGTCGTTCAACTTGCCCGGCCTATTGGCATTTGATCCTGGGACCCTGCTGCGATTCTCGTACACCGCCCAAAATACCGCTGCGGCACCCAATGACGCCGAAGCGTACGACGTCGTCTTCGGCATGAAGGGCGTTGCCACTATCTCTGGCGAAGGCACCAACATTCCGGAGCCGTCGGCCGCCTACCTGATGCTCCTCGGAATGGGAGCAGCGGTGGCGATCGCCAGATATCGCCTGGGCTAGCTACCGACACGAAACTGCCGGCAAGGTCCCGCCTTGCCAACCGTACAAGTTGCTGCGAACCGACCGAGGTGTCCCCTTCCTCGGTCGGTTTTTTGCTGCGCCGAGAGCGGTACTTGAGCCGTCTTGTGCCGTATTTTCGCCCTGCGGGACATGTGCTAAGCTACACGGCTTTCCGGCACGATTGGGCGCGGGGTGTGTCGTCTGTTCCACCGAGGTTCCTATGTCTGAACATGAGCAAGCTAACGAAACGCCAAGCCCTGCGCAGCACGTTTCGTTGTCGCGCGTATTCAAGACGGTCGTTCCGATCGTCATCGTGTTGGTTGCCGGCGCCTGGGCGGCGCAGACGCATTGGCAAACTTCCGCGCAACGAGACCTCGAAGCGAGTCAACTTGGCCGACTCCTGGGGCGTGAAGGTGCAGAACCCGTGGTCTACATCGAGTTTGTTGACGGCGACGGCGACCTGCTCGCCGATGCACCGACAGACGACAAATGTGTAACTCCTGATAAAATCGTATTCTCGTATGTTGCCGAAGAAGACCCGGGAGACGTTGCTGCCACATGGCAGCCATGGCTCGATCAACTCGCCGAAGCGACTGGCTTGCCCACCGAATACGCACAGTTCACGAAAGTCGACGATCAACTCAAGGCCCTCGGAAACGGTGGACTTCATATCACAGCGGTTAATACGGGTGCCGTGCCTATGGCGGTGACCACGGCCGGGTTCATTCCGGTTTGCACCTTCGGCACCGACGGCGATTTCGGCTACACGATGAACCTGATCGTCCCCGCCAAAGGTTCGGCCAAGGAGGTCACCGACTTGCGAGGCAAGAAGATCACCTTCGTTAGACCCAACTCTAACTCCGGATTCAAAGCGGCTCTTGTCTACTTGATGTCGGAGCACGACATGCTCCCTGAACGCGACTATCAGTACGGTTTCTCGATGGGACACGACGCATCAATCCAAGAAGTGGCCAATGGCAAGACCGATGCAGCCCCTGTGGCCAGCGACCTGTTCGATCGCATGGCCGCTGCGGGCGAAGTGGACGACTCGTCCGTGCGGGTGATCTACAAGTCGGAGCGATTTCCTCCGGTAGCGCTGGGTTATGCATACAATCTGGCGCCAACACTGCGCGATGCGATTACCCAACAACTCAGCGATTTTGATTGGGAGGGGACGCCGTTTGGCGATGCGTACGGTGCTTCGGGCGCTACGGGTTTTGTTCCGGTCAACTACAAGGACGACTGGGCCAACATCCGTCGTATCGACGACACCATCGATCGTGCGCGCGAGTCACGGCAATAGCAACCCTCGCTAGTTTCTAGCCGCAACAAGTCGTTGCCGCCGTGCTTCGTAAAACAGCACCGCCGCAGTCGCGGCCACGTTGAGGCTATCAGCCACGCCGGACATCGGTAACGTGACGCCAACCGATTCGCCGCCATGCCAGTCGTCGGGCAGGCCTTCTGCCTCGTTGCCCAGCACGATTGCGCCACCGACTGTGTAGTCGACGTTGTAGTAGGGCTGGCTCGCGTCGGGCCGCGCTGCCCATACCGCCAATTCTCGATCGTCAAGCCACTTGAATGTCGCGTCGGTCGTCGCCACGACGACGTTCGATTGAAACACGGCCGCAACGCTCGCGCGGACTGCATTCGGGTTAAAGAGATCGATCACCGGGTCGACCACCACTACCGCGTCGACGCCTGCTCCGTCGGCCGAACGCAACATGGCGCCCAGGTTCCCGGGCTTCTCAATACCCACTAGCACGGCCACCAGTGGGCTCTCTGGAAGGGCGAGGTCCGTCAGCCCGCGGCGTGGCGTGGCGAACACCGAAACCACCCCGTCCAAGCGGTCGCCGTAGGCGATTTTGTTGAACACTTCGTCCGAAACTTCAATGCACTCCGCGCCGGATGTGGCGAGCAACTCGACCACATCGCTTGCGTCCGCATGTCGATACAGCTCGCCACACCAATAGCACTCAATTGGATGCGCGCCAGCTTCCAACGCTCGACGGGATTCGCGCACCCCATACACGAGCGCTCGATCAAGTGCGTCGCGCTGCCCGCGGCTGCGAAGCGCGCAAACCGCCTTGACGCGTGGGTTTTGGCGACTGGTGATCACTGGGAAGGACACACCGTCTCCTTGCTCCCGGAGGCTGCCCATTCGCGCGGCGGCGCCTCGTAGGTCACCTGCTCGCCAGTGCCGGGATGCTCGATACTAATCTTCCAGGAGTGTAAGCACATCGGTGGATCGTCGACATCAAGCGATTGCGACGCTCGGACAACTCTGTCGGGCTGATACGTTGGATCCCCCAACACCGGATGGCCCAACGACCATAGATGCAACCGAATCTGGTTGGTGCGGCCAGTAATTGGTGTCGCCAACAGAAGCGTCGTGCCGTCGGCGTGTCGCTCAACGACGCGAAACGCCGTGCGAGCGCTCACGCCGTTCTCGTCGAGCAACCGCGCGCCGGCGACGGAAGCGTCACGAGCAATCGACGCAGTGCATGTGAACTCGTCGTCAAGCGGATGGCCAACGATGCGTGCCATGTACTGCTTGGCGACATTTCCTGCCGAAAACTGCGATTGAAGGTGACGTGCCGAGCGTCTGCGGCGGGCAAACAGCGCCACGCCTGTCGTGTTCGCATCGAGACGGTGGGCGTGACGCAAGCGCTCAGGTGCATAGGCCGGAACAAGCAGCGCCGCGAGGGTGTTTTTGTTAAACCGGCCGCCTGGATGAATCGGCAGCGGGGCCGGCTTGTCGATGACGACGATGTCCCCGTCTTCATGCAGAATGCGAATATCAGCATTAACATTTGGCTCGACCATGCGGGGCGTCAGATGCTCGTACTTCTCGCCGGCAATCACACGGCGCCTCGCATCGACGGGCGCGCCGTCCATCAGAATTCTTCCTTCAATCAATCGAGCCTCCCATTGAGCACGATCGACCGATGGCACGGCGGCAGTCAAGAAGTCAAGCATCTCGAACCCGTGCCACTCGCCCGCCACGTGCAACGGACGAGTGTTGTCGTACGGCTCACTACCAGGAAGCGGTCGGCTCGCTACTCGGATCGCTTCATGACGACCGGCAATGATTGCTCTTATGGCCTCGTCGGTGGTGCGATAACAGAAAGGGCATGACTCGCCTTTGACGTAACGGTCCGACTGCTGGTCCTCGAGTGTAAGAATTGCCTGGCATGCGTAGCACTGGGCAGCGTCGGTTTCGCGGAGCGCCGTGTCGACAGCCACGCGCTGATCAAACACAAAACAGTCGCCCTCGTAGTGCGCCTTGCCAACCTTCTCAAAATAGTTCAGTATTCCGCCGTCGAGTTGATACACATCTTCGAAGCCCAGCTTCTCCAGCATCGGGCCAGCCTTTTCGCAGCGAATGCCGCCGGTGCAAAACGTCACGACCGGTTGCTTGCGCACCTCGTCAGGCAGCGCCCTTGCAGCCTGGGGGAAATCGCGAAAGTGCCCGATGTCCAACCGCTCCGCGCCCTTGAAGGTTCCAAGCTTCACTTCGTAGTCGTTACGTGTGTCGAGCAATACGACTTGCTGCCCTGTATCAAGCCAAGACTTTAGTTCGATCGGCGAAACCCGTTTCGATGTGTACTTCGCGGGGGAAATGCCATCGACGCCAAACGCGATGATCTCCTTCTTCACCTTTACCAGCATCCGGCGGAAAGGTTGATGATCAGTCCAACTTTCTTTGGTGCTAAGCGGGCCGATCTCGGCGTCCGCCTGCAGGTGCGCCACCAACGCGTCCACCGCCGTTCGATCGCCAGCGACAAACAAATTGATCCCCTCCTCGGCCAGCAATATCGTGCCGCGCAGCGCCAACTCTTGACACAGCCCGCGCAACTCGCTTCGGCGGTCGCCAAGGCGCGAAAGGGTGACGAATTTGTAGGCCGCAATGTTCAAAATCGACATAATGCAATTATGGTTCCGGCATGGCGGTTAGGGAATGGATGGCCGCTCAAAGGACTGCCGCTGCGTGGGCCGAGCGATTACAATGCGCTGGCCCTCACCTTCCTACGAGTTATCGCTAGATGTCGCGCCGTACTCTCTTGCTTCTGTTGGCCACCACAGCGTTCTGCCTCTTGTGCTTCTACCGCGGCGAGAAAGATCCATTCGCTCGGTACGTGGTCGAGGGCTACGAGAAGATCGATAGCATGGCGCTCGACGACGTGCCCGACCGCGAACTTTTCCAAGGAGCGATGAATGGAATGGTTGATGTGCTGAACAAACGAGGCGACGCGCACTCGCAGTTCATTACCGCTAAACAGGCAAAGCTGTTCCAGGAAGAGATTGCCCAAGAGATTGCCGGCATCGGCGTCCGACTGCGGTTCGAAGGCAATCCGCCCGTGCTTCAAGTTGCTGGCCCTCCACTGCCAGGTAAGCCCGCCGCCCGTGCCGGCATTCGCAATGGCGACCGCATCATGGCCATCGATGGCGTTTCGACCGAGGGAATGATTCCGACCGACTTTGCCGATGTACTCGATCGCATGCGCGGCAAGCCGAACGAACCTCTGCAGCTTACCGTGCTGCACGAAGATGAAACCGAACCAGTCGTCATCGAGCTGATCCGCGAACGCCTCACCCTCGACTCGGTCCGCGGCGACCGACTGCTCGCCGATCAGTCGTGGCAATTCCGACTCGAGCAAGATCCGCGCATCGCCATGGTTCGAGTCATCTCGTTCGGAGCCAAGAGCGTCGGCGAACTCGAACGGTTGTTGCCCAAGCTGCTGGCCGAGGGTGTCGAGGCGATCATCCTCGACTTGCGCAATAATCCTGGTGGTCCGCTCGACGCAGCCATCGAAACTTGTGAACTGTTCCTGCCGGCCGGAAAAGTGATTGTCGAGACACGCGGCCGTAATGGCCAAATTCGAAGCGTCGCCACGACGGGCAGCGATGGGCCGTACCTCGACTTGCCGCTGGTGGTGCTCGTCGACCGCGCTAGCGCCAGCGCAAGCGAAATTGTGGCCGCTTGCCTGCAGGATCACGACCGAGCGGTGGTGATTGGGGAGCGGTCGTTCGGCAAGGGCACTGTGCAAGAAGTGCTGCCTATGGAAGCTGGCGCCAGCTTGCTCAAACTCACCCGAGCCATCTACTGGCGCCCAAGCGGAAAGAACATTCATCGCTCGGGAACCGACCGGGCGGCCGCCATGGACGACCCCAACTGGGGCGTCGCGCCCGATGAGGTATTCAACGTCGAGCAAACCGAAACGCAGTACTTCGAGTTGGCCAAATCGCGGGCCGAACGCGACATCACGGTGTTCGACCCGGATGCTCCCGACGACAATCTGTTGGCTTACGACGACCCGGTGCTCGACCTGGCCGTCGCGACGCTCGAAGAACAGCTCGATCAGTAACCGTGCCCGCAAACTCGCCTCATCTTCGCTAGTCGCAATCGGGGTCAACACGTCGTTTGCAATGTTTGCAACCTGATTTGCCACCGTTGCTATCGCCACGCTTCGTCAAAAAACGACCCCAAAACTTGTAAGTTTCGCGATCCTGTCGCAAACCGACCCACGTCGCCCGCCTGTTTGGCACACTATCTGCATAACCAAAAAACATCGTTGGCCACGTCACACGACAACGTTTGAGGGCACTCCTGTCGAGCGCATCGAGGCAGCCGCAACCTATCACGGGTTCATCCTCACCGCCGACTCACGCCCCCTTTCGCAATTCGCGATGACCTGGCCGGTAAGCAGCTGCTCGCCGTGGACCGTTTAACTTCTCCCCGCAAAGTCCACGCGGCACCGCCAACGGAACTTTTCAAGACGTCTAGTCCCACACCGAATGGAGGCACCCAACCTATGAACACTCCTCGCAAAATCCGCACGGTTGTCGTCGAGGTTTCCACCAATAACGACTGGCTCGATCGCGGACGATCGCGCGTACGCTTCAAGCCAAGCGACCTAGTCCCGTGGTCCGATCCCTACATCGCGGGCCTGGTCCGCAAGCTGCAGGACGAGGTCCGAGAGTCGCAGTCACGTATTACGGCCGAAGCCGAATTGCCCTGGAACGAACCGTTCGAGTACGAACACGACCCAGGGGATGACAGCGGTTTCTCCATCGACACCGGCGCACTGTTGAAACGGAAATGACCCAAGTGACCCAACTCGCAATAAACGATTCGTTGGGTCAGTTCTTGCGTCGCCAGCGCAATTCGCAACGCAAGCCATGGTAGTCACTTACAGCGACACGTAACGCCGTAGGCCAATCTCAAATGCCCCAGCCTTGGGTCACTTGGGCCAATGCCAACTTGCCAACACGCGCCGCTTGCGTTGCAACACGCAGCATGACGTGCCGCTATTAGACCCCGCTGGGTGGCTCACTTTCAAGAAAAAAACGGAGTACTGGGCGGACGATCCAGCAGTCCTGTGGGGCACAGCTTGTTCAAAGATGTATCGGGGTTAGAACAGCGCCCTCAGCCGCCGGCCGACTGATTCTCGCCGTCCTCCATCTCCAACATCGCCTTACCCATGGCGTCGCCGATGCGGCTGAACCAAATAGCGCTGCCTAGGTAGTGATACGGTCGGTCGCCACCCACTTTCTGCCACTCCTCGAAACGCTCGCGCCACTCGGGGTACAGCGCTTCGGCAGCCTTATCCACCAGCTCGTCGGTGCGAATCGCACGGACGTTGCCCGCAAAGTCGGGAACCTCTTCCATCGATAGTTGCGCCTGCTGCACGGTGAGCATGGTGCCCTTCGCGGGCTGCGAGCCATTTTGCCCCATCACACCAATCACGACCGGCAGGTTCGGTGCATCGAGGTCGTTGCGGATGTCGCGAATGAAGTACTCCATGTTACTCGCATACTCATCCTGCCCACCGTACTGGTCGTTCCAACCCTGAAACCACACAAAGCCCGTCATCACGGGCCGCTTGCCGGCCAGTTCGGGAAACAGCGTGTCCAGATTGTCGAGTGTCTCGCGTACTTCCGCCAACATGTTGCGATACGATGCGCCGTAGCCCAACTTAACGTCGTCGAGCGTCGGAAACGGATCGTTGCGGTTTCGCTTTTCGTTGTTATTGCGAGTCCCGTCAACGGCTCTCTTGTGCTCGTTCGCGAGATACTCGTCGCTTGGAAACTCTGCCGAGGGCGAACGGAAGTCTCTGACCAACGAGTGGCCGCCCCACGCCGTCTTGATCAGCAGCACCGGTTCGTCGTAATGTTCCGCCAGCGTTGTTCCGAAGGCCAATTCGGCGCCGGTGCGGTCGCGAGAGCCGTAGCCAAGTGTCAACTTGCCGTGTCGACCAAGAAACTTGATGAACGCGTCGTCGCGCTCGATCCACTGACCATCCCTACGAAATCGGACGAAGAGTTCGCTCGTGCCGGGGTCCTTCGCTTGATGCTCGAACAGCGCGTTGGGCGCCTTGCCCTCCATGTTGGATTGGCCAGCGAGCACGAACACACGAACCACATCGTCAGCCGCCTGAGCGTTGGCAACCAGCAAGCCGCCACTAAGTAAGGTAGCAAGAGCAAAACAGCGTATGTCGCAAGTCATTGGTAGATCCTCCGGCAAGAGCACAGAGAACGGGCGAGGCATCATCGTACCAGATCGGTCGCGATGGATGTGGCCGACACGCACCGGAGAGCGCCATCAATTGAGTACAGTATCACCGGCGGCAACATCCCGGCCACCTTGACCATTGGCCCCGCTAGCTCTTGGCCACAATTCGGCCGCGGCACGCCGCGGTACCGCAGCGGCAGGGGATGGCATGGTCTTCTGACCAGCCGTAATCTACGGTGAGTTCCTCATCGCGGGAGATTGTGCGCAAAGCATGCAGCCATACCTCAATCAAAGGGCCTTCGTATTCCCAGATAATCATCTCGGCGTTGGGTTCACAACTGTGATTCAGGAATCTGAACGGCGCAGCAAGCTCCAAAGACGTTCCGTCCTGGAGGTCCAAACAGTAATCCGATCCGTATTCCGGGTCGTTGATGACCCGTCCCGAAACCCTGCCCACTTCCTGGCCTGGCAGGAACGTTTGACCAGCCATCACACCTCTGCCTGTACGTGACTGGCGCACCTCCACTTTGCTTGATGACATTTACCACTCCGTTCTTCGAATTGCGCATCGTTACCGCCGCACTGGATCTTCCGGCGACTTCAGAAACGCCTCGGCGGTGGTGTTGCCGGTGTAGATCGTCCAGATGCGCGACTCGCGGCGTAGTTGGGCGATGAACTTCTCGGTCTTCGCGCGGAAGTCGTCGTTCGACATTTTTTTTTCGATATCGTCCTGAACTTCGGCGAATGGAGTATGCCCCGCTTCCCGACGCTCGACCACACGGACGATATGGCAAGCCTTTTCGGTCTCGATAATGGGGCTCAGCGCACCCACGGGTAGCGAAAAGATCGCTTGGTCGAGCTCGCGGTCGCGCATCGCGCCTTGGGTGGTCCAGTCGTTCAGCCCACCGTCCTTGGCGTTGTACACTTCGGAGTACTTCTCGGCCACGTCGGTGAACAGCGGTTCGGTGCTTTCGGGCTTCTGTTGCGCGCGCTGGAGAACCAGATTGCCGGCCTCGGCGAGTTTCTTCATAGCACCCTGTTTGTTCGGATGGTTGGAAAACTCGACGGTGATTTCCTCCCATCGCGCTTGCGTTGGAAATGCGTAGTCTTCCAAGTGTTCCTGGTAGTACTCTGAAAGCTGCCCATACGTTGGTTTGTCGACGTTGATTTGTTCCTGGATCCAGGTCTGAGCGATCGCTTTCTCGACGTAGGCTTCCTTCCGGTCGGCCAGCGAGGTACCAAACGCGATGAGCTTCTTCTCCAAATCCTGAACGTTGTCGACCTCAAACGCCTCGAGCAGCGTAGGCAGGCTGCCTGGAGCCTTGCCCGAGCTACCGCCATTGAAGAATGGCTGGTTGAGCTGCTGGCGAATCGCATTCATGTCGGCGCCACGGGCTTTGCGCTCAAAGTCGGCGTAAATCAGTTTCGTATCAACGTAACTCGAAAGCGCGCGGCGCACCAGCATTTCGCGCGTGGCGTCGAGTTGTTCCTGCGGGATCTGTGCCAACTGATCTGGGGGAACATTGCGCAGGTTGTTTTGCAGAATCAGATTCGCTTCCCACAAGATGTCGCTGGCCAGCACCACCTGGTTTTCGATGCGGGCGATCACCTGACAAGCTTCCAGCTTCTTCGGCCCTTCCGTCGGAGGCCCAACGGGCGGCGGGGCGAACTGAGCGCTGGCACCTGCCGTCAGCGAGAAAGTCAAAAATAGTAAGAGCGGTTTCGACACAAGAAGCATATCGGATGACGAGAGCCGGATAATGAGCCCAGCCGGGTTGGTGATTGCAGAAACGATGCGCGGCAGGAGTTTAGGCAGCTGCTGCGGCCGGCTGCAAGAGCGATTTGATCTCCGCAATCAGCGACTCAGGCGGCCCTTCGGGGTCGGATAGGAGGAAATAGGCGCTCTGGGCGTCGGCCACGCGCAGTTGCCGGCCCGCGCGTTCAACCAATCTTCGCAGCTTCGCACGGTTGCCGTACGCTAGCACCACGTAGCGGCCATCGCGATGCAGCGAGTGAATCCCCCAGGCGTGCGCCCAAACCCGCAGACGCGCACGCTCGAGCAGTCCATTAACGAGCTTAGGTGTCGGACCGAAACGATCGCCTAACTCGGTGTGGAACTCTTCCAACTGTTCGGTCGTTGTGAGACGAGCAAGCCGGCGGTAGAGATCGATCTTGGTCCGCGCGTCGCCGACATAGTCAGGCGGCAGATACGCCGCGCCCGGCAGATCGATGTTGACGTCGATCGACTCGGGCGGCGGCATGTTCTTGAATTGGCGCACCGCTTTCTCGAGCATCGCGCAGTACATCTCATAACCCACCGTGGCGATGTGGCCGCTCTGCTGCGTGCCGAGCAAGTTGCCGGCGCCACGAATCTCCAAATCGCGCATCGACAGCGCGAACCCGGCGCCCATCTGACTGAACTCCTCGATGGCTCGCAGTCGACGTGCGGCTTCGGGCGAAAGATGTCGGTTCTCGTCGATCAGCAAGTAGCAATACGCACGGTGTTTGTAACGACCGACACGCCCTCGCAGTTGGTGCAGATCGGCCAAACCGTAGCGATCGGCATCGTCGATGAACATCGTGTTGGCGTTTGGAATATCCAGCCCGCTCTCGATAATCGTGGTCGCCAGCAAGATGTCGTATTCGTGGGCCACAAACTTGAACATCACCTCCTCGAGTTGCCCCTCGGGCATCTGACCATGACCAACGCAAATGCGGGCCTCGGGAACGATCTCCGCCAAGCGGTCGGCAACGTTCTGGATGTCATGAACTCGGTTGTGTACGAAATAGGCCTGCCCGCCCCGGTTGAGTTCTCGCAATAGTGCGCTGCGGACCAGCTCGTCGTTGAACCGCGTCACCCGTGTCTCGACCGCCACGCGGTCGGCCGGCGGAGTCTCCAGATTCGAGATGGCCCGCACACCGAGAAGAGACAGATGCAACGTGCGCGGGATGGGCGTGGCCGTCATGGTCAGCACGTCGACGACGGTTCGCATCGCCTTGAGCCGCTCTTTGATGGCCACTCCGAATCGCTGTTCTTCGTCAATGATCAGCAAACCGAGGTTGGCGAACTCCACATCCGCCGACGCCAAGCGATGCGTGCCAATCAACACATCGACCTTGCCCTCTTTGGTCCGCTGCAGGATTTCATTCTGCTCCCTGGTGGTGCAGAACCGCGAAACGGCCGCGATCTCGTAGGGGAATTCCGACATCCGCTCAGAGAATGTGCGCCGGTGCTGCTCGGCCAACACCGTCGTTGGCACCAACACGGCCACTTGGTAGCCGGCATCGACTGCCTTGAACGCCGCGCGGATCGCCATCTCGGTTTTGCCGAATCCCACGTCGCCGCACAACAGGCGATCCATTGGACGAGTTGCCTGCATGTCGGCCTTAATATCGGCAATCGCCGTCATCTGGTCGGCCGTTTCCTGATAGGGAAATGCGTTGTCAAACTCGCGTTGCCAGGGCGTGTCGTCGGGAAAACGGATGCCCGGTCGGGCGTCGCGCTTGGCGGCCAGTTCGATCATCTCGGCCGCCAGGTCGTGGACCGCTTGCTCAGCGGCCCGCTTCTGACGCACCCATGCCTTGCCGCCAATTTTCGCGAGTGGCGGTCTGAGCTTCTTACCGCCCACATACTTTTGCACCAGCTCGATGCGAAAGCTTGGCACGTAAATCCGGGTGCCACCGTCGTACTCGATTTCGAGATGTTCCTCGGCCCTGCCCTCCTTGTCGAGCAGTTTCATGCCGCGATACCGGCCAATGCCGTGTGCGACATGCACCACCAAGTCGCCCTGTTTGAGTTCCAGGAAGCTATCGATCGCTCGACCTTGGTAGCTGCGAGACGAACGAGCAACCGATGCGTGGCGGTGAAACAGCTCGGCTGCCGACAGCAACACCACCGATCGCGGCACGATGCGAAACCCTTCATGCAGCCGGCCAATCACGAACCGCAGCCGACCGCCCGAGAGCAATGGCGACTTGGCAAAAAGTTCCTGCAGCCGCTCGATCTCCGCGGCCGTTTCGCACACTAGCACCACGCGCTCGTTGCCCACGACCGATTCGAGTTCTTCACGCACCTTGTTCAAGTCGCCGCTGAACCGCTCGACCGACTCAAATCCCAAGTGACAGGTCGTTTCGTACGAGCCCTCTGGCACGCCTGAGGCGGTCGCCGATGGAAACTTGTAGATCTCCGCCAGCGTGGTCTTGACGCTGTGCAGCCGATCGGGTGATTCCTGGCGCTCGTGGAAGTACCGCCCCTCTTCCTCCACGTCAGCCGGTTCGACCACCACAAACCAACTGCCTTCGGGAATGTGACTCGCCAGATGCGACCGCGGCGGCGAGGCCGGGTCGAGCAATGTGATACCAACATGCTCGCGGCCAGCCAAGCTCCGCTGCGTCGCCACGTCGAACTCGCGAATCGACTCGATCTCGTCGCCAAACAGTTCGATCCGCACCGGCGCAAGCGCGTCGGGCGGAAACACGTCGATAATTCCGCCGCGCACCGCGAACTCGCCGGGCAACTCTACCGCCGACGTGCCATGGCAGCCGCGCTGGGCCAGCCACTCGGTCAGTTCTTCCTGGTCGATGATCTCGCCAACCGCAAGCGTGCGTGTCGATTCGGCCAGCACTTCGCGAGTCGGCACCGGCTGCATGAGCGCCTGAATCGAAGTGACTACCAATCGCGCCTGGCCTGGATGACCCACGAGTTGCTTCACCACGCGGAGCCGCTCGCCTTCGATTTCGTCGACGACGACTTGACGGCTGGGCGTCACTTCCGACGGACGGAAACAGATGACCGGTGTAGTTGTGAACAGGGCGAGATCGTCGGCCAGCGAGTCGATCATAGCTGGCCGCGGGAGAACGACTACGAGCGTCGCGGGACACCCATCGGCAAGCGCCGCGGCAGCGAGCGCGCAAGACGAACCCCAAACTCCGCCCAGCGTGCCGCTGTGGCCGGCAGCTAAACTGGCCTGCACGTCAGCGAAGCGGTCGAGTCGCTCAAGCTCGGCGGTCAACGAAATCAGCGAACCAACTTCGGCGCGCTGCTCGGTGACCACAGGGTTCTCGTCCATGGTCATCGGGTATTGTAGCGCCGGGGCCGAGAATCAGCCAGGGAAATGCGGTGTACGAAGCTACCGGTCGTCGTATCGCCGTTCAGGGTTCTTCGTCCGCGTCGAACAGAAATCGGTCGACGCAGGCCAAACCACCGAGCGCCAGCGCAAAACCGACCGCCGCGCCAGCGCTCTTGGCTGCGTCGCGAAGCAGGTAGTAGTCGACTTCGTCGGCTTGCAGTGTGCCGCAGAAGCGGACGAAATAGTAAATCGCAAACCCGGCAGACGCCCACGTGACGATTAGCGCCAGCCAGGCTGCGCACTCCACCGTTCGTTCGAAGAGCCAAGCCACGCGAACAGCCCTTGTACACTTGAGACTAGCCATATCACCATCGAGCGCGGTATCCGCGAGTATGGTACGCGTTTTTCGAGCGGCTGTAAATCGACGCGGTTACTCGATAGGCACGAACCAACTAGGTGTTAACGGTTTGTTGAGTCAGTTCCGCGGACCGTAGGGCGTAACCCTCGGAATCCAACACCGAATCTAACGGTAATACTCGTCGAAGCGAGCCCCAAACACATCGGTGAGATGCGATTCCTCTATCCGCCGCCCAAAATAGTTGCTTCACAAACGGCACCATCCAGATCGCGATCCACCAGCCAAAGCCAGCGATTGCCTGGGCCGCGAGATAGACAGAAATCTGTCCGGATGTCGGCATTACGCCAGCGTAGCAACAACTAAGAGTCTGTATTCGACTTCGTTTGTGTTGCAATCTGACTTGGGAGTCTTCAAATGGTCGCAATTCGATACACAGGTGACGAGCGTTGGGAAAGGATCGAACGGGCTGTGGAGAAGGTTAAGGAACGTCTCCACCGCGTCGCAACGGCCCCTTGATGCCGCGAACGTTCCGTATGCGGTCGTCGGCGGCAAAGCGGTTCAAATTTGGGTCGCTCAGGTCGACGAATCGGCTGTGCGTAACACGCGCGATGTAGACATCGTACTGAATCGCAACGACTTAGAACCGGCGAAGTCGGCGCTCGAGGCGGCAGGCTTCGTGTATCGGCACTTCGCAGACGTTACGATGTTCCTCGATGGCCCCGACGCCAAAGCCCGCGACGCGGTGCATGTAGTGTTCGCTGGTGAGAAGGTTCGCCCTGAGTATTCCTAGCCCGTGCCCAACATCGAAGAGTGCGAGCGGATCAAGAACGTTAGCACGCTAAGTGTCGAATCGCTCGTGCGGATGAAGCTCACAAGTTTTCGCGACAAGGACCGAATGCACCTCCGCGATATGCTCGACGTAGAACTCATCGACGATAGACTGGTTGCCACGGTTCTCGCCGGAGTTGCAAACTCGGCTGCAAGAGTTGATTGATGATCCGGATGGGTGAGAACTCGCAAACATTCGACGTCAGCATGGTGCTGCAAATCAGGTGAGAGAGTCCGGATTCTTGTGTGACTTCTTTGCGTCAGATGCAAGGCGACGTTCGACTTTCTTTACGTCCTCTGCGGCGGGCAATGCTTCTGGACGAATGCCGCGCTGGAGTAGCGTATTTCGAACTGCCCGATTGTTGGTAACATGCTCAGCAGAAATTGATCGCTCTGATGTCATGCTCTCTTCACGGGCGTTGTGAATGGTGATCTCGGTGGCAAAATCCTTCGCTTTCAGGATGATCGTCGGAGCAAAGTCTGCCAGCGGCCTGTTAGCCGGCACCTTCCATTGCGCCTTCATAGATTGAGTTGACTTTCCGAACAGAGCGTGATCGCCTTTGCTTCTGATCAAACCAAAGTTCTGATTCCCGCCGGTCTGCTGATAGATTACCGACGAAAGTTCCTTCTCAGTCGATGTCAATTTATGTCTAGCGTCTATGCGTTCAGACTCGAGCAGTCTTTTCTCTATAAATTCAGCTTTTCTGGTCTGCAGGGCAAAATACGATTGGGCAAATGCAATTTCAGGCTTCTTGGGATCTCCATTCTGCGCGACAAGATAGCACGCATACCGCGTCAGCATGCAGTCGTCGATCTCGCGTTGACTCCCAGACCCAAGCTCCACCATTTTGGTAACGTCAACAAAATGGTCACTTATGCCATGCCCTGAGACCTCGCACGCCGTCTTGGCTTTGCTCAAAACAGCTACAAAATTTCGCCATTCCATGTAGCCAAGGAGGTGCTGAAGATCTCGGGCGAGCCAAAATTCGACACCTGATTCGGTCTCTTGTGCGTGGGCCTCGAAATCATCCGTGAGCTGAAGCACTGTTTCATGCTTGATCATCAGACCGGTGCCTTGGGGGGTGAGCATGGGCTGCCAGCATATAGAGGCTAACAGAAATGTGTACATGCGTCAACCACCTCCAGCGAACTAAATCACCCCTCGCGCCTCCAGCATCTCCACGACCTTCGCCGCACACTCATCGAACGAGAGTTCGCTGGTCGGCAGCACCAAATCTGGCTTGGCTGGGACTTCGTACTCGCCGCTGGTTCCAGTGAAACCAGGCATTTCGCCGGCATCGGCTTTGGTGTAAACGCCCTGGTCGTCGTGTTCGCGGCACCATTCGACGGGCGCGGCGACGTGGGCTACTAGGAACCGCTCGCGGCCTACCACTTCCGCAGCTCTTTGCCGGACTTCTTCGTGCGGGGCGACGAACGCCGCGATCGTGATCAGCCCCGCGTTGTTGAGCGTCTTGGCTACCTCGGCGGCGCGGCGGACGTTTTCGCTACGGTCATCGGTCGAGAACCCTAAATCGCGCGACAACCCACGTCGCATGTTCTGCCCGTCGATCACGACAACCGCGCGCCCGCGATCGAACAGCATCCGCTCGATCGCGTTGGCGATGGGCGTTTTGCCGGCGGCAGGCATTCCCGTTAGCAGCACCGTGGCTGCCTTTTGGCCGTAACGGGCTTCGCGTTCCTCAGCCGTAACGGGACTGGTGCGGACTTCGAGCGACTCGCTCGCCTCGTCGTCCCAGTGATCCGACTGCTCGGCCGTCTTGCGGTCGAGAATCATCCCTGCGCCAACGGTGATGTTCGACACACGATCGATCAAAATGAACGCGCCGGTGCTGCGATTGTCGCGGTAGCCGTCGAACGACAGTGGCTGGTTCGCTTTGATCAGCACGCGCCCGATCTCGTTGAGGCCTAACGATGGCGTGGGCGTGCGGTGCAGTGTGTTGACGTCGATCCGATAGCGGAGCGTCGTGACCTTACACGATGCTAGTCGGGTGCAGTGCTTGATGATGTAGTCGCGACCCGGCAGCAGCGGCTCGTCCGCCATCCAAACCACCGTGGCGTCGAATCGATCGGTGACTTGCGGCAGATTATCGGGCCGTACGATCGTGTCGCCACGGCTAATGTCGATCTCGTCTTCAGTGGTCAGCGTAATCGCCTGTGGAGCGAACGCTTCGTCGACATTGCCGTCAAACGTGACGATGCTCTTCACACGGCTTCGTGCTCGGGACGGCAACGACATCACCTCGTCGCCTTTCTTCACCACGCCCGAGGCAATCGTGCCGCAGAAGCCGCGAAAGTCGAGGTTAGGCCGATTGACGTACTGCACTGGAAATCGAAAGTCGATCAAATTTCGATCCGACGCAATGTGCACGTTCTCCAGGTGGTGCATCAACGTCGAGCCTTCGTACCATGGCGTGTTTTCGCTGTGCTCGAGAAGGTTGTCGCCGTTGAGCGCGCTAATCGGCACAAAGTGCTGGTCTGGCATGTCGAGCCGCGTGGCGAAGTCGCGATACTCCTGAATGATCTCGTCGAATCTCTCTTCGGAGAAGTCAACCAGGTCCATCTTGTTCACCGCGACCAGCACGTGCTTAATGCCCAAGAGCGACACAATGAACGAGTGCCGCTTGGTCTGCTCCATCACCCCATGGTCGGGGCGTGCGTCGATAAGAATGATCGCCAGATCGCAAGTCGACGCGCCGGTTGCCATGTTGCGCGTGTACTGCTCGTGGCCTGGACAGTCGGCAATGATGAATTTCCGCTTGGCCGTCGAGAAGTAACGGTAGGCGACGTCGATCGTAATACCCTGCTCCCGCTCTGCCTTGAGCCCGTCGGTCAGCAGCGCGGGGTCGAATCCGCCGCCGGTCGTCCCGAATTTTTTACTATCGACCTCGAGCGCCGCGAGCTGGTCCTCATAGACCATTTTCGAATCGAACAGCAGCCGGCCAATAAGCGTGCTCTTGCCATCGTCGACGCTACCGCACGTAAGAAACCGCAGCAGCTCCTTATTCTCGTGCTGCTTGAGATAAGCGTCGATGTCGGTAGCAATTAGTTCGCTTTGATGACTCATGGGAAGGACGGGATAACGGGATGATCAGGATCGACGGGATGATTTACTACATAGCTCTAGTACTTAAGAGAGTCGACAGATGATCCTGTTTATCCTGCCGATCCTGTCATCCTGTCGGTTAGTAATAGCCTTGCTTCTTCTTCTCCTCCATCGACGCCCCCGGGTCTTTGTCGATTGCTCGGCCTTCGCGTTCGCTACGGGTCGCTAGCAGCATTTCTTGGATGATCTCTGGTAGGGTGCTTGCACGGCTTGGCGTGGCGCCGGTAAGTGGATAGCAGCCGAGCGTTCGGAAGCGGACCCACATCGGCTTGGCGGTCTTGCGGAGTTCCTCGGGCATGCGATCGTCGTCGACGGCGATCAGGTTGCCATCGAACTCCACCACCTCGCGCTCCGCGGCATAGTAGGCCGGCACGATCTGGATATCCTCCAGGTGGATGTACTGCCAAATGTCGAGCTCCGTCCAATTGCTCAACGGGAACGCTCGGATCTGCTCGCCTTTGTGCACCAATCCGTTGTACAAGTTCCACAGCTCGGGCCGCTGGTTTTTTGGGTCCCAGGCGTGTTCGGCGTTGCGGAACGAGTAGACACGTTCCTTCGCTCGACTTTTTTCCTCGTCGCGGCGTCCTCCTCCGAACGCTGCATCGAAGTCGTACTTGTCGAGCGCTTGTCGCAGCGCGCCGAGGTTCATCACCTCCGTGAATGCCTTGCTACCGATGACAAACGGGTTGAGCCCTTGCTTGAGTCCCTCTTCGTTGGAGTGCACCAGGCACTCCATGCCGAGTTCGCCGATGATGTATCGGTCGCGGAACTCATACATCGCCCGGAAGTTCCAGGTCGTGTCGATCAGCAGCAGTGGGAAGGGCGGCTTGGCGGGATAGAACGCTTTGCGGGCCAAGTGCAGCATCACGCACGAATCCTTGCCCATGGAGAACAGCATCACCGGGTTGCGAAACTCGGAGACCACCTCACGAATGATGTGGATGCTCTCGGCTTCAAGCTGCTTGAGGTGCGTAAGGCTGTAGGAAGACATCGAGTAAGCGAGCAAGGAGCGTGAACTAAGGAACCAGCTAGCCGGACCGGCCCAGGCTTAACGGGGGCTGCGGCTCAGGAAACCTAGATAATCCCACATCATCGGCGGAGCCGCGGGCGGCGTCCAGGGTGGGCTAGCCGGCTCTACGCAGGAAGAATACGCCTGTTGCTGCCATTACAGCCCCAGTGACCGAGAGTGCGGTGCCAGTGTGCCGCCGTAATCCCCGTGCCCGCTCAAGCTTTTGCTCCGCAAGTCCCAACCTTTCGATTGCGGCGGCTAACTCGGTGTCGGCTTGTCCGTTGGGTTCAACCGGTTTGCTACGCGCCGCGTGAACACGATCGGTTGCATCAGTCCACTCCTGAGCATCTACCTCAGACCAATACACCTCGCTGGGCACCAGCATGCTCCAACTCAACCCCAGCCCCACGAGCACTACTCCGATCGCGGCCAACGTGTAACCCAATAGACTTCGAGTTGGTTTCAGCGAGTCGTCGGACATCGAGTGGCCGCAAATGCTGGCGAGTGGGAATGTTGCGATCCGCTTCCGACGATGCTATTCGTTCGGCAGAATCTGTCCGTCGTCAACGCCGATCATATACAACATTCGGAATTCATCAACGTCTTCAGAAAGGAACTCCACGTGCCCATCGACGAAGCCCGCAGTTACACCACCAACATGAAGACTCCGTGGCGCGGCCGAAACGTAACCGTATTCAAGTGGTCTCTGTGCCACGCAGGGCATGCGCTCGAGTTGTGCTGAAGCTTTGTCTTTGTTTGGGCAATCGTACAGCACATCGGGTAACGTTCCGTTAGGAACTTGTGTGAATCCAAGCGAGCGATCGTCGGGTGCGAAGCTCAAACTCGACCTCGGAACGTCTTCTTCCCTGTTCTGGCTGTAGTACTCGGGATGAAAATCCATTGAAAGCAGAGTTGCTCCAGACCAAGGCAACAACCATGCGCCGCGTTCATCGTACTGTTCGTCGCGCGACCGCACTTCCGAGAGCATCAGCGTCAAGCTCGTGCCATCTAGCACGCGTCGAAGCGACATGCCGTACAACGCGATCGGTCCCGTATGGTGAAAGGAGTCGATATGGAACGGGCTGGAGTACGCCGCGTAACTGGCCTTTCCAATCAACGCTGGGCGAGTTCCGTAACCACGTGGAGTCGCATACAGCCGACCAGCGGTCTCGCTGCTAGGGCATAGGAGCGAGGGCGGCGGATCAGCAAGCACCGCGTCTGGTGCCTCGGTTAGGTGTTGGTTCGGATCGATCTGATCGTAGATGTTTTGCTGCTCCATGTGAGGTAGCACATCATAGACCCAGTTCTGTTGCGTACCGCTCCTCAAATCGACGCGCCAATCAGCGCTGTCCCAAAACACGGCTTCGCCCGGCGAGCCAAAGTGCCCAGCCGCGGGAAGCTCTCGCGTGACGGAAGCATAATTCTGAATCGCTAGCGCAAGCTGCTTTACGTTGTTGAAGCACTGAATCCGCCGCGCCGCTTCGCGGGCTTGTTGCACTGCGGGTAACAGCAGCGACACCAAGACGCCGACAATCGCAATCACGACCAGCAGTTCCACGAGCGTGAAACCTTGCCGAGGGCTCGACTTGATCGACGGGCGCAAAATCAATGGGCGAAGATCAGTGTGATCAGCAGCGAGAGTCTGTTCCCAATACTCTAGAAGTCTTGCAGTATAACCGCAAAGTGCCGATGTGGCACGCAACTGCTTGTTTGTACGAATTGGCGACGAATTCGACCGCCGAAAACGGGACAATCGGCTAAGTTTACGCTGCGGCGATCTGCATGACTGTAGGCTGGCCTACAGATTGCGTGGGATGAAGCCGAAGTCGAGTCCAAACACAAACAGCATCAGACAGACGATGAACGCCAGCCCTGCCAGGTTCATTACGCCGGCGATGTTCTCGTTGGCTGGCCGGCCTTTGACTGCTTCGTAGGCCAAGAACACCATGTGCCCGCCGTCGAGTACGGGTATCGGCAAGAAATTAACCACCGCCAGGTTGGCACTGATGAGGGTGAGGAACAGCAGTAATCGACCGGGGCCCTCCATCGCGCCAAAATAGCTGGCCTTGGCGATCGTGATGGGGCCGCCAAGCGCAGTGGCGGGAATGTCGCCTTGCACCAGTCGGTTCAAGAAGCGGTAGACGCTCGTCAGCGCGTCTTTCGTCTCGCTCCAAGCCATGCTCGCTTGCTCGCCAAGAGTCGCACCGCTGCGGACTTCGAGAATTGGTGTCCACGCCAAACCACGTTCGGCGTTAAACGAATTGGCATCCTCAGCAATACCCACCTTCACCTTGACGGGGTCCTTCGCGCCGTCACGCTCAATCTCGAACTCCAGCTCACTGCCCGGCGGCACGTCTTGGATTGCGGCAAGCACGTGCGCCCAAGCTTGCTGGTCGTCGGAAACCTCGAGCGGTTCTTTCCACCCTTTGTACTCCTTGCTGTACTCCTCTGGCACAAGGAGCTTTGCGGAGGCAATCTTGTCGCCCGGCTTGAGTTTCGCTTTCTGGGCGGGGGAATCCGGCAACACACCCTCAACCTCGCGAAGCAGGTAGTAGGCGACGCCAAGCGCGGGCGCGGAAGCTGGACTCTTGGGGTTAAACGGCTTCTCTGCCCAGTCGACTTTCCTTAGCTGAACTGGCACGGTTTCGCTTGTGCCTTCCGAGTTCTCACGAACGATCTCCAATTCGACCGTTGCGCCATCCCGACCCATTTCAGACAACTTGTCACCGAGTGTGCGAGGGTCCCAACCAACAGCGCCATCCTCGAGCATGCCAATCGGCTTGCCATCGATGGCGACAATACGGTCCCCAACCTTGAGCCCAGCCTGTTCGGCCGGCGAACCTTCTTGAATCGCGGTGATCGGGCCCATCGGCATCACCAAGCCAACATACTCGGCCGTGTTGGGTGCGATCTCGACTTTCACCAACTCGCCCTGGCTGGTTTCGCCCTTGGCATCGGTTCCCTCTTCGGCGGGCGCCGCAAGCGTTATCGACACGGGCTGGGATGCATTTTCGACAAGCACCGCTTGCGCTTCGCTGTACTTTGCGACAGGCGTGCCGTTGATCGCTGTAACCGTACTTCCGCCGGGGATTTGATCTTCAACGGCCGCTGCGGGTGTAAACGCGCGTGCCGGCTCCTTCTTACGGAGTTTGAGCGAAAGGGGATTCGCCACACCAATTTGGGCAATCTTTCGCCGCTCACGCGAAGGCTGGATGGTGATGGTTTCGATGTCGCCAGTGCGGGCCTTCTTGATTTCGAACTCGACCGGATCGTCATTACCGGTGAGCGTGACCTCGTTGCGGAGTTGGTCGTACCAGGGATTCTTGATGTCGTCGATGCGGAGAATCGTGTCGTCGGCTTGCAGGCCGGCCACCCAGGCCGGCGCGCCGGGATCGGTACCGCTGACAATACACGGCATGCTCGGCACACCGATGCGAAACGCGACGAGCGCGAATACGAACGCGAAAATCACGTTCATCACCACGCCGGCGGAAATAATCAACATCCGTTGCCATACCGGCTTGGCGATGTAGCTACGGGCGTCCACCACGTGCTTCTCGCCCTTGGGACCGATGATCTCTTTGGTGGCGACACCTTCCTCGCCCACGGAAGCTTCACTCTCGCGAATCTGCTCTTCGTTCATCCGCGGGTCGTCATTCTGCCCCAGCATGCGGACGTAGCCGCCAAGTGGCAGGATGCCGACGCCGTAGTAGGTTTCGCCAATTTGCCTGCCGATCTTATAGCCGCCGATGTCGAAGCCGATCATGAATTTATCGCACTTCACGCCGCACGCCTTGGCCACCAGGAAATGGCCCAGTTCGTGAACGAAGATGATAAAGCCCAACCCAGCGGCAGCAGCCAGGATGGCCAGCGTGCCGACTCCGTAAGCGGCCCAATCGATTGATGCAACTACAGTGTTTAAGCACATACCCAATTCTCTACCTCTCGTCGGGCCCAACCATCGAGCTGGTGAAGCTCGTCGAGCGTCGGCGACGGACTAAAGTGATGCGACTCGAGCACGCTTGCGCAAGCCGGCACGATTTCGGTGAAATGCAATTCGCCTTCCAGGAACTGACCGACGGCCGCTTCGTTGGCCGCGTTGATTACGACTCCCGCCGAGCCACCTTCGCGAGCAGCGCGGAATCCCAACTCAAGCGCCGGAAACCGTTCGAAGTCGGGTGGCTCGAACTCCAACGTCAGCCGCTCACTCCAATCGAGTGTCGGCGCGACGGCCGGTCGACGGTGTGGATACTCCAGCGCGTACTGGATCGGCAACCTCATGTCGGGCGGACTGAGCTGCGCGATGACCGCCCCGTCCACATACTCCACCATCGAATGCACGATGGATTGCGGGTGAATCATTACCGCGATCCGCTCCGCGGGCAAGCCAAACAGCCATCGCGCTTCGACGATTTCCAGCGCCTTGTTCATCAGCGTTGCCGAATCGACGGTGATCTTTGGACCCATATCCCAGGTAGGGTGAGCCAGCGCTTCGTCGACGGTCACCTGTCGCAGGGCGTCCATGTCCCATGTGCGAAAAGGACCGCCGCTGGCGGTTAGCACCAACCGCGCCACTTCGCAGAGATGGCCGCACTTGAGCGCCTGATAGATGGCGCTGTGCTCGCTGTCGACCGGCAACAGCGTGGCGCCCCGTTCGGTGGCTAGCTTGCCGACCAGCGCGCCGCCAATCACCAGGGTTTCCTTGTTGGCGAGGGCCACGGTCTTGCCGGCGTCGACCGCCGCCCACGTGCTGCGGAGGCCAGCGCTGCCGACAATGGCCGCGAGCACCGTATCGACATCCTCGTGCCCGGCGATTTCTTCGAGCGCTTCGGGGCCAGTAAGCAACTGGCAATCGCCGGGTAGGCGCCGCCAATTGAAGCGGTCGGCCGCTTGCTGGTCGGTGGCGATCACCCACTTCGGCTTGACGGCAATGGCACGCCGCAGCAGTTCGTCGAGCCGTCTGTGAGCCGAAAGGGCGATGGCCTTGAGCCGCCCTCTACTGGCCGCAATCACGTCCAATGCGCTCAACCCGACGCTGCCCGTTGCGCCTAGCACGGCGATACGCTTCGGACTCGAAGGATCTTCGCTGATTTGGCCCATTGTTTTTCCAAAGCGGGCAACGGCTAAGCGGGTAGTCGTATGCCGACCTGCCGCTTAGCCGTTGTGGCGATTATGTGGATTGCATCGCTCGGGGCCGGTTAGCAAGCAGACACTGGCTATCCATCGCCCGATTTAGAGCCCTATTCAATAGACGTTGGTACGATCGCAGGTCATTCTAGGAAGGGCAGCAATTGCGAGCAAGTTGGCCGTAAACCGCGCGTTGCGACTTGGGACCAATCTCCCTAGGATGAACCGTTGGCACATTTTGTGCGTTAGCTAAGAGTAGCTTGCGTTCGGCCGCTGGGCGAGAATACCGTATTGGGCCGGCTTTTTCCGCAGTTTTGAGGATCTGATGGATAACAATTCACCACCTAACCCCAACACCGAGAAGAAGCCCAGCGCGCAAGGTGGCAATTTCATCTGGTACTTGCTGGCTCTCGGCGTCGCCCTGATGTTCGTGGTGGCCATGCTCACCAGCAGTTCGAACCTTGAGGTTAATTGGAGCGATCTCGAGCGGCTGATCGTCGCAATGAAGCCAGTCGACGACGACAGCGAAGATACCGAACAGCATCGCGGTTGGATCACTGTCGAGAAGAAAGACAATGAGAAGACCGACACCTACAAGCTCTCCATGCTCCGCGACCTGGTGGTCGGCGACAAAATGGTCACCGGCAAGGTAACACGTGAACTGGTCAGTCGCGAGGGCAGTACCGGCAAACAAGTGGCGAAGCTCACACCGGAAGAAACCAAACCAGAAGAGATGAAGTTCACCACGTACCGCGTGGCCGACGATGGCCTGGTAGAGCTACTGCGTAAGAACAAGTTCGAAGACTGGCAAGCGAAACCGCCAGAGAACGCACTGTTCGGATACATTCCTTTCTTGCTGATCATGACGGTGTTCATCGCCCTGTTCATCTTCATGATCCGCCGGATGGGCGGCGCGGGTTCGCCGATGGCGTTCGGCAAGAGTCGCGGAAAGCTCTACGCCCAAGAAGACATCGACATCACCTTCGACGACGTCGCCGGCATCGAAGAAGCGGTGGAAGAATTGCGAGAGGTGGTCGACTTCCTTAAGAATCCTGAGCGGTATCAACGCCTGGGCGGCCGAATCCCCAAGGGCGTTCTCCTGATTGGCCCGCCGGGCACAGGCAAGACGCTGCTGGGCAAGGCGGTCGCTGGCGAAGCGGGCGTGCCGTTCTTTAGCATTAGCGGATCGGACTTTGTGGAAATGTTCGTCGGCGTCGGTGCGGCTCGCGTTCGCGACATGTTTCAGCAAGCCGAACAACGCGCGCCGTGCATCATTTTCATCGACGAACTCGACGCACTGGGCAAGACACGCGGCAGTGGCAACCTTGGCGGACACGACGAGCGCGAGCAAACGCTCAACGCGTTGTTGGTCGAAATGGACGGCTTTGGCACGAATAGCGGCGTGATTGTGATGGGCGCGACCAATCGCCCAGAAACGCTCGACCCTGCCCTACTCCGCCCCGGCCGTTTCGATCGCCATGTGCTGGTTGATCGCCCCGACGTTTCGGGTCGCGAAGAGATCCTCGAAGTGCACTTACAAAAGATCAAAGTCGACGCTGATGTCGACGTTCAGGCGCTCGCTGGCATCACCAGTGGGTTTGTCGGCGCGGACCTGGCAAACATGGTGAATGAAGCTGCTCTTTTGGCCGCCCGCAATGGCAAAGAGCTGGTAGGCATGGAGGAGTTCAACGAGGCGGTTGAACGAGTGAGCGTCGGCCTGGAAAAACGCAGCCGGATCATTCAAGAGGATGAAAAGCTCCGCCTGGCCTATCACGAAGCGGGCCACGCATTGGTAGCCTACTCGCTGCCCAACACCGATCCGGTGCATAAGGTCTCTATCATTCCCCGCGGCCTTGGCGCGCTGGGGTACATGATGCAGCGGCCCGAGAAAGACAAGTTCATGATGACGCGCGGCCAGTTGGAGAGCAAAATCCAAGTTTGCCTGGCTGGAACCATTGCCGAAGAAATTGTATTCGACGATGTCGGTAGCGGTGCGACCAGCGACCTCGAACGCTCTACCGAGATGGCACGCGCGATGGTAATGGATTACGGCATGAGCCGGCTAGGGCGGATCAAGTTTCGCGAGGGTGGCCGCGGCATGTTCTTGGCTGGCAGCGAAATGCCTGCCCCACGGTACTACAGCGAGCAAACCGCGCGTGAGATCGATCAAGAGGTCAAACGCATCACCGACGAGCAGTTGGATCGAACGCGTAGCATCCTCGAATCCCGCCGCTCGGCGCTCGACGCCATCGCCAACGCGCTGATCGATCGCGAAGTGATCGATGGCGAAGAATTGCGCGAAATCGTCGAGGAAGCAAATCCGAGTCCCCGTTTGGTGCCCGGCACCGACTCCGAGCGAAAGTCGCCGTCGCCACAAACCCCATCGATCAAACCGGCCGATGGTAGCGACACCGCCGAAGGTGGTTGATTGGTAAACGGAATCCGCCTAAAGCTCGATCTTTCTAAATAGCGGAGCATGGCGGTAGTACACCTCCAGCGTGCAGGTGGCCATCACCGTCATGTATAGGCGGCCGCCCTGTCCGCCGTGCGGCGTATTGGGGTCCCAACTGCCGGCGGCGTGGCCGGTACGAACCTGCGTGGTCACCAGCGCGTCGGCCATCGCTTCGTTCCACTCGCGCCACTCGCGGCCACCCCAGTGGTGAAACAACTGAGTCGCGTAGTACCAATAGTAGATGTTCGGTTCGTGGATGTTCACCGGGTATCGCCGCGCCAGCTCACGCACACCTCGCCGCAATCCGGGTTCGCTCTGCTTCCAACCAAGGTAGATGCGCGACAGCAGGCCCTCGGCAGTCATCGCAGGCGACGCCCGGTGGTCGGGCAGGTAGGCGTAGGTCGATCCGATTCGATCGGTTCGTACTTGATCGAGGAAGTCGTGTGCTCGCATCAATGCCGACGTTTCCACCCGCAGCCCTGCGGCCCGCGCCGAATGAAGCGCCATGAGTTGCCAACCGGTGACGCTCAGATCTCCTCTATCGCCCGGCTGGTAACGCCATCCGCCGGCGTGGTGCTGGGCCGCAATCAAGAAGTTAACGGCCCTCTGCGCCGGATCGCGGAGCATTTCGTCGCCTGTCAGGGCATAAGCGTCGGCCAAAGCGATGGTCGCCAGCGCGTGCGCGTACATGCCGGCGTTTCGCGAGCTATCGGCCGCCAGGCTTCCGTTGCGGCGCTGCGCGGCGATTAGATACTGCAAGCCATGGCTCACGCTGTTTCGGTACATTCCGGTGCGGTGGGTCTGGCCCGCACCGAGCATCGCCTGCAACACTAGTGCAGTCGCGCCCTCGTCGCTGCCCATGCTTCCTCGTCCTTGACAACGTCCGTCGCAGTCACCGGCGCGGTGAAATCGATCGAGTGACCAACTGCCGTCCGTGTGTTGATGCAGCGCCATCCACCGCAGCGCCCGGGCCACCGCGGCTTCGGTGAGGTTGGTGCCGCCTTCGGCTTCAAGCACCTGGCTGCGAATGCGCGGATCGCGTGCCGATAGCATACGGCGGTACCTATCGTCGGATTCCAGTGCGTCGGTCACTCGATCAAGTGGCGGCAGGTTGGGCGCGGCCGCTAGGTCTTCGATCGCCAATTGCTTGGCCCACTCTTCGGCTTCGATTTCCTCCTGGCGCTGGGGCGAGTCGAGCGGCAACTCGAAGCCCACGGTCCGCAACCGATCGTCAACGAGTCCCCCTTCGCGTTCGTTCTTGTCAAACTCCACCGACAGGTTGATGCTCGGGGTCTCGTCGGCCAGTTCACCCCATCCCAAAATGGCAAGCAGAATCAGCAACAACAGATGCGTGATTGTGCTCATTAGCACCGAAAGCAGTTGGTGCAAACTTCGCCACATACGGCGCCTGCGCGACATGGCGATCGGCGGGGCGGTGATATCGATCCGCGGCGTATCGGTCACCTCCTGCGTGGAGGCTGGTCGTAGCGTCGCACGCTTCTTTCGCGGTGCGGGTTCAGCGATGGGCAAGAAGTCTAGCGCAATCGATGTGCCGCATCGCAGACAGTCTGCCGAACGCAACCACAGCCGAATCGACATCGGCATGCCACACGCCGGGCACGCACAGGCATCAACACCAGGGTCGAGCGTGGGAGTGGAAGAGTTGAGGATCATAAGCATCGCCGAATGGTTGGCGAGAGTCTCCTATTGTATCCCGGCATGAATACGCATGGCGACATTGTGGCCGAGATCGATTACTACGTACGCTAGTCACCAAAGTGTTCGCTGCTGGCGGTGTAAGCTCTTCCACATGTGCGATAACAGCGGATAGTACGCCAATTCAGCCGTAAGGCAAACTGCCAACCGCCACGCGGACCGCTGCCCGTGCTTATCTACCTTGCGGTGGCCAAAGCGGTCGAATAAGCTAGCGGTTGGGATGAAATGAGAGGAATGCGTTCCGTCACCGCCCATTGAAGGGCGGAGGGGATGCCCACGCTATCGAGCACGCGCGCCGACGGTCTGACCGTGCAGATCATTGATGGGGACAAGGTCGACCTGCCCCGAGAGGTCGGCTCAGGCTAATGTAGGTGCGACGCGTCGACTACGACGCCATGCTTAAGACCGGGCCGACTTCCAGGAACGAAACCGCAGGCATGGTGGCGATTGCTCCGCGAGGTCTTGCGACGCGGCAATCGGCACCACCTCGCGGGCGCAGCCGATCTGAGGTCTTGGGCGGGCAGTTAACTCGCAGCCGCCAAGCCAAGCGTGAACTATGCTGAATGAGGCGTGCAACACGCTATGCAAACAGCGTCCTAACCGCCTTAAGCAGCATTGTTCTCGCCCGCCTCGACAAGCATTGGCAACGCTTTATTGCATCTCTAAGACGAGACCGCCATGGAAATCAACAAAGAACAGATCGACCGCATCGTTACCGATGTTCTCAGCAAGATGAATCCGAACACGTGCGGCACGGCGCCAAGCGACAGCGCCCCTCCCCCGAAGACAGCGCGGGCGGCAGTGCTCCAGTCGGCGCGTAAACTGGAAATCGTCGAGTTTCCGCTGCGCGACATCGCGCGTGACGAGATCCTTGTGCGCGTCGAAGCGTGCGGCGTGTGCGGCACCGACATCCACTGCTACAAGTCGGACCCGTTCAACCTCGCGCCGCTCGTTCTCGGACACGAAGGCACCGGGGAAGTCATTGCTGTCGGGTCCGACGTCAGGATCGACAGCGTCGGCAAACCGATCCGCGTGGGCGACAAGGTGGTGACAAGCATATTGGATGCGACCGAAGCCTGCATGATCGCGAAGTACAACCCGCTGAAGGCGAACCTCTGCGACGACCTCAGCGTGTACGGACTACTGCGCGATGAGCCGGACAACCACTTCAATGGGTACTTTGGCGAGTACCTGATTATCCGTGGCGGGTCGTCCGTGTTTGTTGTGAACGACATGAGCGTCGACCTGCGGTGCCTGATCGAGCCGGCCGCGGTGGTGTGCCACGCTTTGGAACGCGCCAAAAATTGTGGCTCGGCGCTCAACTTCCGCACGCGCGTCGTCGTGCAGGGTTGTGGACCGATCGGGCTGTTGATGATCGCCGTGCTACGCACCTACGGCGTGAACAACATCATCGCGATCGACGGCGACCACAGCCGGCTAGCGATGGCCCAGACGCTCGGCGCCGACCACCTAATCAACTACAAGGACTACGCCGGGGTCGACGACATGGCCGCCAAAGTCGAGTCGCTAACCAAGGGCCTCGGCGCGCACTTCGGCTTCCAGGTGACCGGCGTTCCGCTCGCGTTCGCCAACCTGTTCAAGTGCATCCGCCGCGGTGGCGGCATCTGTGAGGTCGGACACTTTGTCGATGGCGGCGAGTGCGCTATCAACCCTCACCACGATATCTGCCGCAAGGAGATTACGCTGATCGGGAGTTGGGTCTACAACAGCGTCGAGTACCCCAACGCGTACCACTTCCTGCAACGCGCCGAACGAATCGGGCTGCCGATTACCTCACTCATTACGCACAAGTTTCCACTCGATCAAATCGAGCAGGCGTTCGAAGTGAACCTGCGACAAGAAGGGGTCAAAGTTGTGGTGGAAACACGGTGAACGCGATGCTTCTTGAAACGGCCAACGCTGGTCTGCTTGGAGTGCGAGTTGATCTCAGATCCAACAAGTGCCCGAAAACGCACTCGGGTCGACAGCCGCTCCGCACGTTGTGATTAGCCCCTCAAACGGCTAAAATACGGGCTTCGAAACTCTCCTTTCCTCCAAGGATGATCCACCGTGGCGGACGACCCAAACGTACCGAACGAGCCCGAGGAAAATGCTGGCGAAAGCCAGAGCCCTGAAGAGGCAGCGATTGCTGCTCGGTTGATCGATCTGCCTATTGAGGACGAGCTAAAGGACAGCTATCTGACGTATGCGATGAGCGTGATCGTCAGTCGCGCGCTACCCGACGTGCGCGACGGGCTGAAGCCCTCGCAGCGGCGGATTTTGGTCGCCATGAACGACCTGAATCTCGGCCCCGGCGCTGCCCGCGTGAAGTGCGCCAAGATCTCTGGCGATACCAGCGGCAACTACCATCCGCACGGCGAAAGCGTCATCTATCCCACGCTAGTCCGCATGGCCCAAGAATGGAACATGCGGAACGTACTGATCGACAAGCAGGGCAACTTCGGCAGCGTTGCAGGCCTGCCTCCAGCGGCCATGCGATACACTGAGGCTCGGCTGTCGCCCGTAGCGTCAATGATGCTCGAGGACCTGAAGCTAGATACGGTCGACTTCGTCCCGACGTACGACGAACGGCACACCGAACCGGTCGTACTGCCTAGCAAGTTCCCGAACCTGTTGGTCAACGGCTCGGGTGGCATCGCCGTAGGCATGGCCACCAGCATTCCGCCACACAATTTGAAGGAGGTATGTTCCGGTGTAATTGCGCTAATTGACGACCCAGAGATTTCGATCGGCGGATTGATGGAGCACATCACTGGGCCCGACTTCCCAACCGGTGGCATCATCTGCGGCAAGAGTGGCATTCTCAAAGGTTACCAGACCGGTCGCAGCACCGTGGTGGTCCGGTCGCGGACGAGCATCGACGAGGCCGGCAAGAAAGCGCGGATTGTCGTGCACGACATCCCCTACCAGCAAACACGCGACGCGATGGTCAAGAAGATCGCGACGCTCGCCAGCGACGGCAAAGTGCCCGGCATAAGCGACGTCCGCGACGAGAGTGACTTGAAAGAACCGGTGCGGATCGTCATCGAACTCAAGCGCGACGGCGACCCCGACGTCGTACTCAACCAGCTCTACAAGTACTCGCCGCTGCAAGACACGTTCAGCGTAATCTTCCTCGCGCTGGTCGACGGCAAGCCACGAGTGCTGAACCTCAAGGAGATGCTGCAGGAGTTCGTTCGTCACCGCGTGACGGTGATCCGCCGGCGGACACAGTTCCTGCTCGCCCGGGCACGGCGCCGCAAGCACACGGTGCAGGGCCTGTTACTCGCGCATGCGAACATCGACGAAGTGATCCGCGTGATTCGGGCTTCGAAGACGCAGCCCGAGGCGAAACGAGCCTTGATGAAGATCAAAACGCCAGGCGCGCTGCTAAAGCGGGCGCTGGGCGACGAGGGGTTTGCCCAATTCCAGGACGAGCGTGGTGTGGCTGAGGAATACTCGCTAACGCCGGTGCAGGCCGATGCCATCTTGAAGATGACGCTCGGCCAGCTGGTAAACCTTGAGCAAGAGAAGCTTGCCGACGAGCATGCCCAACTGCTGAAGCAGATCGCTGAGTACGTGTCGATCCTCGCCGACGAAGCCCGTATCTACGCGATGATCCGCGACGACATGGAAGAGTTAATGAACTCGCGCCATGCCGACGTCCGGCGTACCGAAGTCTCCGACGAGGAGATTGGCGAAGTGAACATGGAAGACCTCATCGAAGAAGAAACGATGGTGGTTTCCATTTCGCACAACGGTTACATCAAGCGAACGCCGGCCAGCACCTATCGCGCCCAGCGACGCGGCGGCAAAGGGATCAAAGGAGCGACCGTCGACGACGACGACCCCGTCGAACATCTGTTTGTCACCAGCACGCACGACTATTTGCTGTTCTTCACCAACCACGGCAAAGTCTACTGGCAGAAGGTTTACAACCTGCCGGCATTGTCGCGCGAAAGCAAGGGACGCGCGGTCGTGAATCTGCTCAACCTGGCCGAAGGTGAAAAGATTGCTGATTGCCGGGCAATCCGCGACTTCGGCCTGCCCGACCACTACTTGATGATGGCCACGCGCCAAGGCCTGGTGAAAAAGACCGAACTGAAGGCCTACAGCCGACCCATGAAGACCGGCATCATCGCCATCAAATTGAAAGATGGTGACGAGCTGGTCGACGTGGTGGTCACCAAGCCCGGCGACGAAATCTTGCTCGCCACCGCCTCTGGTATGGCCATCCGCTTCAGCGAGGCCGACGCTCGCCCAATGGGCCGCAATACATCGGGCGTTAAAGGAATCAACCTGATAAAGGGCGATTCACTAGCCGGCATGGTCGTCGCCGACCCAGAGGCCACGCTGCTAACCGCCACCGAACACGGATTTGGCAAACGGACGCCATTCGGGCCTAATTCTTCCGGTGATTCCCCGCCCACAGACGGGGAAGGGGCCAACGACGCTGAAGACGAAGCCTCCAGCAGCTTTAAGTACCGGACGCAAAATCGAGGCGGCAAGGGGCTCCGCGACATCAAGACGACCGAGCGAAACGGCCCCGTCATCGGCATCACGCGTGTGACCGACGAAGACGAACTGTTGATGATGACTGCCCGCGGAAAGATTCAACGGATCAAGGCCAGCGACATCGGCACCATCGGCCGCAACACGCAGGGGGTGAATATCATGACCCTCGGCGACGACGACACGCTTACCGCCATCGTCCGCGTACCGGCCGAGGAACGGGATGACGAAGCCGGCGCGGAAGCGGAAGTGTGAATCGATCTACATCGCGCATACCTCGACGTGCTGTTTCGCATAGTCCTTCAACACTTCGACAAACTTCTGCAACAATTTGCTGTGGTAGCGGTAGGGGTTGGTCATGTAGGCGATTCGGCGGCGGGGCGCTTCGCCCGCGAGTGAACGATAAACTCGTTTCGGATGGCGATCGGTGCGGCGGGTCATTTCGGGAATGAGCGACACGCCATGGCCAAGCGCCACCAGCTCAAGCACCGTCGCCAGTTGGTGCGTCTCGCTGGTGGCGACCGGTTGAATTCGCTTTCGCTCGCAAAAACTCTGCACTTCGCTGCTCAGGCAATGCGCTTCGCTCAACAGCACAAACGCATACTTCTCGACATCGCGGGCTCGGATGCGCTCGACCTCCACCAGCGGATGATCCGACGGCATCACCAACATCAGTTCCTCGGTAAACAGAGGTTGTATGTCCAGGTACTTCGCTTCGGCCGGCTGCGCGAGCAACGCCAGGTCGATTTCGCCGGCGTGGGCCCGCTTAATGCACTCGGCGGTGACGCACTCGTGCACTTCGATATGTGCTTGCGGAAATCGCTCGGTTGCCAACTTCAGGGCGCCCGGCAAGAAGTAGGGAGCGATTGTCGGAATAGCCGCGATATGGAGCGTGCCGGTCTGGCCGTCGTCAGCAATCTCGGCCTTCGTATCGTCGATGAGCGTAACAATCTGCCCTGCCCGTTCCAGCAGCAACTCGCCGGCATCGGTCAACTTCAATCGCCTGCCACCACGCTCGAAAACGGGCTGCCCAAGTTCCTCTTCGAGTTTGGCAATCGACCGGCTTAGCGCCGGCTGGCTGACAAGCAGTTCACGGGCGGCCGCGGAGAAGCTCCCACACTCTGCAATTCGCCTGAAGTATTGGAGTTGCAAGACTTCCATCGATGCCCGAAACCCAACTGCAGTTTGACCAGAACCCTGAAGTACACATCTGAAACGGACCCATACAATTCTAGCATCGAGTAGGAGAGGGAGGTACAAAGTAGCTCACCTCGCGGACGCTCATCGTGGGCAGATCGCTGGACCGCCTAGTGCAGGTGAGTCAATTGCGCCCTGCTTCATTGGTTTGGCAGGCTAGCAGCACCGTGATCGAACGATACACCGAGTGCCGGACCGGCTTTTCACTCCAGCCGCCAGCAACACGGCGCCGACAACTATTGCCCATGCGGACGGCTCGGGCGTTGATAGCAACTCAATGGATGCTGCCGCACCACCGAATGTTAGCACGCCACTGGGTTCTCCGAAGTTGAATAGTACCGTATTGAAGTCGTCTAGGTCGACTAATTCATCGCCGTCGAAGTTTCCACGTTCCCAGTTGCGGCTTTCGCCAAAATTGAATAGGACTTGGCCAAAGTCGTCCAGGCTGACAGAGCCTACCAGATCGGCATCACCAGGGGTGGCGGTGTAGATAGCCGACCCTGCCACGCCTATCTGGTCCTTAAACGAACCAGTTTGGGCAACCGCGCCATGCGTGGTGCCAGGAGAGCCGCCGGCGTCGTAGGCACCACGCCAAGTAATCGTTACCGTGTTGGTTACGCCGGGCACGGCGAGACTCAGCGGGGCTGTTTCAATTGTCAATGCCTCGAAGGAGTTCGACACGTCGACCAAGCTGTCACTTGCGAAATAGGCGCTCTCTAACGAAGCGAACACGTTGCTAGGGTCACTGCCTATCTGCACACCAACGATATCTCCTAACGAATCAGGGGTCTCGTTACCGAAGAACGACTGACCAGGTATTTCGGTGCCGAAGTTCGCAGCGTTCTTGTTCGCCACAACGGCTGGGTTGCCGCCGCCTAAATCGAAGCCAATGTCGATGGCGGTCGTGGCCCCACGGACACCTGCGTTCTCGCCCGAATCGGGCGTGTCAAATCGCGACTCGTCGGGATCGACGCTAATGGTCCACACCAGACCATTGTTGGTGAGCGTAGGACTCCTGCCACCACCTACCAAGTCAACGGTGAGCGTCGGCTGGGCGGTCACGGCGGTCGCTAACACTATGCACAGCCCGGCAGTATAGGTGATGTTCGCCCAAGACATGTGCTCTCTCCTGAGTACCGTCGGAACACAGCAACGCGAGTATAACCTGCGCAGGTTGCAGAAAGGTGCCTGGTAGGCACCTTTGCATTATATACCCGCACCCCGTCGCCAATGCTCACGACGACGCGTTGCTAGCGCCATCGCAACCGAGGCACCGACACCGAGAATCCAAGTCGCTGGCTCGGGAATCAGAGTCTTAAGACCAACAACAGCGACAGTGGCGCCAAAATTGGCTTTCCAGATGGCAAAATCGCCTGCATCAACGGTTCCGCTGGCATCGCCGCCGCCTTGCAAGAAATCCTCGACTCCCCCAAGGAAATCTCTCCAGATCGAAACATCAGCCAAACCAACCAGCCCGTCCCCATTGAAGTCGCCCTCAAGCCCTGGCGCAACAATCCCCACCGTGAACGCTGGGCCCGCTGCGGCACCCCCGAACGTCAGCACTCCACTTGGCTCCAAGAAGTTGAACAACACGGAATTCAAATCATCGAGGTCTGTGGTTGCATTCCCGTCGAAGTTACCTTCTTCCCACGAGGTTCCACTGAGAAAGTTGAACAGCACCGTATTGAGATCGTCGAGATCTACGCCACCGGTAAGGTCAGCATCGCCCGGAGTTGCCGTGTAGGTAGCTGATCCAGCAACGCCGATTTGGTCGTCGAACGATCCTCCTTGGGCAAGTGCGCCGTGAGTCGAACCTGGAAGTCCATTCGCGTCGTAGGCACCGCCCCATGTGATACTCACAGTGTTTGTAACGCCTGGAATACTCAGACTTAATGGTGCAGTTTGAATCGTCAGTGCTTCGAACACGCCGGACCCACCGTCGGTAAAGTAAACACTTCCAAGTGACGCAAAAACATTGGACGGATCGTCTCCAATCTGCACGCCAATGAAAGCGCCCTCGCCGTCCGGAGTTTCATCACCGAATGTCGACAAGCCCGGTAGGTTGGTATCGAAGTTCGACGAGTTCCTGCTGGCTGCGACGGCAAGGTTGCCACCGCTCAAGTCGAATCCAATATCCAATGCCGTTGACGCTCCATTGACTCCAGCATTGTCGCCCGAATCTGGGGTGTCGAACAAAGCTTCATCCGGATCGACACCGATCGTCCAAACCAGTCCGCCGTCGACAAGCACCGGAGCGCCACCGCCTACCAGATCCACCGTAAGTGCCGGTTGCGCCGTAGCTGAGTATGCTAACAGCACGAACAAGATAGCGCTGCAACCAAATCTGACGCTGCACATGCGAAATCTCCATTCTGGACAAAGTGTTGAGACGAACGCTAACCAGATAGCTTTGAACACAGCCCGACATCACGCCGATGGGGACTTGAGACCAACCAGCCGGCGAAGTTCTTGTGCGCTGGTAGTTTCCACATAATACCCCCATTCCCTTGTGGCATCAGAGAGATATGCCTGCCAACCCGCGTAGCAACCTAATTGAAACCGCCCCATTGTTGCGACATTTTCGCGCCGATCCCGGTGCCTGTCAAGCTTGCAATCACCTGAATAAGATTGCCGTCTTCGTGCGTCGGTGTGGTGCATTCACGTTAGCACCAATTCTCGTACGGCATGTCTATCGTGCGAAAACCACGCTTAACTGCTGCTAGGCCAAAGCCACGCGAACAGACCAGCGGTAATGAGCGCGTAAACCACGCCGTCGAGCACTTCCATCGCGTAGAATTTGCGGAACCAAAACACGCCAGGAAACGGGCCGGCGGCGTGGCAAAGCAGGCCGGCCATAAGCACCAGACGGAACACGTCCAGGCGATTGGCCCCCGGTTCGAAAGCAATCGACGCCAGGTAGCCGATTGCGAAGGCTGCGACCATAAAGAACGCAAGGGTCAGGCTGATCGCCTTCCCCATGTTGGGCGGGCTAGACCACAGGATCAGCATTCCCCGGCACCGAGTCTTCATCTTCTCCTGAAACTCAGGCGTCGACATTTCCTTATGGTCGTCGCTATAGGGAAACAGATACTGATTGGCCGCCACTTGCTTCTCGTCGAGCAAGTCGAGCAGGTCGTCCTCCGCCGGCAGCTTATTCCATTCCGGCTTGTGGTGCGGCAGAAACATCCAGGCAACGATGCTGGCAATGTGTGTTGCAAGGCCAGCCAATAAGATTGGCAACCAGAGATCTAAGATGGACATTGCGTGGGTCTCCACGAGAGAAAAGAAATGCAGGCACGCACGTGGACTCACAGTGTAACCGACCAGCCATCATGAACGCCAGCTAACATTGCTGACCCGTGTACACCGATCTTGAGTCCACGCGCGAAATCAACCGAGAGATGAGTCCGACTGTTGATCGTTGGGGCAGAATGTCCTACAACGCACTTTCGCGCGGCAGGCTCTCTTTTCTCTAGGTCGGACTCGATCGATGAACGAAAACAAGAATCTCCCCCACCCTTCCGATGCGTTGCATGCCTGGGAAGAATTCATCGAAGAACACGTATACGCTGATCCAGACTCGAACGCAAAGCAGAACTATCGCAACTACAATAATCCGGCCCGCGAAACCGTGCGCGAGTTCTACCGGCAGAATCATCTTTACCAAACCTACGAATTCGTCGACCAGAAGCGTGATCAGTTCCTCGGGCTGTCGCGGGCCAAAATGACGCCTTTTGCAGCGTTGGACTATCTCAACACTCTGGTTGACGACTCGGATCCCGATACCGAGCTTGACCAATTGCAGCACTTGCTGCAGACCGCCGAAGCCATTCGCGCCGATGGTCGTGAACGTTGGTTCGTTTTGGCTGGGCTGATGCACGACTTGGGCAAGGTGTTGTGCTTGTATGGCGAGCCACAATGGGCGGTGGTCGGCGATACCTTTCCGGTCGGATGCAAGTTCAGTGACCGGATTGTTTACTCCGAGTTCTTCGAATCGAATCCTGATTCGGACGATCCTCGATACAACACCCAAGATGGTGTTTACGCATCAAACTGTGGACTACGCAACGTTCGCATGTCGTGGGGCCACGACGAGTACATCTATTACGTACTGCGCGACTATTTGCCCGAACCAGCGCAATACATGCTTCGCTACCACTCGTTCTACGCTTGGCATCGAGAAAGCCAGTACGATTGGCTGTGCGACGACCACGATCGCGAGATGCTCCGCTGGGTACAGGAGTTCAATCAGTACGATCTCTATAGCAAGTGTCCCACACCACCCAACTGGCAGGCGCTTCGGCCGTATTACACGAATTTGATCGAAGAGTTCCTACCGAGTGAACTTGCTTTCTAGTATCGCCAGGGCTTCGGCGGAGAATGCAGGATGGTTTCACTGCTATCGTTCCTGGCCTACACGGCGCTCGTTGCTGTCGTCGCCTGGATGCTCACGAAGCGCGAGACGCTCTCGACTTCGGAAGGCTATTTTCTTGCTGGCCGCAGTTTGAATGGTTGGGTGATCGCCGGGTCGCTGATACTAACGAACCTGTCGTCGGAACACTTGATCGGCCTGAATGCCGACGCCTACACGCATACGATTGCCGTGATGGCCTGGGAAACCACTTCGGCGCTGGCCATGGTGCTAATGGCGCTTTATTTCTTGCCACGCTATTTGCGCCGCGGGCTCACTACCATTCCCGAGTTTCTTGAACAGCGGTACGACGCCGATACGCGGCTGTTGGCCTCCTTGCTGTTTCTGCTGTCGTATTCGTTTGCCATCCTGCCGATTGTGCTCGTGTTTGGGGCAACCGGCCTGGAGAGCATTTTTGACGTCTCAGAGACGTGGAACGTTGATCGCGATGCCGCTCGATGGATGTTGGTATGGGGGGTGGGCACCTTGGGAGCTCTTTACGCCATTTTGGGCGGCCTTCGGGCGGTCGCCATCTCCGATACGGTCAACGGCGTCGGTTTCTTGATGATTGGTCTGCTCGTACCGGTGCTGGCCTTGCGACTTATTGGCGATGGCAATGTGTGGCAAGGATTGGTCACGGTCTATGAGGCGAACCCTGAGAAGTTCGACATCACGGGCGACGAGCCGAAGTCGTTTCTGCCGATGAGCGTCTTGTTCACGGGATTGATCATCAACCAGGTCTTTTTCTGGTGCACCAATCAATCGATCGCGCAGCGTGCGCTAGCGGCTCGCAGCCTGGCTGAGGGCCAGAAGGGTGTGTTGATCGCTGCGATGTTCAAGCTGCTTGGCCCGTTGGTGATTGTGCTGCCTGGGGTGCTTGCTTTTCATTTGTTCTACAGCGAGTTGGGCGACGATGGCGCCATGTTGGCCTATCCGCGACTGGCAGAACTCGTGCTGCCGCCGGTGTTGACAGGCTTTTTCGCTGCCGTGGTCGTGGGGGCCATTCTGAGCACTTTTAACAGCGTGCTGAACAGTTCGGCAACGCTATTTAGCCAGGGGATCTGTCGTCGTCTGCGACCGAAAGCAACCGACCGGCAATTAGTCCGCGCCGGCCGCGTGTGCAGTGTGCTTCTGGCGGTCGCTGCGATGACCGCGGCTCCCATGATCGACACCGAGGGCAGCCTGTACGAGCTGTTGCAGCGCATCAATGCTACGTTCTTCGGCCCAATGTTGGCCGTGATTCTACTCGGCATGCTGACTCGTTGGGCGACACCGCTGAGCGCCAAAGTGGTGCTGATTGGTGGCCCGATCGCCTACTACGCATCGGTCTTAGGTTGGGGCGAACGAGTGCAAGAATTCTTGACAAGCGCATTAGGAGCGTCCGAAGACATCCATTTTCTTCACATCCTGGGCGCTGTGTTCGTTTTGTCGGTTTTCGCCATGCGGCTCATCAGCGCCCTCGCGCCGAGGAACTACATCGAGCAACTGCCAGAAGAGCAATTCGTCGACATGACGCCCTGGCGGTGGGCGGTACCAGCAAGCGTGGCGGTTTCGGCAGTGACGATCGGTTGCTATTTGTTGCTTGCCAGGTGAACCTGCCGAATGGCGTCGTCGCGGAATCGGCCCAATTTGCCAATGCCTCTTCGAAAAGTGAATGGACCTAAATCACGAGCATGGCCCCCTAGTTGAGGCAACCGGCCGTGCCAAATGCCAGCTTGTAATGGCATTCAAATCATTGCTTTTCGCGCGGGCCCTGGCCAGACTAGCGGGAGCCTCGTGTATCCAACCGTGAAGAAAGAACACTATGCAACGTTCGACGATCGTCTATTGCGGATTAGCAATTGCTTTGCTCTCCACCGGGATCATTGCCGATTCGAAGGCCGACCAACCCAAATGGGTGCTGGCAATTCATGGCGGAGCTGGCTTTATTCCAGAGAACGTTGCCGACGAACAGCGGCAAGCGTATGAGGATGGCATCCGAAAATCCATGGAGACCGGAGTACGATTGCTCGAAGACGGGCGTCCGGCGATCGATGTGGTGGTGGAGGTCGTCGCGATTCTTGAAGACAACCCGATTTTCAATGCCGGGAAGGGAGCTGTTTTCACTGCCGCGGGCGGCCACGAACTGGATGCCAGTTTGATGGAGGGCCATACGCTACAAACCGGTGCTGTGGCCGGCGTGACGCGGATAAAGAACCCAATCCGTGCCGCGCGTGCGGTGATGGATCACACGCGTCACGTGCTGCTCACCGCCGATGGGGCCGACCATTTTGCCCTCTCATCAGGCTGTGAACAGGTTCCACAAAGCTACTTCTACACGAGCGACCTATTCGACGAACTGAACGCGATCCTCAAGGAGCGCGGGCAACCCGTACTCACGGAGCCGGCCTACGGGCTGCCTGTCGAAGCGAAAGCAGCAATCGGCGGACGAAAGCCGGGCAATACTGTTGGCTGCGTGGTGCTGGACGAGCAGGGTCACCTCGCTGCCGGGACGAGCACCGGCGGGCTGACCGCCAAGATGGCCGGCCGCGTGGGCGATACGCCGATAGTTGGCGCTGGAACGTACGCCGATTCGGTCTGCGCGGTGAGCGGCACGGGCGTTGGCGAACAGTACATCCGATACACAATCGCCCGAAAAGTGGCTTGGCTGGTCGAATCGGGGCAATCGGTCGAGAAGGCCGCCGCTCACTGCCTAAACGATCTACTGAATCCGAACGAAGGTGGCATCATCGCCGTAACCGCAAACGGCGACGTGACCACGCAGTGGAATACGACATCCATGCCTAGAGCGATTGCCGATTCTAGCGGCCGGCGTGAGGTTGCGATCTGGGGCCGTGAGTAGCTAGCTGCTCAACTCACTCGGCGCGAAGCAAGACATCGAAAACTGCCCTTGCCATTTACTACACTTGTAGTAACACTCCGCGTAGCCACCTTCCATGGAGGACCACGCGATGGCAAAACGGCAAGCGAAAGTTCCCCGGTTGCCGGAAGGGGAAATCGAGATTTTGGAAATGCTCTGGCGCGAATCGGCCGTCACGATTCAGCAAGCACAGACCGCGTTGGGCCAGCCGATTGGCTACACCACGGTGCAAACGCGGCTCAATCGGTTGGTCGAAAAGGGCCTTGTCACCCGCTCCAAGACGCGGCCGGCTCAATACTCGGCGAACGTAACGCCCGAGGAAATCCGCGAGCGCGACTTGGAAACGCTCGTCGAGCGGGTAAGCAGTGGTCGAGTGGTGCCGTTGGTGGCGCACTTGGTAAATCGCCGCGATATCTCCGCTGACGAAATCGCCGAGCTGAAGCAGTTGATCGAAGAGGCGGAGCAACGCGCGAGCGCGTCGAAGCGGAAGGGAGACCAGCAATGAACGAATGGCTGGAGGTAATCGCGGCCGGCGTCATTCGCACTACCGTCGTGACCAGCGCGGCGGCCCTGCTGGCGTCGGCGTTGCTCGCACTGTTGCGGGTGCGAAGCGCGGGAACGCATCGACTAGTTTGGCTACTGGTGATCGCTCAGGGCTGGCTATTGGTGCCCTATACGTTTTCGATCGAAGTTGCGGACCAACCCAAACCGCGCGCGGCGCAGCCGGCGGCGGAAGCGACCGCGCCGACACCGCTCGTCGCGACCGAATTCGACGTGCGTCAGTTTCCACCCAAAGCCGCTACGGCTTGGATTCGGCCAGCCCATGCAGCGCTCCTGTTGTGGTTCGTGGGCATCGTTACGTTGCTAGTGTTGGCCGCTCGGCGATACGCAACCATTGCCCGCGCAGGTCCACTCGGCCAACCGGTCGACAAGCCTGAATGGGCGGACGAGTGGGCTAGGGTGCGGGCAGACACTTCCGTCCGCGGCCCGGTCGAGCTGCGCATCTCGGAGCACTTGGGGCCGCTTGTCTGCTGGGTGCCAAGGGTATTCTTGATCCTGGTGCCACGAACGCTGTGGGAGCGGCTGCCGAGCGGCGATCGCCTGGCAATCCTTCGCCACGAGCTAGCGCACTGCGAGCGGGGCGACCTTTGGAAAAACTTGGCCGTGTGGCTGCTAGCGCTGCCGCAATGGTTCAATCCGCTCGCGTGGCTGGCGGTACGGCGATTCGAGGAAGCTGGCGAGTGGGCCTGCGACGAGCAAGTCGCCCGTCAACAGAATGAGCAGGCAACAGACTATGCCGCAACGCTTGTACGGGTGGTCGACTTCGCCGCCGAGGTTCCATGTGGAGCACTCGGCGTCACGGGAGGCCAACTATCGAGGCGAGTGAAACGTTTAATTCATTTACCAAACAAGGAGGTTCGGGAAATGCGAGGTTTGATTTTGCCAGTGTTGTTGGTAGCGATTGGGTTGTTCCAAGCCGTACGTATCGAGCGTTTGGCGGCCGATGAACCGACCGCCAAACCGACAGTTCAGCCCACGGCGACCGAAAGACCGGTCCCACCCAAGAGCAAGTGGGCCTCTCACATGCCACCGTACGTTATCGAGCCGCCAGACATCTTGCTGATCGATGTGAAGAAGGTGGTTCCCAAGCCTCCGCACAAGGTCGAGGCCTTCGATGGACTGTTGATCCGCGCAAAGGGAGTGGACGACGAGGTTGCCCCGATCGCGGACGCCTATTTCGTCCAGCCCGAGGGGCAAGTCGATCTGGGCCCGAGCTATGGCACCGTCAAGGTCGTTGGCCTCACGATCGCTGAAGCGAAAAAGGCGATCGCCAAGCAACTGGCAAAAGACTACCCCGAGGCGGACGTTTCCGTTTCGCTCGCCGTGGCCGCAGGCACACAGCAGATTGTGGGCGAACATTTGGTCGGCCCCGATGGCCGCGTGAATTTGGGCTCCTACGGCTCGGTGTACCTCACGGACATGACGATCGAGGAGGCCAAGAAGCAGCTTGAGGACCACCTTTCGGAGTTCCTAGTCGAGCCCGAGGTGACCATCGACATCTTTGCTTACAACAGCAAGAAGTACTACATCATCACCAAAGGCGCGGGCTTCGGCGACAACATTGTTACCGCGCCGATTACCGGCAATGAAACGGTATTGGACGCCATTGCCCAGATTGGGGGACTTGGCACAAATCGTGCCGCGAAGATCTGGGTATCTCGCCCAGCGCCGAATGGTGTTGGTACCGAACAGGTACTCCCAGTGAACTATGACGAACTAGTTGGTGGAGCCGACACCTCCACCAACCACCAACTTTGGCCGGGTGATCGGCTGTTTATTGAGATAGCACAGAAAAAGAATGCCGCGCCCGTTGCTAGCGTGCATGCGACGATCCGCCTAGCCCGCGATCCAGAAATGAACCTGCGAAACGTCAACGGCCTACAAAGCGGAACCGCAACGATCGGCGACTCCCACGTGCTGCTCGGGTTGCTCCGCGTGCTGGAGAACAACCAATTGGCGAAGGTGGTGGCCGCGCCGACCGTCACGGCCGAACAAGGTCAGCGAATGTCGATCTCGTCGTGCGCTGATGACTGGACCGCACCCGCACGGGATGGTGAGAAAAGTGCCGAGTCCGCGGAAGTCGGCGCGCGGCAGTCAGAGCGGCAATTGCACATTGGTCTCACTTACGGAGAGGTGTCCGTTCAATCGGAATTTGCGATTGAAGTGATGGTCGACTCCGGCGGGTACCAACGACAGCAGCGATTCGCGACGGAGTTCGCCTTGCACGAGGGGCAATCGTGCCTGATTCGCGTGCCAGACGAGCTAACCGACCAAGACGCGCCCGATCTGTACGTGATGGTGACCCGGGAGCGGTAAAACCAACCTGGCAAGCTTTGCCGGCTATTCTGTCGAAGCGGGCCGAGGGCGATGCTCGGCCCGCTCGAATTCTCCACCCCATGGTTGACGGTTTTCGCCCAGGGCATTACATTCACCGATTCCCCCTGAGTTTGAGGGGAACGCTGTAGTTGTTTGAAATCTGGGCAATTGTCCCGGCCAGACGCCTCTCGCAGGTTGTCTGGCGGGTGGAGTTTGGGAGCGACCTACGTGGCTGCATCGCAGGAAATCATCCGCATTCGAATGGAGGCGTACGATCACTCGGTGCTCGACCAGAGCGCCGCGGAAATCGTGGATACCGCCAAGCGGACCAACTCCGTTGTTCATGGGCCAATTCCCCTGCCGACGCGGATCGAGCGGTACACCGTGCTGCGTGGTCCCCATGTCGACAAGAAATCGCGACAGCAGTTCGAAATCCGCACTCACAAGCGGCTAATCGATATCGTCCAAGCCACGGCCAAGACCATCGAAGCGCTCAACAAGCTGAGCCTTCCGGCCGGCGTGGACATCAAGATCAAGGCGACTAGTGGATAAACGTTTGGTTTAGTCGAGTTTTAAGAAGCATGGTCGGAAGTTGAGTCGGGTAAGCCGGGGACTGCCCAGCTAATCGTGAGTTTCGGCAGTTCGCGTGTCTCCCAGCTCGCAAGACGCACATGACCCTATAAGGCGCTTGGCCGCGTAACAAACGCCCAAGCGAAACGAGATGTCAGCCCCTACACCCGCTGTGGGCATCCTTGGTCGTAAGATCGGGATGACGCAGGTTTATGACGAATCTGGCAAGGTGGTGCCAGTAACCGTAGTCGAGGCCGGGCCCTGCGATGTGTTGCAGGTACGCACTGCCGACAACGACGGGTACGAAGCTGTGCAGATCGGGTATCTCGATAAGCCCCGCCGGCTCGCAAGCCGGAGTGAGCGAGGTCATGTAGCGAAACTCGACAGCAAACGATCCAAAGCCCGTGCCGCAGCGGGCGTCGAGCCCGCCGCCAAGGCTGGCTGCGAACCCAAGCGATTCATCCGCGAAATCCGCGGCACCGCAGGCGATCTTGCCCCCGGCTCGCAAGTCACGGTCGAAGCATTTGCCGATGTCAAAGCGGTCGACATCGTGGCCACCAGCAAGGGCCGCGGTTTCTCGGGGGCCATGAAGCGGCACAATTTCGCCGGGCAGCGTGCGACTCACGGTGTGAAGAAGTGTCACCGTCACCTCGGCGGCACCGGTTGTAGCGCCTACCCCAGCCGCCTATTCAAGGGGGTCCGCATGCCAGGTCAGTACGGGAACGCCCGCACGACCGTCCGCAACCAGAAGATTGTGCGAGTGGATGCCGAGAATAACCTGCTTCTGGTGTGCGGCGGCATTCCCGGCCCCAACGGCGGATTCGTGGTTGTTAAGCAAACCAACAAAGTGTAGTGGAGAGGTCGGGGGTCAGAGGCCAAAACGGCTGACGGCCAACGCCGAGAGCGATGCCCAAACTTACGATTCACGATCGCAAAGGACAGAAGGTCGGCACTTACAATGTCGAGGCGAGCGACTTTGCGCCTGAAATCAATAAGCAGTTGCTGCACGACGCGGTGGTGATGTACCAGGCCAATCGCCGTCAGGGCAGCCACAAGACGAAAACCCGCGGCGAAGTGAAAGCTTCGACCAAGAAGCTGTATCGCCAAAAGGGCACGGGCAACGCGCGTGCCGGGCATCGTCGCAGTGGCGTGCGTCGAGGTGGCGGGCACATTTTTGCCCTGCGTCCCCGCGACTACTCGTACTCGATGCCCCGCAAAGCGTTGCAGCTAGCCACGCGGATGGCGATTGCCTCGAAGGTGGAAGACAACGAATTGGTCGTAATCGACGAACTTGCGTTCGAATCGCCGAAGACACGCGACATGGTGTCGATTATCAAACACCTCGACATCGAGGGCGATTCGCTGTTGGTGGCCACTAAAGAATACGACGTCAACGTCTATAAGAGTGGTCGCAACATCGACCGAGTTTCGGTGTCGCCTGCTGCGGAGCTTAATGCACTCAATGTGCTGTCGGCCCGCCGGTTGCTGGTCACGAAAGCAGCGCTCGACGTGCTGCGTGAGAAGGCCGCGGCCAACGGGGCCGCGAAGGCCAGCGAAACAGCAGAATAACGGGTTGGCAGAAGAATAAGGTCGTCAGTCATGCCTCGCCATATTCCACAAAAAACAACGCTCGAACTCGAACCGCACCAGATCCTCCTGAGGCCTCTGGTAACCGAGAAAGGCATGCGCCAAGCGAACGAGCACAACGCTTACGCCTTCGAAATCAACAAGCTGGCCAACAAGTCCGACGTCCGTCGGGCGGTCGAGCAGTTGTTTGACGTGAAGGTCGAGAAAGTGCACATCCAAAACCGCAAGGGAAAGCCCCGCCGCACCCGGCAGCACTTCGGCTTCACTAGCGATTGGAAGAAAGCCATCGTCACACTGAATAAAGAACACACCATCGAATTCTTCTAGCAGTAAGGATTCAGGACCCCTCGATTATGGGCATCCGAAAATACAAGCCGATTACGCCTGGCCGCCGCGGCGCGACGGTTAGCGACTTCAAGGACCTGACGCCTGGCGCCAAGCCCGAGAAGAGTTTGTTGCGCGCGATCACCAAGACCGGCGGCCGCAATAACCAAGGCGTCACCACCGCGCGATTCCGTGGCGGCGGCCACAAGCGGCGTTATCGATTGATTGACTTCCGCCGCAACAAAGACGGCGTGCCGGCCAAGGTCGATTCGATTCAGTACGACCCCAACCGATCGGCCCGCATCGCCCTGCTGCATTACGCCGACGGCGAGAAGCGATATATCATCGCCCCCGCCGGCTTAGTGGCTGGCGATCAGGTGATGAGCGGCGCCGAGTGCGAACCCAAGGTTGGCAACTGCCTGCCGCTATCGAAGATTCCACTGGGCACCGTAGTGCACAACATCGAACTCCGGGCTGGTCGCGGCGGCGTGTTGTGCCGCAGTGCAGGCACCAGCGCCACGTTGATGGCACGCGAGGCCGACTGGGCCCAGATATCGCTCCCAAGCGGCGAAATCCGGCGTATTCCGTCGGCCTGCCGAGCAACTATCGGATCGACCAGTAACGGCGACCACAGCGCGATTGTGCTGGGCAAGGCGGGCCGCAAGCGTTGGCTTGGGCGTCGCCCGCACGTCCGCGGTACCGCGATGAACCCAATCGACCACCCGCACGGTGGTGGCGAAGGTCGCACCAAGGGCGGCCGACATCCCGTGAGCCCCACCGGCAAGAGTGCCAAGGGCGGGATGACACGCCAGCGCCGCAAACCATCCAACGCCGCCATCGTCCGCCGCCGCAAGAGCAAGCGATATGGTGTGCAGAAGTTAGTTAAAAAGTAACAGCAGCGATTGGCCAGCAGCTATCAGCTATCAGCTGTTGGCCAAGAAGAAGCAAACAGCCGAAAGCTGATAGCCGAGAGCCAAACAAATGTCCCGTTCACTCAAAAAAGGCCCTTACGTCGATCCAAAGCTGTACGGCAAAGTCGACAAGCTGAACGACTCGGGCCGCAAAGAACCGATCACCACCTGGGCGCGGGCCTGCACGATCATCCCTGAGTTTGTCGGCCACACGTTTATGGTTCACAACGGCAAGATGCACATGAAAGTGTTCGTGACCGAAGACATGGTCGGCCACAAGCTGGGCGAGTTCGCCCCCACCCGAAACTTCCGAGGGCACAGCGGCAAGGGCAAGAAGTAGAAAGGGCTGTCAGCTATCGGCTATTGGTTATCCGCCAAGTACATGCCGACGGCCAGCAGCCAACAGCCGAGAGCTTCGAACATGGCATACAAAGCAGTACACAAACACGCTCGCATCAGCGCCACGAAAGTGCGGCCGCTGGCGAATTTGATTCGTGGCCAAGAGGTCGACGAGGCGCTGGCGATTCTCAAGTATCAGCCCCATCGTGGCGCACGGATGCTTGAAAAGGTGCTCAAGAGTGCTCGCAGCAACGCCGAAGACCGCGGCGCCCCCAACTTGGGCGGCCTACGGGTCGTCGAAGCACGAGTCGATGGCGGCCCCATGTTCAAACGCCTGCGCCCCCGCGCCCGAGGCATGGCCCATGTCATCAAGAAGCGATTTAGTCACATCATCGTGTCCGTTGAATAGAGGTTGCCGCCAGGCTTCCTGACCCCTGAACCCTGACCCCACATTCACCATGGGCCAAAAAGTCAATCCAATTGGTTTCCGCACCGGCATCATGCTCGATTGGAAGAGCCGCTGGTACGCGTCGAAGAAAGACTTCGCGGAACTGTTGTTGGAAGACAAGAAGATTCGCGACTATGTCACCAAGAAGTACAAGTTTGCCGGTATTCCCAAGGTGGAAATCGAGCGGACCCGCGACGAGGTGAAAGTGGTGCTGCATGCGGCACGGCCGGGCGTGATCATCGGTCGTAAGGGCCAGCAGGTCGAGCAGCTGCAAGACGAGTTGCAGAACTTGATCGGACGACGGATCAACATCAAGATCGAAGAAATCAATCGCCCTGAGTTGCAGGCGCACCTAGTGGCCGAAGACATCGCCGAGCAATTGGCCAAGCGGGCCAGTTTCCGCCGCACCATGAAGCGGGCGATGGAGCAAACCATGGAAGCGGGTGCCAAAGGCATCAAGATTGAACTGGCAGGACGATTGGGCGGTGCCGAAATGGCCCGTCGCGAAAAGCAGATTTCCGGATCGATTCCGCTGAGCACGCTCCGCGCGAACATCGATTACGGTTTTGTGGAGGCTAAGACCGCCCAAGGGCATATTGGCGTCCAAGTTTGGATTAACCAAGGCATGTTTGAGGACGACACCGATGGCGCTGATGCCCAAGAGGGTCAAACATCGAAAAAGCCAAAGAGGTCGTATAAAAGGTAACGCGACCCGCGGGAATACCGTGGTGTTTGGCGACTTTGGCCTACAGGCAATCGAAGGTGGCTGGGTTAGCGCGGCTACGATCGAAGCCGGTCGTATCGCCGCCCAACAGTACATCCGTGGTGAAGGTCGGCTTTACATCCGTGTCTTCCCACACAAGTCGATTACATCGATCCCGCTCGAAACTCGGATGGGTAAGGGTAAAGGCGAGCCAGACTATTGGGCCGCCACCGTAAAGCCCGGCACCGTGCTGTACGAGGTAAGCGGGGTCAGCGAGCAACAAGCAAAACTCACCTTCGCCCGCTTGGCCCACAAAATGCCAGTCCGCGTGCGAATGATTAAACGACAAGCTTAAGAAGGCATTCGGCTGTCAGCGATCAGCTGTCGGCAAAAATGCTTGGTGAAACGACAGCAGATATAGCTAAGAGCCGATAGCCATGACCGACGCCAAAGAATTGCGTGAGATGAGCGACGAGCAGTTGGCTCTGACGCTCAAGGACGCGGCCGAGCATTTATTCCGGCTTCGAATCCAGTCGCAAACCGAGCGGCTCGACGCGCCGACTGAATTGCGAGTGAATCGCCGGCTCATTGCCCGCGTGAAGACGATCCAAACCGAACGAGCGATTGCAAAAGCCCAAGAGGAAGCACCCGCCGAGAAGAAGTAAACTCCAGCCGCTGTCGACGCTTCGGTTTCCTGCCCTCCTGAATCCTGACCCCCGATCCCTTTTTCAATGCCCAAAAAACAAGTCATCGGTGTTGTGACCAGCGACCGCATGAACAAGTCGCGCCGCGTGGAAGTATCGCGGATGGAGCGACACCCGAAGTACGGCAAGTACATCAAGCGTCGCACGGTGTGCCATGTGCACGACGAAAACAACGAGTCGGGCATGGGTGATACCGTGGAGATCATCGAGTGCCCGCCAAAGTCAAAGACCAAGCGGTGGGACTTGGTGCGAGTGGTGGCCAAGAGCCAAGAGGTCGACCTGGCGGCACTACGAGCGGCTCAGAAGGCCGAACACGAAGCGGAAGCAAACAACTGAGCGATTTCGTCGGCCCGATGCGACCGTGTGGCGGATTATGTAGAGCGAGTTGATCATGATTCAGATGCAAACCAAGCTAAACGTGGCCGACAACACCGGTGCCAAGGAAGTCATGTGCATCAAGGTGCTGGGTGGTAGCCGCCGCCGCTTTGCGGGCCTGGGCGACATCATTGTCTGCAGCGTTAAGAGCGTAATCCCTGGCAGCGACGTCAAGAAAAAGTCGGTCGTGCGAGCGGTGATCGTGCGAGTCAAATCGCCTACTCGCCGCCCCGATGGCAGCTACGTTCGGTTCGACTCCAACGCGGTGGTTCTGGTTGATAAGGACGGGAACCCCCGCGGCACACGTATTTTCGGTGCCGTCGCCCGCGAATTGCGCGACCGCCGATTTATGAGAATTGTAAGCCTCGCCAACGAGGTGGTTTAGAGAAATGGTGAGTGCTGGATGGCGATTGGCAGGTGAGCCGGTCGCCGTGCGGCCGATAGCCACCGGCCATTAGCCACGACAAACCCATGTTGATTAAAGAAGGTGACAGCGTCGTCGTAGTTGCTGGTAATGACCGCAGCGACGAGGTGCGCTCCGTGGTTCAGGTCGACCGCGCCAAAGGCAAGGTGCTGGTCGAGGGCGTGAACCTGGTGTGGAAACACGTTCGCCGCAGCCAGAAGTACCCGCAAGGCGGCCGTTTGAGCAAAGAGATGCCTGTGGATATCTCCAACCTCAAATACTACTGCACGAGTTGTTCTTCTGGCGTCCGGTTGGGCGTGCGTTACCTCGACGACGGCAGCAAGGAACGTTATTGCAAGAAATGTGGCTCGAGCGCCGGCAAGATCGCTCCGGCCAAGGCCGCCTACGCGAATAAATAACCAAGACAAACGCAAAACGCCGGGAGCTGACGTACCCGGACCACGATCATGGCCACAGCAACTGCACCGCGACTTGCGGAAACCTACCAAAAGGAAATCCGGCCGGCGCTCGCCGAGAGCCTCGACCGCAAGAATCCGCATGCTCTGCCGAAGATCGAGAAGATCGTGGTGAGCATGGGTGTGGGTAGCGCAATTAGCGACAAGAAAAATTTGGAAGACGCCCTCAGCGCGCTGACGGAAATTACTGGCCAAAAGCCAATGGTTTGCAAGGCTCGCAAGAGCGTGGCGAACTTCAAATTGCGGCAAGGGAATCCGATCGGCGCGAAGGTCACGCTTCGTGGTGCTCGGATGTACGAGTTCCTCGACCGCTTGATTTCGCTCGTGTTGCCTCGGGTCCGCGACTTCCGCGGCTTGAGCGACAAAGCGTTTGACGGGAATGGCAACTACAGCCTCGGGCTCAGCGAAATCCTCGTGTTCCCCGAGCTCAACCCCGACAAATACACCCGCTCGCAGGGTATGAACATCGCGATTTGTTTTTCGGGCCACTCCGACGACGATTCGCGCGAATTGCTCAAGGCGTTTGGATTCCCGTTCAAACGCCCCGACGACGAAGAAGGCTGATAACAGATACCTTTTCAACGCCCAGCCGAAGGTGCCGGCTGACGCGAAAGCAAGAACGAGCTGAGCCGGCGCCTTCGGCTTGGCGTTAAACGATGTGGTCCCCGTGGCAAGTAAATCAAAAATCGCCAAAGCCAACCGCGAGCCGAAGTTCAGCACGCGACGCGAGAACCGCTGCCAAATCTGCGGTCGCCCTCGTGCTGTGTATCGCAAGTTTGGGATTTGCCGGATCTGCTTCCGGAACCTAGCCGACAAAGGCCAGATTCCCGGCGTCCGCAAATCAAGTTGGTAATTTGGCTCTCGGCTGTCGGCTAATGGCCGTCAGCCCGAGAAGAGTATTGCTGATAGCTGACAGCCGATTGCTGAAAGCCATTACACCCAGGAGTTTCTGGCGCGATGATGACCGACCCGATCGCCGACATGCTCACTCGCATTCGCAATGCCGTTCGCATTGAACGGCCGACGGTGACGCTACCGGTGTCGAAAGTGAAACGCGGTTTGGCCGAAGTGTTGAAGCGCGAAGGTTACATTTGGGACTGGCACGAGGAAGAGACCGAGGGCCTGCCTCAAAAGCAACTGCACATCGACTTGAAGTACGGGCCCAACGGTGAACGGGTGATCCGCCACATCAAGCGGATTAGTAAGCCTGGTTGCCGAGTATACGCCCGAGCAACAACGCTTAAGCCAGTACTCAACGGATTGGGCATCTCGGTAATCAGCACCAGCCGAGGCGTGATCAGCGACCGCGAAGCCCGTCAGCGAAAGCTGGGCGGCGAAGTATTGTGTGAGCTTTGGTAAGAGTGGCTATTGGCCTTCGGCTCTTAGCTGGCGGCCAGAGAATGCAGATAGCTGAGAGCAAGTAACAATGTCCCGAATTGGCAAGAAACCGGTCGAAATTCCCAGCGGCGCAAAGGTCGACATTTCCGGTCGCACCATCACCGTCGAAGGGAAGCTTGGCAAGCTCACGTACGAGCATCGACCCGAGATCAAGGTCGAGTTGGACGAAGACGGCAAGAACGTCGTTTGCTCGCGTGAAACCGACGTGCGCGAAGTTCGGGCCTATCACGGACTGACGCGGTCGCTGATCGCCAACATGCTTCAGGGCGTCACCAACGGTTACGAAAAGCGGCTCGAGATTCAGGGTGTTGGTTACCTAGGCGCGATATCGGGCGACACGCTTCAGCTACGCGTAGGTTTCGCCAATGAAGTGCACAAGAAGATTCCCAAGGGGCTCGACGTCACTTGCCCCGACCAAACCCATATCGTGGTTAAAGGTTGCGACAAGCAGCAGGTTGGCCAGTTTGCCGCCGAAGTACGTGCTGTCCGCAAACCAGAGCCGTATAAAGGCAAAGGCATCCGCTACGAAGGCGAACAAGTCCGCCGCAAGGCAGGTAAGACGGGTGCTTAGTGCATGTAATGGTTAGAAGTTCGTGACTGACTCACAACTTACGACTAACAAGTAGCGATTGTCGAATCATGGAACATAGTAAAGCCATTTTTAAGCAGCGGAATCGTCGGCGGTTTCGTGTCCGCAAGCGAATTAAGGGCACGGCCGATCGCCCGCGATTGAGCGTCACGCGAAGCCATAAGCACATGTCGGCTCAGCTGATCGACGACATCGCCGGTAAGACGCTCGTCAGTGCGTCGACCCAAGACAAAGAGCTTTCGGGCTCAGTGAAGTATGGCGGCAACGTCGATGCTGCCGCAGCCGTTGGCAAGGCGATCGCTGATCGGGCCAAAGCGGCTGGCATCGAGCTGGCTTGCTTCGATCGCGGATCGTACAAGTACCATGGGCGCGTGGCGGCGTTGGCCGACGCGGCCCGCGAAGGTGGATTACAGTTTTAGACCAATCGCAGTTTTAGACCAAACAATGTGAGCCGCAGGCGTTAGCCTCGGATTGAACTAACCCGCAAGGGCAACGAAGCGTGGCAAAGCAACAAGCACAAGAAGAACGCCAACGCGGCGAACTCAACGAACACGTGGTGAAGATCAAGCGTTGTGCCGCCGTGGTAAAAGGTGGCCGGCGGTTCAGCTTCGCCGCGATGGTGGTTGTGGGCGATGGCAACGGCAAGGTGGGCTGGGGCTACGGCAAGGCCAATGAAGTGCCGCCGAGCGTCGAGAAGGCTCGCAAAGAGGGAATGCGCAACATGACAGTCATTCCCATGGACGAGGCGACTATCCCGCATCAGGTGATCGGCGAGTTTGGCGCGGCCCGCGTGGTGTTGGTGCCTGCTTCGCCTGGTACTGGTGTGATCGCCGGTGCGGCCGTTCGGGCGGTGTGCGAAGCTGCCGGCATTCACGACATCCTCACCAAGAGCTTCGGTTCGAACAATCCGGTGTCGCTCGTCAAAGCGACCATTGAAGGACTCAAACAACTGCGTCCACGCATGGAAGTCGAGCGGCTTCGAGGAGTGACCCTGACATGATTCTCGACGACATTCATCGCGGCATTCATAAGGGCCGCAAACGCAAACGTTTGGGTCGCGGCCCGGGTTCCGGCCACGGCAAGACGTCCGGTCGTGGTCACAAGGGCCAAGGTTCGCGCGCCGGCAGCTCGCGGAAGCCAACCTTCCAAGGTGGCGCCATGCCGCTTGTACGGCGTGTCCCCAAGCGAGGTTTCAATAACCGTTGGGCCTTGAAAGTGATGGTGGTGAACGTCGGTGAGATCGAAAAAGCTTTCGAAGCGGGCGACGAAGTCACCCTCGAAGCGATGGCCGCCAAAAATCTTGCCAAAGGTCGCTACGACGTACTCAAGGTGCTCGGCGACGGCGAACTGACCAAAAAGGTCAAGATCAGCGCTCACCGGTTTAGCAAGAGTGCCCTCGAGAAGATCGAGAAGGCCGGTGCCGAAGCAATTACGCTGCCCGGTAAGACTCCAGTGGCCCAGCGAGCGAGTGCGACCAAGAACAAGTGAACCAATAATCGGCGAGCCGGATCCGTTAGCGCCGCAAGCGTGCCCCGCATGGCACCAGACGCGCCGACTCTTCCGGCTCACGCCGTTTTAGCTGGTCTTGCGGTTCGGTGTGTATTCTCCGATAGTTAAGGTTTCTCCAATCCACCCGCGGCACCACCGGACAACCGAGTTCCTGCCATGTGGAAAAAGCTTCGCACAATTTGGTCCATTCCCGAGCTGCGGCGGAAGATCCTGTTCACCATCGGGATGCTCGCAGTTTACCGTTTGGGCTTTCAGATCCGGCTGCCATTCATTGATCCAGACAAACTGGCCTCTGTGGGTGGCTCCGATGGCACGCTCGGGCAGTTGCTGGCAACGGTATCCACGTTCTCTGGCGCGGGGCTCGACCAAATCACCATCTTTGGCTTGGGCATCATGCCCTACATTTCGGCGTCGATCATCTTCCAACTGCTCGGTAGCGTGATTCCCTCACTCGAGCGGTTGCAGAAGGAGGGCGAAACCGGGCGCAAGAAGATCAACGAGTACACACGCTACGCCACGGTCGGCCTTTGCCTGTTTCAAAGTTGGTTCTTCCTTACTTCGTTCGTCGAAGGTCGCGACTACATTTACGACCAATTCCTAGTCGACGGACACCTGCCGATGAGTTGGCGAATCGTGGCCGTGATGACCATGACCGCTGGCACCGTGTTCTTGATGTGGATTGGCGAACAGATCGATGAGTACGGCATTGGCAACGGCATCAGCTTGATCATCATGGCCGGCATCCTGGCCAGCATGCCGGGTGCTGGCTGGAACCTGTTGCAGCAATTCAAACCCGAGTTGGGCGCCACCAACGGCATTGGCCCCGAAAAGCTGTTGCTGCTGGCTGCGATGTTTGTCGCAGTGGTTGTGGGCGTGGTGTTCATCACCTTGGGCCAACGTCGCATCCCTATGCAAAGCGCGAAGCACATTCGGGGCCGCCGCGCGATGGGTGGTCAGAAGTCGTACCTGCCGCTCAAAGTCAATCAAGCGGGTGTGATGCCAATTATCTTCGCGTCGAGCCTGCTGATTTTCCCGATGATCATCTTGCAGCAAATTGGCTCACTGCTGACAAGCGACGGCTGGCTCAAGAGTGCGGTGACCTGGTGCAGCGAAGCGCTGCAGCACGATACCTTCACGTACAATGTCAGCTACTTGGTGTTGATTTACTTCTTCTGCTTCTTCTGGACAGCCATTACGTTCAATCCCAAGGACATGGCCGATAACCTGAAAAACTTTGGGTCGTTTATCCCCGGCTATCGCCCGGGCAAGCGAACCGCAGACTACCTTGAAAAGGTCATGGTACGCATCACCTATGTTGGTGCAGGGTTCCTGGCCGTGATTGCCATTATTCCCACCATCATTTCAGCCGCGCTGAATGTCGATTACACGATCGCCATGTTCTATGGTGGCACGAGCCTGCTGATTGCCGTGAGTGTGGGTTTCGATCTGGTGCAGAAGATCGATAGCCATTTGGTGATGCGGAATTACAAGGGATTGCTCGAGTAACTGCTGTTGAGATTCAACGAGCCGGTGCAGTTGGCTTGGCGGGCCGTCGCACTTCGACTACCGACGCGGGGCAAACCAACAATGCGGCTTGTGTTCCTCGGACCACCCGGCGCTGGCAAAGGCACTCAGTCGGTGCGCCTTGCAGAGCAATTCGGCCTGGCTCACCTGTCGACCGGCGAGATGCTTCGCGCTTCGCGCTCCCACCGCACTGAGCTAGGCCTGCTTGTGGCCGACTATCTCGACAATGGCCAACTCGTGCCCGACCAGGAGGTACTCGACATCGTGGCCAAGCGGCTCGACGACGACGATTGCCAGCCGGGCGTTATTTTCGATGGGTTTCCCCGCACGTTGGCTCAGGCCGAGGCCCTCGATCGTTTGCTGGCGCAACGTCACACGCCACTCGACTTGGTGGTGGAACTTCTGATCGACCAGGGTGAACTGCTCAAGCGGCTGATGAAACGGGGCCGCGGCGACGATAATATGGCAACTATCCAGCAACGGTTGCAAAGTTACGAAAACCAGACCGCTCCGTTGGTAAGATACTACTCGGAACGCAAAATGTTGCGTTCCATCGACGCATCTGGTACCACGGACGAGGTGTTCCAGTCACTATCCACGGCACTCGAAGCTTTGGAGTAATTTGCGTTGCCCCATTGGTCAGGCCCAAAGGTGAAACCCTGATCCACAACCACTGACCCCCACCCCCTCCTCGTGATTCATCTCAAAAGCGAACGCGAAATCGCCAAGATGCGCCGATCGGGGCTTGCCGTTTGGCAAGCGCATCAGATCGCTCAGCGAATGGTAGCGCCGGGCGTCACCACCGCCAAGATCGACGCCGAGATCGACGCTTACTTCGCCAAGCTGGGTGGCGAGCCGCTGTTCAAGAACTACCCACATCACAATCGAGGCAAGCCGCGTTTTCCAGCCGTCACCTGCATGAGCCTCAACGAAGAGGTGGTGCACGGCATACCCAATAACAAACCGCTCAAGGAAGGCGATATCCTGAGCCTCGACACCGGCGTACGGATCGCCGGGTGGTGTGGCGACGCCGCCAAGACCTACGCCGTGGGTCAGATCGATCCGGCGGTGCAACGCCTGCTCGACGTTACCGTGGGTACGCTCGACTTGGCGTTTGAGTTGATGCACACCAAGAACAAGTGGAGTCAGGTTGCCCGCGAGATGGCCGAGTACGTGGCCGATCACGGCTACTCAACCGTTGAGTGCTTCGTGGGGCACGGCATTGGCCGCAAGATGCACGAAGAGCCGCAAGTGCCGAACTTCCTAGGCCGCGCCCTACGTGGCAGCGGCGACTTCCGCATCGAGCCTGGTTTGGTGATCGCCGTGGAACCAATGGTGAACATGGGCACCAAACGGGTGAAGATGCTCCGCGACCACTGGACTCAAGTAACCGCTGACGGCAAACCGAGCGCGCACTTCGAGCATACCATCGCGGTGACCGACGACGGCCCGCGCCAACTCACCATCGCCCCTTCGCCAGATGAAGAGAATATCCTCGACGAACTTTTAGAAGCCGGCGCAGCGGCGGCTTCTCGTTCGGCGTAACGAGGCGGCATTCAAACGGTCCAAGCTGCGCATTGACGAGGCTTGCGAGTAAACAGCGTCAATCGCTCTCATGCACTGACTGTTATGCGACGGTTTGCCTATCGGGGCAGTTTCAACTTCGCGTCGCCGTGAATCGCAATCACTTCTTCGCGAAATGCACCCAAGTTGTCCGCTGGCGGTTCGCCTTCGCACCTGACAATTGCGCATGCACGCTCAATGATGTCCCCACCTCCTCAGTATCAATGGTAATCGCGGAGTCTGGGTCGTCGTCGAGCGACACCTGAAGCGCCGCCGTTGTGGGCAGGTCTGATCAAAGAAGGAATGTGTTTTGTTCGTTTGCCACCTGAGTTGGCCGTGGTCGACAGTTGGTCAGATTACTCGCTAGTAGAACGAGCGGACGAGCATCTAAAGGCGTGTATACTTCCGAATCTGAAGTGCGCTGGTGTGCAAGCGGCAACGATTTAACGCAATCTCACGCGCTGAGCAAACTTACCTCAGCCGGTCCTCGGCAGTTAACGCTGCTGGACACGCGCACAAGCTTGAGAGCAAAACCGCGGCTCCGCGGCTTTTTGTGGGCGGTTTTTTGTGGAAAGTGAGCCACTGGTGTGATACGTTGCAAGCACCTACCGTTAGGCCGCGCGCACTTTGCGTCAGGCGAG
>JANQOF010000052.1 GCA_028279215.1 Pirellulales bacterium
CCTCGGCCGAGGTTCGCGCGCAGGGCGCGCGACGACTCGCTGTAGAACCACCGACTTGTATCGCAGCGGTCTCACTGCCGCATGGAGCACTCGAGCATGAAGCGACGGGCCAGCTTATCGCAACGAAATCTCTTCCACGGACGATGGTGGATGTGTTTCTGCTTGCTTGTCCAGTTCGTCGGCACCGCTGGCTGCATGAGCTTCATCGGAATGCCCGGACAGCGCGAGAAGAAGACGCTCGACGAACTAACGGACGGTACGCCCGACCTGGCAGGAAAGTTCACGCATCCTTATGGGATGGACTACGTGAAGATCGAAGCGATTTCGATGGTTACGGGCCTCAGCAATACCGGTGAAGACCCGCCTCCAACCCCACAGCGAGCAGCGCTACTGGCGGACATGAACCGCCGCAAACTCGAGCATCCTGAGCGCATATTGGCGTCGCCCAATACTGCGTTGGTCTTGGTCCGCGGTTTTCTAAGGCCGGGTATCCAAGAGGGCGACCTCTTTGACGTGGAGGTTCGTGTACCGTCACGCAGCGAAACCACTAGCCTCCGTGGCGGCTGGCTGCTCTCTGCACGGCTCACCGAGTTGGCCGTGTTAGGGCAGCAGATTCGCCAGGGCCACGTGCTGGGAGTTGCCGAGGGCGCCATACTGGTGGACCCCAGTGCGAGTGCGGAAGAGTCGGAACCCTACTCTACCCGCGGACGAGTGTTGGGCGGCGGCATTGCCACAAAATCGCGGCCGATGGGACTGGTGATCGACGACCGTTACAAGTCGGTGCACTTGGCGTCACAAATCGCCAAGAGTATTAATCATCGATTCCACACGCGCATCGACGGTCACAAGCGAGGCGTCGCGAATCCAAAGAATGACGAACTAATCGAAATAGCAGTCCACTCCCGATACAAGGACAACGTGGGCCGGTACATGCGAGTACTGCAAAGTACGGCCGTGTCGGAAACGGCACACCAGCGGCAAGAGCGTGTCGCGCTGCTGAGAGAACAAGTCTTAAATCCGCTCACCGCCGCTGCCGCATCGCTACAACTCGAAGCGCTTGGCGACGAACAAGCGGTCGAACTGCTGCTCAACGCAGTCGAGTCCGACGACATCGAAGTCCGATTCTACGCGGCCGAATCGCTTGCCTACCTCGACGATACGGCAGCGGTACCAGTCTTGGCCGACGTGGCCCGCGACGAACCGGCGTTTCGCGTCAATGCGATGGCAGCGCTGAGCGCCATGGACAACCTCAACGCGTTTGAAGCGCTTCGCAGTTTGCTGTCGGTAGAAAGTGCCGAAACACGTTACGGCGCATTCCGGTCGCTGTGGGCCATGAATCCTCACGACCCTGTGATTGTGGGCGACGACATGAATGGAGCGTTCCGCCTTCACCAACTCGACGTGGGCGGAACGCCCATGATTCACGTCACCAACAGCCATCGGCCAGAGGTCGTGCTGTTTGGCCAGCAACCACCACTCAAGCTGCCGTTGTTGATCGACGCCGGTACGGGGTTGTTGATCAATGGAATGCAAAATGGCCAGATCACCGTGAGCCGATTCGACGATGCCAAGCAAGTCGAGCAGCGCGTGATCGAGCCTGAAGTCAACGAACTGATTCGCGCGATGGTCGATCTGGGCGGCACCTACCCCGACGTAGTTCAGGCACTGCAGGAAGCCAACACTCAGGGTGCATTGAAGTCGCGTTTGCGAGTCGACGCCCTGCCTCAGTCGGGTCGCCGTTTCGTTCGACAGGAAGAGGAAGACGACACAACCGACGGTCCGGCAGAAACCGGGTTCGACCTTGCTACGCCGTTGCCAGATCTGTTCCGACGTAAGTCGTAGCCGTCGCTGCCAGCGGTTGGCCATAGAACGTTGAGCAGTATGTCCCGACCGATGGTAATCCGCCGCAACGACATTCGCCACTCGTCACACGCCACCAGTCAACGATGCTCAAAGCGCTAGAACTTGCCGGCTTCAAGAGCTTCGCGGACAAGACGCGGTTTGACTTCCACGATGGCATCACCGTGGTGGTCGGGCCGAACGGATCGGGAAAGTCGAATGTTGTCGATGCGGTGAAGTGGGTGCTCGGCACGCAGAGTGCGAAATCGCTTCGCGGCGCAGAGATGACCGACGTCATCTTCAACGGCTCGGGCTCGCGCGGTCCGCTGAATACGGCGGAAGTCACTCTGGTGCTCGACAACCGCACTGGCATGTACGGAGGTGAATCGCGTGGCCAAGAAGTGGCTATTACACGCCGTGTGTACCGCAGTGGCGAGGGCGAGTACTTGATTAATGGCGCGGCCTGCCGTCTACGCGACATCCGCGACTTGCTAGCAGACACTGGCATCGGCACCGAAGCCTACAGCATCATCGAGCAGGGCAAAGTCGACGCCTTGCTGCAAGCGTCGCCTCGTGATCGTCGAGCCATCTTCGAAGAAGCGGCGGGCATCAGTCGCTTCCGCGCTAAACGGCAGGATGCGGCGCGTCGGCTGGCGCGGGTCGAACAAAACCTGCTGCGGCTCTCCGACATCGTCGACGAGGTGGAAAGTCGCCTACGCAGCGTGCGAATGCAGGCTGGCAAGGCACAACGATATCGCGATGGGGTCAAGCGACTGAAGGATTTGCGCACGGAGATTGGCATTTCCGATTGGTTTCGCCTGACTCAGCGGATTGATGCAGTAGCGGGCGAGCTAAACTCTTTCGCCGAAGAGGATACCAGTCGACGCGACTGGATGGACGCGGCCGAACAGGAGCTGCCACAGCTCGACGAGGCCATGCGCCAAGCACAAAAGGATAGTGAACAGATTGACCGTCAGGTTGCCGAACTGCGAGAACAGGTGGTTCGCTGCCAGGCGACGCTGGGCGGACTCGCCAACCGACACAGTGATCTGGAAGCGAACATCGCCTCGGTCGAAGAGCAGTGGCGGGCCGCCTCGACCACCGACGGCGAGACAGACTCCGACCATGTGCCTGCCGCCGCAAAGCTAGCCGCCGCCCGAAGTGAGTATGACGACGCGACTCGACAACTGGCCGACGCCAATCAGCGTTTGCACGAACAGTCTATGCTCGTCGCAAGGCTCACTGCACAGGTGGACGAGATCGCTGCTAGACTGGCGAGCGCCGAGAACCGTCTGGAGCTGACTACTCATAAACTCAGTTCCTCTCGTCAACGAGCCGCTGAGTCGTTGCAACAACTCGACCAGTTCCGACGCGAACATGTCGAGCTGGTGCACCAACGCGATCAACTGCGCCAAGTAGTCGACAGCCATCGCAAGTCGCTCGAACAGGTTGAACAACAGTTAACCGAAAGCGAACAAGCGCTCAGTGCTGCCCGAGAGCGCCAAGCCGGGCACCTCCGCCAGTTGGACAAGGCACGACGCGAGTACCAAATGCTGGCGACCGAACTTGAATCGAATCGGCATCGCATCGAGCTGATTGGCGAACTTGACCGCGAGCAAGTTGCCACGGGACAGAAGGCCCGCACGTTCGTCAGCCAGGCGCTAGGGGCAAAGCCTTTGGTGGTTGCCGATGTGTTGCACGTAGACGTCGACACCGCGCCCATCATCGAAGCGGCTTTGGGTGTTTTGGCCGAGTATGTGATCGTGCCGTCGAGTTCCGACCTGCTGCAACAACTCGACTCTCTGCCCGCGGGCGCAAGACTGATGCGACTTGACTGGCGAACCCCTATCGCCGCGATTGATCAGGTCGATCTCTCTGGCGAGCATGGCGTTTGGGGTCGCGCCGATCAGTTTGTCGACAGTGAAACCGAGTATCAACCGCTGGTGCGTCGTTTGCTCGGCCGTACATGGATCGTCGACTCACTGCGAACCGCACAACGTTTGGCTCTCGCCACTGGTCATGGTCTGCACTTTGTGACCGCCGACGGCGACGTTCTAGGCGCCGATGGAACGTTAGTGGCAGGGCGACGCGGGGAAGCAAGGACGACGTTCACGCGCCGGCAGAATATCGAACAGCTAAGGCAACTCGTGGCCCAGCAAACGCCAGCGGTGGAAGAGGCACGACAGCAGGTGGGACACCTAGAATCTTGCATCTTCGATCACCAACAAGCCGTCGATGTCGCCATGCAGCAACACCGCATGTCGCTAAATCGAATGGCCGAGGTACGGGAGCAGTTGGCAGCAGGGGATAGTCGGCTACAGCTCACCGTTGCTCGATGCGACGAGTTTGCGGCTCGCGAGTCGAATCTGGAGATAAAGGCCCAACAGGATTCCTCGGAGTCGACCAACACTGAGCAAAGCGTCGACGCGCTGCGGCAGCAGCGCGAACAGCTTAAGATCGCGTACGACGAGTTGCACGTGCAGCAAAGCAGCGCGGAGCAGGAATGCTTGAACCAGCGAGAGGTCGTCCGCCGGCTGGAAGTCACCGTTGGCAAGATTGAGCAGCAGGTGGAGGTACTCGACGCGACTGCCGCTCAATCGGCGAGCCAAGGACGGACCGCCGAGATTCGCCAGGAACTAGCGCGGCAGCGCGAAACTCTCGACCAGCGACTGGCGACGCTTGAGCGAGAACGGCTGGCGGCCACCGGCAGCTTGGCTGAGCACACCTCGCAGCTAGAAGTCCAGATGCCGCGGCGTGATGGCGTTGCCGAGCACCGCCGCAGCCTCGAATCTCGGCGAAGCGCGTTGCAGCAGCAGCTTCACGCAGCTCGGACGCATATTGACGACACGCGGGCGCGGCGCTCCCAGTTGGAATTGGCGTTGGCGAAACTGGAACACGAGCGGCAGTCGTTGGCGGACCGATTGCGCGACGACTACGAAATCGACTTACCCGCCGTCGCGTCTGCCGCCCCGCGCGAGCGACACGCAGTCGATCGCAAGAAGGTAGAACAAGAGATCAACCAGATTCGCGACGGGTTGCACCGCATTGGAGCCGTGAACGTCGACGCGCTGGAAGAACTTGAAGAAATCGAGTCGCGATTCGAAGCCATCTCGGCCCAGTACGGTGATTTATCGCAAGCGAAGGCCAGCCTTGAACGCCTGATGGCGAAGTTAAACACCGAGAGTCGCAACTTGTTCCTCTCGACAGTCGAAACGGTGCGCGGGCACTTTCGAGAACTGTTTCGCCGACTTTTTGGCGGCGGCGAGGCTGATCTGCAGCTTGAAGAGTACGAAAGCGACGACGCCATGGATTGCGGAGTGGAGATTCGCGCGTCGCCGCCTGGCAAGGAAACGCGGACCATCTCGCTACTATCTGGTGGCGAGAAAACCATGACCTGCGTCGCGCTGCTGCTCGCGCTATTCCGGAGCAAGCCAAGCCCGTTCTGCGTGCTCGACGAGGTAGATGCCGCGCTCGATGAAGCGAACGTTGGGCGATTTACGAGCGTGCTGTCCGATTTTCTATCGAACACGCAATTCGTGGTGATTACGCACTCGAAGAAGACTATGACAGGAGCCAACACACTCTACGGTGTCACCATGCAAGAGTCGGGCATCTCGAAGCAGGTATCGGTGCGATTCGACGATGTAACCGAAGACGGGTTCATCAAACCTATGGCCAAAGGCCAAGAAAATCCGAACCAACTGCCTAAGGCAGCTTAGTCTTCACTTTGCTCGGTATCAGAATCCGGCAGCAGGGTTTCGCTCTCAGTCGGGCCGTTCGACTCAAGCACCGAAGCCGGCAATCCAATACCGGTCATTTCCGGGCAGCACGCCCCAGCGGTACAACCGCCGGACGAACACCTGCTCGTTTCGCCTAGCAAACTGCCGATCCTCGCAGCCCATTCGGGCGATGCATAAACTACTAAGTTGCCGAGCATCACGGTCAACAGCAGAGTCCCAACCACCGCTCGCGCTACTCGAACGGAGCTGCAACAGGGTGCAGTTTTGCCGGATTCGGCTTCGTCGGGAGTATTCTCATTCGTCTCGATCATGACTGTACCCCAACTCTCTAACTCTCTTGGTACGCAGTGGGCGCCTAGCGGTCGAACCACTTCTTAATCATGTGCCAAGTCGTCTTGCGGCCCGCGCGGGCGATGGATGTGGTCAGGGGGATCTCTTTCGGGCAAACCGCCACGCAGTTTTGAGCGTTTCCACACTCTTGGATGCCGCCCGAAGCGGTCAGTGCATCCAGGCGCTCGGCGGCAATCATGCCACCGGTCGCGTGATCGTTGAAGAGCATGGTTTGGCTGATGGCGGCGGCACCCAGGAACTGGCCCTCCTCGGCCTCCGCCTGACGCTGCTCGTAGCTTTCCTGCGATTCATTGGGGCGTCGATGGACTTCCACTTTGCCGTATTGCGGGCAGGCCTCAACGCAGCAACCGCAGGTCATGCACTCCGACAGTGGATACCTCTGTTCCTGCAACTCCTGCGGCACGTTCGGACCACCACCGCGATCGTAGTAGTCGTCGACCGGCACCCAAGCTTGGACACGTTCGAGCGCGCGGAACATCCGCGAACGATCGACAACCAGGTCGCGAACCACAGGGAACTTGCTCATCGGTTGCAACTCAATCTCGCCCGGACTCTCGGCGAGCAGCTTATCGACCAACGCCGAACACGATTGGCGGACGCGGCCGTTGATGACCATGGTGCACGCACCGCATACCTCTTCCAGGCAATTGCAATCCCAAGCAACCGGAGTCGTTGCGGTGCCTTCAGCCGTGCGGGCTGTGGCGGCGATTTTCTGGAGCACGCTAATGACGTTCAGGTTCGGCTCGTACGGAATACGAAACGTCTCCCAACGACTCTCCTCGCCGGGTCCAGACTGGCGAAGGATGCGAACGTCGAACGATTCCCGCTTGGGGGCGGTGGCAGTCATTACGGTTGGCTAACTTGAAAAAGGAAGGCTTTCTTGCGGACTATAGAACTCTAGGTCGCTCGGATGCCGACGCCAAGTCGATCGACCCTTACTAGCTCGTGGCCGGAACCGGGCTGCGCGATGTCTCAGCGGCACCGTTGCCCGATTGTTCGGCAGGTTTCGTTGGGTCGGATTGGCTGATCGACCGTTCTTTCCAAACCTGTTCGATGATGTCGCCGCCTACAATGCCGTACAGTCGCGGACGCGGCGGAATGAGCGACGTGTCGACGTCTTCATAGGAGAGCGTCGGCTCACCGTGCGCGTCGAAGCTGGCGACGGTTGTCTTCAGCCACTTGCGGTTTTTCTCCTCAAACTTATCGCACCACATCTCGGCCTGCCGACGCCGCTCACCCGGATCTTGCGACTCGACGCCAGGCATGTCGAAATCGGGCTTGTAATGAGCTCCCCGGCACTCATCGCGTGCCAGCGCGCCTTTCAGTAGCGCTTTGGCCAGCGGGAACATGTCGAGCAGATTCTTGGTGAACATTACGTTTTGATTGGTCCACATGCCCGTGTCCGAGAGCGAACAATTGCGTGCCCGCTCGTGCAGTTCGGAAACCTTGTCGAGCGCCGCGGTGAGTTGATCGTTCCGTCGCACCACGGTGGCGGCTTTGGTCATCTCTTGACCAAGTTCTTGATGAATCAAGTAAGGATTTTCGCCGCCAGCAGGCCGTTCGAGCAACTGCTTGTGCTCCATCTCCTTTCGCGAACGCTCGGCACGCAACAATAGGTCGAACTTCGCGTCGCTGGCCGACTCGCCCAACGATTCGATCGAGGACTGAATGCACGGCCCCACGAATAAGCCTGTGAAAATGCAGGAGAGCAGCGAGTTGGCGCCGAGTCGATTGGCGCCGTGGTACTGATAGTCGCACTCACCGATAGCGTACAGCCCTGGAATGTTGGTTTGGTGATTTCGCGGCGCGTCAGGGGCTAAACCTCCCTCCGCGGTCCGTTCGTAGTCAGCCCACATGCCGCCCATCGAGTAGTGGACGGCTGGGAAAATCTTCATGGGCTCGATGCGTGGATCGACGCCCTGGAACTTTTCGTAAATGTGCAGAATGCCGCCTAGCTTGCGGTCGAGTTCCTCGCGAGAGATATGGGTCAGGTCGAGGTAGACGCATTGCTTATCCGCCTCGACGCTGAGTCCTTCGTTCACACACACGTTGAAGATTTCGCGCGTGGCAATGTCGCGAGGTACGAGGTTTCCGTACTTGGGATAGCGCTCCTCTAAGAAGTAGTATCGCTCCTCTTCCGGAATGTCGCGCGGCGCCCTACTGTCCTGCGGCCTGCGAGGCACCCAGACACGGCCACCTTCGCCGCGAGCGCTTTCGCTCATCAACCGAAGTTTGTCGGCACCGGGAATGGCCGTCGGATGGACCTGGATGAACTCTCCATTAGCATAGTGGGCACCGTACTGCACGCTTCGGCTAGCGGCACTGCCGGTGCATGCCATGCTCATCGTACTGCGGCCGAATATCAGGCCGCACCCGCCAGTGGCCAACACGACGGCATCCGCGGGAAACGCCCTGATTTCCATGGTTACTAAGTTCTGCGCGGTTGCTCCGCGGCAGCGTCCGTCGTCGTCGATGATGGGCCCAAGGAAGTCCCAACCTTCGAACGTGTTCACCTTGCCATTTGCGTGGCAGCGACGGACCTGCTCGTCGAGTGCGTAGAGCAATTGCTGACCCGTGGTAGCTCCGGCGAAGGCGGTTCGCTTGTAGAGCGTTCCACCAAACCGACGTTGGTCGCGGAATCCCTCCTTGGTGCGGTTGAACGGAACGCCCAGCCGATCCATCAGATCGATAATGCGAGGCGCCCAGTCGGTCATCTCTTTGACGGGCGGCTGGTGCTGAAGGAAATCGCCGCCGTACACCGTGTCGTCGAAATGGTGGTACTCGCTGTCGCCCTGTTGACGGGTTGTGTCGTTTACGCTGTTGATTCCGCCTTGCGCGCAGGCGCTATGCGAACGCTTTACCGGCACCAAGCTCATCAAGTCGACGGCGACGTCCAACTCGGCCAACTTCATGGCGGCCGCCAGTCCGGCGAGCCCGCCACCAACTACCAAGACACGTTGTTCGGCCATGCTGAGTTATTCTCCGCTGTCGGAAGATCGCCTAGTTTCAACGACGGGCGTCGCCGCGATTTCGCCGGAGCCCGACTCTTCATCCTCGGAACGTTTGTGGGAGTCCGCCTGAACCAGCCCGGCCTCAACCCTGAAGTCGTACATCCGGTCCTCGGTCGCACGCGCGGCTTCGAGTGCTTCGCCCCGCCCCACTTGTCTGGCCCCCCAAATCGCACTCAGGCCAATACAACCCAATACAACCGACCCTGCCAAGCAGACGTTTAACGCTCGAGACTGAGCCAGCGGACGGGTCCATATTCCCCAAGTAATTCCGGCCGTCCAAATGCCGTTAAAGAAGTGGAACGCGGCAGCCAGCACTCCCAATGCGTAAAGGAACGCGACCAGCGTGTTTTGCAGGGCAAGCCCGGCAGTCGACGCTGCGTTGTACGGTTTGAATTGTGCTCCGCCCCAAGGTTCGGCGATCTTCAGCCACCAATCGAAGTGGAACCAACCATGCATGTGGAAGACATGATAGAAGACGAAGAAGAACAGATAGAGGCCCGTGATTCGCTGAACTGTGTAGCGCCAGTTCGCGCCGTATGGATAGTTTTGGTTGTTGGGGATCATGCCCGCCGTAATGGCAATCCCAACGAAGGCGTGAAACAGGATGGGTAGAAAGATGAACACCCATTCGATCACAGGCAGGATGGCGCCGATTCCGTGGATTCGATAGACGTTGTTTTGAAACGCCTCGCTGCCGGCAAGAATGCTAGCGTTCGTTAGCAAATGCACGCATACATACGCGCCGAATACGATGCCGGTGAGCGAATGTAACCGTCTAATGAGAAACTCATGACGGACGAAAAACGACGGCTCAGTGGCAGCCACCGCGACACCTCATACGTTGTAGTGCGATGCGGTCAAAGACGACACTTGCTCGAACCGAGCTTCCAGCGCTATCCGACCGCAGGTTGGAACGACTTTTATCGATAGTATAGGGCCACGGCATCAGGCGGCAAAGTGCCGAAAGCCAATCGGATTAGCTTGTCTTCATAGTTGTGAGTTCCGCCCACCGCGGTGTATACTTCACGTATCATGAAGTGTCCTTTCTGCCGCGTTGACAACGATCGCGTCATCGATTCCAGAGCCAGCCAGGATGGTTCGGCCATCCGCCGCCGCCGCGAATGCCTTAATTGCGGCCGTCGTTACACCACCTATGAACGACCCGAAGAGTCGACCATCAAGGTCGTTAAAAAGGATGGCTCCAGGGCACCTTTCTCGCGCGACAAAATCCGCCGCGGCCTCGAACGGGCGTGCTGGAAGCGCCCCATCACCAGCCGACAGATCGACTCGGCCGTGGCGGCGATTGAGAACGACGTGTACTCGCAGTTCGAGAACGAAGTAGAATCGCGTGAACTTGGAGCGCTGGTGATGGAGCACCTGCGAGACCTAGACGAGGTGGCGTTCGTCCGCTTTGCCAGCGTCTACCGCCAATTCAACGACGTGCAGGACTTTTTTGAAGAACTGCGCCCCATGCTGGCCAAACGTCCGCCAATTTCGCCACGTTAGAGCGGCGCAGCGATTCGCTTGAATCTTACCGACATGGGCGTAGAATGAGGGGCTCGAATTGGGGCGGTAGCTCAGTTGGGAGAGCGCTGCGTTCGCAATGCAGAGGTCGGGAGTTCGACTCTCCTCCGCTCCACTCTATAATACTAGAGTACATTGCGTTCTTGAAACGACCGGTCGACCCGCAGTACCCACAATTCTACCCGGAATCCTCGGGCTGCGGGCCGACCAAATCGGACGTTCCAAACTTTGTTCACAAGGTTCTTGGGAGGTCCAAATATGGCTCGCCGTTCTTCTGGCAAACCGTGGCTGCACGAAAAGTCTGGCTACTGGTGCAGCACCGTTAGCGGTAAACGCGTCTATCTCGACAAAGAC
>JANQOF010000065.1 GCA_028279215.1 Pirellulales bacterium
CGGACTTTAAGGGAAGCTGGGCAGTCCAAGCAAGTCAGAATTGTCGCTTGTGACCGTCTACCGCGGTACGCCGTAAGCGCATCACTCTGGAAGGTCGCCTGAGATCTCGACTTCGATGACCGCGGGAATGCGGCCTTTGGTGTCGATCAGGTCGCCGTCGACTTTACCACTGTGGCCGCTGGGAAGGTCGAATGGCACGACGTGCCAGATGTCGCTGCCGAGAATGTGGCCGTTTCGATCGAGCGCGGTGTAGACGACCTCAACCCACTCGTAGTCGTCGGGGCCTTTATTGGTAACGTTGCCATCAACGCGCACCTTGCCGAGCACCCAATCGACTCGTACTGGCTCGTACTTTAGCGCCACGGCCGAGGACGGAAGCACATCGAATTTGACCGACTTGATTTCGCGAGCCTCGGCGGCGGCCGCCGCCAGGACAGCCGCCAACACAACGCCGCGCGCCACATTCCTACGCATGGTAAATCCCGCCAAAGACTTAGGAGAGGTATGGCAAATACAGGGTTACATCAAACCTATCCCGTAATACGCATCGGCACGCGATCGACGACAATCGGCGACGGGCGATTTTGCGAACGGGATTCGACACAACCGATACGTTCGGACCTGCCGCCACTGACGAACTGCTGGCCGCCGGCTACTGCGCAACCTGTTGCTAGCGGTTTGCGGCCGTTAGCACCCGACGAATCCTCAAGGGTTGCCTAAACGTGTCCGATATTCAAGACGGAGTCCTATCGCGCGGTTTCAAGCGCGCTCGCCATCGATTCGCCGCCAAACACAGGGACGTGGGTCAAGTGAACACCGCAGATAACGCACGTTTTCCTACGAGCGAGCAGCCAGCGTCCGGCGAAGCCCCCCCGGTGCTAGCACGTGTGCCATGGCTGAACAGTATACCCACTGAGGCGGCACCGCGAATGCCGCACGCAGAACCGCCCCCAGCGCACGATCCGAGTTACATGGAAGCCCACAGCGTGTTCGCCGCTTCAGGGTTGGGCGTGACAACCATCGACGTCGATCCAGTGTGCTTGCGGGTCGACCCGCCGCAACCGAAGACGACGGTCGATGTTGCGGATAAGACTATGCATCCAGCACCGCCTCGAACTAGCGCGGCTGCATCGCTCGCACCATTTTCGACGCCGCTGTCCGCTTCCAAACCTACGGCCGCGACGCCGGTGAGCGCCGAACGTCCGACGACCTTTTTGCGATTCGATCCCCCAGCGCAATCGGCGGTCGAACACGTCGCCACATCGCACGTTTCCCACACCACACCAACATCGACTTGGCACCAATGGGTGGCGGCCATCGACGATGGCATTCGCCAGTATCAGAAGGTGATCATGCTGGCCGCGTTGCTTACGGCCGCCGGGCTGATGATGCTGGTGGTCGAAAGCCAACAACCCTCCGCCGAGCCGGCTGCCGAAGACGTTTCGCCCATCGCCAGTGACGAAGTGACCGAGCCTTCTCCGGCGCCGCTCGCCGACACAGACCTGCCGCCAACGACCGAAGCCGACGCGCAGCAGGATTCGGTGAAGGCTGCAACGACCGCACGGGGCCCGCAGTCGGACACACGCACACGAAGCGTGGCGGTGCAAGACAGCGAGACGATGTTAGTACCATTTACTCCCGACGCGGAGTCGACCGCTGGACAAGACACATTGGTGTTGCCAGAAGTTTCCGAAGATTGGGCGACCTCCGCGAGCGACCAATGCGAGCCGGCCGCCGTCGTTGGCTATCCCGATACACGCGCGCCACCGTTCGAGATTCCGCTCATCGACATCCGGTCAACGCAGGAGTCGAGGCCACCGAGCGTTGCCCATCTCTCCGGCGACTTGCAATCTGTCAGCCCCCAGACGACGAAATGACCACTACCAACAAAGCGTTTATCGACGCGTACCGACAATCGTCCACGGCCAGGCAAGTGCGACCGTTGCGAGGAGCCGACCTCACCGACGCGCTAGCCGGCACCGGCGAGGTGGTGTCGGCAACTGTAGACGGCGATCTGGTTTCGATGCCCAGCAAGCCGGTTACGCAACCTGTCGATCTGCCGACTTCGACGATCGAGCAGCCGCGTGTCGACCACGCCGAAGCGGCGCCGCGCCGACCGCTGTCGGCCGTGCAAGCCGATGAACTCTTTGGAATCGACGCAAATACATCTGGCCACTGCACGCCGCGTTGGCCCGAGTCGTGTCAACAATTGCTCGCGAGCGCCGCCGACCGGTACGACGCCGTGCTGCGCAAGCTTCCAACCGAATCGACAAGCTCGCTCGTTGGCATCGTGGGTGCGGGGCCGCGGTCGGGATGTACTACTACAGCGGTTTGCCTAGCACTGCGTAGTGCGGCGCTTGGTTTCGAAACGGCACTGGTCGATGGCAACTTTACCCGTAGCGGTTTGGCGGCAACGCTCGAGGTCGACAGCTACCTGTCTTGGGCCGCGCTATTGGAAAGCGACGCGTCGGTTGCGACGGCGATTCTATCGACCGACGATTGCGGAGTCGATCTGTTGCTCACCGATCCGTTGGCCGCACAACGGCTTGAGTCGACCAGTCGATTTCGAGCTTCGCTGGCGGCCGGACTGCTGCGGCGCAAGTACCAGCGGGTGTTCGTCGATTTGGGTTGCCCACATCGGGAAGACGAGCTCATGGTCGTCGACCTCGCTGCGGCCATGGGCGTCGATTTTCTGCTGGCCGCCAGCACTCCATCGACCGACGCCGCGCAAATCGTAGCCACGGCCGCGGCGCTCGACCGATTTGGCTTGAGCATCGCCGGCGTGATTGAAGCGGTTTAGTAACATTGCATTCACTACTGTTCCGAGCCTCGTGGCGAACCATCTATGTATCTTGATCACTGGCAACTTGAACGAAAGCCATTCGAGCCACAAGGCACGGGGCCGGCTTACTACGCGTCGGAATCGCACCAAGGCGCTCAACTCAAGCTTCGGTACGCTATCGAGAACAACCGCGGTGCCGCCGTGGTAGCCGGGCCAAGCGGCGTCGGCAAGACGTTGCTCATGCAGAATCTGATTGGCGAGCTGCCCGAGTCTGTGCAACCGGTGGTGCAGGTTGTATACCCGCAGATGCCCAGCCGCGAACTGTTGGCTTACGTTGCGGCACGGTTGGCCCCGCCGGAGGAGCCGGTTGGCTTGACACCCACGGTCGACCAAAGCTGGCTACGCATCGAGTCGTTGCTGACGGAATCTGCCGAGCGGGATCAACGCCCGCTATTGGTGGTCGACGAAGCCCATTTGCTGGAAGATACAGGCACGTTGGAAACCATCCGCCTACTGCTGAACCTCCAACGTGACGGCGTTCCCCTGCTGACCGTTCTGCTGGTGGGACACAACTCGCTACTCTCGACGCTGGGTCGCACACCGCGACTGGAAGAGCGGCTCGACATATCGGCGGTGGTCGAGCCGTTTTCTGCCGATGAAACGGCCAGCTACGTCGCCCATCGCCTGGCGGTCGCAGGCGCACCGGGCGAGTTATTTTCGTCGAGCGCCATCGAGACGCTATATCAGCTCTCGCACGGCGTCGCCCGACGCATCAATCGACTGGGCGACCTCGCGTTGCTGGTAGGATTCGCCAACGGTGCGTTGGCGGTGGATGCCGAGCTGATTCACTCGGTGGCCAGCGAATTGGCGTTCGCCCGAGCGGCATAGGTTTTGAGACACTCGGTAATGGAAGTTGCGGAGGTGGCTTGGTACGATGTTGGTCTCGCTGATTGCCGGCCCTAGTCGAAACACACCACCTAGAACTTGCCTCCCATGTCGCATTGCCACCTCCAGATTCTGACAGTGCTGTGGCTGTTGATTCTTGTACCAGCTTCCAACACGAACGCTCAATTGCAGACAGAGGTTATCGCCCGGGCGCTATTTCCGAATGTATCGGACGACATCAATGTCATGAGCTTTCATTTTGAGGGACGATTTACGACCGAGGAAGCCGATTTGCCGGTTGGATCCGATGCGCGAACGTTAGCGTTCAGTGAGCCGCTCGACATGTTCGGCATTGAAGATCGCAATGATAGACCTACGACGTTTGTCCTCGACGATTCGATTGGAGACATCCCCAATGATGCGATGGGGATCATCAAGCTGTCGGACACCGGCAACTTCTTTGGCGTGGTTGACCCAGTCAACGGAAACAACTCGCGAGCGATCTCGGCTGTGTGGACGATTGACATTTCGGAAGCCGTTGGCGGCTTGACCATGTCGATCGATCTGGCGGCGATGGGCGACTTCAATAGTTCCATCGACTCCTTCTTGTTTGAGACGTCCATCGACGGTAGTTCGTTCACCGCGCCGCTTGACATTTTAATCGACGAATCCACGTCGCAGGCCTACACGCTGCAAGATGGAGACGTATTCATACTGGATGATCCTATGGTGGTCGACACGCCTTCGGAAGAACCCGTCGTACTCGACAACAACTTCCGTAACTTCACGGTACCGCTCCAGGGAAGCGGCGACGAACTGACTTTGCGCTTCACAGTGTTTGCCGAAAGCAACAAGGCGTTCGTATTTCGCAATATCGTTATCGAAGGGCTTACAAGTAACGGCGCAACTGGCGACTATAACGGCGACGGCGCAGTCAACCTGGCCGACTACACCGTTTGGCGAGATAGCTTGGGAATGAGCGTCGAAAACGGCGCCGGGGCCGACGGCAGTGGGAATGGGGTGATCGACACCGACGACTACGACGTATGGAAAACGCAACTCGGGCAGTCGTCGGGGCAACTGGCTGGCTTGTCTGCTTCGGTGCCCGAGCCCGCGTCGGCGGCAGTGGCATTGTTAGCTCTCGGCTTTGTTGCCCGGTCGCGACGGTCTACAATGCCAGCATGAGCGAATCGACAGAGGACGCCGAGCAACATACCAAGTCGATGGACGACCACGCGGTGTCCCTCGACATCGACCGCGCGGCACGGTGTGGCTATCCCGAAGTAATCTACGCTGCGGGAAAAACGGCGGAC
>JANQOF010000078.1 GCA_028279215.1 Pirellulales bacterium
TGCAATTCGGCCAGCGCTTCAGGCCGGAAGAATTTGCCGACGTTCTCCACCACCGCGTTGCGAACGCGCGCGTCCGATTGCTTCGTGCTACTGGCGAGCGCTTCGTAAGCTTCGTCAGTGCTCATCTCTTGCAGCGCTCTGGCCGCGGCGACGCGAACGCCATAGAACTCGTCGTTGTTCAAAGCCGTTTGAAGAGCTTCGACCGAACGCTGGCTCTCCTTGTCGGCCAGTGCCTCGGCGGCCATCAGCCGACCAATCACATCGCTTTCGGCGATCTGCAACTCCAACATCTTCTGCGGCTTGGCGAAATCGACCTCGGCCAGCACGCTGTATTCGGGGTCGAACCGCACCAATTCAGGTTGGCCCGACAGCGGCACATAAAAATCGTGCTTGGCTTTGTTGACTTCGATGGGGTGGTCGACGATGTGGCCATCGACCACGAACCGCAACTTGGTGGGAAATTGGAACAAACGCCTGTTGTCGTCGAGCTTGTGAGTTTGCTGCACGGTTACTTGGGCGAGTTGTCCCTTTGGCAGCCACTTGTAGCGAACCTTGAGTTCCGGAGACCCGGCGCCGTACACCCATTGGTCGAAGAACTGATCGAGTTCGCGTCCCGAGACTTCTTCGAGCGCCGCAACCAGATCGGCTGTCACTACACTCGACAGGGCATTGTTCTCCAGATATCGCTGTATCCCTTGGCGATACAGATCGACGCCCAACTGGCTCCGCAGCATGTGCAGTACCCAGCTTCCCTTGGGATACGCCCGAAAATCGAACTGATCCCAGGCCGTCTGGTACTCACGAAACACGATCGGCCGAGGATCGTCGGCCGCGGGCAGCACGCGGCCCCTGGCGTCGCGCCATAGCCCGTAGAGCAACTCGTCGCGGCCCAGTTTGTGCTCGTTGTATAGATGCGTGTAGTAGGTGGCAAAACCCTCGTTGAGCCACAGGTTCGACCAGTCTTCGCAGGTCACGTAATCACCAAACCACTGGTGTGCCAATTCGTGGGCGTCGAGATTACGACTGGAACGAATGTTCTCCGTGTCTTTCGAGAAGATGGTGCCGTGATAGAGCGTGGTGATCGTGGTGTTCTCCATCCCACCGCTGGTGAAGTCGCGTATGGTCGCCTGGTCGTACTTGTCCCAAGGGTACGGCACACCGATTTCGTCCTCGTAGAACGCCATGATCGCTTTGGTGTCGGCGAACGAGTTGGCGGCGTGCTCGAATAGCGAGGGTTGGGCATAGAAGCCCAGTGGGATATCGCGGTGGCTGTCTTCGAGCTTGTGGAACTTGCCCGCCACCAGACAAACCAAGTAGCTCGCGTGCGGCTTGTCTTGCAGCCAGTGAACTGTATGCATGCCAGCCTCGTCACTCTGGTCGCTAACCATTCGCCCGTTGGAGACTACGACCATGCCTTCGGGAACCGTGCAGATGACTTCGGTGGTCGACCGTTCGTTCGGGTAGTCGAAGCACGGGAACCAGTGGGGCGCTTCGTGCGTTTCGCCCTGAGTCCAGATGTGAGTGTCTTCTTCTGGGTAACCAAGCTCGGGTGTGCGGAAGTACAGGCCTTTTTTCGGTTCGGCCATGTAGGTCACGGCGACTTCCACCTTCTTCCCCACGGGAATGGGCTCGGCAAACACTAGCGTCAGGTGATGGTCGGTCACCACGTAGTCGGCCAGCGGCACCGTTGAGTCGACCTTGGAGACGTCCAGCATTTCGGCGTCGAGCGTGACCTCTTCGACCGGCTTGCTGATTGGCGCGAACGCGAGCGTTGTGGCGCCGGCGACAGTCCGCTGATCGAAGTCGGGCGTAACAACGATCTTCATGTGCAAGACGTCGACCTTCCGATCCGGCGCGTACTTCCGCGCGGCGGAGCCGTCGGCACCTGCTGCAAACGCGGAATGGTCGCGGCCGCAGTAGCGGCAGATGTTCTCCAATTCGGTGGCGGCGGCAATCGAACTAATTGCCACGACGAGTACAAGAATAGTCGGAGCGAGACGAATACGCGTCCACATGAGATGGGTGTTCCTGTTTGCGTCGCCTGAGTTACGGTTGCGGTTCAGCGATAGTATAGCTTAGCGAACGGCTGGCGGCATCACTCTAGCTACCTGCGGAAACTGCTAGAATAGGCTCCACAGGCAAATTGGAGTTCCATTCGCCACGATAGGTTCGGCCACGATTTTCGCCGCGAGCATCATATTTGCTATGCGCATTTCCTTCAAACGGTTCGTTCTCGTCGGCGGCATCGCCTTCGCCCTGTTCGTCGCGTACATGGCCTATCAGTTGCTCACGCCCACTGGGCCAATTGCCGTATCGCCACGAACAACCGTGATTACCGAACCCTTGGCCGACGACGGCTTGCCCGATTTCGCGGCCTACTTGCTGGGCGAGATGAAGGGCGGCGTCACGCCGGAGAACAACGGGGCGATTCCTTTCTTGCAGGCCATGTGGCCAGCGGGATTGACATCCCGGAGAGCAGTTTGCGATGAGCTCGGAATGGAGATGCCAACCAGCAATGGTCTAGTTGATCCATACGAGGATCAAGACCTTGTCGAAGCGCTGGTTTTGTGGGTTCGCGATTCGCAGGATGTCTCTGGCGAGGAATCGCAAATCGAAGAGTACGCTACCGACTTCATCTTCCATGCGCACGAACACCCATGGCACAAGAATGAAATCCCGGCGTTAGATCGATGGCTAAACGACCACCAGCAACAGATCGATTTGCTGCAAGAAGCGGCGCGGCGAGAAAGGTACTATCTGCCTTCAGAGACACTATTGACCGATCCGAAAATGTCACTTGTGTATACCCTTGCTCCACACATCCAAACGCAACGTTCGGCCGTCCGGATTGTAGCGATGCGGGCCAATCACCATATCGGTGCAGGCGAGCTAGGCGCCGCGTGGGAAGACTGTCGCACGATTCACGCGCTGGCCGACACGTGTGCAGGACAGCTTGTCATCGGGGAGTTCGTATCGATCGCCTGCGAGCAATATGGACACCAGGTCGCGACACAGATTCTTAACTCAGATCGCCTATCAGGGGACTTGGCTCGCCAAATACATCACTTCTACAGCCAGCGCCCATTCCGCAGCATGGCGACTGTTTTCGACAATTGCGAGCGGCTGTCATTCGTCACGGCAGTGCTTGAGCTCGCAGGCAGCCGTCGGTCCAACAAGCCAGTCGCTGGTGGGCCAGGTGCTACGTCGGGTGTCTTGTTCGATAGCTTGCGGTCGCTCGCAATGGATTGGGAGCTTGTGCTCATAATCGGCAATGCTTGGTACGACGAAATTGTGGCAGCCATGGAATTGCCAACTCACGCCGAGCAACAGGCCGCATTCGTCGCCATCGAAACGAGAATGGCGCAGAAGTCGAAGTTATCGCCCGGCAAGCTACTTGGCTCGGCATTGAGTCGCACCAGCCGTAGCAAGAATGTGGCAAACGTTTTGTCCAGTCTAATGTTGCCCTCGGTAAGAGCTGCCAAGGATGCTGTAGATCGGGCCAACACGCTGTTGCAAATGCAGCAAGTCGCCGCGGCGCTAGCGGTGTATCGAATCGAGCATGGCGACTACCCAGACGACTTAGTGCCAGAGTTGATGGAGTCGGCCCAATTGGATCCCTACGACAAACCGCTCGCGTATCAGAAAACTAAGCGGGGCTATTTGCTCTACTCGTTCGGCAAGAATGGGAAGGACGACGGTGGTTCAAATGAATCGCTAACTGCCTATCAAGGCTACGAGCTTGGCGCGACAGAGGCCGAAGGCCGGGCACTCCGAGAGTTGTTGGCCGAGTCGCAGACCGAAGACGAAGTGGACAAGGCAATCGACAAGTTCTTGCGGGCGCCCAAAGATGCCGACGACTGGTCGTTGCGACTCCCGCTATTGCGCCGTCCGCTTCCCGAATTTCAACCTGCTGACGCTGGCGATTTTTGACCGGCGGCAGCCGTAGCGCTCGCGGTGCAGTACAGTAATCTGGCCGTTCGTGGTATACTGATAGGCGTAACGTACCCTCCTCGCCATCCGTCCACACCGACCATGGACAAGCAACAACTTCACACGCAGCTAACCGAGTTGCACCAAGAGCTGAGCACCGTTCACGACGTCGACGAGTCGACTCGGGAGATGCTGGTGACCGTGATGCAGGACATCGCTCAGGTTTTGACGGGCGAGCAAGAGAGTGCCGATACAGAGGAGTCGTCGGCACCTACCAGCGATCGGCTGCGCGAAATGGTGACCGAGTTCGAAGCCGAGCATCCCAAGCTCGCACAAACGCTGGGCCAACTGGCCGACGGGCTCGCCAACTTGGGCATCTAAGCCGACTCGCCCGAGTCACTTGGCCGCCACCAGCCGAACTGCCAGGCGGCAAGCGAGTTTGAATGCTTCGATGTCGAGCTGCTCGTCGACGGTGTGAATGTTGCGTTGGCCGCAACCCAACGTGACGGCCGGAACGCCTCGGGCGGCGAGCCAATTGGCATCGAGTCCGCCGTTGCTGATCGCCAAGTCTGCCTGATGACCCTCGGCCTTCACCGCGGCGGTCGCGACCGCGATCGAAGGATCGTTCGCCGCCAAGCGGAAGGAATCGTAGTCTAAGTGGCCATTGAACTCCACGCGGCCATGTTCGCGTTTCGCGTTGCGAACCTTGCGCGCCGCGCGGGTAAAGGCCTTCTCGATTTCGCGAACGATCCGCTCGCGAAACTTCGAGTTATGGCTACGCGCCTCGGCGCGGAGCGTCACGTAGTTCGTTACCACATTGGTCGCCGCGCCGCCTTCGATAACACCCACGTTGCTGGTGCCGGTGCCGCCACGCTTCTCAATCAAACCATGCCAACCGTTCTCCACTAGGTCCGCGATCGCCAGCGACGCGATCGCGATGGCGCTCACGCCCTCTTCCGGCGCGCCGCCTGCATGACTGGCAATGCCATGCACGTGAATGTCCATCCGATAGCCGCCGGTGGCGCCAATGGTGAGCTTGGTCGGCGAACCACCATCGAAGTTGAAAGCCAGGCTGGGTTTACCGAGTTTGGCCACGTTCACATTGCGAGCACCAAACAGGCCCACCTCCTCCTGCACCGTCCACAGAAGTGTGGTTGGGAAGTGGTCGATGTCGCCGGCAAACATTCTCTCGGCGGTCGCCAATAGCACGGCTGCGCCAGCCCTGTCGTCGGCGCCCAAACCGGTATTCGGATCAGCCGACTCGATGAACCTTCCTTTCCGCACCGGCTGGCTTCCTACGCACACGGGCACCGTATCGACATGGGCCGAGAGCATCCGTCGGGGACCACGTCGATTGCCGGGCAACTTGAGCACCAGGTTGCCCACCTGTCCGGCAAGCGGCGTTTTGGTGTGGGCTCTGTCGAACTGTAGCTGCGACTGCTTCCCCCCGGCGGCCAGCAACCGGCGACGAATGTACTCCATCACGGCAGCTTCCTGGCCGCTTTGCCCTGGAATTGCCATCAGCTCGGTCACCAACGCGAGCGTCGAAGTGTCCTGGGAGCGAATGGTGGTGCTTGTCGATTTCCGCTTCGGCATGTTGTTTCCAGTGGTTCTTGCGCGTTGGTCGTGCTGCATTACACCACTATGCGAAGCGCCACGCTAGTAGCAACAAATTGAGTGGACTAAAATGAGCTTTGGAAAAGCGCGGAACACCATGATTTTGGTAATCGACAACTACGACTCGTTCACCTACAACCTTGTGCAAAGGTTGGGCGAGATTGATGCGGAACTGAGCGTTCGCGTGATCCGCAACGACGAACTGACCGCTGGTGAGATCGAAGCGCTCAAGCCCGAGCGAATCATCGTTTCCCCAGGACCCTGCACGCCCACCGAAGCAGGCGTGTCGGTCGAGGCGATTCAGCACATGGCCGGCAAAGTGCCGATTTTGGGTGTCTGCCTTGGGCATCAGTCGATGGGCCAGGCCTACGGTGCTTCGATTGTAAGAGCCAAGAACCTGATGCACGGCAAGGTCGACCAAATTCACCACTCAGGCGAAGGGCTGTTTGCCGGTGTCGAAGATCCATTTCAGGCGACACGTTATCACAGTTTGGTGATCGACCCCGAAACACTTTCCGACGAGTTTTTGGTTTCCGCTTGGGCCAACGAGCCTCATGGCGGCCGCGAGATTATGGCCATCGAGCATCGCGAACTGCCAATGTTCGGCGTGCAGTTTCATCCCGAGAGCTTCTTGACCCATCGCGGTTTCGACCTGTTGCGCAACTTCTTGGCTGTGCGTTGTTGATTGGCGTCTGGCTGTAAGAGATGGCCGCTCGAGCGACGGTGCTAGTGCTCGTCGGACCGAATTCCTTCGCGCCCAAATGCGACTAGTCCACTCCATCCGTTATGCAGCTTCTTTCCGTCAACGTTGGCCGACCGCGACTTGTGCAACACCAGGGCGAAGTGGTGTCGACCGCCATATTCAAGAAGCCCGTGGCGGGCCCGGTAGCCGTCGCCGAGCTTGGCGTCGAAGGCGACGATCAAGCCGACCAGCGAGTTCACGGCGGCGTCGACAAGGCGGTGTATGCCTACTCAGACGACGACTACGCATGGTGGCGGCAACAGTTCGAAGCACGCGACTTCCAACCGGGCGAGTTTGGCGAGAACCTCACGACGAGTCAACTCGCGAGCGACGAAGTTCGTATTGGCGATCGCTATCGCATTGGATCGGTGCTCCTCGAAGCGACCCAGCCGCGACAGCCCTGCCTGAAGCTCGGCATCAAGATGCGGGACTCAAGATTCATCAAGTGGTTCCATCAAGCAGAACGGCCTGGAACCTATTTTCGAGTGGTGGAGACGGGGACGCTTCAGGCGGGCGACGCGATTGAACTCGTCGATCGGGTCGATCGATCGATGAGCGTGGTCGACATGTATCGCCTGCGTTTCGACTCCGCGGCCAAACGCGACGAGTTGCAGGCAGCCGCCGAGTTGCCGCGGCTATCGAACAGTTGGCGCGACGACTTTCGTCGCCTGGCTGCCTCTCGTTCAAGGGGATGAAGGAACTTCGATGTTGACCGTCGAACAGGCAATCATGTTGGTGGCCCGATATGCCGCGAAGCTACCTGCGGTGCGCATGGCGCTTGGCGATGCGCTTGGGCTCGTGCTGGCCGAGTCGGTGGCAAGCGACATCGACTCGCCGCCGCACAATAAGGCCATGATGGACGGCTTTGCCGTGGTGGCGAGCGATCGCTCACCCACTCGCGTCATCATCGAAAGTGTCATGGCCGGCGACGTGCCGCACCACGCGGTGCGACCCGGAGCAGCGACTCGAATCATGACCGGAGCGCCAGTGCCCGACGGTGCTACCGCCGTTATTCCGATTGAAAAGACCAGCCAAGTCGACGAGCAGACCGTACGGATCGATTGGATCGATCCGCCGGTGGGCAAGCACATCACGCTACAAGGCTCGTCGCTCCGCGTGGGTCATCAGGTGGCCGAAGCGGGCACGACCGTCAGCTCGTTGGTTGCCGCCGCGTTGACCGAAGCCGGTGCCGGCGTGGTGCAGGTGATTCGGCGGCCCAAAGTTGCCATACTGGCGACCGGAAATGAGCTTGTCAGCACCGATCTCAGACCCGGGCCGGGGCAAATTCGCAATTCCAACGGGCCACTGCTGGTTGGAGCGGTTGTTGAAGCAGGCGCTACGCCTCTAGAACTGCCGGTCGGACGCGACGATCGCGTGGAACTCACGCAACTGGTCGAGCGTGGGCTTGAGGCCGACGTGCTGTTGGTGACCGGCGGAGTCTCGGCCGGGGCAAAGGACCTGGTGCCAGAAGCGCTGGTAGCTGCTGGCGTACAGAAGGTGTTTCACAAGCTCGCCCTCAAGCCAGGCAAGCCGTTATGGTTTGGCATTGCGCCTAGACCGGTGGGGCCGTCGAGACTGGTGTTCGGATTTCCCGGAAACCCTGTGAGTGGTTTGGCTTGCTTCCACCTGTTTGTCAGGCCAGCGTTGGCCGTGCTATCGGGCAGAATGGATACCGTGCGTCTGGAGTTGGCTCGTGGCCGCGCTGCCGATGCGTACGCCCACGGGGGCGGTCGTGAGACGTTTCGACCAGCCCGCGCCATGGCCAGCATCGCCGATGAGGTTCCGATGGTCGAGTTCATCCGATGGCACGGTTCAGCCGATCTCGCCGGCGCGGCCAAGGCGAACTGCCTCGTGCGACTGCCGGTGGAGCCGCTCACCGTTTCGTCCGGCGACGAGGTTGCCTTCCTGCCGCTCTGATCCAACGTGCCTTGGCAAGCAGAAAACATGGATATCCAGGGTTTCTTGTGGCTGGCTGCCGCCAACACCGGACGCAAAAAGGTTGACAACCGCCGCCCCGGTTGGCGATCATGGAGGGACCCAGCAACTCGGCAATTTTGCGCTCATTGTCTGCTCGAAGCGATCGTGTGATGGCCGATCGTAGGCCAACGCTCGCCAGTCTGCCGTAGCGTCCGGAGTTGGCTCGGGTTTATGGAACAGATCAACAGCATGCCGCATGACCAAGTCGCACGTGCCCCGCGGGCCAGTTGGGGCAACGTAACGACGTTGCGAAACTCACGCACGACCGACCACTTTGGGGCGAAGTACGATAAAAGGTACCACGATGACACTCTGTAAACAGTTCTCCAAATCGCTCCGCCTGCTGGCGCTCGTAGGCACGGTCGCCTCGGCATTGGTTCTGGCGCCTGCCGCAAATGCTGACCTCCGGCTTAGCGGCGTCTATTCGCCAACCGACAACCCGCGCACGCCGGCCGACTTTATCACCAATCCTGAGGATCCAAATTTTGGCGACTTTGTAGGCAACGAAGGCATTCAAGAATTCATCGAGTTTACATTCCCCGGTTTTGGCGTCCCGCCCGAAGCTCTACCTCAGGAAACTTTTGAAGAGGGAGATGAGACGAAGTGGGATATTGAGATTGGGGCAGACACTACCAATCCAAACACGGAGTCTGCTCTCTACGGGCCTGGCTACATGGAACTCGATGGTGGGTCGATCTTGCGTTATGGGCACTTGGTGGTTGGTGGCACCAAGCAGGACGTTAATCTAGAATCCGGCGACGAATTTGTAGGAAGCCCCAACGCGGACGGATACGTTACCGTCTCCGGGTTCGGCACCGTTTACAATAGCGATCCCGAGTTGGTTCCCTCGATCTACGCCTACATTCTGGCGACCGAGGACGAGGCGAGCAACGACAGTACCCTTCGTGATACCGATTTAGGCTTCGACGTGTATGTGGGGTTGACCGGTACGGGACAACTCTACGTGCTCGATGGTGGGCGGGTAGAGATTCAGGACGCCTTGCTGGTGGGCGTGGCGGGTAGCGGCAACGGTCTGGTCGAGGTTTCGGGCTTCGGCTCTACCATCGATCAGCGTGGCGTTACCCAGGACGACGGTGGCGCAGGCGCCAACCAGGCAGGAGCCACGGTTGTTGGACTCTCAGGATCCGGAACGCTCCGTGTAGTCGATGGCGGCACCTACAACGCCCGGGGCGGCGTGGGTATCGGCTCGGGCGGCGTGGCCATTGTAGGCCAAGGGACTGGTGGAGCATCTATCCCCATTCTGTCGGACGGCAACGGCAACGGAGTCGTCGAAGTTGCTGGCCCGAGTTCGCGACTGAGCGCTGCTGTAGGACTCACCGTGGGAGCGTTTGAGGATGATGTCGCCGGCTACGACAATGGCACGGGTTCCGGCTACCTTTCGGTTGGCGATCGTGCATTGGTGAAGGTGTACCGGGGAGTGGACGTGCAGGACAACTCGGATGAAGTCGAGATCTCCACGGAACCGTCCAGCCTGCTCATTGGCAGAAGCGGCGAAGTGCACATGTACACACAGGGGCGCATCGATATCTCCGACGAGTTGGTGAACGACGGCACGTTGGGCGGCGACGGACGCATCAATCTTGGTACGTTTGGCAATCGGATCAACGCAGAGGTAGTCGTCGATACCGACGAAGTCCTGACCGTATCGTCCACCGGCACCACAGCTAGCACCGACGCCGGCGGCGCTTACTTTATGACCAACACCGGCGGGCTGATCGACGTTCAAGGTGGCGAAATCGAATTTAGGAGAACATTCACTGCGGCTACCGATATGTTCTTCAATCGAATCGATCCCGGCCCCGATCCCTCCATGCCGACGCCCACGCTTGGGCGCATTCATGGACAGGATGCAACGTTCCGATTTCAATCGGGTCTGATGAACCAGGCATCACTCGCATTCACTGCCGGCGACAACCGCGTATCGGGCGATGTAACCAACGACGTGACGGGGTCGATTCTGTTGTCCGGCGGCGCGAACGCCGTGTTTGAAGACGACCTGACGAATCTGGGCGTGATTGAGCTTGCACCCGATGGCACGTCGGTTTCGTTGACCGTGCTCGGTAACTTCATCAACAATCCAACCTCCACCATCAGTCTGGCGCTCGGCGGCGGCCCAACCGGGTCGCAGCTTAGTACGATCGCCGTGACCGGCGATCTGGTGCTCGACGGAGTGCTGAATGTCGATCTATCGGCCTCAGGGATCACGCCGCTCGATCCTCAACCTGGCCACGAGTTTGAACTCATATCTGGTAGCAGCACCCTAACGGGCGCGTTCAACACGCTAATCCTCCCCACGTTGTCCGATCCTACATGGAGTTGGGGAATCGATACGACCAATTCCGACCTCACGTTGGTGGTGCTGGATGTGATTCCGATCGGCGCCGACTTCAACGGCGACGGCATCGTCGATGCGCTAGATCTAGAGATTTGGCGAATGAACTTTGGCATCGAAATGGGCGCTACCGGGGTGCTGGGCGACGCCGATGGCGATGGCGACGTCGATGGTCGCGACTACCTGCTTTGGCTCGACCAGGTCGGCGGTCCTGGCATGGCCCCTCCAGCGGCCATCACGAGTGGAAGTGCTACGGTGGCGAATGTGCCAGAGCCCTCCACGATTGTGCTGCTACTGAGCGGCGTAGCCGCCGCTTGGTGCATGCGGCGGCGATAGCAGCCCTAGCGCACGCTCCGCCCTCGACCCATCGAGTCGAAAGCCAGCAATGCTGGCGCGGCGCGGCCGATTTTGAGGATTGTGGCGATTTCTCGCAATACTCCTGTTGATTCGCTTGCGCCGTTGTCGATATGGCGCAGCAGCGCGGCATGAATGCGCCCAGTGTTTGCCCGCCGGCTTGTGAAAAATTGCAGATGCTCCTGCCCGACCATATGTGGTGTCGGGCGGTGTGCCATGTGTTCAGGAGGAACACCCGATGCGTGCTTTCGATCAGAATAATGGTTTGTCTCGTTTGGTCCGCGGCATGAGGTGGTCGCTGGTTGGCGGGGCGGTATGCATGGCGCCCACCGCGTTTGTGCGAGCGGAGTCCGACGACATCGCTTCGTCGGTGGTCGATGAGCAAACGGGCGAAAGCTCGGTGGTGGTGGCTAAACGCAAACTCGAAGAGCCAAGCGCGCCTGAGGACGAGAGCGCCGATAGCCTGCAGCCCATCTCAACACTGTCGGATCGCGAGCCACGGTTGGCCGATCCCGAGCCGACACTCGCTCCGTCCGGCGCTACGGAGATACCTGTCAAGGTCGCTTCCAACACGTCGGAAGTGAGCGAAGTTGCAGCCGCCGATTCTCAAGCGCCCAGGCCCGCAGTATTCCACGGCATCCAGCCAGGCATCTCGACCAAGAAGCAACTCATCGACACATGGGGCAGCCCCGACGAAGTGGCGCCCACCGAAACTGGCCAACTGTATTCCTTCAATTTGGAGAGCTTCCGCGGCGTCGAAGTTCTCATCGAGGATGGCTTGGTAACGCTGATGAAGGTCAACCTGCGAGCCGCTACGCCACCGGAGGAGCTGGCCGCGAAAGTGCAGGCCGATTCCAGTGAAGCCGTGCAGGTGACCGACCCCGAGGTTGGTCGTGTGGCTGCGTTTGCCTACCCCGAGCGAGGGATCGTGATGGTAGTCGATGAGCCCGACGACATCACACCCGAATCGACGTTGCGAGTTTCGCAATTGATTCTACAGCCGCTCGACGCCGAAACATTCTGTCTACGTTCGGAAGGTCGCCCCGAAAGTGAGCTTGCGCTCCGACTGTCGGATCTCCGGCAGGCCACGGCCCTAGCGCCAAGGGACGCACACGCTCACTGGTTATTAGCACGCGTGCTACTCGACGCTGGTCGCGCTAGCGAAGGCGAAGCCGAAGCCAAACGAGCCGTTGATCTCGACGCCGAGAATATGGCGTATCGTCAACGTTGGGGCGAGGCGCTTGCCGCCGTAGGACGGTACGACGACGCCGTGTTGGCGACCCGAGAAGTGTTGGACGCCGACAACGTTCCCACCCTCATCCGTGGCCAAGCGATGTATCAAATGGGCGCACTCGCTTCGATGGGCGATGCTTCCATTGCCGACAAGGCCGTCGGTTTTCACAACCTGGCAATTGTCGAAGCCGATAAGCTGGCCACCAGCGACGACGTCGCCGAGCGACGGGCCGCCAAGCGGCTTCTCGTCGATGCGCATCTGGCGATCGCTAATGAAGTCGCGCGTAGCAAGTTTGACGACAAGATGAGCAACGTGGCGCAGTGGGTAAGTCGCGCGTCGGCGTTTGCCGAGGAGATGATCGAGAACGACGGCGGCGACTTGAGTCTGCGGATTCGCGTTGCTCAACAATCGCTCACCGCGTTGACGCACTTCAAGCCAGCGAACGATCCAGAGCCACTGATTCAGGAAATCAACGAATCGCTCGAAGAGGTGCAGAAGGCCACCGACGATCCGCTATGGATCGACCAACTCGAGTGGATCAAAGGATTGGCCTACTTGGATGCGTTGCAGATCGAGCATCATCGGCGTCGGCCTAAGCAGGCACTGGCGTACTCAAAACAGGCCATGAAGTTGCTGGCCGAACAAGCCGAAGATCGTCGCGACAACCCGCAGACCGAGCGGCTGGTCGGTAAGCTCTACTTCCATATCGGTGCGGTGCACGCGGTGCATCAGTCGGAGCACGCCGAAGCGGTTGATTGGTACGACCGTGCATTCCCACTACTTGTGACCGAGGAGAACGACTGCGAGTTGGTGGTTCCTCGCCACGAAGGCGAAGCCCTGGTGAGCATGGCCGTTTCGTACTGGGATCAGAACGATCGTCGTCGCGCGATTTCGCTCACCGAAATGGGAGCCGACCTCATTGAGCAGGCGGTCACCGGTGGCGTGCTGGAGAAGGAAAATCTCGCCGTCCCGTATGGCAACCTGGCGGTGATGCACAAGAAGCTCGGCAACAACAGCGAGTCGCAGCGCTACGCCAAACTCGCCGAATCGGTCAAGAAGTCCGACGAGCCCGCTGCGGCTCAGGCCGAGGTCGAGGCCGCCCCGGTGAGCGAACCGCCCGGCGTTGCTGCTGCGGGATCACCGCAAACGGCGCAACGCGGCAAATCAAACCCAGGCGCTCAGCGAAAGCAGATGCAATCGCCCAGCCGACCATCGTCGCCCAACCGCCGCAATGCCGGTAACCGTACGTATCGCCGCTAGGGTCGCACGGTTTCGCCACCGTTGCGCGTGGCCATCGCTTGCCAAACGGCAGCTTCGACATTGTCGGTGTGAAAAGTCACCGCCCCGTCGGCCATAAGCGTGTTAACTCCTCCAGCATGCCGACTCCGCGCTGCCCGCCAGCCATAGGGACGGAAGCGCACCTCGGGCGAGCCAAACACCACGACGCCCATGCAGTCGTAGGTTGTGCTGTTCGGCGTCAGGTAATGGTTGTACATGGCGCAGCGGTACTCACCATTCACCCAGGCAAAACCTCGCGGATCGTTGACGTTCCATTGCTGAGTCGCCGTGCATCGCGCTTCATTCAGTGGGGCGCGTGTAAGGAATTTATAGTCGTACTGAGGATCGTGGCCATCCGATTCAAAGCCGTCGGATGGGCCAAGTATGCTCTCCGATGCCAGTGCAGTGTGACTTAGTCCATCTTCAACTCCTGCTGGCGTCACGGATGAATTCTCGAAGCAGAGTCCATCAGTCTCATGTGGTGCTCCTCCGTCGACACCCGATCCCGTACACAACGCGTAGTTGGTTGGCGCAAACTCAGGCGTATTGGGCCTCCCTTCGTCACTTGGGCAGAGAAACTCCGGAACGAGCAGCCGAACAGCACTCGTGTGCTCGGGTCGGATGCTGAGGTCGGAGCCGTAGAGCGGGATTGACAAGTCGATGGCGCCGACAACGTCCGAGTTCTCCATATGTGGCGATAGAAGGGCCAATGCACTCCAGCGATAGAACGTCCATGGAGTATTGACGTCGTCAGGATAGGGTTTCGATGTCGTTGCCGCGGGAAAATGGCGATGTACCGAAACATAGTTCTGCGCCGCGAGTCCCAATTGGCGTAAGTTGTTCTTGCACGAAGCGTTCCGCGCCGCTGAGCGTGCCGATTGCACCGCGGGTAACAACAGGGCGACGAGCAACCCGACGATTCCTATCACTACCAATAGCTCGACTAGAGTGAAGCCGCGCAGCGAAGAGTAGCAACGATAGGGAAGACCGCGTTTCATGAGTTACGTTTGGTCGGTCTCAACGAATGATCCGTCGGCTAAATCCGATCTTCAAGGCCCCCATGGCAGCCACGATCAGGACGCTGGTAGCGGGCTCAGGAATACGATTCGCACGCAGTTCAGACACTGTGTCGAAGCCTGTTGCACCTAGTGTATCTCTCCAAATGGTATAGTCGGCCAAATTGACCACGCCGTCGCCGTTGCCATCAGCACCAGTGGAAGGGCCTACTGCCATGCCAAGTTGCGACTTCCATACTTGATAATCACCTGGCTCCACGATCCCGTTGCCGTCATAGTCGCCGGGCAACAGATCGTCGATCAAGGCGATGCCGCCAGCGAGAGGCAGATTCTCTGCAAGGGTGACCTGCGCAAGTGGGTTTGAAGGATCGATACGAATCACCCGTCCTTTGGTCTCACCGAACTGCACGCCGCCTAATGCCGCCACCAACAAGTCGCCGTTGGCGTCGAAGGTAATGTCTGACGGAAAGCTCCCGTCAGGTTCGGTCGTTGGGTCTTTAGGAATGTCGGCGAACAATTGCTGGTTGGTACCATCGGAGTCGAACATATAGATCGCCCCTACATATAGATCCACGACGTAGATGGTATCGTTCTCGTCGACGGCAATGCCGTTGGGTCCTGAGAACGGGGTGGCGAAGTTGTCGATAAACACCGAGTCCGCGCCGGTGGTTAGATCAACGGCGAACACCTTGCGTCCGTCAAGATCAGAAACTAACAGTCGTCCGTCGGGGGCAAAGGCCATGGCCGACAACGTTGTTGGCGTTGTCGACGGCGTTGCCAACAATGGTCCGCCGTTAACTAAAATCTCCGTTCCTGGATTTGCGGAAAGCGGGCCTTCATACACGCGTACCACATCACTAGTGCCAGTGTTGTCGACGGCGTACAACCGTTGTCCGGTGTCGTCGACCAGCACCGATCGAAATCCTTCGCCCTGGGCGGCCACCGGAACACTTACGAACAACCCGTCTCCCGGGTGTCCCTGCTCGTCGAGCGGCGCGCCAGTTGTTCCTTCAAAGTGCAAAATGGAACCCCCATCAGCGACAAAGATGTTACCATTTGGCCCCACCCCCACATCGGTAGCACCCGACGTGGGCCCTAACCCAGGCGCCGCCATCGGCGGTACATCACCAATTGTGAACTGGGTACCGGTCTGCTCATCGAACCGCAAGATGCCCGATGGAGCCATTCCGGTCAGATCAAATGTACTAACGAGTATGTCCGCTCTCGCGGCGTCTTGTGTGCAGTGAAATACGACCGACCAAGACGTGACAAGTTGAAGAACGACAAAAGTTGCTTGCTTCATGGTGCTACGCATTATCTCCAGTCCGGTGGCATCGAGGCCAAGTTATCAGAGGATCCCTTAGGAAATAGACGGTCGTGGGTACGAACCCCAACCTGCTTAGGTAGGACTCGACATCATAACCAAAATTGGTGCAATTTTCGACTGTTTCCTCTTGCGGGCGGCCACCGCGCGAGATTCCGTGGATAAGGACCGCTGAACGATGCGGTTTTACAGTAAAATGTGGTTTTACCCACCGTCGGCCTCGTCGCCTGAAACAAGTGACAATGGTTACAAATCGTTATGCCGCTTCACTGCTATCGGCCGCCATTCTGGCGAGCGCAGCCGCGTGGGCACAAGTCGAAGCCACCCCAGCGGCTAACCTGGCGGACCTCGAAGGCCAGTCGGTCACCATCGAACTCGTCAGCGGCGTCGCCTACGACGCGGTCGAGGTAGTGCGGATCACGGTGCATTCCAAGACCGGCGCGCCGATGCGGTTGATTGGTGTGACCGACAAGGGGCGCCGCCGGACGTTCAAGTTCGACGGCATCGACCGTGTCACGGTCGGCGACGAGGTAGTATACGAAGCTGGCGATGCGCCTAAGGGCGAACGCAGCAAGCCGATGACCCGCGCCCAAAAAGCGGCTGCCGTCGCAGCCAAGGAGCACGAAGCCTGGCTGGCGCGAATCGAGGCCCGCGGCGTCAAACCGTGGTCGCCGCTCACCGCCGACGAGCATGCCCAGGCGATCGAGGCGCATAAGCAGCGGCACGAGAAGGTCGCCGCGTTGCTGCCCAGTTTGCAGTTGTATGAAACCGAGCGGTTCTTGTTCTGCTCGAACATTCCACCGCAGCAAGTCCATGTGTTTATTGCGTCGCTCGATGGGATGTACGAATGGATGTCGCACACGTACGGCGTCGATCCCAGCGAATCGCTGTGGCGCGGCAAGGCGTCGGTGTTCGCGTTCGCCACCGAGCCGCAGTTCATCGCCTTCGAGCGGCAGTTCATGAACAACGAACCAGGCGGTGCGATGGGGTTGTGTCACTCCGATAGCAAACGCAACATCTGCATTGCAATCTACCAGGGCGACGATGCCGATTACTTCGGCACGGTGCTGGTGCACGAAACGAGCCACGGTTTCATTCATTGCTACAAAACGCCCGTTCGCGTGCCAAGCTGGGTGAACGAGGGAATGGCCGAGGTCATCGCCGCGAAGATGGTGCCCACAAGCGGCGGCGTCCAACGCAAGGAAGAGAAGTTTCTCAACGCCATGCGCAAGTCGCCGCAACCCAAATTGGGCGAAGCCTTCTTCGCCGTCGACCAGAACATCCCCTTCGACCGCTACGGCGGAGCCACGTCGATGACGCGGTTCTTGATTCAAACCGACCAGGCGAAGTACGTCCGCTTCATCAACCTCCTCAAAGAGGGCGTACCATGGGAAGAAGCCATGCAAACCAGCTACAACGCCGGCAAACAGCAACTGGTCTCCGCCTACGGGCAATGGATCGGAGTGCCGCATTTGTTGCCGTGAGTATGGGAACGCGATTGCTTTGCACTGTTTGGCTGGTCGATCAGCGAGGATGGTGCCCGTTAGGCCCATCAATTCGTCACCGCGTTAGGTCTCGCAGCAAAGCCATGGCCCCCTGCCGTTGATTCCCCACTGGGACAAAACCCTTTCTCTTAAGCCGTTGCGGACAAACACTTTGCGTTTTGCCCTCGTGTGCATTAACCAAAACACGATTCATTGGGGCAAAACTCCACTCGTGTCTCAAGTTGGATAGTTCTTAAACCGTTGCCCATCAAAGAGTTACATATGTGGGAGATCGTCGGATCGACGCGGTTTTGCCCCAGGGTTTCCCGCAGTTGGGGCAGAACCCAACTTCGTGGGTGCCACCCTCCTCGACTAACCCTAACCAAATTTTCAAAGAGCCGCCCGAAGAAGGACGCACCTCCATGATCGAGCAGATTTATTAGATCAGGTTGGCGACAGGATTCCACAACGATTCTTGGCCACCTTTGGCGGGATACAGGTGCGACTAACGCTTGCACTCGAACTGAGCAAAGACCTCGTCCCGATCGCTGAACACCTTTCAAACACCGTGGCCATAGGCTACTTGGCCACCTTTGCTCGACGCGCCCAACTGATGCCGCCTGTAGCGGCAATGATTGTTGCTGCGAGTGCGGTCACGATCCAAAGAACACGAGATGCGAGCTTTCCGCTTGATCCGCCAAAATAGCCGCCCCAGGTCCCCTTGTGAGAGTGGATGATCCAATAGGTGGCTCGGTGGCCTAACTCACCGTCTGTGAAATCAGTCACGCCCATTGGTTCTCCAGTGTATGGGTGCATCGCGACAAAGGTACCACCTGCATCTCGCAGTTCGTGCTTCTTCTTGAGAATCACTGTGACTGCGGTTTCCTCCCGACCTGGTTGCAATAAGACTCGCGGCTGGGCGTCGGGGAATTCTTGATTCGCTCGGGTAATCAGATCATCCAGGGAAACACGAGGCAAGTTCTCGGGGTTGGGAGCGCTGGTCGAGCGGCCCTCGCGCATCGCTCGGGGCATTTCCGTACCGCTTACCCGGTAGACCATCGGTAGAACCAAGAACATGTAAGTAATCGCCGCGCCATTCAATGCAAGGACGAAGACCAGGGGGCCGAAATACTTGCCAGTGCGACGATGCACGCGGAGCAGCCAGGTTGTCTCTGCGGCTTCGGTGGTGTTGCGCCGGGTTGTCCAGTAAAGCACCAAGCCACTGATCACCAAGGACGCTGTCAGCAAAGCCGAGGTCGAGGTTACCCATCGTCCCCATCGTGGTAACCAGAACGTTCGATGAAAGTCGTACAGTTTGCCCATCAGCGTCGAATGATAAGGCTGGTTACCAAGGACATCGCCCGTATAGGGATCGATGAAAAACCTGACACCCCGTCTGGGACCAACTTCGTTGTAAGGTTTGGCCAGCACCAAAGTTGCGTGATCAGGTTCAACAGGCAGTGTCATGATGTACGCAGGCGTCGCCATCTCGGGGTACTCGGCAACAAACGCGTCGAACTGCTCTTGGGGTGAGAGCCGTGTACCTGTTGGCTCGACATAGAACAAATCGCGGTTCAACCAGGTATCAGTCTCGCGTTCGAAAACGAGCAGCGCCCCAGTGAATGCCTGCAGACAAAGAGGCAGCGCTATGACAACTCCAATCAAGACGTGAATGCGTCGAATGCCCATTTCGGGATCTTCCCAATGAGACTGGCGTGCACGCTCTCAAGAGCGTGCACGGCAGAAGTAGTCTAAGATAACGATTGGCAACTCAAGTACTTGACCAGTCCTCTTCGAGCTGCCGCAAGACCGGCTACGCCGATCAACAGTAGCACCGATGAAGGTTCCGGAACCACGGAGCCGGTTAGGACAAGCTGCGAGGGCAAGTCGTTGGCGAGGATGTTGTCGTCGTGGAGAACTCGTTCGGAAATAAAGCTAGAGTTCGCGCCGTAGCTGCCGTTGAAGTCAAGTGCGCCGCCGACGGACCAGCTGCCGCCAATCGCGGCGTTGAGGTCGGTAACGGCCTGTGCATTGAGAACCGCCTCGACGTACTCACCGGCGTCATCCGCAGCGACTCGTAGCGTTCCGTAGATGTTGCCGGTGCCGAGGTCGTCGAAGGCGTCGATTCCCGGCGACGAGCTTGCCAGCGTACTCGCGTCGGTTGATACGTCATAGAGAAGAATGTCCTCGAACGGGTCCGAGCTCTGGTACGGTGCTCCGGTTTCGTTGCCTTGCCCAGAACCAGGATCGCCGTCTTTCGGATCGACCCAGACGCGAAGTGTTGCGCCGGTGATCGTACCAGAAAGCCCCGAGAGGTCGAATGTGTGGTAGTTGCGTTCGCGTTCTTGTGGGGTGCCTGCGGGGTTAAGCGGGTCTTCGAAGGCACCGAGGTTCAGTACGCGGACGGCGTAACTATCCGCGAGCTTCCCTCCGTTGTTTCGGACGTTGCTCCGGTCGGAGTGGTTTAGCGTTATGTCTGCGTGAACAGCGGAGCCGAACCAGAAGATCGGCGAAGACAGTAAGACGATGGGTAACCACCTCATCAGCAGGGTCCTTTCGTTGAAGCAGGAACTAAAGAAGTCACAGAAATCAAACGTGGTGCCTCCCTTTGGAACCATGTGAGTAACAACACGGTTGCGGCAATAATCAGAGTGGTCGGCTCGGGAACTGTTTGGATTTGCCCTGCCGGGGCGAGCAACGTCCCGCCAAAGGTCTTCTTCCACGTCTCGTATTGACGTGTGTCGACCACACCGCCATCGATGTCGTTGGCAAGCGCGCCGGCTGACGCGCCAAGGTGATCGCGCCACACGGTGTAGTCCGCGAGGTTAACCAGTCCGTCATCGTTGAAGTCCCCAGGTAGAAACGGAGCGGTCGATGAGAAAAAGGAGGCCTCGTGGATTTGTGCGGTCTGCAGAATGCCTGCGCCACCAACTCCCTTGCTGAATACGGTGCCATGGAACACGTAGATTCCATCAACAATCGTCACGGTACCCTTCAGGCGTTCCGGGTTGGTGGGCGATGGCTCCAAAACTGTGTTGTCTGGAAGGCTCGGATCGTATTCGGTGCCTGGCATCATCTCAGGAAAGGTGTTCGCGGCGGGGTAAGGCCCGTAATCCATCGGGAAGCCATCTTGAAACGGAGCGGGTCCACTATTTGGATCTCCGGGAATCGCATACCTGAAGGGGATCTCAAAATACTGCCCGCTACCTTCGAACTCGAACACGGGATCGGTGAGTATAAGCTCGTTTCCGGCGCCAGTTTCGGTCCCTCCCCCACCAAACTCATCGATGGTCAAAGTAGGTGCGAACCTTGGCACGGGGTTGCCATGGGCACGCTCGTCGTCGAACGGCAAGTGGACTTCGAGTTCGGTGCCGGCAGGAATATTCTCGGACACCGAATCAAAGAACGAGATTCGCTTGTGGATCGTTGGGTTCTCAAGAGTCGCTTCATAGCTGAACTCAAGCGAGACAAAGTCGACTGACTGTACGATGCCACCAACCTCCGCGACTTCTAACTCAATCGTTCCACCAAGTGGAATGGTCTGCGTGTCTCTGGTCGATCTGATGACATCAGCGACTGACACATAGGCAAACGCGGTCAGGTCGACACTCGAGATGGATGGGTTCAATTCAAATGTCAATTGTTCCGCATCGGCAACTTCGCTGATCGGCGCCAACGACACCGAGAAAACCAATATCGCTAGCAACTGCGTCGAAACTCGAAGCTTTACCCACAGGTTTGGGAGTGGTGATCGTACAGTTGGTCTATTTATTCGTTTCATCATGCACCTGGCATCTGTCAGTCGAGTTGAACAATCATCCCATCGCTCTTGCGACCGAGATAAACAAATGTCATTGGATCAATGTCGTCATGGATCGCCCGCGATGATCCATCGGCGAGCGTTACGTGAATAAGACTTTGGTGGTAGCTGTAGGCGCCAAAGTGACTGTTGCAGTTGACATAGCAATCACCAGGAGACCGCAGGGGATTCGTTCGGTCGTAGCCATGCACATTTACGGCTACGTTCCCCGCCCAGGGGCCTTGCCACAAGAACGCGCCGCTTCCTTCCCGTTCTGGCTTACCTTGAACGAGATGCATCGGCCGGCCGGCCTGCTCGAACAACACAATCGTGTTCGAGGTGCCATCTGTTACACGCTTGATCGATACTCGCGTCTCGTCGTTTAGCAGGCCATCTTCGACCCGTCGGAGGGACTTACGATCACTCAATATGGAATTCTGGCCGCTCGGGTCTTTGATGCCGCGAATGCCGAAGTAATCAGTCGGCTGGGCGCGAACTCCAGTTTGCCCACTAAAGCGGAATAGGTTGTAAGCCTCCATGTCGCGGCCACGAGGCGCCGATGGGCATCGGTAAACTTCGATATAGGCGTTGCAGATCGGTTCGTTGACTGGATCGTCGAAGCCTTTGTCGTAGCGGTACTGGTCTTCGAGTATTGCTTGCTCGTGGTACGGCAAGATGAGCGTCAAGAACCCATTCACGACTTGATGCCCCCTCGACACCAACGACACCGGTGACTCTCGGCCAAGCGGAAAGTATCCATGCACATCGTGATAATGAAGCGTAGCTAGGCCCGACTGGCGTAAATTGTTCAAGCAATTCGTACGGCGCGCAGCCTCGCGTGCGGATTGGATAGCCGGAAGTAACAGCGCAATCAGAATCCCAATGATGGCAATTACCACCAGTAGTTCCACAAGGGTGAAACCGGGCCTGCTTGTTTTGTTCCAGCTCGTTGGCATCTGGTTCTTGAGCACAGATGATTAGTGAGCCTCGATGGTATTAGTTAGGTAACCCGCGTGCCAGTAAGATCACAACTAATTCATCGATATCAGCGGATTGTTGCAATTCGGACTGTCGCGCGCCTCGACACATGCTGTTGAATGGCGCGACAGCAGGCATGTAGAGCGCCCTTCGCCTATCTGTAGCGTGCCCGCTTACTGGGTATGCATCTGGCTACGTTGGCCTGCATCGACGAATCATGGGGATTCGCCTGCTTCGGCCGCCTTGCCAGACTTGACTCGTTTGCGCCAACATCGCTACAGCTAGCCGAAGCACGCTCTGGCTGTTTGCAGAACAGTGACTCGTCTCTCGATTCACTCGATGTACTGCAAGGTTGACGCTCGTATCTTTGCTTCCAAGACCCTGTCTAGAATTGCCGCAAATCGCGGTCGGGTATGGGGTCGAGAAGACGTTACGCCACGATGGCTTCGACCACTTCGCCGTGTACGTCGGTTAGTCGCATGTCGCGGCCGCCGAAGCGGTAGGTGAGTTTGGTGTGGTCGATTCCTAAGAGGTGCAACATGGTTGCGTGGAGGTCGTGGATGGTGACGCGGTTCTCGACCACGCGGTAGCCGAACTCGTCGGTCCGCCCGTAGGTGGTTCCGCCACGGATTCCGCCGCCGGCCATCCAGATTGAGAACCCAAACGGGTTGTGGTCGCGGCCATCGCTGCCTTGGGCAAACGGCGTGCGGCCGAACTCGCCCGCCCACACAACGAGCGTTTCGTCGAGCATGCCGCGGGTTTCGAGATCCTCGAGCAGAGCGGCGATCGGTTGATCGGTTGCGAGCGCGTTCTCGGTATGGTTCTTGATCAAACCGCCGTGAGCGTCCCAGCGGTCGTTGCCACTGGTTCGCGGGCAAGTGATTTCGATGAATCGCACGCCCCGTTCGATCAATCGACGAGCAAGCAGACACTCGCGCGCGAAAATACGAGTCGGTTCGAAGTCGTGATCCAGGCCGTAGTGGCGACGGATGTACTCGGGCTCGCTGTCGAGCGACGCGACGTCGGGCACGGCGAGTTGCATGCGATAGGCGAGTTCATAGTTCGCGATGGCGCTTTCGATGGCGTCGTCGTGGGCGTAGCGCTCGGCAACACCAGCATCTAGCGAGGCCAACAGCGAACGCATACTCCGCACCCGCGTGGGCGAGATAGATGCTGGACTCGCCAGGTTGGCCACGGGCAGTCGCTGCGGTTTGAACATCGTGGCCTGATGCAGCGCCGGCAAAAAACCGGAGGCAAAGTTATCGATTCCGCCGCTTGGCACCAGCCCGCCGTTAATCACCACAAACGCTGGCAGGTCGTTCGCTTCGCAACCGAGCCCGTAGCTAAGCCAGGCTCCCATGCTGGGCCGTCCGGCCTGGCCGAACCCGGTGTGGAGGAAGTAGTTGGCCGTGTTGTGCTCAGAAAAGTCGCTGACCATGCTGCGCACAACGGCCAGCTTGTCCGCGCTACGAGAGACGTTGGGAAACAACTCACTCACCCATGTTCCCGATTCGCCGTGTTGGGCAAACTTCCACGGCGAGGCAAGCGTGGTGCCAACTGCGTCGAATTGGGTCGGCTCGATCTTGGCTCCGAATGGTTTGCCATGGTATCGATCGAGCGCCGGCTTGGGATCGAAGCTATCAACCTGCGACACACCACCATCCATGTAAAGAAAGATGATGTTCTTAGCGCGGGCACGCGCGCCTGGCGGTTGCGGAGTGGTGGCGCCGGTCAGTCCGGCGAGCGCGACGCCGCCGAAACCGCAGGCACAGCGAGCGAGCATCTGGCGACGCGTGAGCGGGCGGTGGGCAAAACGATGGCAATGCATGGCGGCAGTTTGTCGCTACTATGGAAGGAAAACGAACTCTTTGCTGTTGACCAAGGCCAGGCAAACGTCGAACCACGCCGTTTGACGCAGTCTCGCAGGGTCCTGACCACCTTTCAGGCGGTCTGTCAAGAAGCTGGTGATCTGTTCCATCTCATCGGAGTCGGGCAATCGAGCATAGGCCCCGAGGTACGCATGCCGGATGGCCGACGAATCGTCGTCGAACTGGTTGGTTAGGTTGGCGGCCCACTTGCCTACAAGCTGATGGACCAACGGGTCGTTGAGCAACATCAACGGTTGCGCCGCGGAGTTGCTCTGGTTGCGGAGGCCAACCGTGGTGGAAGGGATTGGCTTATCGAAGCCAGCGAGAAAGTGGTTAAACGCGTTGCGACGCACCTGGATGTAGATACTCCGCCGCCGGGCGCCATCCATGGGTCCACTAATTTCTGGGCTGCGATTGTGCCGCATGAAGCCCGTGATATGCACCGGGACACTCGGGCCAAACGGCGTGGCGTCGACTTCGTCAGCCACCACCAACAGCGCGTCGCGAATCGCCTCGGCCGGAATGCGGCGCACCCGCGCTTTGTGGATCAAGTGGTTCGCTGGATCGGCGTTCTCGATGCTCTCGGCGGCCAGCGATCGGTCGGGCTGGCTTGCCTGTCGGTAAGTGCTAGAAAGCACCAAGCGACGGATCAACTGCTTGGTGTCCCATCCGCTGGCGACGAACTCACTGGCCAAGTAGTCCAGCAACTCGGGGTGCGTCGGCGGGTGGCCAAGCACGCCCAGGTTGTCGACCGTCGATACGATGCCGCTCCCCATCAGGTGTGCCCAAATGCGATTGACCGCCACGCGAGCGGCGAGCGGATTGTCGCCGCTGGCAATGCGATGGGCGAGTTCCAGACGTCCACTGCCATGTGCGATCGGAAACTCCTCACCTAGCGCGACGAGATTCCGTCGCGGCGTTGGATCGGGCGCAAGGCGTTTGTGGCTGCCGCGAAGGTGCACGAACTCGTTCTCGCTACTGCCATCGATCATCGCCATCGCGTATTGGGGGTCGGGCAACCGGGATTCCAGCGCCGCACGTCTCGTGAGATGCTCTTCGAGCGCCTCTTCCAATTCAGCCTTCGCCTGGTCGTCGGCCGGCGGGAGTATCTCGTCGTGCGCGAGCAGCCAGTTGACTCGTCTTGCGTCGGAAGTGGTCGCGTGGTCTTGCTCCACTGCGGTGATCGCTTGGTAAAAGGTATCGATGACACGCTTGAACGCGTCTTGTGACGCGACGCTTGTCGATAGTTCAAACCGATCGTCGTCCGCAATTGGAGCCTCGTCGGGCGGCGAATCGGAAACGCAGACTTGCGCCAAGGCGAAGTTGCCGGTTGGCTTGAACTCGACGTGAACACGATGCCCTACATAGTCTTCCACGGAATGCGCGTGCCATGTCCACCCGCCTGGCGACGATATCGCTTGCTCGCATACGCTGTGCAGCGGTCCAGACACGGTACGATGCGAATCGACGTCAAGAAACACTTCCGCCTTGCCGCGGAAGCGGTACCACAACCTCTTGCCTGTTACTTCGAAAGTACGAGTGCGATACATGCCCGTCAGCTTCGGACTTGCAGCCTCGTTACTCGCCGCGTCGTACTCGGCAATTCGGAGCGGCGACGCGTCTTCCTGATTGGTCAGGAGTATCGTGCCCACGCCCACCGGCTGGTTTCCGAATGCAAATCCGCTGGTGATCCAATCGTCGGGCGAAAGCTGTTGGCCATCGAAGCGAACGACGGTAGGTACGGTGGGCCGACCCAGCGGTGCGGTCGCCGTCAGCCCCTCCACAAGGCGAGCGCGCTGCTCGGGCGTGGCCACGTTTCGCAGCTTATTGAGTCTATCGCGGGCAACCGTGGCATAGACCCCAAACAGTTGACGTCCGAAAGAGACGTTGTGTTTGGTAAGCTGGTTAGCGAGCTGTGCTCGCAGAGCCGGATCGGCGATGTTGGCTTCCTGGTAGCTGCTACTCTGGATAAATCCGCACAGGGCGTAGTAGTCGCTGGTGGAAATGGCGTCGAACTTGTGGTCGTGACACCGCGCGCAGGCAACGGTCATTCCCAAGAATGCCTTGCCAAAGACATCGATTTGATTGTCAACCCGATCGGCCTCCTCTCCGCGGATGTCGACCGGTGAGTGGGTCGCCTCGCCAAGGTGCCACCAGCCAGTACCTTGGATCGATTGATTGCAGCGAGTTTCCGGATCAATGCGCGGCGGGGTCACAAGATCACCAGCGATGTGTTCAACCAACAGTTGATCGTGAGGAACGTTGGAGTTCATGGCCTGGATCACGTAATCGCGATATCGCCAGGCATGTGGTATCAGGAAATCCTGCTCGTGGCCTTTGCTCTCGGCGAATCGCATCAAATCGAGCCAATGCTGCGCCCAATGCTCGCCATAAGCCGTGCTGTTCAGCAATCGATCGACGACCTTGGCGAAAGCGCGATCGGATCGATCAGCGAGAAACGCTTCGACTTGTGCGACGGTTGGTGGTAAGCCGGTAAGATCGTAGGTCACGCGGCGGAGCCACGTCTCGCGATTGGTAGCGGCCGCTGGCACAAGCCCCGCCGATTCGAGCGTATCAAGCACGAACCGATCGACGTCGTCGCGGCACCAATCATCCCGATCGTTTTCCGGTGGTGTTGGTCGCTCGACGGGCTGCCATGCCCAATGAGCGAGCCGGCGGCTCTCGACATCGAACTGTTCCTCGGATACTTCGCTACTTGGAGCTTCTTCCGTGCCCGGCGCGCCAGAGGCAACCCACTCGCGCAGCAACTGAATCTCCCGCTCGGGCAGCTTGCTCCGCGGTGGCATTTGTAAGTCGGGATCGGAGTACGAGATAGCGCGCAGCAGCAAACTAGCATTGGGTTGGTCGATGTTGACGGCCGGGCCACTGTCGCCGCCATCGATCCACCCACCTCGATAATCGAGTCGCAGGTTGGCCGCATCGGCGCCAGACGAGGCATCGTGGCACTCGTAGCAGCGATTCACCAAGATTGGCCGGATCTGCTCTTCGAAATGTTCAAGCGCCTCGCGATCAAGGCCTTGGGCAAACGCGCTTACGGGCAGCAAGCCGAGAGCAGAGACCAGCAGAAATCGAACCATGGCGAGACCCCTATTTGGGTTGGGGGCAGCAGGAGGGATATCACCGTTATAACGCCTACTTGGGGAGATTTCCAATTTTACAAGCAGTCAACGGCTGTCTTGCCTGCTAGTCAATGCCTCTAGAACCAGTTCGAGCGTCCACCCGAGTGCTATGCCAGCGGCGTAACAAAGAAGGTCGGACCACACGAAACCGACGCCCAGTGCCAGTCGCCCTATTGTTGTTCGTCGAACCGCATCGAGCCACGGTGGGTGAAGAAGTTGGCTGAATTCGACAACACACGCAACCGCCATGGTAATCGCGGCTCGCCATTGCGGTTGCACGCCAGGTGCGATTGCGCTCAGCCCCAGAAACACCATCAGCGCCCAGAGCACGTCGCCGAAGTGCGCACTGAAAACTCCAGGTAACTGCTCTTGATACGTTCGCGATGAGAGCCCAAGGACAATCACACACAAGGTGGCTATCGCATAAGTTAAACGCCGCCAAGCCATGGAAGATCTACCCCGTCGACACGTCTAAGTGCTGAACTCGAACGACAATTGTGAGCAGCGATACCTCCTCCACGCACAGACCGGTGAGTTGGTGCGCGTCGAATCCATCTAGAGTGCGGAGACCGCACCGGGCAAGCAGCGAGGTGAGTGGAAACCGCCACATGGGCCAGATAAGTCGCTGGGTATTTTTGGACGCAAAACCGCTGGAAATCAGTTGATTGTTTTGTGAGCCTTAGTATGATGAAAACCACATAGGCCCCTCGGTCAGGTGGGTTCCTAGACAGACACAGAGGTATTTCGTTTATCCCTGACCGCATTTGGCTTCGCATCACTGGACGATGTAATTCTCGGGGGGGAAAGCGGGTTAAGTCTAGACGGCATTGGGTTTCCCGCTGTTACATCGAAGTAGGACAACATGAGCAGTGGTGCTTGGTCCGCGACAACGAAGGATGACGATTTTCTGAAGTCCCAATTAGTGGCCATGGCCGATAGGCGTGGTCTCTGCTTGCAACCGGCGAGCCTGGGCGCAGATCAACCCGAGTCTCCCCTCGAATTTGTATGCCGATTGTCGTCCGGCCGAGAGTTGCTGATGGCCGATTTGCGTACGGCGGAACGTTGGGCGAGCTTGGACCAAACACTTGCCTTTCGTCGTCGAGACCGCGCCGAATCTCCGTACGTCATCGGGCTAGTCGATGGCGGCCTTCCGGTCGACCGATGTCTTGATGCTCAGCGATTGGTCGATCGCGTTGTCTGCTTACCGCTAAGCGTTGACGATTTAGACGCGGCAGTCGATACGGCGATGGCCGATTCGGCATCGAAGAAACCCGTCGCTCCCGAGCTTCGCGAACTCGTTGGGGGCGGCGAACGGCTCGTGGCTCGTACGCCCTACATGTACTCACTGTTTGAGAACGTGGAGATGATCGCCAAACGCGACCTAACCGTCCTGCTCATCGGCGAAACAGGAACGGGCAAGACCACCCTTGCTCGCATCATTCACGGCCTCTCGGCGCGTTACGACAGAAGTTTCACCAATGTCGCTTGCGGGACGCTGCAAACGGAATTGATCGATAGCGCCTTATTCGGACATGTTCGGGGCGCTTTCGCGGGCGCCGATTCGAGTAAGGAGGGTAAGTTTGCGGCCGCAATGGACGGCACCATCTTGCTCGACGAGATCGACATGCTTGGCCTCCATCAGCAGGCGAAGTTGCTCCGCGTGCTTGAGACCGGACAATACGAATCGCTCGGCTCGAACGATACGCTGACCACTACCGCGCGGGTGATCGTTGCGAGCAACGAGCCACTCAAACCGCTAATGGAGCGAGGGAATTTCCGTCCCGACCTGTACTTTCGGCTGAATCAGGTGATGCTCGAACTTCCTCCCTTGCGAAATCGCCCACTCGACATCGTGCCGTTGGCATTACAGTTCATCGAACTGGCGGCTGAGCGAAACCAAGTGGAAATCCGCGCCGTCCATCCCGATTTCTTAGACGCCCTGGAAACCTACTATTGGCCAGGCAACGTGAGGGAATTGCGAAATGAAGTGACCCGAGCGGTACTGTTCGCCCGCAACGGAATCATCGATCCGCACACGCTAAGCGCGACCATCAAGAACGAACAAAGCCCTCATCATTCCAACAATAGCCCCTATGGCTTGGCGGGCGAGGTCGCATGCACCGAGCAAGCCGCCATCGAGCGGATGCTCAAGGTACATCGTTTCAACCGCACAGCCACGGCAAAAGCGCTCGGGATTAGTCGCGTAACTCTATACAACAAGATTCGTCGCTACCGAATCGAAATCGATGCCCTGCGGGCCGCAGAGTCTGGCGCGCCGCTGCCGTTGGTGCTTCGAAGGAACTAGAGCGCCCTTCACCTATCTTTAGCGTGTTTGCTTACCACGTCTGCATCTGGCTGCGATAGCCCGCGTCAGCGAATCATATAGATTCGCCTGGTTCGGCCGCCTTGCCAGATTTGACTCGTTTACGCCAGCGTCGCCACAGCTAGCCGAAGCACGCTCTAACCAGCCAAGCTGATGGCCTAACTCGATCCAGCTGCGACCGGTCGAGAACCATCGCGAAGGTACTCACTCCAGCTACCGGAATAGAGCATCGATTTCGGAAGACCGGCGTGCTCCATGGCAAGCAAGTTCATGCAGGCGGTAACTCCCGAACCGCACATGTGAACAACGGTTCGGTCGCCCGTCGACCCGACGACGCCCGCAAACCGTTGCCGAAGGGCATCGGCCGGTAGAAACTCTCCAGTCGCAGCGAAGTTGCCCGTGAATGGCAGATTGATTGCTCCGGGCACGTGGCCAGCCACTGAATCGATGGGCTCGACTTCGCCGCGGAACCGCTCCGCCGCGCGGGCGTCAATCAGCAGCAACTCGGACGCGCGGAGTTTGTCGATCAGGGTCTCGGAGGTGATCCACATCGAGTCGTCAACCGTCGGCGCGAAGTTGGTTGGCGTGGGGACTGGCGCCTGCGTGACCATTGGGCGGCCGCCGTTTACCCAGCCCGCCAAACCGCCGTCGAGTACGGCCACGTCGCTCAGGCCTACCCACCGGGCAAGCCACCAGAAACGCGACGCAAACGCGCCCCGCGAGTCGTCGTAAGCCACTACCTGCATTGAGCGATCGATTCCCCAAGCAGCGAGCTGCGCAGCGAAGGTTTCCGCGTTGGGCAGCGGGTGCCGGCCCGAATAGGCGGTGACTGGCGACGAAAGGTGCTCGTTTAAATGGGCGTATACAGCGCTAGGTAAATGCCCGGCGACGTACTCGGCTTGCCCAGCTTCGGGGTCGGCAAGCGAGAACCGGCAGTCGACAATTGTCACGTTGCCGTCGCGGTGAAGGTCTAGCAGTTGGTCGGCGGTGATGAGCGTTTGGTACGACATGCAGGTGATTGTAATGCGCACCCTCGCCGGCGCGATCTCCGACTGCAAGAAAAAAACGCCACGCTTGGGAAACCCAAGCGTGGCATCCTAAAGTCATGAGCGATTTGGACTACGAGCGTATGAGCCCACGCAATCCGAACGCCGCCATTCCGATCATTAGTAGCACCGAGGAAGGTTCGGGCACAACGCCTGCCGCCATCGCTTCGATCGCATCGATATCGAATACAGCGAAGTTGCCCTCTTCATCACCGATCGCCCCAATGCTGAAGGTCGCAAGTGCGTATCCGTGGTCCCATGGATGCCCACCGTGATCGAGGAAGAACGCAGCGCCCGTGGCATCCAAGACCATCAGTTCACTACCGGTCGCGTAGTAGCCGTCCGGATCCAATGGATCCTCAATTTGGTCAATGCTAAAGATGATTCGATCCGCCTCACCACTACCGGTCGGATCGACCTCGAACATGGTATCTTCCCCGACGGTGTCGTTGACCATCAAGGCGTCGACGTTGATACGATCGGGTTCGATATTCGTAGGCAGGTCTCCGAGTAGAAAGAACACCGCGGCCTCGATCATCATCAAATCGATGTACGGCGTGCCGTCTCCGTTGAACACGGAAACTGGCGGGCCGGCAAAGCCTGTGGCTGCGTCAAGGCGAAGCGAGACTTTATTGACATCGTCGGTGAATGCGGGTTCAGGGCCCCAAACTTCCAAGGCATCGATGTCGACTGGAAGTGGCATTCCGTTGATTGCCGCTTGGTCGGCCCAGAGGCCTTGGTCCTCCGCCACATTGGCACCACCAAACAAGCCCAGCTCATAGGAAATCTCGCCCGCTCCACCTACCGTGTTGCCATTCTTTAGCAAGACGCCGGGGGGAGTTCCAGGCGGCAACACGCCGGGCGCTGGAGTGAAGCCTGGGCCATACCCGACAAAGTCCATATCGAGCGAGAACAGTAGGTGTGCGTCGTCGCGTAGCAATGCTTCGAATAGCGCGTCGCCGTGGAAAGCCGCCGCATCGATCTCAAGATCAATAAGCGGCGTCGGGAAAATCGGCGGCGAGAAGTCTTGTCCATTGGCTACGCCGCCCGAGCCATCCCACGCGACGATCTGCTTGGCGTCGGGTGAAGTACCAACGGCCGTGATCTCATGATCGCCATCGTGGGAATACTCTTTGCCAGGAACAATATCCGGAGGCGCAATACCGGGGCCAAGTGCCGGGACACCATCCGCCAACGATCCATAGTCAATCGTTCCAAGTGCAGTGTTCGCGACGCCCATGGCTATCGCGGCAACGAGCGACATCGATGCTCGCAAACATAGATTCCATCGCATGCGTTTCTCCCTTCTTTTGCAAAATCAGAAAGTAGGTTTGGAACCAACCTGTGTACACCTGAGAGCATCTTGCGCGCACGATAAAGCACTCTGCTTGAGGTCAAGCGGAGTGACACTAGATGCCGCCCAAACGCGGAGGCTCCCCTCGTCCGCGTGCATACTCCCCCGAGTACAAAGTCGTTCCCCGATCGAAAAGCTCCCGATGGTCAGTCTCCACCCAATTGCGATGGGCGTCAACCTTTTGGTGACAAATCAGTGCAACATGTCCAAAAAGGCCTGTCGATGAGTGACCCCCCACGTTTGGGTGGTGCTGGGCCATGTGAGCCGTGGATATGCTCAGCAACCACCAACGCCAAGCCGTTCGACTCACCCAGTGATTGAGCTTTGAGCGGGGCAAAGAGTTGGTCCTTGCCATTCGGTCCACCCGACGTTCGGTAGCACCGCTCGCTGTGCCTCATGAAGGTCCTGACTTCGTTTGACTTCGGGTTTCCGAGAGACTAGCATCAGTCTTCACGTTGGCCGGTCTGCTATGCAGCCGTTCTCCGCCTTCCGTTCGCACTTGAAGACACCACATCTGGGAGAGGACTAATGAAGGTCAACCCAATCCTTGGGGTTACGTTTCTTTCTCGTTGCGCGTTGCTTGGGCTTCTCTTGTCGGCCTCCGCGGCACCGGCTTTCGGTGACAACTTTGTCTTCGACGTCGAATACCTCGGAGACGACCAGACGCAACTCGTGCCAGGCAGCGACGAACCGGTTGGCCAATTCATTGAACCGGGCGACACCTTCCAATGGACGATCGAATCGGTCGTCGGCAGCTACTGGTTGGTCGAGAGCGGAGGTGGGTTCTTCCCGCTTATGGCGTTCTCGGTCGATCCCGCAGGCGCTCGGACCGGCGACTTCACGCTCGTGTTACGGAAGGACGGTGCCGATGTCTTTTCTCTCGTTGGGGACGACGTGATAACGCAAGAAGTTCACCTCGGCACCAACACCGTGGAACTGCCGACGGGATTGATGTTCGACGAGATGTTCCTCGACTTTGAACTCATCGAATCGATCTCAGTGGTCGACCCCGGGTTTCCGGTCGATACCCAGATCGATAGCCGCCTGCCGATCTTCGGCGCACCAGAGAACAACACCTTCTCGCCTGGCATCATCTTCGTCCCCGAGCCCGCAACTCTAACGCTGCTGGCGTTCGCGCTCGCCGCGGCGCGAATGCGGCGCGGCGAGCGTATGCCCTGATCGGGCCAGCAGCAGTCGCTGGAGCTTTGGCAGGGCACTTATCTCAGTTTCTCTGGCTTACTGAAAACCACCAGATAGTTCTCTTCAAGCTCGTCAAGGATCGGTTCCTGCATGCGCTCGAAGCCGACCGACTCGATTTCCGCACAGAACACATCCTTCCCCGCCCGAACGTGACCGAGGATCCAGTCGGGACTGGTGGCCTCGTCGCGAATGAAGTCGACCACCACAAGTTTGCCGCCTGGTCGCAGAGCGCGATAAATTGAAGTGGTGGTTTTGGTTGGAAACTCAAAGTGGTGATAGGTGTCGCATACGAACACCAGGTCAATCGACTCGGGCGGTAGGTTAACCGAGTCTTCATCGCACAGCACCGGCGTGATGTTTTCGATGCCGGCGTGTTGCGCTTTGTTAGCAATGTGTTCAATGAGCTTGGGCGAAATATCGACCGCATAGACCCACCCGGCATCGCCCACCTCGCCCGAAAACAGCACGGTGAACAAGCCAGTCCCGGCCCCCACGTCCGCGACGCGCATGCCGGGCCGTACGCCGGTGGCTTTCAAGATCGCATTGCGGGCGGCATAGGCTTCGCGCCCCTCGCGCTCGAATCGTTCGACGAACTCATTGGGGTCGAGTTGAGGGTCGAGAAACCGATCGTTGATGCCCTCGGGCAACTTGGTGGCGGTTGAGGAATCGGGCTGCGCCGCCAGCGGTGGGGCCGTGAACAACCAAAGAACCAAGCAATAAGACGGAAGGGTACGTTTCATGGCGGGGGTAAGTAAGAACGTGTTTTGAGAATCGCTTTGGTAGTCAGATCGAGTGAACTTTTTGTGTGCCAAGGAGGTCGAGGCAGGCGAATCCCCTAGATTCATCGATGCAGATCGACGCTGACACGCCAAAAATCCGCCGGTCCGACGGCAAATTGGAATATCAAAACACGTTTCTAAGGGCGGGACGCGCAAGAACCACTGGGATCGATACTTGCTGCTGTTACACGCTCATTAGACCAAATCACTACTTGGCCTGCATCCTGTACGTCTCTCGTCCATGTAAAGGCCTTACCGTCCGCGGCGGGTAGCATCGACAAGAGATGATCGGAAGAGCCATTGCCTTGCTGTAAACACAGCAGGCTATCTTGTGAGAGGCCTCTTTGAGGCCGATGCCGGCTCCGATGCCACGCACAATCGCTTCCCACATATGTCATCAACAGAGTGGGAATCCCAGGTTGGCGGTAGCCCACCTGGGTCGCGGAGCGACAAGAGGTGGTTGCCCTTGAAACGATGCCTTTCGTGACTCGCGTCACACTGTTAGGCCTAACGG
>JANQOF010000081.1 GCA_028279215.1 Pirellulales bacterium
GCTCCCGCGGCCGCCACTCAACCAACCGACCGGTTTGCAACCAGTAACCTAGCAGATTGGGTGGCTCACTTTCTACAAAAATCGCTGCAGAATTCGGCCACAATTAGTCGATTTCAGGAGCCCCCAACTGCCCCGATCGATGAAGCGAATGCCACGTAGATATACCTACCTCCTTTGGCCATTTCGCTTTTGACAACTTGTCTCGGTTTTCTGAGGAAGGCGAAGTGTTTGGGTCTGCGTTTCGACGCTCAGGAGGGACACTCCCGCGTCCTCGCGAGCGGCTCAAAAAAACGGCGAACGAGGACGCTCCACGTAGTTGTTGGAGAAGAAGGGAATTACACTAGCCTGTAGGATACACTGTCAAGAATCCATGTGACCCCAAAGCGTCCGCGGTCCCTCAAATACTCGCCAAGCGGCTCGATGCTGGCTATGCTTGAAGCAAAAAGTTGCCACTTAAACGTATCCACAACGAGCATTTACCCTACGACACTAATGCGTTCGCGATTCATATTTTGCTTTGCGTGCCTGCTTGGCGTTGCAGGCAGCTCCGCCGCGTTTGACGGCGTAGTTGAACCGGTTGCGGTAACATCTTCATCTGGTTTCTTTGGGCCAGGGCAAGGCAACAGTTCGTTTGGCCGATTCTCGAATGAGTCGAACGTGCCCTCGGACACAGAATACGACATCAATCGTGATGGGACTGTTGTTTTTGAGGGAACGATTAGCGATGGAAACAGCGGGGTTTGGAACTCCTTAGCAGGAAGTGCGCCAGAGCTTCTCATTAGCAGGTTCGACTCTTTTGACTCAGATGTGTTCGGCAACGTCGTGCCCATCTCTCTGGAGGGCATTGACTACCCCCTAATCAACGACCGGGGCGAAGTAGTTTTTCGTGCCGACACCGGTGGACGCCAAGGGATTTGGGAGTTTGATAGAACAACTATCAATCGCTCGGCAACTCCACGTGCTCTTTCACACACAGACGGCGCACTAGGCCCACAACTTGGAACTGGTGTCTTATTCTCTGCGTTTGGATTCGACGATGCCGCAAGATTCTCCTACACCTTCAACAATCAGTCGCGAGTCGCCTTTTCGGGGCGAGTTGACAGCACGGACGGCGTGTGGCGACAAGACAGCCAAGGTTTGTCAGAACCGTTGCTTCTCGATGGTTCTGATGGGCCACTTGGACCTGGGCTCGGGCCAAATATTGAGTTTGGCATACTCGGACCGCCCAAAGTAAATGCGGCGGGGGATGTCCTTGTTGTCTCGGCTGTTGGCGATAGGGAATCGCAAGGGGTGTGGAGAGTACCAGCGAGCGGGACGAGTCGAGAACTTGTCGTTGCAAATGACAGTGTTGATGGAGCTTCAACTTTCGGGTTCGGTTTTGACCGTGCAGAGGTCGTCAACGCGGATGAACAAGGAAGTGCGGTGTTGCTGCTGACATCGAGAATCAACACCTTCTCGAATGAGTTTGTAGGGATAGGCTTTGCCCCTGCTGGACAAGCGGCAGTTCAGGTAGCGGTCAACCGGACCGATGGCATTGGTGGACCCGGCCTTGGTCCAGGTGTTGAATTCGGATTCTCCGAATCTAATCCGGTCATGCAGACGGCTGTCGTTGACGACACCATGGCATTCGTAGCCCCAGTCGATGGCCCGCGTGCAGGGATTTGGATTGCTAACGCTGATGGCAACTTAGATGTGGTTGCTGTGGAGCCAAGTGTATTGACTCAAGTTGATGTGCCAAGAATTGATGGCCTGGGATTCGCCAACTTGAAGCTTACCTCGGAAGGTGAGTTGATCTTCCTGGCTGGTGGAGAGCTTTGGCAATATGCCGATGGCCAGTTGACAGAACTGATTGAATTCGGTTCCGATTTGAATTTGAGTCAGGCTGGCGACACAGACATTCGAAGCATTCTTGAAGTCGAGTCATTTGACTTACACGAATCTGGTTGGGTCGCAGCCCAAGTACGACTTGCCGGCAATGAAAGGGCACTAGTGCGACTTAACGTCAACGTAGTTCCAGAGCCAGCTTCACTTGCAGTGCTAAGTTGCATTGGATTTCTTTCTTTGTTGAGCCGGAAGATTCTATTCCGTTCCTGACCTAGTATCGGAAAGCCGTACACGCTGATGCCGATCGACCTCGGCATTTCTTGCTGCGCGTGAGTTGGACTTCGGCGGTGTTTTCTCGGCTCGGATCCCCGAAGGTGCTCCAACTGCATAAGGGGGCGTCATCCTAGGCCATAACCGCCGCTGGCCAACCTACCGCAGTGTGAAACGCCAACCGTGTTACGTCTTCTGGCCCAGGGTTTGACCGCGAAGCGATCTACCCTGGGTGAGCGATCTTGGCCGCTAATTTGTCTGGCTCACCCAATCGGACAGTCATCCGAATTGGCCCACACGCCGAAGGGCCGCGGCTATAATCAACAGCTGTCTAGGCTCATCGCATCTTGGGGGAACCATTCATGCGTCGCAGTTGCCAAACAGGGTTCCGTGGCTGTTATGGGTTACAGCGTTGGCGATTCAGCCAATCGGTTCGAGCAACGGCGTTGCCGCTGATACTTGCCGCGGCGGGCGTCGGCAGGGTTGCCGTGGCCGACGGTGGAATGGGATTCTTTTCGGTCTCGATGTCGACGGATACCGAGTTCCTTGATATCTCCGTGGTCGACCCGACAACTCTCTCGCCGTTACCTACAACGTTCAATGCCGATTCGACAGGGCGCTACGAGCTATCGGGTTTGGTGATTCTCAACGCCAATGTCGATGAGCCGATTGGCGACATGCAGATTACCGGCCAAGGAGACCCCGAACTGCGAACCAAGCTGACTTGGAAAATCGATGACATCGGCACCCTGTTCGCATCGCCCTTCGTTCTATTCACCACCATCGTTGCTGGAATCCAGGTCGAGGAGTATGGCCCGGAGGACGATCCAGAGTTCATCAAACAGATAAAGGCCGAAGCGATCCATCGCTCGGTGGTCGAGGGTGGAGCGTTTGGTAGCTCGGCGCAAACCAATGCGAACGTGTTCGCCGAAACGTCCGATGGCTTCTCGGCCAACGTCGCGGAAGCTGCCGTTGGTGGGCCGATCGCGTTGACAGGCACCCAGGTCTTTGAATCGGGCATCGTCGATCCGCCGAGCCTGCCCATTGGCACCACGGAGAACGGCTACACCGTGCTGACCGTGCAGCATGACACGATGCTGACTGACATCGACCCGGGATCGACCGCGACCTTCGAGTCGACCGCTCGCGTGCGCATCGATCTGCCGCAGAACTTGACTGGCATCGCCGGCGACTACAACAACGATGGCGTCGTGAACCTGGCCGACTACACCGTTTGGCGCGACAGCGTGGGCGCGGCGGCTGATACCTTGCCGAACGACCCGCTTGGCGTCGCGATTAGCGACGCCCACTACGAACTATGGACCGCCAACTTTGGCAATTCCTCGGCGAACGCACAATTGGAACAGCACGCCGTTCCAGAACCGGACGCAACGGCGATTCTAGTGATGGTCGCGACGCTATTGAGTTGGTTCGATCGTCGATCGGCAAATCCAGCGCTTACGGCCCGTTGATGAGTAGATTCCCTCTGGTACGTGTGTGAGTCTCGCTGTTCGTCGACGTGTAAAAAAGTCTTTACACATTGTTGTGGACGAGCAGCGATCGATTACAATACGCGCGTTCATAACAACGCAACGCGATCGGGCTAGTGTGGATTGTCGATAGCAGCGTTCCATCGATTTTCAGATCAAATGCACTTTGAGAGGGGGGAGTCTAATGAGGAAGCAAAACGCCGGTTGCTATTTCGGAGCTGCCTGCATGGTACTTGCGCTAGCCGTGGAATCGGGACACGCTCAAGTCTTCAACGATTTAGCCAGCTTTCAGACGGCGGCGGGATCGGTCGCTCTCGAAACCTTTGAGTCATATCCACCAGGCACACAACTCGATATGGTACCGGCGCTGGGGATTGGATTCTCTATGTTGAACGATCTTTCAAGCTTCCCATCGGTGCAATTACGAAATTCTACCGGCGGTGATGTCGTCTCAGGAACGAATGTTTTCTTGAACGACATCGACTTCGCCCTGCCAGGACTTGGAACCATCGAATTCGAGCCGCTGGACATAGGCGACGCCATTTATGCAGTAGGCTACTTCAACACTGGCGGTGACGATACGACGACTCTCACGCTGTACGACGACTCCGACAACATTCTCCTATCGGGTAGTTCCGTGGGATCGCCTGGTTTCGTCGGCTTGGTCTCATCGACGCCTGGCTTTCGCGTCGAGATCGCGGAGTTCACAGGAAACGGCTACTTCACTCTGGATGACCTTTATGTTCGAGTCGATCCAGTACCGGAGCCAAGCTCCATTGGCATCTCAGTCGCGCTCGCGATGCTCGCTGTTGGTTTTCGTTGTCGACGCAACAAAAGCTAAGGCGGAGGGTGTTGTCAGTGCGCTCGGTGACGGAGCCGGCGCGCTGACAACGCGGATTTTGGGGTTGTTTGAGGCTAACATACTGCCACCCGGTAGAATCCCCGACCTCACCCGCCAAAGAACTGGATATTCGTCGTCTTGATGCCTGCCAGCAGCCGACGGAACTCGTCTTTGTTCGGTGCGGCCTCCGTGGCGACTTTTTCGTCGATCATTTCTTTGTGGGTCAAGTCGACCAGGCACTCAGCGAAACCAAGCATGCCCTCCTGACCGGCTCGAATCACGTCACCCAGTTGCGCTTCCTCGCCTTCCGAGATTAGCTTTCGGACGATGGGCGTGGAGACGAGGATCTCGACCACGGGAACGCGCTCGATATCCTCGGCACACGAGGGCAGCAGCATTTGCGAGATCACCGATTGCAGGCTCAACACCAACGACTGGCGAATCATCGGCTGCTCGTCGAGGGGAAACAGATTGATCAGCCGCGAAATTGTCTGCGAGGCATTGGCCGCGTGCACCGTGGTGAACACCAAATGCCCGGTGTCGGCCGCCTGAAGCGCCGCGCGAAACGTCTCGGCGTCGCGCATTTCGCCAATCAACACCACGTCAGGATCTTCTCGCAACAGCGCCCTTAGCGCCAATTCAAAGCTGGGCACGTTGATGCCAACTTCGCGTTGATCGACCAGCGAATTCTTACACTCGTACAGAAACTCGATGGGATCCTCGATCGTGATGATGTGGTCGTGTCGTTCGTTATTGATACGTTCTAGCAGGGCGGCAATCGTGCTGCTCTTACCGCTGCCGGTCGTACCGGCGACGACCACCAAACCCCGTGCAAGATCGGCCGCTTTGCCAATGATTGGCGGCAGATTCAATTCCTCAAACGTGGGAATCTCGCGCGGCACGAGCCGCGCCGCGAGCGACAAGCCAGTCTCTTGGGCGTATACGTTTACGCGAAATCGCGCATCGCCCGCCAGATCGTAAGCGAAGTCGACCGATCCTTCCCGCACGAGTGTTTGTCGCTCGTCGTCGCTCAGCATGCTGAGAACCCGTGCCTCGAACTCTTCGGTGGGGGCCGCTTCCTGCTCGACCTTCCGCAACCTACCGCCGATCCGCACGCGCGGAGATTGGCCCGCCTTGATATGCAAGTCGGACGCGCCGGTCTTGATGACCGCTCGTAGAAAAGCATCGATTTCGTCCGACCCGCGACGTGGCCGCGTGTGCTCAAACGCAGGATCAACATCCGGTGACTTCGCCGGAACAGGATCGGTAGACATGATCAACTCGCGCGGATGATAAGGAGATTACGAATAGTAGGTTCACGCGATTCTCACTCGCGACCGGCAATGACGCAAGGTACGCGGACTCGCGGAGCCCGCGCAAAGTTTGCCGCGTACGATCCGCAAGGTATACTGAATCTATCTTGAAACTATCGTCGGCGATTCTCCTGTGAAGGCAACTCTGTGAGCAACTGTGGATCGAATCGTCGCAGGATCGCCACGGCGTTTACGATCGTCGAACTGTTGGTCGTGGTTTCGATCATCGGAGTGCTGATTGCTGTTCTGCTGCCCGCGGTGCAATCGGCGCGCGAAGCAGCGCGCCGGTTGGAGTGCACGAATCACCTAAAGAACATTGGGCTCGCCGCCCTGCAACATCACGAGGCGTTGCTTGCGTTTCCGCCTGCGCGACTTCGAGCGCAATACGAGTACGGCGGGAATGCGTGCGAGTCGACTCAACCATCTTGGTTGGTAAGAATCATGCCGTTTCTCGAAGAAAGTGCGGCCGCATCTCAGTGGGATCATTACGCCAGCTTCGAGTCGCACGACGCCAGCCTGCGAGAGCATGTGCCCGAGAGCTTCATTTGTCCCGCCCGGCGCTGCGCGGCGGACGCGGTGATTCCATCCGCCGAGTTCGAATCGGAAATCGTCTACCCTTGCGGGTGCAGCGGCCTCGAGATTGTCACTCTGACTGGCGGCGCGGTAGGCGACTACGGCGGCAACCATGGGGATTACACTGGCGGATCATATGGCGACGTATACTCTTACTGGCGCGGCGGCAACGGGACCGGCGTGATTATTTCCAGTCGCCCGCGCTGCGAATCGTTTAGCCCCATAAACTGGATCGACAAGGTGCGGATTAAAGACATTGTCGACGGCGTCAGTAACACCGCACTGGCCGGCGAGATGCACATACCGCTGGGTCGCTTGGCGCAGTATCCCGAAAATGGGCCCATGTACAACGGAAAAGACCTTCCTGCTTTCGCACGTATCGGAGGGCCGGGCGCGCCGCTGGCACGCGGTGGCGAAGACAACTCGCTTCCCGTGATTGGCTTTGGAAGCTGGCACCCCGGCGTATGCCCATTCGTATTGGCCGACGGTTCCGTGCAAATCATCGGGAACTTTGTCGAAACAAACGTGCTTCGCTCACTCTGCCGGCGGAACGACGAATACGAACTCACCTATGACTTCCACTATTGAGCAGCGCTGTTCGAACATCGGTCGTTCGGTGTCCGCAACTCTCTGCGTTCAATTGGTTGTGTGCCTGTCGGGCTGCGATAGCGGTCCAAGAACTCATCCCGTCTCCGGCACGGTTCACTACTCCGACGGAACGGTCGTGCGAACCGGTTACGTCGAGTTCGTGCCGCTGGCGGGAGGCCCCTCTGGCCGTGGGAAGATCGAGCTATCGGGCAAGTTCAAGGTCGGAACATACGAAGCGGCCGACGGTGTTGCTGCGGGAGACTATGTCGTGCTCGTCACGCAACACACGCCTCCCCTCAGCCCGGAAGCCGCACGTCAACTCGGCCCCGAGCACGCACAACACGCCGGCTCGAATCAGGTCGTCTCCTTGCGGTACGCCGATCGGCGAGATAGCGATCTGGCCTGCACGGTAAGCGACAGCAGAGCAAACTCATTCGACTTTGTCGTCGAGCCGCATGAACCGCTTAGCGAATAGTGTCAATTGGACGGCCGGTGAGGGGCGGACTCTAGAGCGCGACTTGCAGGATCACGATGTCGAGCCAGGTGTCGAACTTGCGGGCCGCGTGCGGCACGCGCCCAACCTCCACGAACCCATGTTTCTTGTGAACCGCCAGGCTCGCCGCTTGCTGGCTATCGACGACTGCGATAATCGAACGCAGCCCCATCTGTCGGGCCAATTCGATTTGGTGGGAGATAACTAGCGAACCGAATCCCTGACGCACGTGGTTGGGATGCACATAGACGGAGTTCTCAACCGTATCCTGGTAGCCACCGAGCGTGCGAAACATGCCCAGCGCGCCCCAAGCTACAACCTGACCATCGGATTCGACCACCGTCACGGGGTGATACTCGGGCCGATTTCGAAACCAGTCTTCGCGGGCTTCGGTCGAAAGTGGTTCCAGCGCGTAGGTGCAAGTGGTGTTGAGCACGTAATGGCGGTGAATATCATCGATCGCCGGCAGGTCCGTTTCCGTGGCCATTCGCACTTCGGGAGTCGTCATTGCAGCGTCACCACACACATAATAGGGCAGCCATTGTCGTTGCCCCATTGTAGCCTGCGCAACGTTGCCGCATATACTACTTGTTAGTTTAGGCAACCATCCGCACTCGCGCGTCGACATAACGCATGGCCACCAGCTTTCTCTATTTCGATCTAGGCAACGTCCTGCTGACATTCTCGAACGAGCAAGCATGTCGCCAGATGGCTGAGTTGGCGGACGTCGACTACCAGCAGGTTGCCGAACTCGTGCTTGGCCCAAATGAGCGCGACAGCCTGCTGTGGAGGTTTGAGCATGGTGTGATCGGCGAGGACGAGTTCTTTACCCAACTGTCCGATGGGCTCGGCGCGGCGCTCGATCGATCGCAGATGGAACGTGCCGCTTCTGACATGTTTGCCCCCATCGTATCGAGTTTCGAGCTTGTCGAGCGACTAGGCTCCGCAGGCCATCGCCTGGGCATTCTCTCGAACACCAACCCGGTGCATTGGCGATTCCTCACCGACGGCCGCTGGCCATTGCTGAATTCGGCGTTCGCTGAACACGTAACCAGCTTCCACGCCCAATCGATGAAACCCGATCGGCAAATCTACGACCATGCAATCGCCAAAGCCGGGGTGCCTGCGGACGAGATCTTCTTCGTGGACGATCGCATCGAGAACGTCGAGGGCGCCGTCGCTGCCGGCATCGATGCGGTGCAGTACATCGACCACCTGAAGCTGGTTGCCGATTTGCGCGCCCGCGGCATCGAATTGGAAACGTAGGCAGCTAGCATCGCAGGTTCCGCTGTTGCTCGGCAGTCGGCGCATAGCTATCATTCGGCGTTTCCTCATGCAGCCAAGGACGGTCGACCATGCGAGTTGCGGTGTTCTTGCCCAATTGGATTGGCGACGTCGTCATGGCGACGCCCGCAATTCGCGCGCTACGCAAGTTGGTGGGCGACGAGGGCCAACTAATCGGCGTGATGCGGCCGTACGTCGCCGAGACCCTGATGGGGACTCCCTGGCTCGACGAAGAGATTCTGTATAAGCCCGATGCCTCGTCGAACGATCTGAAAACGCGCGCCGCGATGGCCAAACTTCGCTCCGCGCGGCCCGATGTAGCAGTGCTGCTTACCAATTCGCTGCGAACCGGATGGATGGCCTGGGGCAGCGGAGCCCGCGAGCGGATTGGCACCGCGCGAAAGTTGCGACGCTGGCTAATGACCACGCACGTTGCGGAACCCAACGTACCTACGATCGACGCCTACCTGAATGTGGCTTACGCGGCCGGCTGCGGAGTGGAGCCCCCTCGGCTGGAACTAGGCACAGCCGACGAAGACGAAACGGCCGCCGACGCCGTTTGGCGCGTGCTCAACTTGCCCGTCAACAACCGCGTGGTGGTATTTAACTCTGGCGGAGCCTTTGGCGCAGCCAAGCATTGGCCCGCCGAGCATTTCGCTGGCCTCGCTCGACGACTCGCCCATGAGCATAACCTGCATGTGCTGGTCAATTGCGGCCCGGCCGAACGCGATATCGCCCGCACGATCGTCGCGGGTGCCGACGACCGCCGCGTCGTCAGCCTTGCCGACTTCGACGTTCCGTTGGGGCTTACCAAAGCGTGCATCAAACGTTCGCGCCTGCTTGTCACGACCGACAGTGGGCCCAGGTTCTTCGGCATCGCATTCGGCAAACCAGTGGTTACGCTATTCGGCCCCACGCCCGCCTCGCTCACCACCACGCACTACGACCTTGAAACAACGCTGTCGCTTGACCTTGATTGCCAACCTTGCATGCAGCGAGTCTGCCCACTAGGCCATCATGCGTGCATGCGTGACCTGACCGTCGAACAGGTCTACACCAAAGTAGTAGCAAGCTTAGCCCGAAGCCAAAGTGTGGCTGCCTAATGCCGAACGCATCGCAACCAACACGGGTGCTAACGGTTGGCGCCAAACCGGCAATCAACGGGGCGCTCGCTCAGCGCGACGAGCTTCAAGTCGTCGCGCTCGAGATGCGTCACTCCGAGCAATCGCCGCACTACCAATCCATCGCTTACGCGCGTGGTAGCAAGCTAAGCCTGCCGTCGATTCGCCAGGTGCGCCAGGCCATCTCAGAATTCGAGCCTGACGTCGTGCATGCGTTCTACCCGCGGGCACTAGCCCATTCGGTCTTGGCTTTGACCTCGCTGGGCAGCCGAGTTCCGATTGTCTCGTATCGCGGAATCATATCGGCCCCCAATCGGTGGAGTCCCGACCAATGGATCACTTACCTGTCGCGCCGCGTCGCGGCTCACGCTTGCGAATCGGCAGCGGTCGCTGATTCGCTCGTCGCCGGAGGCGTGCCACAAAAAAACTGCCACGTGGTACACAACTGCCTCACTCACTCCCCTGCCCTCTTACAACCGGCACACGCTCGGCGCGAACTAGGCGTTGCAGCCGACGCGTTTGTAGTGATGATGGTGGCCAACATGCGTCGCGTGAAGGGAGCCGACCTACTGCTTCGAGCGGCCATCGCTTGCAGCGACTTGCCGAAGCTCCAGTTGGTACTTGTCGGCAACGTACAAGACGACGAAGTCGATCGCTTGGCCCGCGACCCGCGACTTGCCCAACGGGTTACCCTTGCCGGTTATCGTCGCAGCGCCGCGGCACTGCTCTCAGCAGCCGACTTGTTCGTGATGCCCTCGAGGGCCGAAGCCCTGAGCGTGGCTCTCCTCGAAGCGATGTCGATGGGAGTTTGCCCAGTGGTAAGCGACGCCGGCGGGATGAAAGAGGCAGTCCGCGACGAAGTCGACGGGCTGGTGTTCCCGAGCGAGAATGTCGCCGCGTTGACTGCGGCAATGCGGCGACTCTACGGCGATCCAAGCTACCGATACCAACTAGCACGAAGCGCCAGCGGCCGGGCCCGCAGTTGGTTCTCCGCCGAAGCAGTTGCCAAGCGAATCACTGGCGTTTACCGAACCGTGCGTTCTGCCGCCTGAAGACTTCCCAAGTTGCGTTCGGACCTTGGAACCAGTATCTGAGCCAACCGCTTGCGCTTCATTCCCCGCTTGCGCCTTCCGTTTTCTCCTTCGACGACAGCTACAGATACTCGTTGATCAGGTTCTCTATCATCTCTTGCCGTCCACTCTTGTTCGCAGACGCTTCGCCGTTCTTGAGCATCACCGTTTCAAGCGACGCGAACGAGTGATCCCCCGACTCGATCTCCGCGCCCAATCCACTCGACCAACTGACGTAGCGTTCGTCGACGATCGATTGCAGCCGTCCCTCGGCACGCATCGCGGCGGCAATCTTCAGGCCGCGGGCGAATGCGTCCATACCGCCGATGTGGGCGTAGAACAGATCAATTGGCTCGAAGCTCTCGCGGCGAACCTTGGCGTCGAAGTTCACACCGCCTGGTGCGAGGCCGCCGTACTGGAGAATCGAGTACATGCACTGCGTGGTGAGGTAGATGTCGGTCGGGAACTGATCGGTGTCCCAACCCAGCAGCATATCGCCCGTGTTGGCATCGATCGAACCGAGCGCTCCGGCCGAGCCGGCCACTTCGAGTTCGTGTTGCATCGTATGGCCAGCGAGCGTAGCGTGGTTGGTCTCGATGTTGAGCTTGAAGTGATCGAGCAAGTCGTACTGACGGAGGAAATTCAGGCATGCGGCGGCGTCGCTATCGTATTGGTGTTTGGTCGGCTCTTTGGGCTTCGGCTCGATGTAGAACTGCCCCGTGAAGCCAATCTCCTTCGCGTAGTCGACCGCCATGTGGAGAAACCTGCCAAGGTGGTCCAACTCCCGTTTCAAATCGGTGTTCCACAAGCATTGATACCCCTCGCGACCACCCCAGAAGGTGTAGCCTTCGCCACCCAATTCGTGCGTCACCTCAAGCGCCTTTTTCACCTGAGCCGCGGCAAACGCAAACACCTCGGCATTCGGGCTGGTGGCTGCGCCGTGCATGTAACGGGCATTGGAAAACAGATTCGCTGTACCCCATAGCAGACGAACACCGGTGCGCTCTTGCTCCTCCTTGAGCACCTTGGCGACGGCATCGAAGTTCTTATTGCTCTGGTCGAGTGTCGCTCCTTCAGGTGCGACGTCGCGATCATGAAAGGCGTAGTAAGGAGCACCAAGCTTCTCGATGAATTCGAACGCCACCCGTACTCGGTTCCGCGCGTTCTCTACCGACTCCGATCCGTCGTCCCAGGGCCGCAAGGCGGTGCCAACGCCAAACGGGTCGCTGAGCGGATTCCGAAACGTGTGCCAGTACACCACGCTAAACCGCAGATGGTCCCGCATCGACTTACCCTCGATCATCTCCTCCGCGTTGTAGTGGCGGAACGACAGTGGATTCGTCGAATCGGGGCCTTCGAACTGAATTCGGTCAACTTCTGAAAAAGCCGTCATAGTCGTCAATACCCGCCTTTGGCTACCGATAAGATTTGGTGATGGAACCCTCAGAGTTTGGCACTTTCTAGATGCGGTAAGCACCAGCTATTGGCCCGTGAGTATAGCAAGAACACTCCAGTGGTGGCAGATATTGTCGACGACGCTGATCGTGGACAGAATTGCGGTCACCAAGTAGTTTAGAGGTTTGCGGACACGGAACAGACGTCGTCGAAGAGGCACCCCTGATGGCACCTGAGTGTGTCACTGTACGTCGGAATTGGCCCGGCATCTCCTGGACTCACTGCGCGCTTTTCTTGGCACTAGTGGTGTGCTTCTGCTCGATGCGTTCAGTGTCAGCCACCATTGTCCGATTCAACACGTCCCTAGGCGACATCGACGTGAGGTTATTCGACACGGCTACGCCGAACAGCGTTACGAATTTCTTAAACTATGCGCACGACGACGACTACGACCAGTCTTTCATCCATCGAATGCCAAACGCATTCGACGACCACGGCGAGTTGGGCACTTTCGTCGTGCAGGGTGGCGGATTCAAGTACACCGCGAGCGAAGGGCTGGCCGTCGTCCCTACCGACCCACCTGTACAAAATGAACCAGGAATCTCAAACCTCAAATACACTTTGTCCTATGCTAAGATGGGTGGTGATCCAGATAGCGCTGACAGTGGTTTTTTCTTTAACTCACAGGATAACGCCAACAACTTGGACGCCCAAAATGGCGGATTCACCGTCTTTGGGCGAATTGTCCGTGGATTTGATGTTCTTGACGATATCGCAGCGTTAACGGCCTACGACGTAGATCGCGACGAAGGTGATTTGTTCGACAACGTCCCGTTGTTGGATACGATGGGTGCGTTTGAAGATATTTTAGTGTTCGTCAACGATGTCAATCCACTCGTCTTCCCCGACGGTGACTACAACTTTGATGGGGTGGTCAATCTGAGTGACTACACCTTGTGGCGCGACACACTTGGATCCACTTCGCAAGTGGGAGCCGATGGCAATGGCAATGGCGTGGTAGATGCCGCCGACTACGGCGTCTGGTCGTCTAGCCTTGGCCAGTCGTCCACATCCCTTGGCGACTACAACCGCGATGGCCTCGTCAACCTCGCCGACTATTCCGTCTGGCGCGACTCAATGGGTTCGGTCACGAATCTGGCAGCAGACGGAAACGGCAACGATATCGTCGATTCGGGCGACTACACGGTCTGGAAAGCCAACTTTGGCAACGCGACTGTCGCGAGTGCTGGGTCGTTGGCGAGCAAGCTGGCCGTGCCTGAACCTTCGAGCCTCTGGTTGGCCCTTGCGGCGCTCTGGCTGCTGCGCCCGCACAAAAAGCGGGCCTCGAATGAGCCAGACACACGCTGACCAGATGCAACGGTCAGGGGCAAGTCAACCGTCGTATCACAATTCATTCGAGGCCCCGCGGGCCAGCAAGTTTTGAGGTCGGCGAGCTTCGTATCACGTGCCGCCAACGGTAACAGAAGGTCGCACCTAGGGTGCCAAATCGACGTGGACGGCCAAAGATGGGCGTACTAACACGCATCGAAAGTGGTTTGAAGGCAAGAGTTTAACGTGAGACAATGCGGTGCAATGCAGCTCGTTGCTTCATCGCAAAAAGGACCCATGACATCGCTAATTCGCGCACTTTTGACGTGTCAGATTGACGCAATGTGTGCCGTCACGCTACATCTGCAACTCCGCCTAGCTGGGCCCGACCAATTTGTTTCGAATCGAGACAGCGACGCGCAACCCCATTCCGGAGAATGACTTACAATTGGTGCTCCGACTCGTCCCCGGGTCGACCTAGCGGAGACAGTCTTTCGAGCGATCTCAACTTGAGAAAGGCCGCTACGACTCGCTTCCTTCACTCTCACCTCATGGTCAGCGATTCACGCGGGTGTCCGCGAATTGGATATGTAGCTCTTTGGCCTTATACTGCCCGCACTCTCGGAAGCGAGGAATCTTTCGCACCATTGGCGATGGTTAGCGCGATTCGCCGACAACAGGCCGCAATCTCGAACTAGGTCCCCCATACCGATCAGGCAATCGTGACCGTTACCGAAGCAGCGCCTCGCACCGCGCGACCCATCGACACCGCCGCTACCCAAGTGCTGATGCTTGTCAATCGCAAGGCCGGCGCGGGGCGTCGACGGGCGGTAGTCGATCAGGTGATCGAGCGATTAGCCGAACTGGGAATGACCACCACCGTCGCGGGCGGTCCCGCCGAGTTAGGCGGCCTGGCCGCCGCGGCCAAAGAGTCGGGCGACTTGCGGGCCGTGGTGTCGGCCGGAGGCGACGGTACGATTAGCGCCGTGCTCAACCACACTCCGCCTGGCACCCCGCTGGCCATCCTACCAATGGGTACCGAGAATCTTTTGGCCAAGTACTTAGGCCACCGCTGCACGGCAAAATCGGTTGCCGAGTTGCTGACCACTGGAGTTGTGGTACCCATGGACGCCGCCGTGGCCGGCGACAAGGTATTCGCCATCTTGTTCAGTGCTGGTTTCGACGCCGAAGTGGTGCGACGAGTCCACGAACGGCGCGACGGCAACATCACGCACCTTGCCTACGCCGGCCCGCTGATGCAGACGATAGGCGGTTACGACTACCCGAAGGTCACGGTGACTGCACTCGACGCGGTGGGCAACAAGATCGCGACCACCGGCTGCTGGACGTTCGTGGTGAATCTGCCTTGTTATGCTCTCGGGCTACCACTAGCGCCGCACGCGGTGGGCACCGACGGACTGCTCGACCTGTGCCAGCTCAAACGAGGCTCGTTCACCGCGGGTCTGTGGTACCTATGGCACGTAGTGCGTCGAAGCCATCACCAATTGAAGAGCGTCCACACAGGGCATAGCGACCGTTTTCTGATCGAGGCGGCCGATGGCAGTGAAGTGCCGTTCCAAATCGATGGCGACCCCGGCGGCGTGTTGCCGGTGGAGGTCTCGTCGCTGCCCGGCCGGATGCAGCTGGTGGTCACCCCCAAAGTGGCAACCCGTCTGGGCGTCGAGTCCCGCTGAAAGCGGGATTGATGGCCCCAGCCGCGTGCGTCATGATTTGTGGGAGCGATTTTCGCGTGGCAAGTGCCGGTCGTTCCGATTCAAGCGCTCCAACCTTCTATTCCACGCTGCATCCCACGTGCCCAACCTCCCAGCACAGATTGGTCCATTCCGCTGCGGACCAGGCCAGCCGCTGCTACTGATTGCCGGCCCGTGCGTGCTTGAAACGCTCGATCTGACGCTGCTAATCGCCGAGCGATTGGCGCTGATGGCGGAGACTCGCGACATCCAATTGGTATTCAAGGCGTCGTTCGACAAGGCCAACCGCACCAGCATCGACGCGGTACGCGGTCCGGGACTCGACGAAGGGCTGCGCATGCTTGAGCAGGTTCGCTCGGCGACGGGCCTAATGACGACCACCGACATTCACGAACCGCAACACGCAGCGCCAGTTGCCCAAGTGTGCGATCTCCTGCAGATTCCCGCATTTCTGGCCCGGCAAACCGACCTGCTTGTGGCTGCCGCGCGAACCGGCAAGGCCGTCAATGCGAAGAAAGGACAGTTCCTGTCCCCCAGCGATATGCAGCACGTGGTCGGCAAGTTGTCGGCGGCTGGGTGCGAAAACATGCTGCTGTGCGAACGTGGCACCTTTTTCGGCTACGGGCGGTTGGTGAACGACATGCGTTCGATTCCACAGATGCGGGCGCTCGGCGTGCCCGTGGTGTTCGACGCCACGCATAGCGTGCAGGAACCCGGCGGCCTGGGCGGCGCAACCGGAGGCAATCGGGCCATGGTCGAACCGCTGGCCCGCGCCGCCATGGCGATTGGTTGTGACGGACTGTTCTGCGAAACGCACCCCGAACCTGATCGATCGCCGAGCGACGGGCCCAACATGGTGCCACTCGACCAATTGCCAGCCGTAGTCGACCGGTTGCTGGCAATTCGCGAAACGGTCGCCGCGTTCGACTAGCCAACCCAAACCTACGTCCGCATCGTCCGGTATGCCCAACACTCGCTTTGCTCGCCCTGTCGCCCTGCTCACGGTAGTCTGCGCGCTAGTTGCCGCGTTGGTGTCCGGCGGTTGCCGGCGCGACACTCGTTCGGTTGGCCAAGCTGGCATGGGCGAGGTCGCAAGCAGTGCCAAGCGGAGTCAAACGATCCTCGACTCCGCGGCAGGCGCTCTGGCCGACTTGCCCCAGCAGTCGATCCTCGAGCTGCGCCCCCCGTCCATCGTCCTCGATGCCACCAAGAGTAGCGATGGGCAGGACGTGCTGGCCGAGCGAACCACGCTGTCGACTGAGGCGTTTCCCATCTACAACATCCTACGCGTTCCGAAGGGCAATGCCCGCTTCAAAGCGCTCGGCGTGAAGCCTGGTGACATGGTCAAGTGGTATGCGAATCAGCAATCCGACCTGGATGCGGCGTTTAGTGGCGAAAAGATGCGGCTTTCCTATCAAGATCTTCGCGAAATCCAAAGTCTTACAAAAAACGATCGAGTCGCGTTGGCCAACAGGCTATTCCCCGATGCTAAACTCTCGGCGTTGCCGGCAGACCAGCGAGTCGAAGTCGCTGACGCCCTGTTTCGCGACATGCTGGTTGAAGACGATATTGTTTCGACCACGGCATTCGAGTTCGAAGTCGAGCAGGTGCTCGATACGAATACTCTGCAATTCGACCTCAGCACGTTTACGCCCGAGGAACAGCTCCGGTTGCCTATCGAGACGCCGGCACGGATGGAGATCTATCGTTTTCGCGACACCCGCTTCAGCGACTTGTTAATCGAATTGAATCGTTACGCACGCCGGGGCGTTCCACTGTTGGGTTGGGAACCCAGCCCCGATCAGGCCGCCATCGAGCAGATCGTCGAGCGGCTGAACCAGTGGCTTCGACAAACCAAAACCACCGTCGAATGGCAGCCGACCGAGTTACTCGAAACCCTCCCCCAATCTCTTCGCGACACGCCCGAGCTCGAGTTGTTTGCTAGCGACGAATCTCTCGACCGCGGCGCGTTTTCACTCCCGTCGGACGAACTGCGAGACAAGCAGGCACAAGGCTACGAAGGAAGGTTGCTGCAAGAAGCCACCTGGGCTCGCGACATTTCGAATTGGGTGACCGCCGATCTACGTAACGATCGCGACCGCGCCCACAAGTTGTTCGACTGGACGATTCGCAATCTGCAACTGGAAGAGCCAAGTAGCGAAAGGCCCAGCCAACGTCCCTGGCAGGCCATGCTTCATGGCCACGCCACACCTGCGGGGCGCGCCTGGGTGTTCGCCCAACTTTGCCGACAACAAGAAATACCCGTGGTGGTGATTCGCCCAGCAGGCGACGACGGCCCGCTGTGGTGCGGAGCGTTGGTCGAAGATCAACTACTGTTGTTCGATCCAGAAATCGGGTTGCCAATAGTGGGCGACGGCGGCGATACGCTCACGCTTGCTGAAGTTCAGGCAGATCCTTCCGTGCTCGAATCGCTAGAGTTGGACGACGAGTCCTACGTTCCCAACGATGCAAATCTGGAGCAACTGACCGCCGAAATCGTTGCTGGGCCGTTTTCGCTTACCAGAAGGGCGGCGCTGCTTGAATCGCGGCTGTCGGGCAACGATTCGTTGCTAATAGCCGTCGACGCCGACCAACTGGCGACCGACTTGCCGAAAGCGGGTGGCATCGAATCGATTGTTATTTGGCCCCATCCGTACGAAGTAACCGCCGATCAACTACGAGCCGGCGGCAATCCATCGCAGTCAACTCCCGCGCGATCACGACAGTTGAGAAACCAGCGGACGAGGGCGGCGATCGAGTTCGAGCCGTTCGTGCATAAGCCGAGGTTGTGGAAAGCCAGGCTGCTGCACTTCCGTGGCGACTCAGGGACGACGATCGACACAAGTCGCGCCAACTTGGAGACCAAGATCGACGACCACCGCGACGCAGGCCGGTTGTACACTCACGAGAACATTCGACCCACCGATCGCACGATTGAGCGACTCGAGGCAGGCGACGTCCGTCGTGCTTGGACTGCGGCCAAACAGAATGCAACCTACTGGCAAGGGCTGCTTTCGTTCGACCGTGGCGACTACGGTGTCGCACTGAATTGGCTCAACAAGGCTACCAAGATTCCAAAGTGGCAAACCGGCGCACGTTACAATCAGGCCCGCGCGCTCGAGGCGTTGGGGCGGACAGAAGAAGCTATCGGATTGCTCGAAACCAGCGACGGCCCAATGTCCCGGGGCAATCGCTTGCTGGCAGAACGTTGGCGACAGCAATTGGCTGCCAAGCCGACCCCTAGCGGCGCAGCTTCGGAATGATCGCCTTTGCTCTCCGCCACTGGTTTCTCGTGTTGTTGGCGATGGTGCTTACGGTAGGGCTCGTTTTTGGTCCACAACTTGAGCAGTTGGTACGTTTTCCGCGCGGGTGGCTAGTGGCCACAGTGTTGTTTCTAACTGCGTTACCGATGTCGTTCGGCCAGCTCTCGAAAGCCGCGCGCGCCACGCGAGCGATTGTCTTAGCGCTAGTGCTCAGCACGATTGTCGCTCCTGTACTCGCTTGGTTGATTGGTCAGTTGCTGCCAATTCCGCTCGCGGTGGGTCTGGTGGTGGCTGCGACCGTGCCATGCACGCTGGCCTCTGCGGCGGTGTGGACGCGGCGCGGGGGCGGCGACGAAGCCATTGCCCTCTTGGTTACCTTGATCACGAACCTGGCGTGTTTCCTGGTGCTGCCCGCCTGGTTGTGGATACTACTAGGAAGCGAAGAAGCCGCGCCACGCGGACTGGTGATTCGATTATTGATGCTGGTCGTTGCTCCGGTGGTCGTTGCCCAGTTGCTGCGTTTGTCGTCCACCGTTGCCGAAGCCGCGACCCGACGCAAGCCGCTATTGAGTTACACCGCGCAGATAGGAGTACTGACGATGGTTTTCTTCGGAGCCGTGAGCGCAGGCGACACGCTGTCGCGCCTCGACTCCACCACGATTACGGCCATCCACTGGCTGGCGTTACTGGTTGCCGTCGCGGTGTTGCACTTGCTACTGTTCGCGGCGGGTTGGATTGGCGGCCGGGCGGTTGGGTCGAGCGACGCAAACCGGCTGGCGGTGGCGGTCGCCGGTAGCCAGAAGACGCTGATGATTGGACTAGACGTCGCCCTCGGTTTCAGCGGGCTGGCAGTGCTGCCTATGGTAGCCTACCACGTCACCCAGTTGATTCTCGACACGCTATTAGTCGATTGGCTCAGGGTCGACGACGGACTGCAGAACTACTCCACCACGAATCGATAAGTTCCCGATCCCAAAGGGTCGCCTTCCAAGGTGTGCGAATTCGCTCGGTGTGCGGGCAACGGGGACAATGTGCCCAGTCAAATCGTCGTTTGATCAGCCAACCACCGCAAAATACAGTCCCAAGTATAGCCTTCTTGCCGCTTGGCACTCAACTTGCAAACGGATTCCCGCCATCGTTTGCGTCATCACATGAGCACTCCCAATGCAGTTCGATCTGGGCACCCAGAGCCTCGCGCGCTCACTGTTCGCGGCGAAGGCGACAAGCCCACTATACCGGCTACCCTCCGCCACGCAGCTACCCGTGCCACGGGACTACTGCCCGAAACGTCTTGGGCGCAATGCACGGACGACAATTCGGGGGGATCAATGGACAATAACGCAGGGAATTGAACACTTACTCGCTATTCGACGCAACTTCGTAGTATAGATGGCCTATCGCGATTTCTCAGAAGTTCCCCGTACTCGAGGCTGATTGCATGGAACGCGAGGCTCGTCCAGGAGAAAACGGAACCATCCTATGACAAACCTGAAGCCCGATTTGCTGATTGTGGACGACGATCAGGAGCTGCGCGATGGTCTCGTCGCCTACCTGGTCGACCATGGCCATCGCGTATCCCAATCTGATTGCGGCGAGGCCGCATTGGAGGCCATCGGCAGTCACAGCTTTGCGGTGGCCGTCGTCGACATGGTAATGCCGGGCATGTCGGGCATTGAGTTGCTTGAGAAAATCAAGGAAGACAACCCGGACACGGAAGTCATCTTACTCACCGGGCAAGGCACAATCGAGCACGCCGTGGAGGCAATGAAGCTTGGGGCGTACGACTTCCTCAGCAAACCGGTGCGAATGAAGCAGCTGGAGACGGTAATCGCCAAAGCAAGCGAATCGGCAACGATGCGCAAGGAGAATCGCCAACTCCGAGCGATCATCCAGCGCGGCGCGCCTAAACACCGCATGATTGGCGAGTCGCCCGCTATGCTGGAGGTGTTTCGGTTGATCGAGCGGGCCGCACCCAGCGAGAAGCCAATTCTCATCCAAGGCGAGAGTGGCACCGGTAAGGAACTGGTTGCCCGATCGCTTCACGACGCCAGTTGTCGAGCCGAGAAGCCCATGGTGGTGATCAATTGCGCAGCTTTGCCCGAGCCTTTACTGGAGAGCGAGCTGTTTGGTCACGAAAAAGGGGCGTTTACCGGAGCGGCAACTTCGAAGCAAGGTTTATTCGAGGTAGCCGACGGCGGCACCTTGTTTATCGACGAAATTGGCGAGCTGGCGCCTGCACTACAACCTAAGCTACTCCGCGTGCTCGAAGATGGTTCGCTGCGCCGTGTGGGATCGCTCAAAGAACGGCAAGTAGATGTGCGAATCATTGCCGCTACCAATCGCGATTTGGCGAAAGAGGTTGAGGCGAAGCGATTCAGAGAAGATCTCTTTTATCGCATCAACATCATGACCATTGTGTTGCCGCCGCTGCGGGCGCGCACGGTCGACGACGTACTGCTGTTGGCCAATCACTTCGCCGGCGCGGGTTGGGAGTTTGAACCTGAGTGCCACGACGCAATCGCAAAATACAGTTGGCCGGGCAACGTCCGGCAACTCATCAATGCCATCGAGCGGGCGAAGATCCTTGCGGACGACGAGATCCTACGCAAAGAGAATCTGCCACCGGAGATCCTCGACGACCATCAGTCGCCTGACGCGTCGGTCGTGGCGCCCGACATCGACCTCGCCTCGCTTACCCGCGCACGCGTCGTGCAGGCGCTGCAACACGAGAACGGCAACAAACTGCGAGCCGCGAAAGCACTCGGCGTGAGTAGGCGAAGTTTGTACCGTTTGATCGAAAAGTACCACGTCGATCCGAGCGAAGTCGCCACGTGATGTCCAGGCAAACCTGGAATCTTGCCTGCCCGTTGCCGCTTGGTCTCTTTCATATGTGGTGACTGGTTTAAGCGCCTGATACAATCAATTCCTTCAGCCAAGAGTTCCTTAACCGTTAGTGTACGTCGGAAGAACTTGATTGGATGATCAGGCGGTTGCTGAGATTCCGGTTGCTTGCCCTGCTGATCGCGATGGCGCTTCTGTGCGTCACGTTAGCCATTTATGTGCCGCAGCGACGGTGGGTCGCCACCGCGCAGATCAACGTGAAAGAGCGGCCGGGCAACGTGACATACACAGCAAACAAGCCTGCCCTGCTCGACAAAGGCGATCCGTACACTCAAGAGTTGAACGCTTGGGAAGCCGCCGATGACGGCAGTTTGCCGCCACCGCCGAAAGTCGTCCCATTCGACCGTAAAGAGTTTCGCGAAGGATTCAATAGATTTGTGAAGTCGACGGCATTGGCACGCTCGGCGTTAAGCGATCCGCGCCTCTCGACCAACCGGTTCCTGTTGCAGCGAGCAGACCCCCTCGAGTGGCTTCAAGAGAACCTGTCTGCAGAGTTTCTTCCCGGTCAGGGAACGTTCGAGATCCGGTTGGAACACCGCCTGCGGTCAGGAGACGATCTAAAGGCCATTGTCGATGTCGTTGCGGACTTGGCAGTTGTTGAAGCGATTAGGCGCGATGCATCGGACCAGGAGCATAGTCTGAGTCTTCTTCACGTTCACCTAGACAAAACATCTGACGAGTTTGCTCGCGTAAGACGCCATAGTTCGATCCTCACACCCACAGCAAAGAAGAACTTTATGAAAGAGAACGCAGAGTACATGCAGAAACTGGGGCAGTTGGCTGGTGACACACGGAAACGCATCACGAAGTTCAACGCCAAGCAATCCAAACCCATCGACATCAAGCGCGTAGGGCCAACGGAATTGAGATGGCGCTTGTAGTGTGTTGTCCAAGACAAGATCGGGAAGTTGCGAACGTCGTCACATTAGAGCGCCCTTTACCTATCTGTAGCGTTTTTGCTTACTCCATCTGCATCTGGCTACGTTGGCCTGCATCGACGAATCACGCAGATTCGCCTGCTTCGGCCCTTTAACATATTTGACTCGTTGGCGCCAACATCGCTACAGATAGGTAAAGCACGCTCTAACGTCCGCCAACCTTGGCGTGCTTGACCTCAATCCGGTTTACAATTCTGACCACACCGTTGATGCGCGACGCGGTTTCCTGGGCTAGTTGCTTAAGGTAAAAGGTCGGCACATCGCCTTGGAGTACCGCCTGGCTGCCGTCCAACTCGTACGTCACTCTCGCAAGCCCCGGATGCACGCGCTCGTCGGTCACTTCAGCAAGCGCCAACTTGCAATCGGTTCGCACTGCGTTGGAGAGGTTGAACTCGTTAGTCTTCGTGTTGTTTGTGGGCGATGTCATGGCTCGGACCTCCGCAAGTTGATTGGCCGTACGACCAGCAGTGCTTTCCAATCGTTTACCACCTTCAGCCGAGGTAGGTAGCAAGTCGCGTGCCACCCGTAGAGAGTCGCACCCGATTGATAATGGCGGGGAGATGACCTTGGGCTCCGGACGTCGTCACAAGCAGTCGCGGCACCTTGTGCCCTTCCGCCACAAGAGTGAGCGATAACGGCACGGCAAAGTCGTGGCATTCTTCGCGTGTGCTATTCGCGATCCAACCGATGTGGGAGGAAGACGTCGAACGCGGCACCGGGTCGCTCAGAGCCGGCTACCGCGATCCAGCCACCGTGCGCTTCGACAATCCGTTTGGCGATCGCCATGCCCAACCCCGTACCCTTCGCCTTGGTGGTAAAGAATGGTTCAAAAACCCGCTCTTCTTGCACTGTGGTTAGTCCCGGGCCGTTGTCGCGAAGGGTGACGAGCCATCCATCGCGGCCGACTTCGGAATTGCGCTTGACCGCTATCTCGATTCGTGTGGGGTCCTTACAGGCCGCCAGTGAGTTCTCAAACAGATTGCGAAACACTTGGACCATCCGAAATCGATCGACGTAGCACTCGCAAGTCTCCGCGTCGCCATGCTCGGTAAACTCGACGTCTCGATCATCCCAATGGTGCGCCACGGTGCTCCACGCCTCGCGCCAGACGCTCGCCAGAGGAACCTTGTTCTTTTCCAAGTGCAACGGCGCTGCATAGTTCCGCAGTTCTTCCAACAGCGCATTCAGTGCGTCGTTCGCCCTCTCGATCGCATCAAGGTGTCGAATTTGTGGCGATTGATCGCTGCAATGGATGCGTGCCGACTCCACAGCGATCTGAATCCGCTGCAGCGCGTTGCGACTCTCATGCGCCAGGCGGGCCATCGCCTCGCCCAATACTGCCAGCCTTTCCGATTGCACGAGCCGACGTTGGGCGTTCTTCTGCTCGGTGATGTCCTGCACAATTCCCGTAAACAGCCGGCCCCGTTCTAACTGGATTTCACTCACGGACAAGTGAATTGGAAACACCTCGCCATTCTTTCTTTTGGCCATCGCTTCGCGTCCGATGCCAATGATCTTCCGGTGACCGGTACGCAGATAGTCCGCGAGATAGCTATCGTGTTCGCTGTGGTAGGGTTCAGGCATCAACAAGGTGATATTCCTACCCAGCACCTCGTCGGCCGTGTAGCCGAACATACGTTCGGCAGCACCGTTGATCGATTCGCAACGCCCTCGTTCGTCGATCGTGATAATTGCCTCGACTGCCGTGTCGAGAATGGCCTGCAAACGCGCTTCGCGCTCACGCTTCTGTTCTTCGGCGACCACGCGGGCAGTCACGTCGTTCATCAGACCCACGTAATGGGTCACCAAACCGTTGGCGTCGCGTACCGGGCAAATCGTGAGGTCGTTCCAGAATAGCGACCCGTCCTTGCGATAGTTCCGCAACAACGCCCTGCACTCGCGGTCTTTGGCTAGCGCTTCGCGGATCACTTGGCGGGCGTCTTGATTTCGATCGTCCTGCTGCAGAAATCGGCAGTTGCGACCCAAAACCTCGTCGGCGCGATAACCTGTAATCGACTGAAATGCCTCGTTACAGTAAATGATGGGCATATCCGGCTGCCCGGCGTCGGCGATCGCGATGCCGACGCTAATTGCTTCCATAGCGCGATTCCGGACCCGCTGAGCCTCGTCGTCAAAGTCGCTGATTCTGTCGGACATTCGCCGCTACACCCATCCCCCGAGCCGCCGGCAGCAATCGCGCTCAAATGGCAATTGTTCGCCTGGAAAACGCCGAAATAGTAATACACCTCCGCCATTCTCCAGGCTCCGATGAGTCGAAGCAAGCCGAGTCGACCGCGCGGTAACGCACATTTTGCGGTGAAACAGATCGTGAGCATCCGCACACCGCCAGGCTCCGAAATTCGCCGAGCAACACGCGGTCGAGCAACAGCAGCGCCGTGGCACTATAATTGCACCGTAGAGATGATGACGGCGGCTTGCCTTAACACGCGTCGACTCGCCACCACCAGAAGATTTCGATACCGTGCGTTGGGGTCGCGCCATCCGCGCACGATTATTGGTTCGTGATTGGGAGAAAAGCCATGAAAAACTGGTTTGCTGGAAAGAAGCTCCTTGTGCCAGTGGACTTCAGCGACGAGTCCGTCAAGGCGGTAGACGACGCGCTTGACATGGCCGACTCGGCCGAGATGGTGCACGTGGTCCACGTCGCCCCCGACCTCGATGTCACCACTCCTGGCGTCGTTTGGGAATCGATCAGCGAAGACGTGCAGCGCGAAAACATTGAGGGCTCGTTCAGCAAGACCTTTGGCGACGCCAAGTACAACGGCATCACCTATCATGTGGCGTTTGGCGACGCTGGCCACGGAATCGTGGAGCACGCTCAAGAGATCGGCGCTGACGCGATCGTGATGCCATCGCACGGGCGCACAGGATTCCGCCGACTGCTGATTGGTTCGGTCGCCGAACGCGTGTTGCGCCTGGCCCACCTGCCCGTGCTCGTGCTACGCCATTAAGGACCAGCACCCGCTTCGTCTGGGCTTTGACTCAGCAGTGGCAATCGGTAACAGGCCGCTTCTAGGTTGTTGCGCACCAAGAGGAGCGGGCCGGCAATCACGGGGTTGTTCCAGGTAACGCCGTCTTCGGTTAGTAACTGCATGCTGGCAAGTTCGACGTACTTGTCGGGATTGCATTCCAACAGCACGCCTTCGCCCGTTTCGGACAATACGAATATCTTGTCGCCCACCAGCAACACCTGCCCGTGCCCCAGGCCGCCCGACCGGCGTTTCTTCCACTTCCGTTTCCCGGTTTCCACGTCCACACACGACATCAGCGTGTGGTCCAGGCCGTAAGCGTAACCATTGCGCACGACCAAGTTGGCGAGCTTTGTCTTGAGCACGTTCTTGGCCCAAATCTGCTCCGCACCGAACTTCATGGTGTCGGCGCCATCGACTTGCACCAACTTCGCGCCAATGCCGTACCCTTTGGAAACCAGCACTCGGTCGTCGGCAAGTGGGATCGGCTGCGAGCAAGAAGCGTTACCCGAGGAACTGCCTGGCTGCTCAAACATCCAGAGTTCTTGGCCATCGTCGACGCGATGCCCGCTCACCGTCGACTCATTCACCTGGATAATCTGCGGCACCTCGGCAAACACAGCGTAGACCGGCGAGGCATAAGAAGTGACTTGGGGCCCCGCTTGCCACACCAGCGCGCCGGTGTCGCGGTCGAAGGCAAACAACGAATGCCCATCCGCGTCGTTCGCCTGGCCACCGTTGACCACCACGAGATTCGTATCAGGAACTACCAGCGGCGAACCAGCGTTGGCCCACAATAGTGGCGTTACGGCGTACTCTTCGGGTATGTTGTGCGACCAAATCGGCTCACCTGTTTGGGCATCGAGGCAGTTGACGATGCCCGTGGCGCCCATCGTGTAGACGCGCCCGTTGTGTACCGTTGGTGTTGCGCGGGGTCCAATTCCGCCAAGCCCGCCACCCAAATCAGTGGGGTCATGGCGTGCATTGTCCGCGTGAGTCCATACCACATCGCCATCAATCGCTCGATAGCACACCACAAGCTCTTGTGCGCCCCGCTGCTCCTGCGTGATGGCGTAGTCGCCCACGACGGCGAATGCCGACCATCCAGCGCCAATCGGCTGCTTCCACAACAGCTCAGGCGGGCGAGCTTCCCAGTCGTCGTCGATCATCACGTCGGAGACTTCGGCCCAATAACCAGACCCAAGAAACCGTGGATAATCGTCAGGCGACGTCTGCCAACCATTGGCGACGTTGCTGGCTTCCAATGCCTCGAGTTGCTCGTCGGGATCCGCGTTCCAGGCGAACCGTATCGCTCGCCAACGCGAATCGCCGTCGTAGTCGACGTCGATACTCGCAAACACGGCAATTACCACTGCTGCCACCGCAGCGCGCAACAGCCACTTCTGTGCAATCGACAACCGCACGATGGGTGGCCAGCAGAACAGCAGCCACACTAGCAGGCCCATCCAGGCAAGGTTGAGAATTGCGATGGTGGCTACAACTCCCTTGTCCGTGTCCATGCCGTTGGCCAACCAATACTGAATCAGGCCGTATAGCACGGCAAGTAATGCCGACCATAGCAACGGAAACCAGCGAATCCACCATTTTGAGTCTCTTGACTTCGACGTAGCAGGGTCCGACGACATACGACAAATAACCTTGTATAGTGGGAGAGTCGAACGCAGATGGGGTTAGTTGCCCACTGTAATAGTAGGTTCTCGCTTGCCGACCAACAACGGCACTCATGATGGATGGTCTGTCAAAAAACGACTCGCTCGTGGGCAAGACTGCGCTGGTTACGGGAAGCAGCAGCGGCATCGGCCGCGCAATCGCCCTTGGACTGGCAGGCGCAGGGGCAAGCGTGCACTTGCATACGCGATCGAATGTGTCAGGAATGCGGGAAGTAAGGGCGGCGCTCGGCGAGACCGCCCGCGGCTCCGATTTCGCCGTCGATCTGACCGACGCCCAAGCGTGCAGCCAATTCGTAGCCGACGCCTGGCAACCTGGGCCTATCGACATCTGGATCAACAATGCAGGAGTCGACGTGCTGACCGGCGATGCGGCTGACTGGACGTTTGACGAAAAGCTCGCCGCCTTGTGGCAGGTCGACGTGCAAGCCACCATTGCCCTGTCACGCGCTACGGGCGAGCGGATGAAGCAGCGCGGCGCCGGATGTGTCATCAACATCGGCTGGGACCAAGCGGTTACCGGCATGGAAGGCGATAGTGGCCAGATGTTTGCAGCGGCCAAAGGCGCTGTAATGGCCTTTACCCAGAGCTTGGCGAAGACGCTCGCTCCCGATGTGCGGGTAAACTGCTTGGCACCGGGTTGGATTCGCACAAGGTGGAGCGGAACTGCCAGCAAGTATTGGGACCGCCGGGCACGAAACGAAGCGCTCAAAGGCCGCTGGGGCACTCCCGACGATGTAGCCGCCGCAGCCGTGTATCTGGCATCGCCGGGCGCCGACTTCATCACCGGCGTGACGTTGCCTGTCAACGGTGGCTTCGCCGGTTCGTACCGACCGTCAGATTGACTGACCACCGACGCTGGCGTCGTGCGGCAGCGTAGCGAGTAATACTTCCCCCAACGTGTCTCGAATCCGTTGTCGCGCAAGCACATTCAATTTGTCACGGGTCGACTCGCTGAGCCCGCGCTACGTTCGGCGGTCGACTCGCTTGCGGAGACGATGGACTTCGGCTACTCGATCGACGTACTGCCAATCACTGTCGCCGCGCTGATGACGCCAGAGTGGATCGCGCAAAAGCTAACGCTCGACCCAAGGGCTACCTTGCTGCTGCTTCCCGGCTACTGCGAAGGTGACACCAAGCCGATTGTAGCCGTTGTGGGCGACGTGCCAATCGAGTTTGGCCCACGCGATTTGCGCCGGCTCCCTGAACATTTCGGACGTCAACGTAGCACGGAGGTTTACGGCGAGTACGACATCGAGATCATCGCCGAAATCAATCACTGCCCACGCCTCGAACTCGACGAAATCGTGGCCATCGCCCAGCGCTACGCCACCGATGGGGCCGATGTGATCGACATCGGCTGCGATGCCGTCGGACCTTGGGCAGCGGTCGGAGATACGGTACGTGCGGTAAAGGACCTTGGCCTGCGGGTGTCGATTGATAGCCTTGACCCGCGCGAGATCGCCCCCGCTGTGGAAGCGGGAGCCGAATTGGTCCTGTCGGTCAATTCGTCGAATCGCGAAGCGGCTGCCGATTGGGGTGCGACGGTTGTCGCCGTGCCCGACGAACCCAGGACATTGTCCGGATTGGACGAAACAGTTGACCACTTGGCGCAGCGCGGTGTGCCCGTGCGGATCGACCCCATCCTCGAACCCATTGGACTCGGCTTCGTCACCAGCTTGGAACGCTATATGCGAATCCGCTGTCGGTATCCCGACGCCGAGATGATGATGGGCATTGGCAACCTTACGGAGCTTACCGACGTCGACTCGGCTGGCGTGAATGTCCTGCTTCTCGCGATCTGCCAGGAACTCGGGATTCGGAGTGTGCTAACGACCGAAGTGATCAACTGGGCCACGTCGAGTGTTCGCGAGTGCGATATTGGCCGTCGGCTGGTGTACCACGCAATCAACGAACGCGTGCCGCCAAAGCACCTCGAAACGCGGCTGCTCACGCTTCGCGACGAACGACTGCACGAACCATCCGACGAGGATCTCGAACAACTGGCCCACGACATCAAAGATCACAATTACCGAGTTTTTGTTCGTGACGGCAGAGTCCATCTGGTATCGAGCGGATTGCACTTGGCCGACGTCGACCCATTCACCATGATGCAACAACTACTAAACTCTGGGCCCGATGGACACGTTCCCTCGAATCTCGACGCCAGCCATGCGTTTTACCTCGGGTACGAAATGCATAAGGCTCTCACGGCGATTCAGTTGGGCAAGCAGTACCAACAAGACGAGTCGCTCGACTGGGGACATCTGACACAGGATGAAACGCGCCATTACCTCCGCCGCGCCCACCGTAAGAGCGACGGATGACGCAAGCGAACACAGTTTTCGGTGGAGGTAACGAAGGCATCGACGTGGAGCCAGTCGTACGGCCATTGCCTAGTAACGTCACACCGCTGGACGCCTTTCGGGCGCTACGCTCGATGCCGCACGTGGCGTTCTTCGACAGCGCGATGCCGCACGAATCGCTGGGCCGGTACTCCTTCGTGGCAGCCGATCCATTCGCTTGGCTAACGGTGCAGGCAGATGGCAGCGACGCACTTGGCCAGTTGCAATCGCAGGTGCAACAGTACGCCGCCAAACCGATTGCCGGACTCCCACCATTTCAAGGCGGCGCGGCCGGTCTGCTCAGCTACGATCTGTGCCACAGCCTCGAACGCCTGCCTCGTCCGCCATTCGACGAGTTTCGCGTACCCGCGTTGGCGATGGGGCTATACGACGTGGTATTTGCATTCGATCACCTCTCAAATGATGGCTGGATTATATCGCACGGCTTCCCGGAGCCAGCCCCCCTTGAGCGAGAAAGACGCGCACTAGAGCGATGCCGAGTTTTCGAAGCACGTCTAGCCGCTGACGAGGAAGTTGTCCGGTCCGCAACCAAGTCGCTCAGCCGTGAGCATTTGGCTCCCCAATTCGATGTAGGCAACGGGGTGCTGAGCAACTTTTCTCGCGAGGCTTACCTGCAGGCGGTCGAGCGGGCAGTCGGCTACATCCACGCTGGCGACATCTTCCAAGTGAATTTGTCGCAACGCTTGATGGTACCTGCCCGAGACGACTCTCCATCGCTTTACGAGCGGCTGCGTGACTGTAACTCCGCTCCATTCGCCGGCTATCTAGACTTGGGCGATTGCCAGATTGTTAGCGCATCGCCAGAGCGCTTCATGCAGGTGACCGATGGCGCGGTAGAAACGCGACCCATCAAGGGAACGCGACCCCGTACCGCCCGACCCGAGGCCGACCTGTTTTCCGGTGATGAGTTGGCGCAAAGTGAGAAAGATCGGGCAGAGAACGTGATGATCGTCGACTTGCTGCGAAACGATCTGTCGCGCGTCTGCGAGACTGACAGCGTGCGTGTCGCGCAGTTGTGTGGACTGGAGAGTTACGCCTACGTGCAGCACTTGGTGTCGGTAGTTGAGGGGCGACTGGCGGCCGAAAAGTCGCCCATTGATTTGCTGCGAGCTTCGCTGCCAGGTGGTTCGATCACAGGAGCTCCCAAGGTGCGAGCCATGGAGATCATTTCCGAAGTGGAGCCAACTGCCCGAGGTGCGTACTGCGGCTCGCTTGCCTATATTGGCTTTGACGGCACCATGGACAGTAGCTTGCTAATCCGTACGATCACTGCTGGAGCGGGTTGGTGGCAGTTGCCGGCAGGCGGCGGCATTGTCGCCGCAAGCGATCCCCTTCGAGAATACGAAGAAACCTGGCACAAAGCCCATGGAATGCTCAAAGCAATTGGCTGAAAGCCGTGCAAGAAAAGTGATTCTGGTTATCGACAACTACGACAGCTTCGTGCATAACCTTGCTCGGTACTTCGAGCGACTGAGTGTGCGTACGAAGGTAGTTCGCAACGATGCGACGACGGTGCGCGAAATCGAGCAGATGCAGCCGACGGCCGTGGTGCTCTCGCCAGGCCCCTGCACGCCAGACGAAGCAGGAGTGTCGCTCGAGTTGGTTCGCCAACTCCACACGAGCGTGCCGATGCTAGGGGTTTGCTTGGGGCACCAGACGATCGCTCAAGCGTTGGGAGGGCGCGTCGTGCGTGGCGACATACCGTGGCACGGACGCGCATCCGAGATCACTCACGACGGCGCGGGGCTGTTTCGCGACGTGCCGTCGCCGCTTGCAGTGGGAAGGTACCATTCGCTGGTGGTCGATCCACCTTCGCTCCCTGAGCCACTCAAAGCCACTGCCTGGGCCGACGAAGCCACAACGCTAATGAGCTTCGCCCACACGAACCTCCCAGTACTCGGCGTTCAGTTTCACCCCGAGTCGATATTGACCCAGCACGGGTACCGGTTGGTAAACAACTTCCTGGCAATGGCCGGCGTTACCCATCTGCCCGACCCATCGGAGCTCTCCGCTACCGAACTTCCGAGCCCGAGCGCCCCACCAAACATCCCAACCCAGCCCATCACTTTCTGAGTCCGAGCGGTGCGCGTCCCGTGCCGCGACGGCCATAGCCAAGCAGTCATGTCCGATTTACATCGATGTCCACTACTCGAGGGAATTGTGACCACAGAAAGTGAACTGGGATCGACGCATATCTCGGCAATGGGACCACGGGTGGACTGGCCGACCACACGCCTGCTGCTGAGACCCTTCCAGTCGTCAACAACGTTTCACAATCTCGTCCGCACTCGCCGCGGCATACTCCATGTGACCGACAATGTGATACTGCTCGCGCGAGCCGCTACCGGGCGCCTGCCGCGCGACACGCCTACTGTTGTGGAGTTAGACGACTACCCACGTCGTCTGGCGGAGTGCGTTCGGTGGTACGCTTTCGAGGTGATTAGTATTGATGATTCTCAGGACCGCTCGGAGATGGAATGCCGTGTGACGACGAGCGGGCAGGTGCGCGAGTTTTTTGGCTTCAATCGGGCAAAGCACGCGGTGATCGAGGCTGCGATTCTCGCCACGCGGCTCCATCTGTTGTCAATGGACATGGTTATGGATCAGTACGCACAATTGGCAACGATTGTCGACAAGACCGCCGGCGACTCGGAGCGGCAAGCGTTCGCCGAACTGCAACAGTTCCTGAACGATCGTATGGGTGAAGAAGACACTCGAACAATGCTCGACTCGTAGCTGGTTCGCCATTCAACTGGATTCGCCGAACCTATGCCCTCCATTCGTCGCCTTGAAGTTCTTGCGCCCGCTCGCCTGCATTTTGGCTTGCGATGTTGGGGGCCGGAGTATGAGCGACAGTTTGGTGGTGTGGGCATGATGGTCCGCGCTCCGGCGTTGCGACTCGAGTTGAGCGATTGCGACCGATTTCGGCCCGTTGGAGCGGCCGCCGAACGCATCCGGCGGGCGGCCAAACACTGCGCGACGACTTGGTCGCTAAATCGACTCCCCAACTGCCGCATTGAAGCGGTCACACTTCCGCAACAGCACGTGGGGTTTGGGGTGGGCACCCAGCTTGCTCTTGCCGTCGCGCGAGGTCTGGCTGAATGGGTGCAGCACCCTGTCGCATTGCCTACCGAGTTGGCAGCAGCGGCAGGGCGCGGTCGCCGATCGGCAGTGGGAACCTATGGGTTCGCCCACGGCGGGCTGATCGTCGATGCCGGAAAACGACGCGACGAGCCGGTCGGGCAGTTGCAACACCAATGCTGTGTACCGTGGCGATGGCACGTTGTGCTGGCGACACCCAGAAACTTAACCGGGATCGCTGGCCACAACGAAGCCGCGGCGTTCGCAGAGCTGCGCCCCGTGCCGCGCTCGGTGGCGAATCGATTGCACGAGCTTGCCATCGAGCACATCGTACCCGCGTGTGAGTCTGCCGACTTTGATCGCTTTGCTTCTGCCGTGTACGAGTATGGCCACCTGGCGGGCGAGTGCTTTGCCTCCGTTCAAGGCGGCCCGTTTGCCAGCCAACAGGTGGCCCAGACGGTCGATGCGTTCCGCATGCTTGGCGCCGTTGCCGTAGGGCAAAGCTCATGGGGCCCGACCGTATTCGCGTTCATGCCCGATCTAGAGTCGGCCGAGTTTCTCGCTCAGCGGTACCTGAACAGCTTGACTGACGAACCGCCGGATATCTTGGTGACGTCGGCCAACAACATCGGTGCGTCAATCACAGCTAGCAGCAATGAGTCAGCAACTGGTTTCGACACCTCGCAGCTATAGCAGGCCGTATCCCACTAGCGTCTGCCGCAGCAAGTTCAGCTCGCTCTCCTCGAGCGGCGTCATTGGCAATAGCAACTCGCCCGAATCGCGCCCGACCAACTGCATGGCGGCTTTCACCGGGATTGGATTCGTGGCCAGACCTAGCATGTCGCGGCAAAGCGCGAATAGCTTAAAGTGGCACTCGCGAGCCTTCACAAAGTCGCCAGCTTCGACTGCCGACAACAACTGCAACATGTCACCCGGAACCAAGTTACCAACCACCGAAACCACGCCGCGTGCGCCCACGGACATCAATGGTAGCGTCAGGCTGTCGTCGCCCGAAAGGACGGTCAGATTCGTAGCGGCAATGATCTGCGAGGCCTGATCCAACGATCCTGTGGCTTCCTTCACCAACGCAATGTTGTCGAGCTCCGCCAATCGGACGATGGTCTCTGGCTCGATATTCTTGGCGGTACGCCCCGGAATGTTGTAAATGCACTGCGGCAAGTTGGTCTCTTCGGCCAGCCGCTTGAAGTGCTCGTAGAGTCCACGCTGCGTCGGCTTGTTGTAATAGGGCGCCACTTGCAGCGCCGCATCGGCGCCCGCACTCTCAGCGAACTTCGTCAAGCGGAGTGCTTCGGACGTGCTATTGCTGCCGGTGCCCGGCATCACTTTCACACGACCGGCGGCTTTCTCTACTACGAATGCGATGACTCGCTCATGCTCGTCGTGACTCAGTGTTGGCGATTCTCCCGTAGTGCCGACGGGGCACAGACAGTTGGTTCCGGCAGCTACTTGAAACTCAATCTGCTCGCCAAAGAGGTCGTAGTCGACCTCTCCATTCTTGAGCGGCGTGGTCAGTGCCACCGACAAGCCGGCAAATGCTTCGCCCTTGGTTGTCATCGTCCGATCCCTCAATGGGTTGAATGCTGCGAGAGGGTATCTTAATAGTCGTGGCGGGCTTGCGAACAGGGGGCAACTTGCCAGAGAACCTACTCCATGAGCCGTTTCATGTCTCGCACCGCTTGCTCAAGGCCAACCATCATTGCTCGAGCGATGATGCTGTGACCAATATTCAGTTCGTGCATCCCTTCGATTTCAGCAACGGGCCGCACGTTCCGATAAGTGAGCCCATGCCCAGCATTCAGTGTCGTGCCAGCGGCGCGGATTTGCTTGGCGGCGCGGTTCAATTCGGTCAACTGGTCGACAGCTTTGCCGTTGGCCGCTGCGTGTGCGTACGCTCCGGTGTGCAATTCGATTGCCTCGGCACCTGTGGCGATCCCAGCTTCGAGTTGCCGCGGATCAGGGTCGAGGAATAGACTTACCGCGATGCCAGCCGACTGCAATTGTTGCACCGCGGCAGTCACCTTGTCGGTATGGCCCGCTACGTCCAGGCCACCCTCGGTGGTCACCTCTTCGCGCCGTTCGGGCACTAGGGTGGCTTGCGTAGGGCGTCGATCGCAGGCAATCGCCAAGACGTCGGCGGCAGCGGCGAGTTCCAAGTTCGTCGGCACGGCTACGGTTTCGATCAAGATACGAACATCGCGATCTTGGATGTGGCGGCGATCCTCACGCAAGTGCAGCGTGATGCCATCGGCGCCGCCCAACTCGGCAAGTGTCGCGGCCCAAACGGGGTCGGGCTCATTGGTCTTGCGCGCCTCGCGAACCGTGGCTACGTGATCGATGTTGACGCCGAGTCGCGGCATGGGGGTGCTGCCTGTGGGAAAGGATGGGGATCAATGCGACCCACCCCAGGCGCTCGCCCCTGCGGCATCAACGGTCGCGTGGTTCAATAACAAAGCGTTGCTGTCGGTCGAGCCGACCATCGCCGTCGGTGTCGGCTTCCAGGTACCAAGTTCGGTTGGCCGAGCGATACCAAAGCCGATGGTGAACGCGTCCGGTGTCGCTTGTCACAACAAACGGCTCGCCAACCGATTCAATCGCCGAACCTAGGGCCGCTGCATTTCGGTTGGGTGCCACCCGGGGCCTCGGTTCGGCGACCCGGTGGCCCAGCCACAGTGTCGCCAAACCGGCCACGGCCATCAAGGCGACCGGTCGCCAGAACACCATATGGACCGGCTCGGCATCGATGGGTTCGCCAAACCTGTCGCAATCGGGCTGGTCGCGCTCGAACTCCTCAGCCTCCGAGCGGAGGATCTCACCCGCCGCGGTGAGCGCCACACGTGGCACTTGAAGCACGTAAGACGACGACCAGTGTCCGCTTGCCGCGCTGAACGACTCCGACTCGACCAACCTTGCCTCAATGCCATCTCCCGCCAGACGGCTCACCAGGTACCCAGCTTCGGCCAGATTACCAACCTTGGCCGCGGCCCGCCATTCTTGATCATCTGTTGCCGAGGTGCGCGGCGCCGACCTCTGGCAATGGGGACACGATCCGTCTGCAAGATCGACGGTGGTGATGAACTCATCGCACCTAGGGCAAACAGGCATGCTACGACTTTGGAACGAAGGAAGCGAGTTGGCGGAATATGACACGTGCCTGTGTGGCGGGGTACAAACCCCCTGCGCTGTACCATTGTCACCGCCCAACCCCGTGGTGTCCACAAACTTGAAGCCAGCGCAAAGGGCACTGGAGAAAATTCTGACCAAAATTGCCTAGTTTCCTTCCGCGTCGATTGTGGTGACTGCAAACGGTCGTACCGAATACCGCAGCGTGACGACCAACTGTTGGCATCCGAAAATCGAGGGTTTTTGGAGCCATGGCGCTGTAGTCCAACATCCCAGTCGTCCTCAGGCCACGCGGCATTCCGAAGCGTGTTGATCTTTCGCAACTGTCACCATTTGGCACTCCGCACGTAGCGGCTGGTCGATTCGACGTATTGGAAAACTGAGCTACGTTTGTTCGTCCGCCTCGGTGGTCATTAGTGCGGCCCGGCGTCCTACGACAGGCAAGCCTAAACCGTTCGGACCTTCGGTTGTCTAACCAACTACGAACCTGACATCCACGACAGCAGCAATCTCTTGAGCACGCTCGAAGTATCAAAGGCCAGTTGTATGCAGTGTCACCGTCTTGCCCACCGCATTGAAGAGTTGCAACCAGAAGCCTCGCCGCAGGACGTCGCCCGTTTATGCCTGCTTCTGACCAATGAATACGCCGATCTCAGCGAGTTGATCGAAAAGAACTCCCTCCATCGCGCCTGGAAAGAAACAGGGCTGCGCCTGCAACTGGCCACCGACCAGCATGCGGCCATGACGCAGGAGCTTGAGGAGCTAGCCAGCAGCGACCCGAAGAGCTTCACCCAAGAGCAGATTTGGGTGCTGATTCGCGCGATCAAGGTGCAAAGCCAAATACTACAGATGTACGTCGGGCACCCATTGCTTGACGTGTAACCACTGCCCTGTGCGCTAACCGCTCGACTCCAGTGTTTCAAGCATCAATACCGCCACGTTCATGTAAATGACGATGCCGGCAATGTCGATGATGCCGGCGACGAATGGGTTGCTCATTAGGGCCGGATCGAGCCCGAGCCAGCGGAATAGCATCGGTAGCATCCCGCCGCAAAGTGTTCCGCATATCACGACTGCCACCAGCGTGATGGGCACCACAAGCATGTCGACGCTCGACGGCTGTTCAAACATTTCAACGACGTTACTTCCGTCCGGTCGATAGTCGTTGAGCATCCAAATTGCACAGACGTAGCCCGCGGCAGCAAGCATTCCGCCTAGGCAAATGCCCATCAACAACTCGCGCTTGACGACGCGCCACCAGTCGGAGAGTGTCACATCACCGTTGGTCATAGCGGTGATAACGAGCGTAGCCGACTGACTTCCGGAGTTCCCTCCGCTAGAAATCACGAGCGGTATGAACAGCACCAGCCACGACACCCGTTGGAAGTCGGTTTCGTACTTCTGCAGGGCCAAAGCGGTAAGCAGCGCGGCAAAGAACAGAATGCCCAGCCACATCCCCCGCTTCCACGCTAACGTGAACCAATGCGTCGCCAGGTAGCTGTCGTCCAGCGGATCAACCGCCGCAGCCATGTGGGCATCCTCGGTCGCCTCTTCGCGAAGCACGTCGATGATGTCGTCGTGCGTGATGATGCCGAGCAAATGGTGCTGGTCGTCGACGACGGGAATGGCGATGAAGTCGAAGTTGGCCACCTTGGCGGCCACCGTTTCCTGGTCGTCGGTGGCTTTCACACTCACCACGTCGCGTTGCATCAAGTCGGCGATTGGCGTATCCGACTTACCGAAATGGGTCACCAGTTGACGAGCCGAGATTAGCCCCTGCAATCGGTTTTCGTCGTCGACGATATAGTTGTAGTAAACTGTTTCCAAGTCTTGACTTTGCCGCGCGATTTCTTCGAGCGCCTCATGTACGGTGAGCGACGCGTCGAGTCGCGCCACTTCGGTAGTCATCACGCTACCGGCCGTGCCTTCGGGAAACTCTAGCAGTTGCAACGTCTCGCGCCGCTCGGCCGCCGGTAGCAGCGGAATGACTTCCTCGGCCACGTCCGGGTGAACGTCGCTGATCAAGTCGACGCGGTCGTCCGCTGGCAAGTCGGCAACAAGGGGCGATGTCTCACGCGGCGCAACCGTCTCCACGATTTCGACTTGCACAGCGTCGGGCAAGAAGCCAAATATCTCGGCCTGCTTGGCCGCGTCGGAAGCTCTAAGTACCTGCCAGGCCTCATGGGCCGAGAGCCCTTCCATGAATTCCGCGGCCCTCGCCGGGTGCAACGCCGATGCGAATTCGCGCAGACCATCGTCGTCGCCGTTGGCGATCATCTCTCTTAGCTCAGGCAATAGCAGCGTATTGATCATCGCCAACTAGTCACAATCTGAGGCTCCAGCGCAAGTTAGGCAGTGTACTTGCGTCGATTCTCAGCGTAAACGCCTGACTTTCTCGGCCCCTGCCCCCAAGAGCTGCTGAGTTGACTCTAGTGGGGCCGCCGATTATCTTTACTTTCACTGGTATAGAGACTTACAACTCCTCGATTGTTCGGAGTGATAGTCACGTGGCTGCCGCGGTCGTGCGGCGCAGCTTCGCGACCGCTGCTCCGGCGGGTTCCTAGGGAATGGCTGCAGCAGATACCTCAAACGAGGTGCCTGTAAACTCTGAGGCTTGCGAAGAGCGTATAGGCTATACGTTTACCAATCGCGCTCTCCTGGAGTCGGCGCTTACGCACGCTTCGGGTGCCGAGAACCGCTTGGCATCCAATGAGCGGATGGAGTTCCTTGGCGACGCTATTCTCGGCGCGGTTGTGTGCGAACGACTATTTCGCGATTTCCCCGAGCATTTGGAAGGCGAGTTGACTCGCCTTAAGTCGATCGTCGTCAGCCGCCAGACTTGCGCCAAGGTTACCGGGTTGCTCGGCCTGGAGGAGTTCTTGATTCTAGGCAAGGGTATGACGACTCATCCTGAGGTTCCCAGTAGCGTTCTGGCGGCCGTGTTCGAAGCGTTGGTTGCGGCCATTTTTCTCGATGGTGGCCAGGAGGTTGCAAAGGACTTTGTCGAGCGATGCATCGGGCCCGAGATTAAATTGGCCGATGCAGGCGAAATGGGACGCAACTACAAGTCACAATTGCAGCAACTTGCACAACGCGAGCACGGCGTCACGCCCAACTATCGTTTGCTCGACGAGAAAGGCCCCGATCACAACAAGTGCTTCCAAGTCGCAGCGGAGATTGGCGACAAACAGTTCACCCCCGCGTGGGGAATGAGCAAGAAGGAGTCAGAGCAACGCGCTGCTGCCAACGCCATCCACGGCCTCAAAGGGGAACAAGCGCCATTCGACATGGACGGTCCGCCGGGCGGAAACGGTGACGAGTAATCACACGGCAGACGTGGTAGTCATAGGCGCCGGCGCCGCTGGGATGTTTGCCGCAATTCGCGCCGCCCAGCGCGGGCGCGACGTGTTACTGCTGGAGAAGAACTCTAAACCGGGAGTCAAGATCTTGATGTCGGGTGGTACTCGATGCAACCTGACGCATGCGACCGATCGGCGTGGTATCGCCGACGCCTTCAGTCGCGACCAGGCCCGCTTTCTCCGTAGTCCCCTTGCCTCGCTCGGCCCTGATGAGTTGGTCGACCTTTTCAACCGCGAAGGACTACGCACCAAGGTCGAATCCACTGGAAAGGTCTTTCCCCAAAGCGATCGAGCGTTGGATGTGCAACGTACGCTAATCGCTAAACTCAAGCAGAGCGGCACGACGTTATCTTTATCTGAAGCCGTGCAGGGCGTAGAAAAAACTGGTGATGGATTCCGAGTAGTAACGGGCAATCGGGTAGTGAAGTGCCCAACTCTAATCGTTGCTAGCGGTGGAAAATCCTACCCTGGATGCGGCACTACAGGTGACGGATACGGGTGGGCCAGGTTGCTCGGTCACACAATCGTACCACCCCACCCTGCCCTGGTCGCGCTGAAGACAAGCGACGCTTGGTCGCACGAACTGTCCGGCATCACACTCGACGACGTGCTCCTAACGGTGGCTGGCTCGCAAGGCAGCAGCTCCCACAGCGTCCGCCGAGGTGCGCTGCTGCTAACGCACTTTGGCCTGTCGGGTCCAACCGCTATGAACGTCAGTCGTATCTTAACGGCGCAACCCAGTGCTGTTGGTCTGCAGCTCGATTGCGACTTGCTGCCCAAGATGACCGAACAACAGATACTCGACGAACTTGCCACCCTTGATGGACGCAAGCAGGTTGCGAATCTTGTTGCGGAGTGGCTACCGAAACGCTTTGTAGATGCGTTGCTCGAACAGTCGCAGATCCCGGCTCAACGCACTCAAGCAGAACTCAGCCGGATCGAGCGAAGACGTTTGGTTCAACAACTCAAACGCTGCCGGTTTCGTCCATACGGATCAATGGGCTTCGCCAAGGCCGAAGTCACCGCCGGCGGCATCGAGCTACAAGAGGTGGATTCGCGCGATATGCAGAGCCGCATTACCCCAGGTTTGTATCTGGTGGGAGAAGTGCTCGATATCGACGGGCCCATTGGAGGCTACAACTTCCAGGCTGCATTCAGTACCGGCTGGCTAGCCGGCAGCAGCGTCTGACAGCTTTGTCCGGATGCGCGTGTGGCTCAATGCCGCGTGACACGATCGATCAGAAGATGTGGTGGCCGCACTGAAGTGTCGCTTAGGACGATCGCATTCGACACCATGTTGCGGACCGCGGAAGCCTTTTCCTCGGTTGCGAAGATAGCTACCAGTGGCTGCCCTACGTCGACGCGATCGCCAACACGGACCTGCATCTCTAGTCCAACCGACAAATCGAGTTCGTCGCCATGCTGCCGACGACCTCCGCCCAACTCAATGATTGCACGGCCCAACTCTTGGGTATCAATCGACTGCACATGCCCCGCTCGCGTCGCAAGCACATCGTTTCGCGCCGCAATTGGCCGAGGGGCATCGAGATTGCCTCCTTGAGCCGTGACCATCTCGCGGAACTTTGCCAGCGCCAAGCCGTTGTCGATCGTCGCTTGCAGTTGCTCGATACCGGCCGTCAGATTAGACGCGACCCCAGTTGAGACCAACAGCTCGGCGCCGAGCGCCATCGTGACGTCCATGAGTTCATCGGGGCCGTCGCCCTGGAGCGCCGCGATCGACTCGTTGACCTCAACGGCGTTTCCGGCGGTGCGGCCAAGCGGCTGATTCATATCAGTCACCAGCGCTACCGTCGTCACCCCCATCAAAGTACCCGTTCGCACCATCGAACGGGCCAGTGCTTGGGCATCGTCGAGCGTTTTCATAAACGCTCCCGACCCACATTTTACATCCAGCACCAGGGCATCGAGCCCTTCGGCAAGCTTCTTGCTCATGATGCTGGCGGTAATAAGTGGGATTGATTCAACCGTAGCGGTGACGTCGCGCAACGCATAGAGCTTGCGGTCGGCAGGAACTAGAGTTTCGGTGGCACCATTGATAACGCAGCCGACTCGATCGACGACTTCACACATCTCTTCGAGCGATAGGTTGGTGCGAAATCCCGGAATCGATTCGAGCTTGTCGAGCGTGCCGCCGGTGGCTCCCAGCCCACGGCCCGAAATCATGGGAACCCGCAGGCCGCAGCTCGCGAGCATGGCCGATAGCGGCAACGAGACGTGGTCGCCGAGGCCGCCGGTGGAGTGTTTGTCGACCTCCGCCGCAGTTGAGTTGGGCCACTCGAGCATCACTCCGGAGTGCAGCATGTGCCGAGTCAGTGATGCGGTCTCCTCCACACTCATGCCTCGGCATACGACTGCCATCGCAAATGAGGCCATCTGGTAATCGGCCACCTCGCCAGACACGTATCCATTTATCAGGTCTGCAATCTCGCCATCGGCGAGCTCTCCACCATCGCGTTTCTTGGCAATTAAAAAGGTCGGGTTCATGGTTGGCTACGTTGAAGACGCCGTGGAAGGAGACTGTAGCACGCCTTCGACAATCGCCCGCAACTCTTCGCTAGCGGTTGCTGCAGCGGCCACCACCTGCTCCCCGGTCGTTTTGCCAAGCTGATCGGGCGAACAAGCATTCGTTATCGTCGAAAGCCCAAGTACGCGCATTCCTAGTTGCACGGCGACGATCACTTCAGGCACGGTCGACATCCCAACCACGTCGCCGCCCATCCTCCGCACCATACGGTACTCGGCACGGGTCTCGTACGTCGGTCCGAGCATGCCCACGTATACGCCGCGGTGGCAGACAATATCACTGGTGCGCGAGATAGACTGGGCTTGGTCAGCAAGCGCGCGATCGTACGGACAGCACATGTCGGGCCAACGAGGACCAAGCCGAGGATCATTCGCGCCGACAAGTGGATTGCAAAACATCAGGTTGATATGATCGTCAATCACCATCACTTCGCCCACACGGTATTGCGGGTTGAGGCCGCCAGCCGCGTTCGACACCACGAGTAACTCCGCCCCCAGTCCGCTCATTACGCGAACCGGTAGTGCCACTTGTTCAATGGAGTGTCCCTCGTACCCATGGAAGCGGCCCTGCATGGCAATCACGTCTACGCCGCCTAGCGTGCCACATACGAATCGTCCTCGATGGCCAATCGTCGTCGACTGCGGCAGATGCGGAAGGTCTGAGTAATCGATGGCCACAGTGTTGTCGATACGATCTGCCAAGCCGCCTAGTCCCGAACCGAGTATCAGTGCAGCCGCCGGTGTGTGATGCCAGCGGTGCTGAATAGCGGCCACCAAATCACCGACTTGGGAGAACGTATCGAACATCAGTCGCTTGCCTGAGCCAGATGCGCCAAGACTCCCTCGAACAGAGACCGCAATTTTGGTTCAGCGCTCACTGCTGTGGCGATAATCTCGTCGACGTTCGCCGGTTCAAGTGCGTCAGGCAGGCACATGTCGGTAACTACCGACACACCAAATACACGCATTCCACAATGCACGGCCACAATCACTTCGGGCACAGTCGACATACCCACCACGTCGGCGCCGATCATCCGCAGGAACCGGTACTCCGCGCGAGTCTCCAGGCATGGACCGGTGACGGCTACCGTCACACCCTTGTGTGCCACAAAGTTCTCGCGGCGTGCAATCTCCAAGCCGACTTCGATGAGTTTTGGGTCGTACGGAGCGCTCATGTCGGGAAAGCGTGGGCCCAGGCGATCATCGTTGATGCCGACCAGCGGGTTGTCGCCCATCAGATTGATGTGATCGTCAATCACCATTACGTCACCAGCATTGTAGTACGGGTTCATACCTCCAACCGCTTGCGACACGCAAAGCACGTCGGCGCCCAGGCCCTTCATCACTCGCACTGGCAACGTGATCTGTTTGAGCGGATAGCCTTCGTATTGATGAAACCGTCCTTCCATCGCCACTACCGGAAGACCGTTCAGCGTCCCGCATACCAGTCGACCACGGTGACTGGTGGCAGTTGACGTAGGGAAGTGCGGAATCTCAGCGTAGTCGAGCGCCGCTGCTACATCGATTTGTTCGGCCAAGCTACCAAGCCCTGTGCCAAGGATCAGTCCGGCGCGTGGCGTGACGTCCCAGGCTTGGCGGATGGTGGCAACTGCCTCTTCGATTTGGGCAAACAGCTCCAGCATCTTGCCTCCACTGACGTTTAGTAATCGGACTTCGAAGTCTCGCCTTCGGCGATCGTTGCTGTTCCGCTGGTACCCAACCGCGTCGCCCCAAGCTCGACAAACCGCACCGCGTCGGCGTAGCTGCGGATTCCGCCCGATGCCTTGACCTCCATCGCTTCCGACGTGTGCTTCCTCATCAAGGTAACATCGTGTTCGGTAGCACCGGTGCCGACTAACTGACCTTCCGCGTTCTTCTTGAAACCAAACCCGGTGGAGGTCTTTACATATGCGGCACCCGCCAGTTCGCTGACCTCGCAGAGTTTGATCTTCTGATCGTCGCTCAGAAATCCCGTTTCGAAAATGACCTTGGTGATCGACTCGCGCTCTCCGGCGGCCTCGACCACGGCGCGGATATCGGTCAGCACGTATTCCCAATCTCCTGCAAACACCTTTCCGAGGTTGACCACCATGTCGACTTCGCGAGCACCGCATTGGCAGGCTTCAATCGTTTCGGCCACCTTTGTGGCGGTCGTCGTGCCGCCGTGCGGAAAGCCAATCACCGTGCTGACCAGCACCTCCGAATCGGCAAGTTGCTGTCGTGCAAGTGGCACTTGCGAAGGCTTCACACAGATGCTCGCGACCCCCACCCGATCGCACAACTCGCACGCCTGCCGCACGTCGTCGTCGTGCTGAGTTGGCTGCAGCACGGCGTGATCGATCATCGAGACGATCTGTTGCATGGGTTGAGCAATACCGGTTCAAGTTGCCGACAAGAAGCCGCGATTATAGCGCGGACATGGCGCGAAAACCAGTAGTCTACTGCTCGGGCTGGTCCTGCCGGCAAGCTTCTTGCACCGGTAGCAACAGATCGACAACCACCGGAAAATGATCCGAAGTATCGAGCGATACGCAGTGCGCGATGAAAACGCGTTCGACAAACGGCATCAGCTCTGCCGGCAACAGGATGTGATCGATCATCGTGTGGACGTCTTGTGGATCGTCTGCGCCATTCTCGTTCCAATCCCAATGCGATGTGTACCGATCGGCAATGCGAGTAATCCGCTCGGCCACGTTAACCAACTCGGCGCCTGGGTTCTCCGAGTCGTAGTTCTTTAGGCTGGCGATCACGTCGGTCTGAGTCGACCGCCCGTAGTCGCGATCGGGCACGTCGGGATCGTAGTCGTTCAAGTCCCCCAGAACGATCGGCTGGTAACCTCGGCTGACGATCTCGCCTCGAATAATCCGCCGGGCGACCTTGGCTTCGGCGGTTCGACGTGCGTTGGAGTAGTCGTCCTGTGGGTTCGACTTCAGGTGCAACCCGAGGAAACCTAGCTTGTGCCCACCGATCGTAAAGAAATAGACCGCGTTGCGCGAAATCGATGCCGACAAATTCCGCAGACTGCCGCTCTCGCCTTCCACAGTAAACGCCTGTCGCCACGTTGGATCGCCTTCGGCCGAGTAATACGTCCGAATCGTGACGTCGTCCACTTCATCTGGCTCGATCCGACTGATGAGCGCGACGTCCATCCCCGTGAAGGAATCGTTGCACTCAACGTGGTACCCGCGATAGTTCGTGTGGCCTTTTTCATGCAGCAAGGTAACCAGCAATTCCACAGCCTCGCGGCTGGTGGCTTCGACCAGATTTATTATGTCCGGCTGAAGCACCTCAATCACATTGGCCACCCGCTCATGATGCTGCTCGCGGGCATAATTGAAGCGGTACTTGTTGAGCGTCCCCACACGCACTCCTGGAGCCGTGAGGATCTCGGTATTGAACGTTACGATGCGGAGAGGGATGAACTCGGCAGCTTGTGCTGGGACAAATGGCAGAGTAACAGACAGAACCAGACCAACAACACAGAAGCGGACCATGGGAGCAATCTCTTGAGCGGTATTATCAACCAACGATTTACTAGCCATCAACACTATCAACGTTAACCATTGAGCACCGGAAGCGATAGGTGATTTTCGACAGCTTTTTCTTTGAATAAAGGGCGCTGGCGGACATGAGTCCGAATAGTACCGCACTTGCTGGTTCCGGCACGCCGTGGGTCAGTGAGACAGAAGGGCTTGCCACAGATCCAAACCTCGTCTTCCAGAGCAGATAGTCGGCCGCGTCTACGATCCCGGAACTCGCTCCACCGTTGTCGCCAACTCCATTCAGCACACCTGGCGTCGTCGATCCAAGATTGTCACGCCATACGGTGTAATCGGCGAGGTTTACAACTCCATCGTCGTTGAAGTCGCCGAGGATTGGCGAAGGAGTAACATTGCCAAAGACTCCCGGGCTACCGACGTCGCCGGCGTGGTAATCTGGGATTGGACTTTCGAATAAGGGATTGGCGATGGCCGCGCCTTGTGCGTCCTCGGTTGTGGCTGCCCAAAGACTACCGTCGGCGCTTTCACCATTACCGTTGGCTGCATCCAAGTTGGTCAAGTAGATCGACCCGTCGCCACTGCCATCTGGCCAGCCTCCGGTGGCTGATTGATAGCTAAGTACGGCGACCGCCTCGTTGAAGGTCATCCCGGGATCGACCTCGGACTGGTAAGACGCCAGCGAGTTCCATAGACCGAAGGTATCGCCGCCATTGTTCAATTGCGGCCAACCCGTCACCGGAACATAGTTACCGGGGCCCCAGATGGTTTCCAGATCGGAGATCTGAAGGTTGCCGGCGTCGAATAGCACCGCAGTTTCCCCGTTGGCAATCGAACCACCTGCGATATTCGCGTAACTTCGCGCCGAGCCTAAATCGTCCAAGACATAGCCCGTCAGGTCGAGGACGCCACCCGTGTTATTCAATACTTCGATCCACTCAAAATCAAATCCAGAATTCTGACCTTCGTCGGGCGAATCGGCGGGCTGGGCGATGAATTCCGTAATCAACACGCCACTAGCGGCAGCCCCTGTCGGAACCACGTTCGGAGATGCAATGTCGGGGCCGTTCAACTGATCACCGCTAGGCAGGAAGGTAGCGAGGCTAGTCACGGCACCATCAACGCCGGATTCGGACAAAGACCAGTTTGTGCCGTCTGTGATGCTCCCGTCGCCCGAATAGGCAATGGATTGTCCGTCGCTGCTTGCGGGAAATCCGGCGGCTACCGTATAGTCGAACGAATAAGCGGCATTGGCAAAGCCAGTGACCTTGCGCTGTTCACCATCGATCGGCGCGTCGAGTTCCCAGGACTCAGCAGAGTCCCAAAGACCCACCTGTCGCTGCGCCCCGCTGCTATTGAGCTGGGGAAATCCCTCTACTCCGATCAGTCGCACGTCGGACGGCAAGTTCCATCCGGCTCGATACCTCGCATCGTCGAATTCGAATGCCGTTCCGTTATACAGCACGGCAACCGATCCGGCAGGAACAACGGTATTCGCGGCGTTGCCACCACTTGTGGTCGCCAAGATATTGATGGGCGTAGCCGCTGGGTTGGTAGCACTCAATGTGTCGCCCAAGTCGCTAAATGCGTAGCCGTCCAGGTCGATGTCACTCGGCCCGGCGTTACGCAACTCAATCCACTCAAATCGCGATTCGCTCGCGGTGAGCGGATTGAACATCACCTCAGTAACTTGCAGATTGGACAATTGCGCAAATGCCAACCGGCAAGATGCAAGGGCTGCCATTGCGACAAGAGTAGCCGACGATCTCATGTGTTCCCCCCAATCGTAGATACCTTAAGAGAAAAACCACGCTCCGTCCGCTGGACGAAGCGTGGCTCTTTGCAAACGTTCTGATTCGGCCGAGATATGCCCGGCCACTCTAACTCAATTTGTTTCAGCCCAAACAACGACGCATGGCGACCGCGTCAACACCGGTAAGCGCCACTGCAGCACTTGGGATGCTGCCGGGCTCTGCCAAGAAATGCCGATCCACCCAAGCGCAGCGCCAACATTCCTCTTACATGCGTGAGTGATCGATCCATAGTAACTCGATTTGTCGAAACGCCTAGCCGCAGCTTGCATATTTTCGGAATCTTAACACTTTTCTTGTGACAGCCCCAGCTACTATTGCCTCCCGTGCTTAGTACGTAAAGTGTTTGATAGTCTCACCTTTCTCGTCGATCTCGGTGAGCGACTCGATGCCAATGTCAAGATGCACGCTCGACCAATCGCGAGAAACCGCAGCGTCGCTCATTGATGTCTTCACGCCCTCGGGCGTCATTGGCTTGTCGGATACCAGCAGCAAAGCCCCTCTTGCGATCCGGTTGCGGTGTCCGACCGAGAAAATGGTCGCCGTTTCCATGTCGATGGCGATGGTCGAGTAGTCGCGAAGCTGTTGTTTGAATTGTTCGTCATGCTCCCAAACGCGCCGGTTAGTGGTGTGCACCACGCCGGTACGGTATTCGAGTCCGTGATCGACGAGCTTCTGCGAGACAAATTTGTGGAGCTTGAACGACGGCAATGCCGGTACAAGCGGCGGCAAATAGTCGTCCGAGGTGCCTTCGCCGCGAATGGCGCCGATTGGCAGGATGAAGTGGCCGATTTCCGTCGAGTCCTTCAAGCCGCCACATTTGCCAAGAAACAGGACTCCCTTGGGCTCACACGCGGTAAGCAGGTCCATAATCGTGGCTGCATTGGGTGAACCGATACCGAAGTTGACAATCGTCAGCCCCGCAGAGTTGGTGGAAGCCTGCATCGGGCGATCTTCGCCATGCACCGCGCAGTTAAACTGCTCGGAGAACCGGCGAATGTAGTCGCTGAAATTCGTTAGCAGGATGTAGTCGCCAAACTCCTCCAGCGGCATGCCGGTATAGCGGGTGAGCCAGTCGCGGGCGATTGCTTGCTTGCTGATCATGATGCCGGGTTGAGTTGCGAGTTGCACCAGAAACCGATAAGCTCTTACACAGCAGTAACTTACGCCGATCTTGAGATTCCGACAAGGTACCGTGAAGCTTCACTTGTCACGAAGTGCAACGAAGCTCACAAAACTGTTTGCGCCACTTGGGGTTGAATAGGATATCGGTGCGTACACTCACGATGCGGTTTGACTTGGAACGGGTGCCTTCGCCTACCTACGGTCACCGCGCAGTTAAGAATGAGTATTCGTAGGAGAAATCTGACTCATGTTACTGTCAACGACATTGAAGCAAATTGGCGTGGTGGGCCTTGCAACTGTTCTGTTGAGTGCCACGGTTATGGCCCAGCCTGGCGGCCGCGGCGGCTTTGGAGGTCCCGGCGGCGGGATGACCGGCTTACTCATGTCGGGCGATGTGCGGGACGAACTGGAAATCTCCGACGAGCAGCTATCCGACCTTCGATCTATGGGCGAGGAAATGCGGGACCAAATGAGGTCGATGTTCCAGGGGATGCGCGACTTGTCGCCAGAGGAGCGTCGCGAACGATTCGAATCGATGCGCGCCGACATGGAGGATATGAGACTGCAGGCCGAAGACCGGATGGGTGAAATCCTCCTTCCCCATCAAATGGCCCGCTTACGCGAGATCAACCTACAGCAACAAGTTCGCCGTGGCGGCCTGCAAGGAGCGTTGCGAGGTGAGTTGGCCCAGGAACTTGGGATTTCGGAGGAGCAGCGCGAGGAATTAGCCGCCAAAGCACAGGAGTTGCAGCAAGATTTGCAAGAGAAAATCGAACAACTGCGCAAAGATGCGCGCGAAGAGCTGATGAGCCTGCTGACACCCGACCAGCGGTCGAAGCTTGAATCGATGATGGGCTCGGAGTTTGAGATGCAGGAACGTGGATTCGGCAGTCGACGCGGCGGACCTGGAGGCCGTGAACGTGGTGGCAGGGGCCGGCCCGCATCCGAGTAGCAATCGGCGCAGATCTATCGCCGCAAAGCGTTTTGCAGCAAGCGTTTGCAGCAACAGCATCATGCGTTCATAATGAGTTGATTGGCAGACGGGGCGACAGGCGTTCCAATTCTGCCGGCCCGCCAATCTGGCTGTAGGTCGTTGCTGCCCCGGCCCTAGCTCCTACCCCGTTACACTGATTCATTCCCCTGCTGCGACGAGGCAAACACTCGTGGATACCGGTGCGCTACTTGTCAGACGCGGACTCCTGACGGACGCGCAGATCGCCCAACTGCAAGAGGCGGAAAACGGTGAACTCGGCCGCATTGAAATGGTAGCCGTTGATCGTGGCTGGGTGGGTGAGGATGAGGTACTCTCTGCGCTCGGCGACGAAATTGGCGTCGACGTGATCGATCTTGAGCACGCGGAAGTCGATCTAAGCCTTATCAACGAGTTTCCGCAGCGGCTCATTCACCGCTACGACTTGTTCCCCGTGCGGCGAGACAACGGCTCGATCGTGGTTGCCACGAGCAATCCGTTTGACCTCTATGCACTAGACGAGTTGGCTAACCATACCGGGCGACACATCGAACCGGTTCTCGCCGAGCGGCGGCAAATCGCCGAGCGCATCAAGAATCACCTGGGAGTGGGCAGCGAAACGGTCGAGGGCTTACTGGCAGCCCGGCAAGACGAGATCCAACTGCTCGAGGACATTGAGGCCGGCGACGCCGAGTTGGCCGAAGAGGCCCAAGAAGCATCGGTTGTTCGCCTAGTGAACGAGATTCTGCTCGAGGCAGTCGAGACGCGAGCCAGCGACGTTCACATCGAGTCGCAAGGCACCGGCATAAAGATTAGGTACCGGATCGATGGCATCCTCCACGCCCAACCGGTGCCACCGGAAATCAATCATTTCCACGCCGCGATCATAAGCCGGTTGAAAATCATGGCGCGGCTGAATATCGCCGAGAAGCGATTGCCGCAAGATGGCCGCATCAAGCTTCGTGTGTCGGGCCGAGAGGTCGACGTCCGCGTAAGCGTGATCCCGATGATCCATGGCGAAAGCATAGTCATGCGTTTGCTCGACAAAGGGGCCATGGAGTTCTCACTTACGAAGCTTGGCATGGACGCGGAGTTGTACGAGAAGTTCAGCCAATTCATCCACATGCCGCACGGAATTGTGTTGGTTACCGGTCCAACAGGTTCGGGCAAGACCACCACGCTCTACAGCTCGCTGCTCGAAATCAAGAGCGAAGACACGAAGATCATTACCACTGAGGACCCGGTCGAATACCAACTCGAGGGTATCAATCAGATTCAGGTGCACCCGAAGATTGGGCTCACGTTCGCCCAGTCATTGCGATCAATTCTACGTCACGATCCTGATGTGGTGCTGGTTGGAGAAATCCGTGACCACGAGACGGCCGAGAATGCCATCCAAGCCGCGCTGACCGGCCACCTTGTGTTCAGCACGCTGCACACCAACGACGCACCGAGCGCATATACGCGACTGGTCGACATGGGCATCGAACCATTTCTCGTTGCTAGCACGATCGAAGCCGTGATGGCCCAACGATTGGTTCGCCGGCTATGCCAGGAGTGCCGGCGGCCGTACCGCCCCGACCGAGACGATTTGCCGCAAGACTTTCCGTGGGCCGAACTCGAGGAACACGGCGGCCAGTTGTATGAGCCCACTGGTTGCCGCAAATGCCGCGAGATTGGCTTCGCGGGTCGGCAAGGCATCTTTGAATTGTGCCCCACCACCGACTCGGTACGACAACTGGCCCACGACCGCGCGAGCAGTTGGGACATCCGCCAGGCGGCCCTCAAAGATGGGATGCTCACGCTGCGCCAAGACGCCTGGAAAAAAGCAATCGCCGGCATCACCACTGTCGACGAAGTACTACGCGTAACCAAGGGAGACGCATTGTAGGAACGACCAATGGCGAATGAACAATGAACAGGAGGAGTTCTCGTTGGTCATCGGTCCTTCGTCATTGGGATTTCGCGTGCATGAATCTGACCCACGTGTCTTTGATCGTTCAGGATGCCTGACTTCGCATACATCGCCCGCAATTTAACCGGTCAGCGTGTCGAAGGCACACTGATGGCGGGGAGCGAGCGCGAAGCGCTGGCGCAACTTGCCGGGCGAGACCTCTTTCCGGTAAAGGTGTCGGCCGACAAGTCCGCAGTTGCGGTCACTGCAGGTCAGGCGATTAAGGTCCCTTCGCGCGTCGTCGCGCCGGTCTACTCGCAGCTCGCGGCGCTACTGAGAAGCGGCGTACCGCTGTTGCGGTCGCTACAGGTGATCTCCGAGCAGACGTCGCAGTCTAAGCTTCGAGCTGTACTGGAAGACGTGCGTAGCCGCGTGGAAGACGGTACGACGCTGGCTGATGCCATGGCACACAATCCCAAAGCGTTCGATGAACTGTCGGTGAGCATTGTGCGAGCTGGCGGAGAGGGCGGATTCTTGGAAGATGCGCTCGAACGAGTTGCCGCGTTCACCGAACAACAGGGCGAACTTCAAAGCCGCGTGATGGGCGCACTTGCTTACCCTATGATGCTGATGGTGATTGGTTCGGCGATCGTCACAGGATTGATGATCTTCGTTGTACCGAACTTCAAGGAACTGTTCGCCAATCTCGAAGCGCAGGGCGAATTGCCGATGGTCACCACCGGCCTGCTGGCGTTTAGTGGGATGCTGCAGCAATACGGCATCTTCCTGGCTGTCGGTTTGATTGGACTGTTGTTCTTCATGCAGCGGTATTTCAAAACGCCAGAAGGCCGTCGCGAACTCGATCGATTTCGACTCAAGGTACCCATGGCCGGGGACATCTATCTGAGCCTCGCAGTGGCTCGATTTTGCCGAGTACTGGGAACACTACTTCACGGTGGCGTGCCTATCGTCCGCTCGCTAGAAATTTCCGCCGACTCGACCGGTAATCGGGTGTTGAAGGAAGCGGTCGAAAGTGCATCCGAGAACATCTCCGCCGGCGAGAGCCTCGCTGAGCCGCTCGGAGAAAGTGGGCACTTTCCGAAGAACGTGGTGGAGATGATCGCCGTCGCCGAGCAGTCAAACAGCCTCGAGACCGTGCTGACGCAAATAGCCGACTCGTTGGAACGGCAAACTTGGCGAAAGCTGGATCTCGCCGTCCGGCTGCTCGAACCGCTATTATTGGTAGTGCTAGCGATTATCGTGTTGATCGTGGTCATGGCCTTGTTACTACCGGTCATTAAAATGGGTAGTACCGTCTAGTATCCAAATGCAAATCACTTCGCCGAGCCGCAAGGTTTGGCGTGCAGCTTCCCCCTTCCCTGCTCGCAGTGAGCAGCCCGCCTACGAACGATTGAAAGAGGAGACAGGTGAGATGTCACGACAACGGAATCTAGCTCGCGCGCGTCGCCAGGGTTTTACGCTGATTGAATTGCTGTTGGTCCTTGCCATTCTGGTGGTATTAGGCTCGATGACCGTCGCCTTCTTCGGCGGTACACGAGAGAAGGCCCTGAAGGATGCAGCGCGAGGACAATTGGGAATCTTCGAACGTGCCATCGATCGATTCCACTTCGACATGCAGCGCTACCCAAACAGCCTTGATGAACTCATCAAAAAACCGTCCGGCGAGGACGCCGAAATGTGGCCCGGCGCCTACCTGAAGGGTAGCGAAATAAAGGAAGACCCTTGGCGCAACGCCTACCGGATCGCCGTGCCAGGCAAGAAAAACAGCGAGAGCTACGACATTTGGTCGCTCGGACCCGACGGCCAAGATGGTACCGACGACGATATCGGCAACTGGGACAAATGACACTTGGGTATTCCTCTGTGTAATCCGCTGAGCGAATACCCGGGCGGATGCTTGCGGCGTTGCCTCTTAAGCCCCACCCATCGCATGAATTTTACGCGCCCATTACGAAACGGCTTCACGCTTGTCGAGCTACTATTGGTGCTTGCGCTGCTTGTTGTGATCGCGGGTTTCACCGTAGCAGCTCTAGATGGGACGTTGCTGCAATCCAAACTGCGAAAAGGGGTCGAGCAGGTTCGCACGGCATGGAGCGAAGCTCGTTTGCAGTCGGTATCAGGCGGAGAGCGATTGGCGTTCACATGCCTGGTGGGAGGACGCGATTTTCGCCTGACGTCTTGCAACGACCTGATTGTTCCGCAAGGCGGAAACCAAGCTGCGCCGGCAGCCGTGCAACAATTGCCGGAAGGCGTTGTGTTCCAAAGCGTCGAGGCACGGCCAAGTACCGTGACGGCGAGCGCGGCGCAAGTGATGCCTACCGCAGCAGGCCAGTGGTCGGCCCCGGTCGTCTTTTGTCCCAACGGCACCTCTTACGACGCGCACGTGGTGCTTGAATCGAGCACTGGTCGACGAACGCAACTCGCGCTGCGAGGACTGACATGCACCGCCGAATCGTCGGACGTCACCAACCTGAGCGAGAGGCGGTGATGTTGACAACAGAACAACCCTACTTCGATCGCCGACCAAGCGGCTTCACCTTGCTGGAGGTGATTCTCGCAATCGCTATCTTGGCGCTGTCGTTGGCGGCAATCGGCGAGGTGGTTCGCTCGGCGTTTGGCAACGCTTCGGACGCTGCTGATGGGCTGGAAGCCCGTATCGTGGCCGAAAATGTGCTTGACCAGATCAAGTGTGGGGAGATCGAGATAGCGGACTCCGGCCCTACCCAAATGAACCAGAACGAAGCGTTTAGCGATTGGGCCGTCCAGTTGTTGGTGGAGCCGACAGCGGTAGAAGAATTGGTGCAGGTGCGTGTGTTGGTCGGACGAACGCTCGATCCCAATGAACGGCCAGCGTGCGAGCTAGTCCGCTGGTTCCAAAACCCTGATTCCGTCGTCGCTGCCTCCGCGACATCCTCGTAGATTCACGCCTAATGCCATCGTTCCACAGTAATCGCCGCGGGTTTACGCTCATCGAGCTGATACTGGCGCTAGGTCTCTCGGTAGTGCTCATGGCCTTGTTAGCGTCGGCGTTAGGGCTGGGCGTAACGCGAGCGGTGGGCAGTCGCGAAAAGGTTGAGCGGGCGCGACTCATCGATGGCATCGTGTCACTGGTGCGCGGCGACGTCCATCGGGCGGTCATTTACGACCCTCAGGATACATCGGCGGCGATGGAGCTTGCCGAAGCGAGTGCAGGCTTCAACGTCGACTCAATAGACGAAATCTCATCCAGCACCGGCGGTAGTCCGCCGGAGGGAGGCTCGGAAAGCGGCGGAGGCTACTCGGCGACAGCTGATAGCGAATCTACCAATATCTCGCTTCGTCGTCCCCTAGGCGTCTACGGAACGATCGAGGAACTTCAGATCGACGTACTGCGAGAACACTCGCAGTTCGAAGTCGATGCAACCGGCGCGGTTGTCGCGCCAACGGCAACCTCGGGAATTACGACCGTGCGATACGCATTTGGACAAGGCACCGATTCGCTTGGTGAATTGTCGACGCAACGCGAAGGGCAACTTTCCAGTGGTTTGACTCGGCAAGAAGTCAATCGCGATCTGTTGAACTGGGGCACCCAAACTGGTAACGCCGCCGCAGTGGCTGGAGTTCCGCAGGTGGTGGCCCCAGAAGTCTTGCGTGCCGAGTTTCGCTACTTCGACGGTGTCGAACTACTCGAAACCTGGGACAGCCAGTTGCTCGAAGGTCAAATGCCGCAAGCCATTGAAATGCGGCTTTGGCTCGTCGAAAAGCGAGCCGAGGATGGCCCTCGAGTCGCCAAAGCCAGGTCGCTTCCGTACGTGGTGACAATTGCACTGCCAGGGACATGGAATGCAACGGACGCCGACGTGGTTGGCACTACCACCTCCGACGACTCGACTTCTAGCGACTCATCCTCCTCCAATGGGGCAAATCGATGAGGCGCGGCGACACATCGATGAAGCGTTCGGCGCAGGGCAGCGTTCTTCTGACGGTGCTCATTGTGGTGGTGATGCTTACCATCACTTGCGTCGCGTACTACGATTGGTCGTTCGCCGAGTACAAATCGGCAGGCATCGGCCAGCGGCAATTACAAGCAAATCTGGCTGCCGAGTCGGGCATCGAGTACCTTCGCTATCTGCTCTCTCTCGACGAGTCTTACCTGGCCACCGAAGGCGGCCTGACGAACAATGCGATGGGCATGCAGGCGGTGTTGCCGGACATGGAGGGCCAAGTCCCTACCCAAGCGGCGCTGCGGTGCCGATTCTCGGTCGTTTCGCCGGCGGTCGACACCTACGGTGAGTTTACCGGCTTGCGGTATGGTCTGGAGGACGAATCTGCGCGGTTGAACCTCAACACCATCCTGGTGGCCGACGCCCGCGATCCCGAGGCGGGAATCGGCCGGATGTTGTTGATGTCCCTGCCCGGCATGACCGAATCGATGGCAGATGCCATTCTCGACTGGATCGACGAAGATGAAGAGCCACGCGAGTTAGGTGCCGAGCGAGAGCACTATTCCAGCCTCAGCCCGCCTTACGAACCGCAAAATGGTCCGTTGGAGAGCATCGACCAGTTGCTGTTGGTACGCGACGTGACTCCGGAACTGCTCTACGGATTCGACCGAAACAAGAACTTCCAAATCGACGCGACCGAAGCACAACTCTACGCGGTAAATGACGTCGACAACAGCACAGGCAGCATGAACCGTGGGTGGGCTGCGTATCTTACATTGCGCAGCGCTGAGAAGAACCTGCGATCCGACGGAACGCCAAAAATCGACATTAACTCCGATGACCTTGAAGCTTTGCACGAAGAGCTGAGCGAAGTGCTCGACGAAGAACAAGCGAGCTTCATCATTGCCTATCGCCAAGGGGGGCCGTACGACGAAGACAACAACGAAGGCCCATCCGCAAGTCCCGACGAAGAGACAAAGGGCGCCGCGTCGGTTAATTTTGACTACGAACAAGGCGGATCGGTGCCGATCAACTCCATACTCGATGTGATTGGCGTTCAATCGAGGGTAGTAGAGAAAGGACAGACCCAGCGGACGATCGTTGATATTGCGTTCCCAGACGACCCCGGTTCCATGGGCAGCTACCTACCGTTGCTGATGGAGAACTGCACTGCGGGCGGTCAAGATGTCATTCCCGGGCGGCTGAACATCAATCAAGCTCCCCGCGTACTTCTGGCGGGAATTAGTACCGCCATGCCGGATGCCTTGCCGCCCCAAGCGGTCGAGCAGATTCTGGCCAATCGATCGTTCGAGCCAGCAATCGATCGCCCCGAGCAACTCTATGAGACTTGGCTGCTCACCCAAGGCGTAGTTTCGCTTGAGGAGATGAAGCTATTGATGCCATTAGTCACCGCTGGTGGCGACATCTTCCGAGCCCAGGTCGTCGGCTACTACGAGGCAGACGGCCCCTGTACGCGACTTGAGGCGGTAGTGGACAACACCGGTGGTACTCCACAGATCACGACGATTCGCGACTTCTCTCCGCTGGGGGCCGGGTTCACTGTCCAACAGTTGGGCTACACGGCTGATCAATAAGACTCGCAGCGCACGCGCACGCTGCATAGAATAGACTCCATGGCCGACTTACTGCTCATTGACTGGGACGACCACGAAGCGCGACTCTTGACGGGTAGCACGAGCGGTGGCGGGCTGCGTGTCGAGAAGGCGCTCGCCGCTCCGGTCGAAGGCGATGCCTCGCCAAACACGATTGCCGCAGCGCTGAGGCCAATTCTCGCCAATCTGTCGCATGGCAAGCGCAACGTGGTGCTGGTGCTGGGAGGTCGTGACGTTCAAAGTCGTTTGCTCCGCGTGCCGCCCGTGCCAACCGACGAATTGCCCGATCTGGTTCGCCTTCGAGCAAGCACCGAGTTTCCGATTGCCGACGACGCGGCCGCCATCGACTTCTTGCCAATCGACGAGCAGGCTGGTCAGCCGATCACCGTGTTTGCCGCCAGGATGACCGCCAAGACGATAGCTGCGGCGCGGGAGGTTTGCAACAAACTCCACGTTTCTCCTGACTCTATCACTATGCGAGGGTGTGGCGTTGCGATACTCGCCGCGGCACACAACAGGCCAGCGAATGTGGGAGTAGGACTACTCATTGTGCGTCGTGGCACTGAGCTCGATTTGGTTGGCACGCTCAACGACCGGCTCGCGTTGGTACGTTCGGTGTCGCTCGCAAGCGACTCTAATGCCGACTCGCTTGGACCAGCAGCAGCGCGAGAGATCCGTCGCACGTTGGCCGCCATCACGAGCGAACTGGTGGCGAGTCACGTCGACTCAACTACCTGGGTCGTGGGCGACGAGACCGACAAACAACTGGCTGACTATTGCAGTCGAGGGCTGCCGCGTCAGATTCAGCAGGTAGAGTATGCGGATCTCGTATCCAGTGACGTCGCGTGGCCCGACGGCGCCGTCGCATTCGCCGGCATGAACGGAATGGGTTTGGCGCTGGCAAAGCGTAAGCTGCCCATCGACTTCTTGTCGCCTCGCAAACCTGCCGAAAAACCGACGCCTGTAAGGGCGTATGCACTTGCAGCAGCATTGGCGGCGCTCGTGTTTCTCGGTGGAGGTTGGCTGTCTTACAGCAAGGTTGCTTCGCTGGAGCGGGCCGCCGCCGCGGACATCGAAGAGCGACAAGTTGTGGACAGTGATGTCGAGAAGTTAGCGGACGAGGTGAGAAACTCCCGGGATGTCGAGCAATGGTTGGCGACCGATGTGAACTGGCTTGATGAAATCGATCGCATCGCCACGACGCTACGCCCCGAGCCTCTAGACAATCATGACGAGTTTCAACCCGATCGCGATGTGGTGCTATCGTTGTTGTCTGCCAAGAAGGCGGCGGCCAAACGGGGCGTTGGCGGCACCATCGAACTCGATGGTGGAGTCCGCGACGAAGACGTACTTGAGAACCTCGAGAACCAGCTGCGCGGCCCAGGCCGGCAGGTCAACCCGAAAACGTTGATCAAGGACTCCGAAGAAGCGCCTTACATCTGGGCGTTCCGCGCTGAAGTCGTCGTCACTCCAGACTTGGAGGGCCGACAATGAGCGATCGCGAAAAGATGCTCGCCACAGTGGTGGGCCTGCTGATTGCCTTGTGGGGTGGCAACTGGGCATGGAAGAACTACTCGCAATGGCAGCAATCGGCAACCACCAAGCAGATAAACGCGGCCACCGACTTGCAATCGGCGCAGTTCGAGCTATCCAAAGCACGCGCCGCAGTCAACAAACTGCGAGCCTGGCGTGAGCAGTCGCTGCCTGCCAGCGTGGCTGTTGCGCAGTCGCAATATCGCGCCTGGCTGGTCGAGCAGTTGCAGGCCGCCGACTTGGAGGTCGCCGATGTGAGCCCCCGACCAACCGGGCAGCAAAGCCCGGCGTATCGAGCATTAGGTTACGAGGTGGATGCCTCAGGAAAGCTGGCAGGCGTCGTGGAGTTTCTTGATACATTCTATCGCAGCGATCAGTTGCACAAGATTAGCTTCCTTCGCTTGGCCCCACAAAATGACGGAAACGAGTTGCGGGTTACCTTGAATGTCGAAGCGTTGGTGGTTGGTGGCACCGATCGTACGGACGGTCTGTCCGACGGAGTCGCCGATCGACTGAACCTCGATACCGCCGAACAGTACGTGGAGCGGATTTCCAAACGAAACCCCTTTGTGGCCTACACTCCGCGTCCAGCACCAAAGCCGAAGGTGGTCGAGCGGCCCCGTCCTAAACCTACACCGAAACCTGAGTTCAATCATGCGGAACATGCGCGACTGACGGGCGTCGTGAGCGATGGCGAAGAGTTTCAGGCGTGGGTTACCATTCAAACGTTGGGCGAGCGCCTTTATCTGCGAACCGGCGACGATGTTGACATCGGACGCTTCAAGGGCACGGTGGTCGACGTGTTCGAGAAAGAACTGTTGGTCGACACCGACGAGGGCGTGATTTCCGTGCGGGTGGGTGAGAAACTGACCGACGGCAAAAGGCTCACATCTACTCCCGCTGGCAGCTAGCGTTCTTCTACCAGCCGACGCTTCGGATGCCGCGGGAAATCTTATCTGAGTATTCCCTACCGTCGAGCGAAAAAATGCTGGCGTAGATTGTTAAACTTTACCGATTATTCCGGTAGCAACGATTCGATAAATCGTAGGGTTGGTGTGCGCGGAGTCGCTGCGCGTGCCAACAGAGTGCAAGTATCTTCGGGACTCGGGCAAATAGGCACATGGAAGGCCAAAGCAAGCTCAATTGCTATGGAACTGGATTACGGCGGGCCGCGTTTGCGCTCACGCTTGCTAGCACCTGGCTGGTTATGCCTTCAGGTGCTCATCAGGCACCTATCGACCAGCGTGCCTTCCACGTGCAACACGTCGAGTTGCAAGCGGCCGCTGCGAAGGCACGCGCATTGCTTGGCGACGATACGCGTAGCGTCGTATTTGCGGACCAGAGCTCTGGCCGTCTGCTCGTTCAGGCCCCACCGACAAAACTCGGGGAGATCCAAGAGTTACTAGAGAACATCGATCGACCGCCTGTAGCGGCCACAAATGACGACGCGGGCGAGAGCTTCCTGCGGGCCTACCAGATCACTCCCGGACGCCGCGCAGCCGCCGCTCGATGGGCTGGCGCATTCCAAGCACCAACGGGCACCCGCGTCGCGTTCGACGAACGAACAAGCCAGCTTCTGGTGATGGGACCAGACAACGTACACCGCTTCGTCGTCAGGCAAATCGAGAACCTTGGGCAAGGCGCACCGTCACCGGTGGTTGCACAAGGATCCGCGGCTAGCGAACTTCGCACGTCGTCACAGCCCGCGCAAGCATCGCCACCCGATCAAGTAGGCCCGGCACTTCGATTGACGCTTGAACGTTCTTCTGGAAATCAATTGCACCGCCAGTTGGAACAGTTACTGTCGCGACCGCTAGCGGCGACCGCTAGCCCTGCCGGCGATCGAATATCTTTCAGGGCCGAGATGGCACCAGGGACGGGGGTGCTGATAGACGCTGCGACCGCGACCGGGGACGTGTTCGTAACCGGCTCTCCGCAACAAGTGAAGGCATGGACGCATGTGTTGCGGGCCATCGACGCACCGTCGAGCACCAACTCGATGACGCAAGTCGTGGCGACACAACCCAACACCGATGCGCAGATCCGCCAGGCACTAAGAGTCGTGCAGGCCAGTTCCGGACGGGACGCCGGGATACGAACCAATGGGCAGCTTGCGAACATGCTGTTTCAGCCGCAGGATAACACAGCCGCCGACAACACCAACGAGGAACAGGCGGTGGCGGCCGTGCCGTTCGCAGCCGGCAGCAACTCCGACGAAGGCGATCCTGGCGAGACTGCGCTACTCGGTCCCGTTCAGGTACAATTCGTCGAAGGGCTCGACATCATTCTAATTCGCGGCAACAAACGCGACGTCGAACGCGTGATGGCAATCATCAACCGCATCGAGCAAGTCAGCGCCGAAACGGTCCCCGCGATCGAGGTGCTCCCGCTCAAGCATGTCGAAAGCCAAGCGATGGCCCGGCTGCTCGAACGAGTCTATACACAAGTGCTGGGGGCGCGTTCTGGATCGTTGAGCATCACGCCGCTCGGCAAACCCAACTCGTTGCTCTTGGTCGGCCGACCGGAGAACGTCCGTACCGCGATCGACCTCGTCAAGCGCATCGACGTACCCGTAGAGCCAACCACCAGATTCGAAGTGTTTCCGCTCGAATACGCAGTCGCGGGCGACGTGAAGCAGATCATCGACGCGTTCCTGGCTGAACAAGAGGGCGAAGACGATGAGGACGTCAGTAGTGGCGCGTTGCGTCCCAAAGCGATGGTCGTATCCGACTTTCGCACGAACTCGTTGTTTGTGAATGCCGGACCGCGCGACCTCGCAGAGATCGCGGCCTTGGTACGCGAAATCGATGTCAACCGCGGCGCTGCGGTTGACGAGGTTCGCATCTTCCCGTTGAAGAACACACTCGCGTCGGAACTCGCGGATGTTTTGCGGACTGCGGTACTAGCTCGTGAAGAGGGCCAGACACAGGAAGGTGGCACCGCGCTCTCGGCCCGCGTTTCCGCACTGCGATTCGTCACCATCGATCCCGAGAATCAACGCCGGTTGGAGTCGGGTGTGTTGTCGAACATTCGTGTCGCCGCCGACACTCAAGCGAATAGCTTAGTGGTCACCGCCCCGTCGGATAGCATGGACTTGATTGCAGCGCTGATCGAGCAACTCGACCAAGTGCCTGACGCCGAGGCGGAGATTAAAGTCTTCACCATCGTCAATGGCGATGCGGTAAGCCTGGCCGCCATGCTTGGCGAGTTGTTTGGTACCGGCGAAGACGACGACGATGGGCCAGCTCTAAGAGCAGGTGAAAACTCGCTTGTGCGGCTGCAATTCTCCGTCGATGAACGCACCAACAGCATCATTGCTGCCGGCAGCCAAGCCGACCTAGCCGTGGTGTATGCGATCTTGCTGCAGTTGGACGCGAGCGAAACCCGGCAACGCAGAACCGAGGTATACCGGCTCAAGAATTCGCCGGCAGAAGAGGTGGCGATTGCACTCAACGAATGGCTCCGCACCGAACGCGAAGCCGAGGTCGCCGCCGAACTGGCCATCAGCCCGTTCGAGCAAATTGAACGCGAAGTGGTGATTGTGCCCGAACTGGTGAGCAACAGCCTGATTGTGAGCGCTACGCCCCGATATTTCGAAGAAATAGCCAATCTGGTCGACGAATTAGACGAACGGCCGCCCATGGTGGTCATTCAGGTACTCATCGCTGAGGTGCGGTTAAACGACACGGACGAGTTCGGCGTCGAGCTTGGTTTGCAAGACTCGATTCTGTTCGACCGTTCGGTAATCGACCTAGATGGCTTTCAGACAATCGAGACAACGACTATCGAACAGAGCGCCGGCGGCGCAAATGTGCAAACGGTGCAGCAGAACATCGTCAACGCCCCCATCGTCCCGGGTTTCAACTTCAACAATCAGACCTTGGGGTCAAACGCGAGTGATAGTTCGCTGGCCACCGCAGGTACGGTTGCCGCTCAAGGGCTCTCCAACTTCGCCCTCAACCGGATTAACCCCGAACTAGGATTCGGCGGATTTGTGTTCAGCGCTAGCAGCAGCAGCGTCAGCGCGCTGCTGCGAGCACTCCAAGAGAATCGTCGTCTTGAGGTCCTCAGCCGTCCGCAAATTACCGCGCTCGACAATCAACTCGCGATCGTACAGGTCGGTCAACGGGTGCCACGCGTGGCGAATACCCAGATCTCGACGTTTGGTCAGACAAACACCGTTGTTTACGAGGACGTTGGTATCATTCTGCAAGTGCAACCTCGGGTGAGCCCCGACGGCATGGTCGTCATGAACGTCGAAGCCACGAAGTCAAAGGTTGGTTCGGAGGCAGAAGGTATTCCAATCTTCACAGGTGTCGACGGCAGTGTGGTTCGTGCGCCGCGGATCGACCAGATCTTTGCCAGATCCACTGTTGCCGCCGCGTCGGGTCAGACTATCGTCCTTAGCGGCTTGCTGGCGAAGGAGAGTTTCGACGTACATCGCCGAGTACCGATTATCGCCGACATCCCGCTACTGGGCGACTTGTTCCGCTACGACGCGGTAACCGAGCAACGAAGTGAGTTGTTGATCGTGATGACTCCTCGAGTTATTCGTAACGAGCAGGATGCGGAAATGGTCAAGCAGGTCGAGTCGTCGCGGATGAGTTGGGTGTTATGCGACGTGGTGAATCTACACGGACCTAGCGGACTGCGAAGTCGCTGCGATGAGTGGACGGCAGCCGACTCCGAGAGCGTCTATCCGACACACGTTCCTGTCGAAGGCGAATTCGTCCCCACGCCCGCCGCGGTGGAGGGACCCTATCTGCAGGATACATCCGAACCACACGACGAAGGCGTCGTAGCTCCCCAACCAGAAGCCAGCAACCAGGGCACGCCAGCTTGGCAACCGGAAGCACAACCTGTTAGCTACCAGTCGACCAACGTTCCTCCATCACGGCTACCTGCGCCGCTAAACAACTAGCCAGTTTCGTTCTGCAAAGATTCGCTATGACCAACCACCTCCAAGCAAGCTTGTTTATGGCATTGGCAACCTTCGTGCTCGCGGTTGGAGTTCCCGGTTGCCAAGGCGTTTCGAACAAACTCGTCGACGCGAACCCGATCAAGTCGTGGAATGAAACGCCGCCGCAGATTGAGGTTCCGGAACGCTTAGTCGGAGCATGGACGGAGGCTGTACTTCATCGAAACGGCGAGGGAACGCGAGGTTTTGGCGGACGGCTGTACTTCTATGGTCGTGGATCCGGCGAACCGGTCCGGGTCGATGGTAGACTGGTCGTTTACGCCTTTGCCGAGGATGGACGAAGTCCCACCGACAATCGTCCCACCAAACGCTACGTGTTCCCGCCCGAACAGTTTGCCAAGCATGAAAGCGATTCGGAAATCGGCGTTTCCTACAGCATCTGGCTGCCTTGGGACAACGTAGGCCGCGAACAGGCCGAGGTGAGTTTGATTGCCCGCTTCGAGCCCTCCCAGGGGGGCGGGCTCGTCGTGAGCGATCAAACTCGCCATCGCCTGCCCGGCAAGCCGCGGCAAGATACGATGATCGCCGACAAGGCTCCCACACCAACCATCACGCGAACGTCGTTGTCGACCAATCCGGGGCCAGCGACGACGCAGGCGGTGTATCAGGAGAATATGGACGACAATCGACCCACGTTGAAGGCCACTACAATTTCACTTCCCGGCCGGTTCAAGAACGTCGGCCAATCGGAGCCAGTTCCCGGATCGGATCCAGCGGGCGAAGTCGTGTCGTCGGTGTCTACAGTAGCTTCGGCAGAATTGCAGCCCACGCCTGTGCAAACGACCGTCAAGTATCTCACTCCTGGGGAATCGGTGCGGCGATCGCTTCGCCCACGGTCATCCGGTTCGTCACACTAGTAATGCCTGGTTGCTGCGCAATCAGCTGCTCGACGAGCATTCGCTCAAACTCGTCGGCTGCGGTACCCGTGACCACTACGTTACCCCTGTCGCGCTCAAACGCCATACCTGCCACCTTTCGGTCGGCGAGCAGAGTTGCCAGGCGCGCTGTGAACTCCGACATCATCAGACTATCCGCCGGATTGGGATAGTCGAAACCAATCTTAACTTGTACCCGAATTTGCTGTTTGGTTGGCCCTGGTCCTGCGTCTGCATTCTGACCGCGATTGATCGAACGCTCGATGCGATTCATGAATTGCTGGCCCTGACGCGTCATGTTCTCGAACATGGCAGTCACCTCCGAGCTATCGCGACCTACAAAGCCGCCACCCGACTGGTCAAAGCCTCCTTGGCCCATACCCAAACCGCCAAAGCCCGTGTTACCAAATCCGGTATTGCCAAGGCCCGACTGGCCAAATCCACCCTGACCAAGCCCCGAGCCAAATGCCCCTGTTCCAAGACCGCTCGCGGAGTTTCCGAATCCGTTGCCTCCAAAGCCGGTGCCGCTGCCAAACCCCGAACCTGGCGCCTGACCACCTCCGATCGACTGAGCAAAGGCCGAGTTCGCCACCAAGATGGAAGCGGCCACGGCGAACCACTCTAATCGTCGAGTTACAAATGACATGGAACGGCTCCGCGAATTAGGAAACAAGTTGCCAGTGGCCTGAGTAATCCCCACGACTATCTGCCACTTTAGTATAACGTATACAGTGCGCCGGCGACGCCCAATTTCCGTCCGAAGCCGAACCCGACCGGGCTGCTTTGCCCCAGTTCCCACAGGCAAATATCGATGAACTCACTCAAGTTGCTGCTGGTTGCTTCGCTGCTGCTCTCCGTGTTGCCGTGCTCGGCAAGGGCTCAGGAGGAGTTTGAGCGGCCCTCGGCCATGCGACTTTTTCCTTACGAGACAATCGCATTCGCGCGTGTCGCGCATGGGCGGGAGCTGTACGAACGATTTCGCCAGACAGGGTTTGGCGGCATGCTCGACGATCCGCAGATGACGCCGTTCATCGATGCCACCTGGGGCTTCACGGGTGACCAGTACACGGAGAACGCCGCTGAGGACATCGGTTTCGATTGGGAAGACTTCTCTCGAATTCCCAAGGGTGAACTGGCCATCGGACTTGTCGACCGGAGCAAGGCGAACATGGGCGTGCTGGTACTCGCCGACTTCGACGGCGCGCAGGACGACGTCGACTTCTTTTTGGAGAGGTTCGACCAGCGTTGGGCGAATGAGGGAATAGTGGTCGAGACCGAAGACGTCGAGGGCGAGCAATTGACGATTGTGCGTCGGGGTGACGATCGCTCGTCGTCGTTCGGCTATGTGGTAAAGGATACTTGCTTGGTGGGAAGCAACGACGAGACGTTGCTGCGGCACGTACTCGACCGCTGGGCAGGGCGCGTCCCCATGGCGGAACCATTGGAGGACGACGCATTGGACGAAGAGTTGCAAGAAACCAACGAGCCGCCTCCCGGCACACGATCGCTTGCCGAGAACGACGAGTTCGCCACGATTCTGCAGGAGTGCAGCACTCAACTGGAGGAATCGCCACAGGTCGTGTTGTACGCCGACCCCATTACGCTCATTCGTCGAGCGTTCGCCGGGAATACGGGCGCAGCGCTGGCGATTGCCACGTTTCCCGCCTTGGGGCTCGACGGCATCCTTGGGGCCGGAGGGACAGCGACATTCGCCACCGATAACTGGGATAGCGTTTCGCATCTGCATCTACTGCTTGGCAATCCTCGCTCTGGCGTGTTGACTCTATTGCGTTTCAAATCGGGCGACGTCACCCCGCCAAACTACGTACCCGCAAACGTATACGGTTATTCCACTCTCTATATGGATGCGCCCGGAATTTACGAGCGGTTGGTACAACTGGTCGATCGGTTTCGCTACGAAGGTGCATTTGAAGACTCCATCGAAAGCGGCATCTCGGAGCGGCTGGGTGTCGATTTCAAGGAAGTGGTGATCAACAATTTGGCGGGGCGGGCGACGCTAGTAACCAGTTACGACGAACCACGTCGATTTCAAGGCGAGCAGCGCGCCGTCACTGTGACATTGATCGATCCCGAACTTGCAGCCCAAGCCCTGACAAAGATTGTCGACAAGTTCGGTCAACGTATCGAACTGCAAGAGTCTGGCGGAGTTGAGTACTTCGCATTGGTGCCTCGACGCTTTCGGGATGTGCCCGAGGACGAGCGACCGCTGTCGCCTTGCTTCGCGGTGCTGGACGACACCCTGATCGCCAGCAGTTCGACGCCGCTGCTGCATGCAATGATCGAGTCTCACCAAGGCACTCGTCCGCGGCTTGCCGATTCGATCGAATACAAGGTCATACAAAGCCGTGTCGAACGACTCACTCGTGGGCAGGAGTTGGCGTTGTTCTACTATGAAAATGCCGTCGAGGTGCTGCGTCACTGGTACGAGGTCTCGCAAACCGATCGGGCTCGAAACGGGCTTGCGCGTTTGGGAGAAGGCTCGGCGGCCGCCGCAGGTTTTTTGGAAGTCTTGGAAACGAACGACTTGCCACCATTCGAGTTGATCGAAGAGTACATGTCGCCGACGGGTGGGTACCTGATCGACACGGATACTGGGCTACATTTCATGGCGTTCGACATCCGTAAAGCGGGTGACGAATAGCCGCTTTACCACTTCGCTACCGATCGACGTCTGGCTTCTCATTGCCATCTCGGTCGTAGCGGTTGTAGGCGAAGTAGACGAAAACGCCGGGCAGGAACACCAGGCACACTACGTAGAATGGTGTCACCATTACGGCCAACACCACAACGATCGCCGCCAGCACGAGCCACACCCACCACGTGTCGCGCCACAGTCCGATTAAAGGTCCCATTTTCGCAGCTATCACACTCCCGTAGCGGACGTCTCCAAACCGACTCCCTGTCGAGGACGGCACCTAAAGCACTTGCGAGTAAAGCGGAGATTATAGCCGGGTCGCATGCCGCCCGGGCAACCCCTTCGCCTCCGGCGCCCAATCCATGACCATCTGCGCGAAAAACCGCAGAATCGCTGCTGCCGCAATTGCCTAAGTCGAGGGTCAAGGCGCATAATAACGAAATAGGCCTCACGCAATTGTCAGGCGTGGCCGACGCTAAGTCATTTGTAGCGCACAAGTTGGCGACCCACGCCACCGACGATGAATAGTCAAAGCCTAAGCTACATCGAGCGGATTTACTCCGACTATTTGTCCAATGCCGAAAACGTGTCGCCTGAGTGGCGACAGTTTTTTCAGGAGAACGGGTGGCGACCGGGCACCTCCATGCCCGACTTGGACGTACACCAGAACGGCTCGGCCACTCCCACCGGCAATGGCCCACCGCCCACGCCTCAACTGCCGCCGACCGTCAACTTGCAGCCGGCCGAACCCGAAACACGTACAAGTAGTAACGTGCCTAGGGTGGGGGGCGAGGGCCGGCCCATGCGGGGCGATGTTCAGCTCGTCGCACTGCAAGAGCGCGTCGACCAACTCATCCGCAACCATCGCGTCCGCGGACATATCATCGCGCGGCTCGACCCGCTCAAGCAGCCGCGTCCGCAACCGCCCGAACTCGACCCCGCGTACTACGGATTCACTGAAGCTGATTACGACCGAGTGTTCTCTACCCGGACTTCTTACGGCCCTCAGGAACGATCGCTCCGCGAAATTGTTGGCTGGCTCCGCAACACGTATTGCCGCTACATCGGCGCGCAGTTCATGCACATCGACGACTTGGCGGTTCGTCAATGGTTGCAAGATCGGATGGAGTCGAACGAGAACCGCATCCACCTGCGACGCGACGAACAGCTTCGCATCCTGCGCAAACTGACCGACGCGGTGATCTTCGAGGAGTTCATCCAGAAAAAGTTCCTGGGTGCTAAGAGTTTCTCGCTCGAAGGGGCGGAGAGCCTGATTCCCCTGCTCGACATGGCCATCGAAGACGCTGGTTCTGACGGCGTTGAGGAAATTGTGCTCGCGATGGCGCACCGCGGGCGGTTGAATGTGTTGGCGAACGTAGTGGGCAAGGACCCACGGCAGATTTTTCGCGAGTTCGAGGATGTCGACAGCGAACAGCATGTTGGGCGGGGAGACGTCAAGTACCACTTGGGGTACAGCAGCAATCGCACTACGTCCGACGGGCGTGAGGTCCACCTTTCTCTCTGTTTCAACCCGAGCCACTTGGAGTTCGTGAACACCGTGGCGATGGGCCGCATGCGGGCTAAGCAGGATCGCGCTGGCGACCGCGAACGGCGCCGCGGCCTGGCGCTGTTGATACATGGCGATGCTGCCTTTGCCGGCGAGGGAATCGTGCAAGAGACGCTCAATCTGAGCGAGCTTCCCGCTTATACGGTGGGCGGAACGATCCATCTGATCGTAAACAACCAGATTGGCTTCACCACCACGCCGCAAGAAGGCCGGTCGAGTGTGTACTGCACCGACGTTGCCAAGCTGCTGCAGATTCCAATCTTCCACGTGAACGGCGAACACCCCGAGGCGGTTGCCCAAGTGCTGCGGCTGGCGATGGACTTCCGCTACAAGTTCCAACGCGACATCGTGATCGACATGTATTGTTACCGGCTGCGGGGCCACAACGAGGGCGACGAGCCGTCGTTCACCCAGCCGCTGCTGTACCATGCGATCGAACAACGCAAGAGCGTCCGCAAGGGGTATCTCGATCACTTGCTCGAACTGGGCGGAGTGAGTCGGCAGGAAGCCGAGCAAATTGCCGACGAACGCCAAGCCCACCTGGAGCGCGAGCTCGCGACCGCCCGTAGCGATAGCTTCGTGCCGCAACAGGACATGCTCAGCAAGGTTTGGAAGGGCTACCGTGGCGGCAAGGAAAGCGAAGCACCCGACATCGACACAAGCGTCAATCGCGAGCGGCTTTCGCAATTGCTCGAAGTGCAAACGCGAGTACCCGAGGGCTTTACCGTACATTCCAAGATCAGGCGTGGGATGGATCGCCGTGTGGAAATGGCTGACGGCGCGGTGCCGCTCGATTGGGCGGCCGCCGAGTCGCTGGCGTTTGCTTCGCTCGCCACGCAGGGCTATCCGATTCGTCTCACCGGCCAGGACGTCGAGCGCGGCACGTTCAGCCATCGCCATGCGGTGTTGCACGATTACAACAACGGCGCAACGTACATGCCATTGAATCACCTGTCGCAAGACCAGACGGTGGTGGAGATATTCAATAGCCCGCTCTCCGAAGCGGGCGTCTTGGCGTACGAGTATGGATACAGCCTGGACTCGCCCGACGCCCTGGTGGTGTGGGAAGCCCAGTTCGGCGACTTTGCGAACGCGGCCCAGGTGGTAATCGACCAGTTCATCGCAAGCGCCGAAGACAAGTGGCGGCGGTTGAGCGGCATCGTGCTGCTGCTTCCGCACGGCTTCGAAGGCCAGGGCCCCGAGCATTCCAGCGCACGGCTTGAGCGATTCCTGCTGCTGGCCGCCGAGGACAACATTCAGGTGGTGTATCCCACCACACCTGCCCAACTGTTCCACATGTTGCGCCGGCAAATGCTGCGTCACTGGCGTAAGCCGTTGATCGTGATGACACCCAAGAGCCTGTTGCGGCACCGCGATTGCGTTTCGCCGATGGATGATTTGTCGAACGGCCAGTTCGAGCGTGTGCTGGCCGACGACCAGATCCCCGACTTGAGCCAAGCCGAGCGCATCTTGCTGTGTACCGGTAAGGTGTATTTTGAGCTTTGCGATCATCGGGAACAGTTGGATTTGAAGAACGTGGCCATTCTTCGTGTCGAGCAGCTTTACCCGTTGCCGACCAAAGCACTGGAACAGGCACTGGCGGAGGTTCCCGATGGTCAGGAGGTGATTTGGGTGCAAGAAGAACCGGAAAACATGGGTGCATGGCGGTTCATGTGGACTCACTTCGGACCTAACCTGCTCGGAAAGTACCCAATGCGTGTGGCCAGCCGCCCCGCATCCGCCAGTCCCGCCACAGGGTCGCGCTCGGCTCACGTCTGGGAACAAAACAAATTGATTGCCGAAGCGCTCGGCCAAGGGTGAGTCACTGGCAAACCGCCCCTCGCCATTCACGACGTGCCACCTGCCACGCCCCCTAACCTCTCACCTCTCACCAACCGTTCAACAACATGACAAACATCGCGGGCGTCGAAATGGAGGAACTGCGCGTTCCGGAGGTTGGCGAATCGATCACTGAGGTCGTGATCGGGCAATGGCATAAGCGCGAAGGTGAATCGGTTGGGCGTGACGAGGAGATCGTGGAGCTGGAATCAGAAAAAGCGACGTTCGAAGCGCCTGCCCCAGTGGCCGGGGTGTTGGCAAAGATAGTCAAAACTGCCGGTTCTTCCGCCGAAGTGGGCGAGGTGATCGCCTACATCGATCCCCGCGGCAAAGGTGCCACTGCCCCAGGGCCGCCGGCACGACCGAAGCAACCTCTGCCGGCTGAACCACCTGCTGCGGCGAAGCCTGCTCCGCCGGAGCCGCCCCGGGGCGCGCATCAACACTTGAGTCACCGCGACCGCCCGCTGGCCAACGATCCCGACGTCGTCGAGACCGCCCCACGAGTGATGCCAGCGGCTGCCAGGGCCTTGGGCGAACACGGCCTGTCGGCAGCCGATGTAAAGGCCACCGGACCTGGCGAGCGCCTGCTGAAAGAAGACGTTTTGCGCCACATTTCGCAAAGCCCACCACCAGCGGTAGCTCTGCAGCCTGCGCCGAGCAGCGCGCCACCGTCTCGGCCCCGATCGCAAGAGGCCGGTGATCGCGAAGAGCGTAAGCCGATGTCGCCGCTCCGCAAGCGAATCGCCCAGCGGCTGGTCGAGGCCCAGCACAACGCGGCGCTGCTCACCACGTTCAACGAAGCCGACCTCACCGAGGTCAAGCAGCTTCGCAAGGAACATGGTGAGGCCTTCCTGAAGAAACATGACGTGAAGCTTGGCTTCATGGCGTTCTTCGTTAAGGCTGTGGTCGAGGCCCTCAAGAACTGCCCCGAACTCAACGCCCGTATCGATGGTGACGACATCGTCTATCAGCGGCATTACGACATCGGTATCGCCATTGGCACCGATCGGGGCTTGGTTGTGCCGATCCTGCGCGACGCCGACAAACTTGGATTCGCGGAAATCGAGCACGCCATTACCGATTACGGTGTTCGGGCACGGGCGGGCGAGCTGAAGATCGATGAAATGCTCGGCGGCACTTTTACCATTAGCAACGGTGGTGTCTATGGTTCGCTCCTCTCCACGCCTATCGTGAACCCGCCGCAGAGTGGTGTGCTGGGCATGCACTCCATCCAAGAACGCCCCGTCGCTATCAACGGACAGGTTGTCATCCGTCCGATGATGTATCTCGCGCTAACGTACGACCACCGCATTGTCGATGGCCGCGAGGCCGTGACTTTCCTCCGCGAAATCAAAGAGGCCATCGAAGAACCGGCGCGGATACTCATTGAGATTTGACTTGTACGCGCACAGGATGACAGGATTCGCGGGCTCAAGGAGATTCACCCGATGGTGTCTTGTGTGCTGCGTCCTCGGTATCTCCCCATGCCATAGCATCCCTGGACCCCGACTCCCGACCCCCAAATCCTCCTCATGCACGATCTGATTGTCATTGGAGCCGGACCAGGCGGATACGTCGCGGCGATTCGCGCTGCGCAGCTTGGCATGAATGTCGCTTGTATCGAAAAGGATCCCGCTCTCGGTGGAACGTGCTTGCGGATTGGATGCATCCCGAGCAAGGCTTTGTTGGAATCGAGCGAGCTGTACGCCGAAGCCGAGCACAGCTTCGCCACCCACGGCATCGAAATCAACAAGATGGCGCTCGATCTCGAGACGATGATGCAACGCAAGAATCGCGTGGTTGATTCGCTCACAAAGGGTATCGCGGGATTGTTTAAGAAGAACAGAATCACTCGTTACGCCGGCCTTGGCCGTTTCGCCGGCCCTGGCCAGGTGGTGGTCGACTCGCCGGAGGGCGAGCAGCCGCTCACCGCGCCGCACATCATTATCGCCACCGGCAGCAAGGTAGCGCCGCTCCGCGGCGTGACGCCCGACGGCGATCGCATCGGCACCAGCACCGAGGCGCTTTCGTACAGCAAACCGCCCGAGCATCTGGTGGTGATCGGCGCGGGTTACATTGGACTGGAACTCGGTTCGGTTTGGCGCCGGCTTGGGTCGAAGGTCACCGTGCTTGAGTACCTCGATCGCATCCTTCCCGGCACCGACGCTGAAGTTGCCGACGCGGCGCTCAAAATTTTCAAAAAACAAGGGCTTGAGTTTCAACTTGGTTGCCGTGTGACGGTGGCGGAAAGTAAGAAGAAACACGCGCGGGTGGAAATCGACGGGCACGATCCCATCGAGTGCAGTCGCGTCCTGCTCTGCACCGGTCGCGTGCCGATGACCGATGGGTTGAACCTCGAGGCGATCGGTATCCAGCTCGACCAGCGGGGTCGCATTCCCGTCACTTCCCGTTTCCAAACGTCTGCTGCAGGCGTATATGCCATTGGCGATGTGATTGAAGGACCGATGCTCGCCCACAAGGCCGAGGAGGAAGGAGTCGCGTGCGTCGAAACCATTGCCACCGGCCACGGCCACATCGACTACGGCGCCATCCCCAGCGTCGCCTATACTCACCCCGAAATCGCCGCCGTCGGCAAGACCGAGGAGCAGCTTGCCGAGGAAGGCATCAAGTATCGCAAAGGCAAGTTCCCCTTCCTCGCTAATGGCCGCGCCAAAGCGCTTGGCCAAACCGATGGGTTCGTCAAAGTGCTGGCTGATGCGACCACCGACCGGTTGCTTGGCGTGCACATCATTGGCCCCCGCGCTGGCGACCTCATCGCCGAAGCCGCTACGGCTATGTCGTTCCACGCCAGTAGCGAAGACCTCGCCCGCGTGTGCCACGCCCACCCGACACTGCCCGAAGTGCTCAAGGAGGCCGCCATGGCGGTGACGTCCGGAGCGCTTCACTCGTAGCGATTCATCGTCTACATCACCACCCGCCGCTTTCTGCCCACCACCGACAATAGTCCATTCTGTCCAACCTGCCGAAAAACGATTCTAGACGACTTTATTCGCCTCGCATTGCCCCTGCCGAACTTCGTTTACCCCCTTTTTTTTGGTGTTTTTTGAATTCACAACGAGTTCCAGCCGGATCGAATTGTCCATTGCTGCGCACCCCAAGGGACAATTGATGCGGAGTGGAAAGTTGATGGCCAAGACGCCCAGAATGTGTCGAAACATAGCCGCGGATTGACGCCGATAAACGCTGATAGGCATGGGGTTGCTATCTGAACCTTTGGACGCCTGGCGCTCGCCAGCATCCGAGAGTATCCGTGCTAATCAACTTGGCGCACTTGGCCTCTTGTAGGAATTCCGCTTGATCTAGTAGATCAAATCCCCTGGACGATATCCACAAGGAATTTTGGCCACCTGTGTTTGGCGTTTCGCGCTAGTGCCGGTAACCGATTTCCTCTCAAGCGGCAGCATTGCATAGCCTGGATCGCAAGTCTCAGAAAACATTTGATGTTTCTGAACCAGCTTTGTAAGATCCGGCTTGTGTCGCAGACGCGGGGTCAATTGCCGCCGCCCAAAGTTGACTGATGCGGTACGCCAATTATCAAAATTTTCGTCTTCCTAGTCTCCTTTCCTTCGTACGGCTCTTAACAGGCCCCTGCTTCAATAGGAGAGTTTCAGTTGAAATTCGTCATCGCACTTGTCTCGGTTTTTTGCCTATTCACAAGAACAAGCACTGCAGACGAATACACGTTCAAACCTGATTCCGACAGCCATGCAGTGTTTTCCATCACGCCGGTCGATAAACGGTTGCCGGATGTCTTAGGTCGTGTGTTCGCGAAGCAAATCACGGTCTTTGGAATCAACGTGCTAGCGACAAAAGACACTCCTGATGAGAAGATGCAACATGCTGCCAATGTAATGGCGCAGTATCTAGACAATGATGGGGATGGCGAGCCCGACAACCCTCGTGTCATCCAAGCGATGAAAAAAAACAAAGCGACACTGGTAATGTTTGCAACCGAACGTGACGCAAGAGGCATCATCGAAGAGATCGAAAAAAATGGTTCCGATCTATTGAACTCCATGGCGCTTCAAGATTTGTACGGGGAAGAAACCCATCCAGGAGGTGCTTCGCGCGGTGTCTTTGACGGGGCTTATGAAGAAGTGCTCCACCTAATCACTTCAGCCGGATACGCTTCGGCCTATCCAAAGGTGTTCGGCGAGAACCCAGGCACTAAGCTCTCAGACGCCATGGATAAGGCCCGCGGGGGACGCTTTATGGAAATCCCAGAAGAGTATCCTGAACGAGCATGGTATAGCTACTACGATGACACGTGTGGATACCGATGCCAAGCATCCGAATACATCTATTGGGGACTTACCTCTTTGCTTGGAGCCCAAGACTATCCTGGTCGAGCTGACGAGATCGCTGACGAATGGCGACTGAATACGCCGAAGAAATTCAAGAAAGGCGACCAAATGCTATACACCTTATTGACCGACAAGCAATACAACCTGCCCACGCGTCTTCCCGACGGAAAGTATCGCCCGCAACAAAAGTAACCCATTGACTGCACGCGAACGATTGCACCAACGCCAAGTAGACTCGAATTCATCGACTTTTGCACATTCCAATCAGGCTCACCCCAGCCGCAACCCACTCGGCAGCGCCTCCCCAAACACCTGACTCCGCTCTTCGTCGTCCAGCGTGCCAACTTCTCGTACGAGGTCGATCAAGTGCGGCGCGGCGGCGTGGGTTTCGAGCCACGTGGCGACTTGCTCGCGCTTGGATTGTTCGAGGTCGCGGTGGCGGTCGCCCGTGGCTCGGGCTAGTTGCATGGCGGCCAGGTATTCGATCGTGTCGCCCGAGTCGATTGCCATCACCGCGTCGACCCACTTACTGGCGCGGCTTGGTGGCACCAGCGTATTGAGCGGGCCGTACACAGGCACGCGCTGGCCCAAGCGGCCGAGGGTCCACAGCATCGCGCTGCGTGTTTTCTCAAGCTTCCGCTTGGGCAACAGTTCGACGACGGCATTTCCTAGCTCAATTTTGACGGGCACCGGCAATAGCTCGAGCGAACCCAAAAGTCGCCACACTTCAGGCGACTGCGTGGGGTCGAGCGCCGCGGCAATCGACACCGCCTTGCCGCCAGCAAAACGTCGATGGAGCGCGCGGGTGGCAGCGAGGAGCGGTTCGGCAATGGTGAGTTGCTGCCCACGCGACAATCCACCTGCAATGCGCCGCCAAAGGATCAGCGCCTCGGCCTGCGAGGAGGCATGGGCAATGCGATTACGCACCGTGCGCCAGGTTTGATCGACGCGCCAATCATCCACGGCAAACCCATATCCGGGCCGAAGTGCGTAGCCGACCAGGTTGAGCCAGCGGGCTTCGTGCTGCGGGCTTCGCCGACGGCCCGCTTCATGCTCTAGCAACAGTTCCCACAGCCGCCGCAGCACCGACGTCGGCCATCTGTGCTTCGCGGCGTCGAGTGCGTCGCCCAACAAGCCCATCAGCTTCGAAGATTTCACGTCGCCGCCGTCGCCAAACACCGATACGATCGCCGCGCGGCAGGCCTCGAGCGCTTGCTCGTCGACGATGCCTTCGCCTTCGGCCTGTGACTCATGGGCCGCCACGTCGGTTTGCGTGGTCGAGCGAATGTCGAACTGCAATCGCCAACTGCGGGCCGAGTCTAACTCGCGGCACGAGATTTCGAGCGAACCGATTTCCGAGAGATGCGCGTGCAACCGAACGCCGACCGATTGGGCGTCGCGCTTGCGGCCCGACTGGAGCACCGTGCGAATAGGCGGGAGTGGTGTGAGTTCGCCTTCGTCGACTTCCACCACCGTGCCAGGTGGATCGACCAATCGCGTGCTCGACGAGTAAAGCGGAAACTCCACCGGCTCGGAAAGCTTGAGGTAAAACACCGCGTCGGGGATTTCAAAGTCCTGTCCCGCCGACGCACTGCCTGGCACCAGGCACACGGCCATTGGCTTCTCGCCTTCGACGCCAATGTAGTAACTGCGGCCCAGATTGGCAGTGATGCCAACGCCCTCGCCGCGCCGCACCATGCCGTAGTAAGCGGCGCCACGGGCCACAGCCAAGTCGAGTCGTTCATTGTCGAGCACGATCGGTTGCCACGACGCGCCGTCAACCCCAAACCACTTCGACACGACATCGAGCAACCGTGCGCGTAGAACGGGCGACGCAAAAAAGCCGCCATTAAACAGGATGATGTCGGGACGCGCGGGATCGTGATCGGTAGCCGGCTGCTGGTCGCCAGTGGTCCGGTGCGCTTCGAGGAATGCCGCCAGGTAGCGCGTGATGCCTGCGTCGGCCGCGTAAGGCAGCCCAAAATCTTGAAAGCCCGACTGCCGGGGAGTCGGCCGAGCGTCGAGCCGAACCTCAGGAAGAAATCCGTCGACCAACAGTTGCTCGATCTCGTCGCGGGAGACTTCGGATTGCCGTCCGCCGCCGATCAGCTTCGAGCCCGTCGCCGGAAGATTCACCGTGAGCACGTCAGGCGGCGAGCTACCGAGCAGTGTCTCCTTCACTCGCCGGGCGGTGCGAACGACTACTTCCCATTGTTCCGATGGCAGCTTGCCGCCGCTGGTGAGCTTGGCTTCCAGGTGCCGAGCCAGCGCGAGGTCGAGGTTGTCGCCGCCAAGAATCAGGTGTTCGCCAACCGCGACACGATGAAACTCTATGTCGCCCGGCTGCTTGCCTTCGCGGACGCGAATGAGCGTAAAATCGGAGGTGCCGCCGCCGATATCGCAGACTAGGATCTTCTGCCCAGGTTCAACTTGGTCCCGCCAGCTTTCGCGGTGGCGATCGACCCAAGCGTAAAACGCTGCTTGCGGTTCTTCGATCAAAAGGATGCGCGGCAAGCCAGCTTGTTTGGCTGCCGCGACTGTCAGCTCGCGGGCAACTTCGTCGAACGACGCGGGTAGCGTGACCACCACGTCCTGCTCGGCGAGCGGAAACTTAGGAAACTCCGCTTGCCATGCGTCACGAAGGTGCGCGAGGTAGCGCGAAGTCACCTCGATGGGCGATAGCCGCTCGACCTCGTCGTCACCCTGCCACGGCAACAAGTCAGCGGTGCGGTCGACCCCCGCGTGGCACAGCCAACTCTTGGCCGAGGCGATCATGCGGCCGGGCTTTGCGGTGCCTTCGTCGCGGGCCAACGCGCCAACCGCCATGGTGGGGTGATCGTCCGACCACGGCAATCGCAGCGCTCCGCCGTCGGCTTCGGCCTTCGTCGCCTCGTAGTGAAACGAAGAAAGCGTTTCGTGCGACTCCACTTGATGCGCTGCCACGAGTTGCGGTACGCCAAACGTCTCGATTCGCCACTCAGTAGCAGCCGTATCGACGTAGGCCATCGCCGAGTTGGTGGTACCCAGATCAATACCCACCACATAGCGGCTTAGGCTTGGTGCTTCGTCACGATCCTTCGCGGCAGTCGACATCCGTCTATTCGCTTGCGCTCGGCTTTGGCTCGATGCCGAGTCGCTGTTCGAGGTTTGCAAACAACTCTTCGTCGGTTTTTCCGCCACCTGTCACTGCCGTATCGCCGAACAATAAGATGGGAAGCCCACTATCGAACTCGCTCCACGCATCGCATTGCTTACGGAGCCGATTGATCGTGCCGGACTTCATGCGATCGTCAAGCAACACCTTCGCGCCGGCAAGGGACATCGCCCGTTGCTTGGCCTCGCCCAGCGGCGGGGGCGATCGCCCTTCCATCAAGAATTCGTGGAACTCGACAAAGTGCTCCGGAGCATGCTGCCACACGTTGATTGCCATGCGGGCGTACTCGCACGCCGTGGGCCGACCTTTCTTGCCCGGCGGGAAGTGGTCGTTGCACTCGACGCTGAGCGGCACGTGGCAAATCACAATGCCCAAATCATCGCCGTACCGTTCTCTAGCCTTCTGCAGACGAGGATGCATCTGCCGACAGTGTTTACAGGTATAGTCTATCATCTCCACGATAACATGCTCGGCGTCGGGATCGCCCAACATGGGCATCGCGTGCGTGTCGATGGGGCTTGGTAGCCCGGCAAAGCCCATCAAACGCTGTGGTCCGACAGGTGCTTCTTCATCAGCAGCCGATAGCGACTGGTTTTCCATGAAGTCGGGCGCGTTGTCGACACTCTTGGACTGGACTGATTGGTTCACCACTGGCTTCAGTTTGATTTCGCTGATCGCCGTGGTACTGCTATCGGGACCAAACATCTGGCCGCCGATAAGTACCACGATGCCCACCCCGGCAAACGCGCAGGCAACCGCGGGACCAATCACCGGTTCGTCGTCGCGGCGGCTCGCCACCAACGAGGGTATCTGTCCGATTGACGTGCCAACCACCGCTTGTTGACGACCAACATGACCGTAGGGATCGAACCTGGAGTACATCGCGACCGCACATCCGGCAATCGTCAGCCCACACGCATGTACCGCAAGGCAGTACAAGCAGAAACTCTGCAACTGAAACAGCTGCAGCCCGACGAACCAGAGCGCAGCCGCCACAGCGGCCATTGCGAGCGCGAGAAGCAGCGACATGGCGGTGCTGCGCGGATTGTTGGCCGCCGGCCACACTACTACAACGAGCGCCAGATACGCCAACGCGCCGACGGCCGCCACCGGAATGCTAAATAGGTGCGACCAACGGCTCGTAAGCACCGTGTCGCAGTCGATCACGCCATCCGCGGTGCAGCCCGCAACTCCGGCGGCTTGCCACGACACCCAGGCCAAATAGCTGGAAACACCGACCGCAATGAGCGCAGCCAGAGTGATGACGGCGGCCAAACATTTGGTGATAGTTGTCATGCGGAGCAGATCGGGAACATCGCAAGTGGTCGAGCCCCCTAGTATACCATACGCCCGAGAAATGCTCTGGGTCTCTCCGCAGGTAGAATCGTCGGGTCCATCACTTGGCGGCTTCGTTGCCCAACAGCGCTACCATGGGCCCGGACGGAGCGGCGACGAATAGGCCCACCACCGATCCATCCTCCGTGCCCACAACCACCGCACCGTTCCAATCGTCGAAGTCGATTCCATGGGTATCCACTTGCCATACCGGCCCCACATGCGCTAACTGCGTGCGCGAAACCGAGTAGATTACCGAACTTGGCCCTTCGCCGCTGGCAACCGTACGCACCAGACACACGTCCTCGGGCGCCGCGACCGTGCGCAGATTGGTTTGTTCGATGCCATACTTGGCAATTGCTGGCGTAAGCGAGAAGGAGTAGCGGGTGACGCCACCCGGCATATTCTCCTTCTCAAAATCGGCGGGGATGCGTTGCAATGTGTCGTCGGTGTCGCTGGCGATGATTGCCAACGACCAAGAATCGCCGAGAGCGGCCTCGGGTCGTTCGAACGCCGCGGCTGGCGCGATCACCTCAGCATCATCTCCCGTATACATCACGATGGCGGTAGCGTTTGCTTCGCGGTTGCGGGTGAATCCGAACGACTTTTCCTTCCAATTCGCCCGGAGGGTTACCGTTTGTGGCAATGGAAAATCGACCAGGCTCACCGTCGAGGCATCCTCGGTCCATTCACTTTCTTCTTCAGAGTAAAGCGTAAATACATGGCCTGGGCGAACGTGCTGCGACGCGCCTTCAATCGGCGTGATAAACGATACGCCGCCCCGCGCAATTGTGGTAAGCGACTCGGCCTTAAGCGTGAATCCGGTGAGCCCGGCGTCGATGCCTAAGCCACTGGTCGCCCAGAACATCGAGTTGGTCCGCACCAGATTGCGATAGGCGTTGTCGATTCGCACGCGCACGTCGACGAATCGTGTATCGCTCGCCAGATCGACCGACAGAACCTGCCCAACATCGACGCCGCGCCAGGCAACCGGCGCACCCGCGTACAAGCCATAGCCCTCGTCACCGCGGAGTACGATTTCCAATCCCTTCGCGGCTACATCGCCCGGCGGCGGCGTGGCGAGGCCCGTGAAATCGAAGCATTGTGCTGCGTCGTCGGGTCCGGGCGCCGCGGCAATGTACTTGGCGCCAACGGCTGTCTCCAATCCGCGGACCTCGGTCAGGCTGACTTGCGGCCGCACAATCCAAAACCGAGTTCCTTCTCGCGCCAGCGAACCGGCGCCTTCGAACAGCGTAACGGCCACGCGGATGCTGCTAAGATCGTCGGCCAAATCGACCTCATCGACATGGCCCACATCGATGCCTCGGTAGCGCACGAAGTCGCCCACCTTCAGGCCGTGTCCATCAGGAAACTTAACCGTAATCCGCGGCCCGCGCTGCTCGATTGATCGATAAACCAACACAACGGCCACGACGATCGCGGCAAGCGTCGCCCACCACATCCGCGAACCACCAATTACTTGCCTGGCAAGTTGCTTGCGCGGCTCGAGTTTGGCCGTGGGAAAGTCGTCGGCGTCTCGGTTATCTGTGGTCAATTCGTCTGGTTTCATTTCGATTCCGTGAAAGTCGGCCGGCTTATCTCTTCGTCCCAAATCGCATGCGGGTCGAACGAAAGTGACGCAATCATGCTCATCGCCACGCACGCTACGAACGCCAGTACCGCCGGCCCAAGATGAAACTCCACCATCTCGCCAATCTTCACCATCATCACCAGGAAGGCCAATAGCAGCACGTCCATCATGCTCCATTTGCCGAGATGCTCCATCAACCGCAAAGTCCAAGCCTTATGCTTGCGCTCGAGCAGTTCGAGCAAGCTCAGTTCCAGCAACAAGACGATCTTCGCCAACGGGAATACGATGGAAAACAACAACACCACGATGCCGACGAGCATGCTCCCGTGAGCAAACAGATCGAATATGCCGCCTAGGATGCTCGACTCGTGCACGTAACCGAGTTGTTCGATTTCCAGCACCGGCAATAGCACTGCCGGCCAAAACAAGATGAACGCCGCCAGCGCGGCGGCTGCCGTGCGACTGGCAGACTTGCGCCGCGAGGCCGGCGTATCGAACCCGGTACCGCAGCGTGTGCAGGTTGCCAACATGCCGGCGGGTACGTTGGGCATGCGATGAATCAGCCCACAGCAGTGGCAAGCGCGATGCGACAAAACAAGCTCTACCCAGGCCCCACGGTATCAAATACGTCCACTACCCACCATTCGATGTACCACGCAATCGGGTTGTCAGGTCCGAGTATGAACAACGGATAGTAAAGCCAAAATACCTGATAGAACGCGTCGTTACGCGTCCATTCCCGCAACCAGCAAGCCGTTGCGATGACCGGCCCGCTGCTGAGCAAATACAGAAGCACCGCGCTCAACGCGTAGGCTGCCCATCGGTTGACTGTCGCTGTAACGGTCGACGACGTATTCTCGGTGTCCATTCGCCTTCTTCGAGACAGATTCGCTTACCACTTGCGAATCTTGTTGCCCCACACCTCGGCGGGTGCTCGATTGTACCGAATTGGGCGAGCTTTGGACATCTGGACGGCGGCGGGATTGATGCCCACAGGTGTATAAGTGCCTTCGTGGGCTTCGGCGATGGCAATCAGGTTGGCTGCATCTTCCTGGTTGCGAACCGTCATGCCGAGTGTATGGATGGGGTATTTTCGCCGCGGGGCATTGTCGACCAGGCGGCGAATCCGCGATTCGAAGATCTCTCCGTCCGAAAGTACGTACACGGCAGCCGGTTCGAGATCGGTCGCCAGGTCGACCGCGTCGTTCAGTTCGCCGCCGGTACACATTTCGACGGTCGCCAACCATGCCTCGAGCTTGCGCTTGTTATCCCGCGTTGCGGGAACCATCTCGTCGACCCCTGCGGGGTGAAACATGGAATACGCCTGGTCGCTGTAGAAGACGACGTAGAACATTTGATCGGGCTTCATTGCACCGACGCTGTTGAGAAGTTCGAGGAAGGTCGTTTCTAGTCGTCCGCCTTTCATCGAACCAGAATTGTCGATGAGGAACACAAACCGATTGCCCCGCGAACGCTTGCCAAAGAAGCTGGCCTCGCCCTCGACGGTCGGTGGTGGGCCTCCACCTCCGCTGGCTTCACTTTCACCAACGGCACCACCCACTTCGGCCAGCAGGGCGCCAGTGTCGAGCGTCATGATGTCGGTCGTTCCCACATCGATTGTCAATTCGGTCGCGGCGAGTTCCACACCGGGAATCGGCAAGTCGAGTTCCGCTAGTTCTGGCGACAGAGACTCGAAGTTCATTTCGTCGACGGGATGGTCCTGTAACTCGACGGGTTCGAACGGTACTTCGGTGAGTTCGTCGGCCAGATCGTCACCTTCGACCACGCCGCTGGAAAGCATTGGTGGAGGATTCTGAACGCTTACGAACGTCAATAATCCTAGCGCCAAGAAGATCACGACATGCACCATCGTGCTCGCCGTGACGGCCGGTTGCTTGCGAAAGTCCCACAACGCGCGGCGGCGTTTGTTCTTTCGCGCAAGCGACGGTGCAATGCCTTTGTTGGCCACGTCGAATCGTGGCACAAGCTGCTCTTCCGCCCCCTGCCCTTCGGCCGGCTCCGGTGTTGGCGGGTCGGAGATTGGTGCCACCTCTTCACGAGGCGTTGGCCGCTCGATCGGCGGCAGGGCATCGGGCGCGTAGAGCTGCACGATCCGGCGATCGCGCTCGAGGTGCTCCTCGTGCCCACGAAGCTCAGCGGTTAGGCGGTCGGCTTTCTCGTCTTCGCCGGCCGCCTCCAGGCGGGAAAGGCGCGCACGCAATCGATGCACCTCGATCGTGAGTTGCTTGACGTTTTGCAGAGCTTCGCGCAAATCGTCGTCGCGCGAAGGACCTGGAGGCCGATCGGGTACTGGCATGTTATCCGCGCACTAACGGAAAACGGGCAAGACTCTCCTCCATGAGCCGGCCCGCAGTCTAGCAGAATGAATACCGTGTGTGCGCGGAAAAATCGAAAATCAGCCCACAAAATACATTGGGGTCTTTCCACCAATTTGGCTGCGGGGCTCTCTAATTGTCGCGCTGCATTCGCTGCATGAATCGCCCTAGCCGCTCGGTGGCCGTGAGAAACTCCTTTTCGCTCAGCGCGCCGTCGCGGTCGCGGTCGCCGAATCGGAATAAACGACCCAGACGATCCTGGACCTGCGCGGGCACTTCGTCGCGATCGATCTTGCCGTCGCCGTTACGATCGAACTCTTCGAACAGAGCCTTCCGCTGGTTGGGATCGGTTAGCATTTGTCGCGGCGTCGACCGCTCGCTAAATCGCAGGGCCGCGCTACCCTGCTGTCGGTCGAGTTTCTTGAGTTCCCGCTCGACATCCCAATTGTGCTGACGGACGGCTCGCTGGGCAATTCGCGTGATGCGAGGTCCGCCCCTGGCAAGCTCCAGGCGATTAATGCGACCGTCGTCGTTGCGGTCGAACTGTTCAGCTATCTGATTGTAGACGCGCTGCATGTTGCTGGGCGCTTCGTCCTTGGCGATCACACCGTCGCCATCGACATCGAGCTTCAGCAATACCAATCGCACCGCGTCGGCGCCGGGCAACTCAGCCGGACGTTGCTCTTCGATTGGCTTTGCCGGGCGTCGCGGCGCGATCGCCTGCTGCCATTCGTCCTTGGTCAACTGCCCGTCATCGTCGGCGTCGCCCTGTCGCACCAGTCGTGCGAATAATCGGGCTTGGCTCGATGGCAATTCCTCGACTTTTAGCTGACCGTCGCCGTTGGCGTCAAGCCGCGCGAACAACTGCTCGTCGGCCACGCGAATGTCCTCCCTGGCCCCTGCCACACGGTTCACCCCTAGCAAGGCGACGAATAACAGAATGGAAACACACGTACGCATCTTACCAATTCTCCCGAGTGAGTGGGCAACTGCTGAGGAAGCCCCCGGCACTAAGGTTATGAACCCCCGAAAGCTAGCAAAGGTATCGGTCCGCCGTGGCCGTATGATGCCGATTCGCCACACCCGATTCTACGCTGCCGGCGCAGCATCCGCAAAGCTTGTATACGCCTCACGTTGCATTTGATTGCGCGCAGCTGGCCAAGGTTCGATTTCGTTGCTAGCAACGCCGATACAACAAACCAGGGGGCGAGCAACGCCGCGTGATTCGTCGACAAGAAGCTCGACCGCCGTGGCGATCCTCGCTACTTTTCGCAGCGGGTTGCCCGATTCTGCGGAGCGAACCGTCCTGCCCTCCCAACCGTAACGAACCTCGACTCCCGTCTTGTCACAACGGAGTTGGCAAGCAACCCGGCGTCAGGTTGCCCTTGACCCTTCAGCACGAATGCCTTACTAATTGGCCGCGAACGGACGCACCCAGGCCGCGGGAAACACTCATCATGCAAATCAACGGCGCACACCAAATCCACGGCGGCCACGCCCTCAAGGGGCCGCATTTCAACCAACGTCCGCAACATGCGGCAGGCCCGAACGCCGCGCAGCCGGCCGATCAGCTCGACATTTCGCCAGCCGCCCAAGCCGCCAGCGAGTCGGGTACCACCGACGGCATCCGCGCCGACTTGGTCGCGCGACTGCGCTCGGAAATCCAAAGCGGCACCTACGAGACAGCCGATAAGCTCGAATCGGCTGTCGATCGCCTGTTCGACGCATTGGGGTAGGCGGAAGCAAAGGGTGGTCGAGCATGCGATTTCGGCTGCGATCGCTCTTGGTAACCGTGACGTTGGTCTGCCTTGCGTTAGGCTGGTGGGTTCATTGGCCTGACCACAGCGTTAGCTACTTTGAGCAGAGACTGCGCGCCGCTGAAATCGAACCGATTCGGTTGATGGCGAGTGCCGACAACTACGTGAGCGTTCCAATCGACATAACTGTTAGCGCAGGCGGCGAGGACTTTGTGATTGAAGCGCAACCACGAGCTTTAAATGATTATTTGCTTGGCTGTCGCCGGTACACACTCAAGACACGCTTCGGCTGGTGCGATTTCGTTGCTCAACACGGCCGACTAAGTGAACTTAACGATCGCTACTTCTTTGGGGGCGTCGAAATTTCGCGATGAACCAGATTCTCGGTCGGCATCTTGGCTGCGGTCATGCGTAGGCAAACGACCCAATTTCCCCAACGGCCCTCTATGGTTGTTGGCTCAACACGTATGACCTAAAATACAAAATCGGAGAATGTGCCCTACACTGCGACCCTATCGACCCGAATGTCTAACGATTTTGCCCTCGAATCAATCGAAGTATCCTCGTCGCCGCGGGAGCGGTTTGTCGAGTACTTGCAGAGTCGTGGCAAGCGGGTCACGCAGCAGCGGTTGCAATTGGTCGATCACATTTTTGAGTCGCACGACCACTTCGACGCCGACGAGTTGATTCTGAGCGTTGGAAAGCTTAGCGACTCAAAAATCAGCCGCGCTACGGTCTATCGAACGCTCGATGAATTGGTCGACGCAGGACTGCTGCGGGCAATGACGCTTACCGGACGTCGTGTTTACGAGCACGACTACGGCTACCCTCAGCACGACCACTTGCACTGCAAAAAGTGCGACAAGCTGATTGAGTTCGCCAGCGACGAACTCGTGGCCCTGCGCGAAGCAGTGGCCCGCGAGCATGGCTTCCGTGTAACCGGCCACCGGCTGATCATCTCCGGCGTTTGCGCCGAATGCGCCCAAAAGCAGAACCGCCGCCACTCGCCACTCGATTTGGTTTGAGCACCGGTATCGCGAGTGGTACAATCCGCTGGTTACTTGCCCGTCATCTCGTATAGCGGCAGATGGCGGTAACTGACTTCTAGCGACAGGAGATTCAAACAGGTAACGTAGATTCGTCCGCCGGGTGGGCCGTGACGATCGGGCGCCGGCAGCCGCGGGTTCCAACTGCCAGCAAGTTGGCCTTCTTGCGTTTGGTGTTCGATCAACAGCGGATATAGGTGATCGTGCCATTGCTGCCAGTGGTCGCCACCCATGTGAAACATCACTTGCGTCGCATAATACCAGTAGTAGGTATCGCGCTGCGGATTGTTGTTGGTTCCGATGGGTGCCCAGGTGTATCCATCTGGATACATGGGCAGATTCTCGGCCAGGTGAGCCGCCCCTTGCTGCACACGCTTCGAGTCCCGATTCTCGCCCAAGTACAACTCCATCAACACGCCAACAGCCGTCATCACGGTGCTCGGTCGCTGATAACGCGCAACGTCCACGCGATACGGGTTGTAGCAATAGGTTGTCCTACCGCCTTGGTCGATGCGGCACTGCTCAAGAAACTTTTCCATCCGCCGATAGGTTTGCTCATCGACTCGCAATCCGGCCAGTTGGCCGCTCCGCAGTGCCATCATCTGCCAACCCGCGACCGAGAGGTCAGCGTCCTGACCCGGCAAGTAGCGCCAAGCGTGCAGCTGCGGGTGCTGGTTGCGCATGATGTAATCGAGCGCCCGCTGGGCCGGTTCGCGTAGCTCGGGGTCGCCGGTCATGCCGAAGGCCTCGCACAATGCGAGCGCCGCAATTCCATGGCTGTAGAAACGTAACTTCGACGAGGATACTTCGCGCTCGGGAAAAATATCTCCCTCTTCTGATTGCTGCGCGATTAGGTATCCCAACCCGCGCTGGACCACCGCCTGATACTTGTCGTCGTAATGGTCGTACCCGCCGCCCAGGAACGCCAGCAGTGCCATACCCGAAGCCGCGCCGTCAGCTTGCATCGTTGGAAGCTCATCGTCGCGGATTGGCAGATTGTTAAACTCGCCCAGCGCCCAGCGGCCATCCTCCTGCTGCAGCTTGGCCAAGAACTCGAGCCCCAACTCAATCGCCGCTTCGGTCTTAGGGCTTGGCTCGAACGGACTGGTGATCGGCGACGAGTCTGTACGGTCGGCGCGCGCGGCAAACGCGGGAGCGGGGTTGCGCTTGCGCCCGGGCGGTGTCGGCTGCCCGCCTTCGCTGCGACTGGCGAAACGGCTCGGCGACATGCGTAGCGTGGTGGTTTGACGGCGAGCGATCCGTTGTGGCACGCCGGCATCGAGCGCGGGCTCGTTGCCAAGTCCGCCCGCGCCCAGCTGGGCCGGCAGCAAGGTACGTCGCTTCGGCGCTACGTCGCTCGGGCTTGCCGTGGCC
>JANQOF010000011.1 GCA_028279215.1 Pirellulales bacterium
TTACCCTCCCGCTTGTGGGAGGGTCAGACGTGCCAGCGTCTGGGGAGGGCGCACTGGATGGCGCTGGTTGGCCGCCAGGCCTACCAGTGAGTGGAACGCGAGTTACATGAGGCATGGTTTCGACGGCAACCACCTCTTGTCGCTCCACGAACCAGGTAGGCACAGCCGACCTGGGGCACCCGTTTCAAGCTGATCTCTCGTAGCAAGCGACATCGACAATCGACCGAAGACGGTTATCCTGTTGGCAAAGGTCGCTGCGGCCGACTATCGCTGCTACCCACTCACCCTCAATAGAACCGGCGCAAGAGTGAAATCCCCAAAGGATCCGCTAGCGGGCGTCAACTGTGCTGCTCAAGCATTCAGAACGCACGTAGAATCCACGAGGCGGCCCCATACGCGATTCCGGAAACCGAGATGACGCCACGCAGTTCGAGGCGACAATGAACCAAGACGAGATCGACCAGGCTGCCCAAGAGACTCTCGAAATTCTTCGAAACTCGGGAGCCATTGTTGAGAACGTGCACATCGTGCACATTTCGGGGCGGCACTTTCCGATGACGATCAACAAAGATGCAGTCTTTCCTCACGTCGACCAACTCGAGCGACTGACCCGCTTGCTGGCACAAAGACTGGCGGAACATTCCATTGAGATCGTTTGCGGACCGGCGATGGGCGGGCTCGTGGTAGGTGAATGGTTAGCTCATGAGCTTAGCGTGATGTGTGCGTTTGCCGAGCATGACCCAAGCCCAAAACCAGGTGAAATCCGAGGTCGATTGGTGCTACGTCGCGGTTACGACCAGCTTGTCGCTCAACGCAGGGTGCTGGTTGTTGACGACATTGTGAATACCGGGCATTCGATCCGGCAAACCATTGAGGCCGTTCGAGAGGCGGGTGGACAAGTGGTGGCGGCAGCGTCGTTGATCTTTGTGGGTAACTTCGACGCGCGAGCCCTTGGGATCGACGAGTACTACTACTTACTCCACTACGATGTGCCGGCCGGATGGACTCCGGAAGAATGTCCATTATGTCGAGATGGAGTGCCAGTTGATACTCGTTATGGTCACGGCAGGGAATTCCTTGCGGCCCAAGAGTCGAAGTGACGGAAGCTCGCCGCCACCTTGCGCCGTTGGCGCGTCAGCCGGTGCTCGTCGTAGGGCTCGCGTCACGTAAGCGACGACGGACTTCCCGCAACTGAGTGGCTTTCTTGGACCGGCCCTACGAATTGCCGCAAATCGCGAGGCAATTGGTGGTCGAAGGGGGGAGGACAGCTATAGCTACGTGGGCAAGAGAAATATCGGGCCAATCGAATACCCCACGCGAGTACAGCCGTCTAGTGAATCGTTGTTCGACAATCTAAGAACCTGAGTCGTTCGCAATCGAATTCACTTCTGGTGGAGAACCGCCTTCTGTGGTTTCTCCAAGCACCCTAATAAGGAGACATCTATGAGTATGCGCGTAGCCTTTGTTTTATGTCTTGTTACCTTGTCCACTCAAGCAACGGGTCAAGACTTGCCTGTGATCGGCGGTGAGACGAGCGTTCGACTGGGCGGGACTCTCGAAGAGCAGAATAACCTCACGGCCGCCGGCGTGTCGGTTACCAACATCGGTGGCGACACATTCGAGTCACCGACCTTGACCGGTGGTGTGGCGTTTCCGATCGATCCCGCCTCGACATTCATGTTTACCGAAGACTCGCTGTTCCCTGTATCGGGAACGATCGGGCATAGCGGAACGGTCGACATTAGCACCGGGCTTGGCGCCTTTTCGCCGGGCGATTTCTCCATTGAGTATGACCCATCGAGGCCCGGCACCAACGGATTTGGTAGCGGATTCTACGTCCGCGACACAGCGGACATCCTGGGAATCATGTTCGATCTCGACAACGCGTCGCCGATCGTGCCTTTGGGGCCGGAAGGATTTCGCGTGACGGGCGACCTAGTCGTGTCGCCGGAGTTGGCGGGCACGCTTGGCGACATGGGCCTGGCCGGCGCTGACGTCGGCGACGCATTCGTAAACGCGGAAGTACCTGAGCCAGCGACCATCACGCTTGTCGCTGGCTTAACTGTAGTTGCGGCAGCAATCGTTCGTCGAAAGCGGTAAGCGGCCAGTTGGGAGGTATGGAAGACATACGGCGGCCTCCGCTGAGTAGCGGTGGCCGCCGTTGTTGTTCGCCCACTACTAGACCTTATGTCGCCACCAACCACCTCGCTACCTCACCGGGCGATTGCCATCGGCCAGGTCGTTCGCATCTTGAGACTTTTCGGGGTGTCCACCGCTAGCTAGACGAGAATGCGTAAGGCTTGTAGCGCCTGCGCGGATGGTAACGCCCGCCAATTGGCTTTTTGTCGTAGCGCAACTTGTTGCTTCGTCATCGGGCGGTGTTATCGTTGTTTGCAGGAAAGCAATTTTGCGTTCGCCGTTGTGCTTTTGACATTCCCCCAGTGACGGGCTGGCGAACAGATATTGCCGGTGGTGTGTACGGCAACCGGCAACACGGTTTCGAGTGCCCAGTTGGTTCAACGAGCCAGCCTCCCGGGGGGGGAGCGGGGTGAGATGGCGATCTGCTGGGTAGGACGTTCGTCCAAATCGCTTGTGGCGTTCGCCGCCCCTTGCGATGGTCCCAAAAACACGTTGAGGTAAACATGAACCGCGCTCTTATCCTGGCCGCGCCGCTTGCATGCATGCTGATGTTGTTGGCTCAAACGAGCAACGCGCAGTGTGCCACATGCCCCACGCCCGTCACCACGTTCTATGCTCCGCAAACCTATCAGGTGTGCCAACCCGTTGTGCCCGCGCCGGTTGTGGTCGAGCAGCCACGGCGTTGTTGCCTGTCGAGGTTCTGCGATTGGCTTTGGGGACGCAGTCCGCAAACGGTAGTTGCCGCCGCGCCGGCGGTGCAAACCGTGTCGTACGCGCCGGCCACCTGCGCGCCGAGTTGTTGCCCCGCCCCGTGTAGCGCTTGCGCTGCCGATTGTTCGTCATGTCCAAGTTGCACTTCGATGCCGGCGCCGGCGCTGTCGAGCAACTTGGGCGCCCGGTCGACGTACGCCGCCTACAACGGCGCGCCGTACGGAAATCGATCGTCCGTGCAGCAGGCGAATTACACGTACGCCGCCGCCAGCACGAACTATGGTTCGCACGCCGCCGCACAGTCCACGCCGCGCTACTACGGCCAAACGGCTCAACCGACGGCCAGTTACCCATACCAATCAACCACGCCGCAACGCGCCGCCTATCAAGCGCCGCGGGTGCAAACCCAGCAACAGCCGGCACCAAGCACTCTCGCGCCGCAACGAGCGGTGCCACAGGATCGTACGGCTAGCAACCTCTACACGCCAATCCAGCGGGCAGCGTACCAAGCTCCCGTTGCGCAAGCGATCGCCAAGCCGACCTACATTCGCCCAGTCACTCAGCCAGCAACGATCAGTTGGAGTTCCGGCACGAGGTAGGTGTGGCGACCAAAGGGCTGCAGCTCGAATCTGGAGTACACCATCGCGTCTCAGCATCTGCTAGCACTCTGCCAACTCGTCTAGCCCCAAACCGGTAAATCTCCTAGTCTCCGTCATTCTCTGAAATTGTCGACACGGACGTCCTCGCGAACCCATGGAAGGGGTATCGAGCGGTGCAGCGGCTTATCTCCACGGCGCTGATGGTGGCCATCCTTGGCGGAGGTGGCTGGATGTTCCTCAAAGGCTTGCACCTGGAGGACATCAAACAGATCGTCGTTACCGGCAAAGTGCCAACGGGTTCAGGCGATACGGCTCCGTCGCTAGGCGGCGGCTTCGCCCAGCCGCAGCGACCTACCCAGGCGTGGAACCCGCCCCCGGGCAGCACTATCAAAATTGCGTCGTTCAACATCCAAGTATTTGGCGACTCCAAGGCGTCGAAGCCCTACGTCGTCGACGAGCTATGCAAGATCGTTAGCCGGTTCGATGTTGTGGCGATTCAGGAAATCCGCACGCAGGACGAGTACTTCATTCCTAAGTTCGTCCAACGCTTGAATCAGCTTTCCGGACGGCAGTACGACTCGCGCGTTGGCCCGCGACTGGGCAACACCACGAGCAAAGAACAGTATGCGTACATCTTCGACACCGCTCGCGTGCAAGTGCACCCGAACTACGTCTATACCATCCGCGACCCCGAAAACCTGCTGCACCGCGAACCGATGGTCGCCATGTTCGCCACTCGCGGAGTTCCGATCGACCAGGCGTTTACATTCATCTTAGTCAACATTCATACTGATCCCGATGTGGCCAAGGAAGAGATGGATGTGTTGGCTCAGGTGTATCAAGTCGTACGGCGCAGCGGCATGGGCGAAGACGACATCATTCTCTTGGGCGACTTCAATACCGCGGTGCCGATCTCGCCGAGCCGCTCGCTTTCGCCGAGCGATTTCGCTGGGCTCGGGCAGGTAGAAGGCATCTACCCCGTGGTACGCAATCAGCCAACCAACGTGGTCAAAACCAAGCTACACGACAACATCTTGTTCCACCGCCCCAGCACCACCGAGTTCACCGGTCGCGGCGGCGTCTACGACATCGAGTCGCTCCACGGCCTATCGCGCGATCAGGTGAAGCTGGTGTCCGACCACCTGCCCGTTTGGGCGGAGTTCACCGTGACCGAAAGTGGCCTACCGGGTCGCCTGGCGACGGGCACCGCGCCGCCGGTGAGGTAAGCCCGCAGCTCTGGCGATTCATCGTAAGGCGATGGGATGAGTCGCGTCCTGCGCGGTAGGGGAGCGCTAATCTCCGCTATCTTCTTGCGAAATCTTGATAGAATTGCGGCAGTATACGATCGGATCTAGTTCGCGGGGAGGATTCTGGATGCTCAACGAGCAACCACTAGAAGCACATCCACACCCCACCCATTTTGCTGCTGTCATCGCGGGCACCCTATTCTGGTTGACGGCCGTGGGGGTAACTTTCGCGGCGTGGGTCGACGTGGAGTATATCGTCGGAGGGTTTCCCGCGCTCGTCCTGGGCGGCTCGCTGATCATTGTCCTCGCCATGCGGCGGAACTCGTGGGCACTTCTCTGCTATGCGCTTTCGTCGTTGTGGTGCGTAGCTCTGTTGTGTTTGTTGATCGCCGTATTCGATATGAGCCCTGCGGATGCAAGAGTCGTCGTACCAGTACTATTGACGGCTTACTTGCTATTGTTGGCCTGTGCGACTCCATTCGCCTCGAGACGACTATTCCAGAGGCCCAAAGTTTGCCGACAGCGTCCTCGCAACTTCCAATTCAACGTGCGGGGTATGCTCATTGTCACTACCGTAGTATGCGTCACGTCCGCGCTCGGCCGCATCGTCTCTTCGCAAAACGATGTGTGGATCTTCGGCTCGGGCGGATTTGCCCTACTGGGAATCTCAGGTTTGATCGCGTGGTGGTTTGCCGCCCAAAGGGAATAGCACCGTCTGCCCGAATGGGCGCGAGCATGGCAGCGCAAATCGTTGTTCCCAATCCCTCGATAATTCTTCCAACTTTGTTGTTGAAAGTGAGCCACTTACTTAGGTAAGCTGCACGCACAAACATCAACGGTATCGATCGGAGCCAACGAGTCTTGCCACGGTGAGATTCCGGTATCCAGAGAGCCCGTCGCGAGAGATCACGTATCTCTTGCGGCGGGCTTTTTTTGTTGCGCCGCAACAAGAAATACTCGCTCCGCTGTGCGTCGCGGTTAACAATCCCCGAATTCTGAGAATCATGCAGCACTACGTTTCACTCAAAGACGCTCGCGGACGTCTGTTCGACGGTGACTTGCTCCTGTTTCGCCGGCGGCCCTTCTCGTTGGGCGCGCTCATCGCGATTGCCGGGCGCGGCGTGCATTCGCATGCGGCCAAGGTTGCCTGGTGGGGAGACGAGCCGTTCTGTGTAGAGGTTCGCGAGTGGTATGGCGGTCGGGCAGTAACGCTTGCAAGCCAGGTGCGCAGGTACTCCGGCCGCATCGACGTGTTTCGTGCCAATCCGAAGTTCCGCTGGAAGCACTACGACCGATTGGCGTCGGTTCGGTACATGCGGCGGCTCGCTGGTTGCGATTATGGATACCGCGGCGTGCTGACCGCGTCGCTGTTGCATCTTCCGGTTGCGCGCCTATGGGTGCGACCAACGTTGGACGACGAACAAATCGACCGCCGGCCACCGTTCTGTAGCCAGGCCGTAGTGATGGCCGAACGGCTGGCCGGTGGAGTCGATCCCGTCCCGCACCTCGCCGATCGCCTCACCGAGCCTACCGACCTAGCGCAAAGCCCGTTTTACGAGTACGCGATGACACTGATTCGATGACCAACACCACCAGGTGGTGTCGACTCAATAGTTCCAAGTAGCAAAGGTTCAATGTTCAGATACTGTAAGTTACCACTCCTTCGTGTCCTTTGTGCCTTCGTGGCGACATCCACCGCAAGTGCACAATGTGAACGACTTCCCGATGGTTCGTGGCAATGTCCACGGGGTGAACAAGTCGCACAGCCGACGCCGATGGACGTCCGTGTTGAGTGCCCATCGGCGCGCGGAAGTGGTACGGCCGTGGCGCGATTGGCGAGCGGCGGTACACTCATCGTCACCAATCACCACGTGATCCGCGATCAAAGCCGCGTCACGTTGCACTCCGGCGACGGACGCCGCACCATTGGCCAAGTTGCGGCCCGCGACCCTGCGAACGACCTGGTAGCGGTCGCGATTGATGCGAGTTGGCCCATCGTGAACTTGGGCGACGACGTGACTGTTGGCACGCCGGTACAGTTTCGCGCGTACGACGCCGGGCTGCGGTTTCGCAAGTACTTTGGCAATGTGCATAGCGAATATCAGCAGGCGGGTAGCGCGGGCGGTTACTTTGCGACGGGGGCAAGCGTCGCGGGCAACTCGGGCGGCGGAGTTTACAGCCGCGGCCAGTTGGTTGGCGTGGTGTGGGGAAACCCTAACGGCGGCACGGCGTTCATTCGTATCGGCCCCGTACGACGTTTGATTGAAGGAGTCTGCCGTTCGCACCAGCGCGCTACGCCCCCCAGTAGCCGACCTTCAACTCCCAATCGGCAATCGTGCGACTGCGACGAGCGATGGCGTCAGCTCGAATCACGTCTTAACACGCTGACCGAGCAGCGACCGTCTCCATTGCAGCTGCCTGGAATGGATTGGATCAAGATACTCGGCCCGGCTCTTAGTCTTGGCGGACCGATAGGCGTCGCGATCGTGGCGGCCGGTTGGTTGTTGCGAGGTCGAATCACACGTAGCGAGCGCGGCCGTGGAGGTCCGCGCGACAATCGGTTTCGCGAACGAGAATCGGGGGCCTAGGCGAAAGTACCGATACCAATGGAGCAATCGCGAGCAGCGCGCCGTGCCAGTGGCAATCGATTCGCCACCCTCACCGCCGCAAGTGATCGAAGCCAACCGCTACGTCCCGTACGAAACAAGCCACTTCCAAAACGCCTACACCTGGGCCGCCGCCCAAGTCGCCCGCAAATTGCCAGCGGCTGTTGAGACACTAACGACGCTTGATAGTTTAATTGAGCAGCAACTTAACGCGAGAGAGGACTCAGGAGTCGGGGGCCAGGGGGCAGAGTAGGTACCAACTACGTCGGTGCTAATCTCCGGCTGCATGCTCCATGAATCCCGTCTCCACTTACGACCTTGACCCCCGACCCCTCACCCCAGGACCCTCCAATGCCTATCACCAATACCGACGCGATTCTTCATTACAACGTTGGCATTTTCGGCGAAGCCGGATACGCCGTGCCGAACTGGTCGAACGACGTCGGCAGTTTGAATCCGACCATTATCGATTGGGTGCAGCTCGTCGGACGCAATCTGTTCCACATCATGCATCACGAAGATGTCGACCTCCGGATACCTCCTTCGCGAAATACACTCGAGCGAATCCACAAGCTCTACTTGCGGGCGGCCAGTATTCTGGCTGGTCGTGCGGTTCCGGCCGGAGAACGAAACATGGAGGTACAGCACGTCCGTCCAGCCGGCGACGTGTTCCGTGTGTACCCGGTGCCTTACTTCCATGTTCGCAATCCGTTCCTCAAGCGGTGGTGCGAGTTGGTACTGTTGTCGCTATCTGAAGCGATGCAGCACACCGAGAATCGCAAGGAGATGGAGATCTCCACCGCGTTCGCGGGTCAGGTGGGACAGTACGTCCGCCGCGTTTATTCCAACATGGCGATCGAACTGTTCGGCAAGACTCGGGAAGTTGCGCTCGCCGACGGGTTTGTGCTTACCGATGCGGATTTCGACGCTTACAACCCGGGCGACTTCTTCACCGCTACCGAAATGGTCGACACCGTGCCGCGGCTCGATCGCGTATTGACTGAAGACCGGTTGGAACTCCTGGCTGAAGGCATCGCGGTAACCGGGTTGCCCGCCGACATTGCGCCTTGGCCAGTCAACCTGACCAACTTCTACGCGAACACACGTGAGGGAGCGAATAACGTTGCAAGCGGCGTGGGTGCAGATTCCCCGGCACCAGTCATTCCACCAGCGCCAGCTCCGTAAGCTGTTTGACACTGTTACAACTGCAAACCTTCAACTTCCAACCCCCAACCATGACTGAAGAACTTGAACAACGTGTGCAGGCTATGTTCTTCCGCTGGGGCGCCATCGGCGGGCTTGCGCTCTTGCTTGGTTTCGTGGCCGAAGGATTGCTACTTTCGTCCCAGGTTCGCGGCCTCGAACCTCGAATGAAGGTGCTCGAATCGCGCATGGAGCGCAACAGCCTGATGTTCGATCGACTCGACACCAAGGTCGACGAGATTCGCAACGACGTGACACGATTGAGCACACGACACGAAATGAACAAGTAAATCCCTGACACCCGACCCCTGAATCCGAACCCTTCCATGCAAGTTATCGACCGCGTTAGAGAACTTCGCCGTGTGCCGGCGAACCAGCTAAAGCCGAACCCACGCAACTGGCGCACTCATCCGACGACGCAAAGAGATGCCCTGCGTGGAGTGCTGGCCGACGTTGGGTTTGCCGATGCGCTGGTGGCGCGCGAGCTAGACGATGGCACACTTGAGTTGGTCGACGGACACTTGCGCGCCGAAACCGCCGCCGACGCGTTAGTGCCCGTCCTCGTGGTCGATCTAACTAACGAGGAGTCCAGGAAAGTGCTGCTAACGCACGATGCACTGGCCGACATGGCAGGCGTGAACCACCAGCACTTCAACAGCTTGCTCAACGACGTCGAGTTCGCGAGCGACGCGGTAGATACGATGCTCGCTGAATTGGCGGCGAAGTCGACCGAGTTACCGGATCTAAACGACCAAGAGGAGATCGACATTCCTGACCTCCATCAAGTGGTTGTCGAGTGTGACAACGAGCGACAGCAAGAGAGTCTGTTCGAGCAACTGCGGAGCGAAGGATACAGATGCCGAGTGATGACGCTATAGAAAAGAAGACACAAGCATGCAAGTTTCCCTTTCCTGCCCAATACACGACTCCTTCCGCGTACAGCAAGTCGCCGGAATGTTCGACGTGCCGCTGGAAGAGCGGCTGTCGGAGCGGTTCGAGGTCGAGTTGCCAACCGACGACGAGCTCTGGCAGATCGGGCTCATTGTGGGTCCAAGTGGTAGCGGCAAGACGAGCGTCGCGCGAACGGCGTTTGGCGATCACTTGTACCGGCCGTCCGATTGGCCCAACGATCGAGCGGTGATTGATTGCTTCGGCGAGTTATCGGTTCGCCAGACGACGGAGCTACTCACCGCGGTGGGTTTTAGTTCGCCGCCATCGTGGATCAAGCCGTACGCGGTGCTCAGCAACGGCGAGAAGTTCCGCTGCGACTTGGCTAAGAGTTTAGCTGTCGGCTGTAAGCCATCGATCATCGGCCGGACATCAGGTGACGCTTCCTGCCGACAGTCAATAGCTGATAGCCGACGGCCGCTCATTGCCTTCGACGAATTTACAAGCGTTGTCGATCGCAACGTGGCAAGAGTTTGCTCCGCGGCGGTTGCGCGGGCGATTCGTAGGCGTCGGGTTAGCGCCCGGTTTGTGGCTGTCACATGCCACTACGACGTCGCTGAGTGGCTCGAGGCCGATTGGGTGCTCGACATGGCGACGAGGCGACTAACCCGGAGGTGTCTTCGGCGACCGACAATCGAGTTACAAGTCCATCGTACCGGCTTGGAAGCGTGGCCCCTGTTTGCGCGTCATCACTATTTGAGCGGCTCGCTTGCACCACAAAGTGAGTGCTACTTGACGACGTGGCGCGGAGAACCCGTGAACTTCTGCGCCACGTTGCCAGTGATAGGCCGACGCGGATTGCGGCGTTTCACCCGCATCGTAACGTTGCCCGACTACCAGGGCATTGGCATCGGTATGCGAAGCGTCGCCGCCGTGGCAGCGATTCACCGCGGGCGCGGGCACCGCGTGAGGGTTACGAGCAGTCATCCTGCTCTGGTCCATCATTGCAAGCGATCGCGCCGATGGAAAGCAGTTGGCCTAAAGAAGGCGGGATCTTCGAACAACCGCACTTGTGGCTTCAACAACTACCGCAGTTCGACAGGTCGAGTGGTGGTGACATTCGAGTACGTGGGTGGTCGAGAGAAGGCGGTGGGCCGTAAGCGGTAAGAACGCCGCTAGTCTTATTCGTATTCCAGCTTGGCGATGGGAAAGATGACTGAAGAGCAGAAGCAACAGATTGCCCAAGTATTGATCGTGGGATGTCCGTTGGAGACCGCCGCCGACCTAGTGTCGGAGCCGATCGAAACGGTGCACCGAGCGATCGATAGTGATCCGGAATTCGCGGACCTGGTGCTTCGCAACGCGGCCGGCGCCGAACTGAAACATGTACAGAACATTAAGAGTGCCTCCAACAACGAAAAAAACTGGCGGGCGAGCGTGTGGTGGCTGGAGCGCCGTGCACCCGAAAAATACGCCCGCCGTGATTCGGAATGCGTGACCGAAGCGCAATTCAACCGATTCGTCGATGAGGTGGTCGAACTCATTGCTGAGGAGATCCGAGAGTCGGAAGTCTTAGAGAAGATTATTGCCCGTATGGATAAGTTGATTAATCCTGACGAGGCCCACTAGAGAACTGCTCCCTCTCCCCTCGGGGGAGAGGGCGTTGCAACCAACAGTCGTTCCAACCGCGATTAGCTAATGCAGAGTCCATCAAGAAACAACCGCCTGTTCGATCGTCGCTGGTCAGCGCTGCATGAAGGTCTGATCGCGCTGCGAAAGCGGGCCGCTGGGCTTGATGCTCACGACTTGCTTACTTGGGGGCGACGGATGCTGCCGGCCCACTTCGTAGCGCCGCCGTCAGACATGCATCGTTGGATTTCCAGCGAGCTTGACATGTTTCACCAACGACGCGGCACCAAGCTAAATGTCGTTGGCCCGCGCGGCGGCGCGAAGAGCACGATTGGTACGCTTGCGTACGTGCTCCGCACCGCGTGCGAAGCAACTGAGCCTTACATCTGGATCGTGTCCGACACCAGCCAGCAGGCGCAGATGCACTTGGACAACGTCAAGTCCGAACTCACCGGTAACGAATTCTTGACCGAAGCCTATCCAGGTGCCTGCGGCCAGGGAGCGCGGTGGCGGGCAAGCGCCATTGAACTTCGAAACGGTGTGGCGATTGAAGCGTATGGCACCGGGCAGCGGATTCGTGGCCGCCGCCGCGACGCCCACCGGCCGACACTCATCGTTTGCGACGACATTCAGAACGATGGCCACATGGCCAGCGCCGTATTGCGCAAGTCGTCTACCGATTGGTTCCACGGTACGCTCCTCAAAGCGGGTACGCCGACCACCAACATCATCAATTTGGCTACTGCTTTGCATCGCGATGCGATCGCCATGCAATTGCAAACCACGCCCGGCTGGCAGAGTCGCCTATTCCGGGCCATCGAGCGTTGGCCTGTTCGCGAAGACCTTTGGCAACAGTGGGAGCGACTTTACACCGATGCTCGCGTCAACGACGCGGGCCGCACGGCTCGCGCGTTTTATGACGAGCACCGACGTCACATGGACGAAGGCGCGCGAGTGTTGTGGCCCGAGGTCGAAGACCTGTACACGCTGATGGCAATGCGATGCGAAAGTGGTCGCACCGCGTTTGAGCGCGAAAAACAGGGCACGCCAATCGACCCTGACGGCTGTGAATGGCCCGACGAGTATTTCGCCGAGCATATCTGGTTCGACGACTGGCCCGTCGATGTCAAGCTTCGCACCGTGGCTCTTGACCCCAGCAAGGGCACCGACGCGCGGCGTAGCGACTACTCGGCGTTTGCCATGCTCGCCGTGGCGGGCGATGGAACTCTTTACGTGGAGGCCGATATGGCCCGGCGTCCGACATCACAGATGGTGACCGACGGAGTGGCGATCTGCGATCGATTTCGCCCGACGGTGTTCGGAGTCGAAGCCAACCAGTGGCAAGAGCTACTCGCCGACGAATTCCTGGCCGAGTTTCACCGCCAAGGTCGATTCGACATCCAGCCGGCAACCATTACCAACACGCTGAACAAGGAAGTCCGTATTCGGCGGCTCGGCCCGTACCTTAGTCGTCGCCGATTACGATTCAAGCGCCACTCATCACCCACCCGTATGCTGGTCGACCAACTCCGCGACTTCCCCGGCGGCGCCCACGACGACGGCCCCGACGCGCTTGAAATGGCACTGCGCCTGGCTGAGGACTTGTGGCAAAGAGCGGGGTAACCACAAAGGCACCAACAACACGAAGACTCGTAGAGTGGGTAGTTCCGCCGGCACGGCAGGTTTACCCACCGTTGAACTCGATCTGCGTTCCTCAACAAAGATACGGAGAAAATCGATGCAAGCCAACCATGGCGAGGCTTACAAGCGGCTGCAAGAAGCGTTCGACCTGCTGTGGGGCGACTTTGTCGATCCACGCGAGGCGCTCACAGGCGACGATGGAGCGTGGTGGGACGAAGTGGGTGCGGGTGAGTCGGCCAGTGCGCCGCTCGCCGCCGAGCGGCTGGCCGATGTGCGGCAACAGTGTCGCCGCCTGTTGGTTACCAATGAGTACGCCATCAACGGCATTGAGAATCGCATTAGCTATATTGTTGGCCCAGGGCATACCTATCAGGCCGTGGTGCGCAAGCACTCCGGTGCGCCCGACCGACTGGCTGACGATGTTCAGCGAGTGGTCGACGAGTTCCTACACACCAGCGATTGGCACAGCCGCCAGCAGGAGATCGTTCGTCGCGTGGACCGCGATGGTGAAGCATTCTTGCGGCTGTTCGCCACGCTTGACGGTGCGACGCGAGTACGGTTTGTCGAACCCGACGACGTGGTTACGCCCGACGCGTTGCGCGACAACCCGGCGGCGAGCCACGGCATTGCCACGGATCCGCTCGACGTTGAGAACGTGGCGGGCTACTACATCGACGGCCACTTGGTTTCCGCAAGTGAGATTCAGCATCGCAAGGCCAACGTCGATCGCAACGTCAAACGTGGATTGCCACTTTACGCGCCGGTGCGAAAGAATCTCCGACGAGCCGAGAAGTTGCTCCGCAACATGAGTGTGGTTGCCGAGATCCAATCGGCGATCGCGCTGATTCGCAAGCATCGTACGCACACGCGTTCTGGCGTCGAGCAATTTGTCTCAAACGGCGGCGACGCAAGTGTCACCAAGTCGAGCGGCCGCATCGAGCAACTCACGCAGTACGGCGCGGGAACTATTCTCGACGCGCCGTCGCACATCGAGTACGATTTCCCAGCCACCGGCGTCGACGCCTCTGCGTTTGTCGAAGTCCTGCAAGCCGAGCTGCGTGCGATCGCGTCGCGACTGGTGATGCCGGAGTTCATGTTCACGTCCGACGCGTCGAACGCCAACTACGCCTCAACAATGGTGGCTGAAGGCCCCGCGGTACGAATGTTCGAGCGGCTGCAAGCCACCTTGGCCCGCGAAGACCGCAACGTGATGTGGCGGGTGGTCGATCACGCCGTGGCCGCAGGCCGGCTGCCACGCGACGTACGCAAGCACGTGGAGATCCAAATCACGCCGCCGCAACTAATCGCCCGCGACGCGCTGCGAGACGCCCGCGTGATGCAGATTGCGTACGAGAAGGGCATCGTCTCACCGCAAACGTGGGCGAGCCGGTTGGGGTTGGACTATGATCAGGAGCAGAAGAACTTACGGATGGCCGGCGGGGGGCAACAGTAACTCCTCCATCGGCAGGGCTAGCTGGAGAAACCAAGCCAAGGAGGAGCGACAGCACCATAGCGTTCCCCCAGGCCAACTACTCCGCAGGTCCCCAAATCCTTCTTAGTTCCTCGTGCAGCGTTGGATCGTGTTGGGCAAGTTCGGCTCGGACGAAGGGGTAGAAGTCGTTGCGGTAGAAGTAGGCTTCGGTACCTTCGGCGAAGTATTCCTTGTGGTCGGTCGCACCGTAGTGCTTGGTGGTGCGGCCGGTGTAGGCGAGCACCTGCTCGTACTGCCCTTCGTCCATGGCCTGTTTGTAGGCTTCGACGATGGGCGGGTAGTCGAATCCCAGCACTTGGTCGTGATAAGCGTGCGCCAGTTCGTGCAGCACCACCGCTGGGTGTTGGAGTAATTGAGAACGCGACACCAGCGCTTTGGCCCTAGGGATGTGAACCTTTTTGGCCAAACGAACGTCGTGCCCGTGCTCGCGTAGCCAGCCTTTGCTCGGGTGATACTGCATTCGATCGAGCGACGGATGCCGATGCTCAATCCAAATCTCGCATGTCTTGAGTTTCTCGAGTGCATCGCCTTCAACGAGCAGCGAGATGCGATTGAGATGGTCGGCCAACACTCGCACGGCGCGGCTCCCCAGGTCGGCATGTTCGCCCTCGAGCAGCGCCGGGTCGATATGTACGGTCCAGCCCTCGATGTCGTGGACTATGGGATCAAACGGAGCGACCGCCTCCCTTGCGCCGCGATTGCCATCGGGCTCTTCGGCACTGGTGAACTGAACCGCGCCTGCAAGCGCCGCGACGACTCCTAGAAGACATTTGAAGTTCATGACGATCGGTGATCAGATAGGCGGGTGTGAGCGAGGCGAAGTGGGCGCGGTCGAGTGCTTGCGTCAGTGATGTACTTCGATGCAATTCTACTATCACGTTGATTCGTTGTGAATTGAACCTTAAACCTCCGCCATCAACCTACCTTAGGGTGGCCGAAAATCGTTGTAGAAACTCATTGTCAGTTTGCTAAACTCACACGCATGACAACTACAACTTGCAAACAATCGTGCAAACCCAACAAGGCTGAGCAGGCTCAGCGGGAGTTTGCCCGGCTGCTGGTGGACGCGTCGAAACGCGGTTTCCACGGCACCGCCGGCATCGTGCTTAGCCTGCAAGACGGCTACATCCAACACTTGAAAGTTCACATGGAGAAAATGGTCAAGTAGTGGCCAGTGCTAGTGACGAGTGGCAAGTTGCTAGGGTCGTAGCTATCCGCTTGCGGCCATTTGCCACTAGCACTCGCCACTAAACGGTATTGTATTCGAGCTGGCCCAGCTGCCGGTATCGCATCGAGCCCATCACGCGACGCACGATTGTGTGCTGCGTGGTGGGCTCTCTCTTTTTGCACCTTAGGGGCAAAAAGAGAATCGTTCCGCTTCGCGTCGCGGCTAACAGGTCGTTCCCTAGGCACGCTCCGCTCTGCGTCGCGGTTGACGGATGCCGCCCTAGCCTCCAGTACCTCACCCCAACCCCAAGAGAATAGCCATGCAACAACGTTTCCAAGAGTACGTCGATTCCCAGGGACAGCAATTGCGCGTAGACGCCCAGCGGGGTGTCCTGCGCGGGGTGAAGCTGTTGGGGCTGGTGTCGCGCAACGGTCGCACTTATCGCGAGGCGGCGCTTTCGGCGGCCATGTCGCTGTACGAAGGCGCGAAAGTCAACGTCAATCACCCGAAGGCGGGCCCGCTCGCCCCGCGCGATTATCAAGATCGCCTTGGCGCGATCCGCGACGTGACGTTCCGAGCGGGTGAAGGCTTGTTTGGCGACCTGCACTTCAACCCGAAACACGCCCTTGCCGAGCAGCTTGCGTGGGATGCCCAGCACGCGCCCGAGCAGGTTGGCCTGTCGCACAACGTGCTCGCGCAAACCTCGCGCGACGGCGAAACGGTTGTTGTCGAAGAGATTACCAAGGTCGAGAGCGTCGACCTGGTTGCCGATCCGGCCACCACCAGTGGATTGTTCGAGCAAAGGAGTGAGGAATCTCTTGTCGACCAACAGTTGCAGGAAGCACGTCAGCAAATCGCGCGGCTTGAGCGGCAACTAAAGATCGCCCAACTGCTTGCCGAGCACAGTTTGCCGTTGCCGGTAGCGAATGACGACCAGCAACTTATTAGCCCAGCGTTCTTTCAGTCGCTTGAAGAAGCCGCTGACGAGAAGCAGCTTGCTGCGTTGGTAGCCGATCGCGCAGCGATCGTGCGCCAGCCGGTCGTCTCGCGTGAGCAGCGATGGCTCGAAGACAAGAAATCCCGCACGCCCGCAACAGCCGAAGAGTTTGCGGCGGCAGTGCGGCGGTAGCCCCCATTCTAGCGCTCCCCCAACGGGGGAGGGAAACGAAAACCACTGAATCCCAACACTTAACCCCTGGAGAGACACTAATGTCAAACCAAATGCGTTGGCGCTACGGCGACACGAATCCGGTAATGCTGCCGGTCGATAGCACGACCGTGATTGAGATCGGCGACTTAGTCTACCTCGACACCGACGACGCCAAGCCCGCGTCGACGATCGCTGATTCGGGAACACTAGCCGGCAACCAAACAGCACTGCACGACAACTTCATTGGCATTGCCATGCAGGCGTCGGCGGACGGTGACACTGCTGCAATTCGCATCGCCACTAGCGGCGTGTTCGAACTTGAGTGCGCGGCGACCACATTCGAAGTGGGCGATCTGATAGGCGGCGCTGAGAACACGGGTGGCACAGCGATGGAAGATCAACGAGTTATTTCCGTCGGCACTGCCGGGGTGGCGATTGGGCGCTGTGCGAAACGTGTGAATCCAGCCGGCATGAGTGTCTACGTCGACATCGTGAGCACGGTGCTCAAGGGCGGCCCGCAAGCACCTGCGTGATACGCCATCTAAACTTCCCTCTCCCCTCGGGGGTGTGGGGACCGTCTCCGAAAATAGGTCAATTCGACTCACCAACTCCCAACCCCAAATAGGAAACCAATACGTGACTATTCAATACCGAGAACTCAAGCGGCGCTATCAACTCGATGGGACTGAAAAGACGGTACAACATTTGAGCGAGGCGCTCGATGAGCGACACCTGCGGCCAGAGGACTTCAGCATCCGCGACCTGGCCGAGGCGCTGGTGCCCGATGGCGGTGAATGGGTACGGTTGCTCGACCCACGTTCGGGTGGCGCGAGTATTGTGGAAGCGGCCGAAGGAGTGGACATCTCGGCGTTTCAGAACATTGCTGGCCAAGTCATCTACGCGAAAATCCTCGATACCTACACGCAGGAGGCATTCGTCGCGTCGAAGTTGGTCGACACCGTGCCGACTCGACTTGATGGCGAGAAGATCCCTGGCGTCGGCCCGCTCGAAGACGTCGACGCCGAGGTAGACCCAGGAATGCCGTTTCCGCATATCGGGTTTGGCGAAGACTACATCGAGACGCCTGCCACGACGAAGCGAGGTTTCATCGTGCCGGTGACCAAGGAAGCAATCTTCTTCGATCGCACTAACCTCATCCTGCGTCGCGCAAGCGAAGTGGGCGAGCTGCTGGGGCTCAACAAAGAGAAGCGGCTACTCGACCTCGTGATTGGGGCAACCAACAACTACAAATGGCGGGGCACGTCGTACGACACGTACCAAACCACCAGTCCGTGGGTCAACGAACTAGCGAGCAACGAATTGGTCGACTGGACCAACGTCGACGCCGCCGAAGGGCTTCTGGCCGAAATACTCGATCCGAATACGGGCGAGCCCGTGTTGTTGCGAGGAACAACTGCACTAGTGATGCCCGCGTATCGTCACGCGGCGCACCGTGTGTTCAACGCGGCAGAGATCAACTACGCGGCCAGCGGTTCGACCACCAGCACGATTGCTGCCAACCCGCTTGGCAACTACTCCGTGGCCGAAAGCCGGCTGGCGTATCGACGGATTATTGCGTCGGGCGAAGCGGCTGCCGCCGCGAAGAAGTGGTGGTTCTTGGGCGACTTCCGCAAGGCGTTCGCCTACATGGAGAACTGGCCGATCACTGTTACCCAAGCACCGCGCGGCAGCGAAGCCGAGTTCAGTCAGGATATCGTGCTGCGATTCAAGGCGAGCGAACGCGGCGCGGCCGCAGTGATCGACCCCCGCTATGTGGTGAAGTGCACCGGATAGGGAATGCAGACCTTAGTTACCCTCTCCCACTGGGAGAGGGTGGCCGAAGGCCGGGTGAGGGTCGAACTGGAACGCTTTGGTGACACCCCTCACCCCAACCCTCTCCCCTTGGGCAACATTATGCAGTTGCTGTCGTCGGGAGTGGCATTAGTTTTTGGCGTATTGCGTTAATCATTAGTTTTGCTTGGACCCAACGGGAGATTCGGTGAGG
>JANQOF010000015.1 GCA_028279215.1 Pirellulales bacterium
TTACCCTCCCGCTTGTGGGAGGGTCAGACGTGCCAGCGTCTGGGGAGGGCGCACTGGATGGCGCTGGTTGGCCGCCAGGCCTACCAGTGAGTGGAACGCATGTCACAAGAGGCATCGTTTCAGCGGCAACCACCTCTTGTCGTTTCGCGACCCAGGTAGGCTGCGCCAACCTGGACTACCCGCTACCCGTTGGGCTACCCACTGGATTTTAGGCCACCCGCAGGTCCAATCCAAACGCGTCAAATGCCGCGTCGATTGTGTCGAACAAAGTGAGATCGGCCTGATCAATGACACCGTCGTCATTCAGATCACCGTCCGCGTACGTTGGGCTCGACATGCCGAGGTTCCCTTCGATAACCGCGCGGTCCAGTTGGTCAATCACGTAATCTTGAAACAAGTCGGCGGCAATTTGCAGGTTCTGAAGGTCGTTGCCCGTATTGAACAGCACCGTGTTCAGATCGTCGATGTCCGTCAGGCCATCACCATCGAAGTCCCCATCGGTGAATACCACACCGATGTAGAAGTTGAATAGAACGGTGTTGTAATCGTCCAAATCAACGACCGCATCGAGGTTGGCGTCCCCTGGCAGCAGCGTTGCCACAAATTGAAACGAACCGCCAGCCATTCCGTCGCCCGACCCAACACCAAAGCTGCTGACACTAGTGCTTGTTGAAGTGATGTTAGTGGGGTTGGTCCACTCACCGTCGAGTGTTTCGCCCTCCATATCCTGGATAGTATCTTTTAACGAAAACAAGAAATGATCGCCGAGCGTCCAGCCGCTCAGCTTCCAGGTGGCAGTGTGTGTTAGCTGGTCATAGGCAAAGTCGGTGGGATTCGCGAGAGTAGGCTGGTTCAGCGTGCGCAAGCCGATGATCTGCAGATCGCTGGCGTCGACGAACACGTCTTCGCTAAACGTGATCGAAATCGTGTCGGCTCCGCCCACGGGCACGGTCTTGAGTTGGTCGCCCGCGATCCAACCCGGGTCCTGCATCGCATCCGCAAAGCTGTACGGATTGTGCTGCGACTGCGAGCCGCTGATGGCGACGTCGATGACTTTAGGCGCGGCGCCGGCAACGACGTGATTTATCGACGTGCCGGCGCCAGCCAACCCAGGCTGCGCGGCAAAATTGCGTTTCCAGATAAGGTAGTCAGCGTCATCCACTACGCTGTTTCCAGACCCATCCGCACCAGTAAAGTCGTCGACGATGGCCCCCCTCGTATCTCGCCAAACCGTGTAGTCGGCATGATTGACGGCGCCATCCACGTTGTAGTCACCCGGCACGATGGGCAAGTTCACCGTTGTATCGCCAAAGTTGACTTTCCATACCTCGTAGTCGAGTTGGTCGACGTCGCCGTCCCCATCTCCATCCGCGCCGACTCCCATCGGGATGTTTGTCGTACCAACGATATCCCGCCACACGCCATAGTCGGCGAGGTCGACGGTGCCTCGCAGGTTGTAGTCGCCCAGCACGTTTGGCGGCTGGACTTCGAACGCGCCGATGTCGATTTGGTGGTTGGTGTTGTCGATTGCGTCGTTGGGGTCGGCGTCGACGAAAAACGGATCGGTGCCATCGCCGGCGACCAAGTTATACTCCCGATCGAACGGCGCTAGCCGCTGATCGTAAGGGAGCGTAGTAGGATCGAAAGCCGGATCACCGCGATCGAGCGCTAAGTGCTCACCTGTGTAAGCGAGTTGGACGGTTTTGGTAGGTCCGCCGTTATCCGCAAGTCTGGGTCGGCCTGCTCCGTCGAGCTGGAAGATGTCTTCGATTTTAAGTCCAAACGGTGTTATCCCCTCCCCGCCCCACGTTGACGTGTCACTACTTTGTTCCGTGTGGATCCTCACGAAAACATCGTCAAGCGTCTGATCGAGCAAGGCTTGAACGTTGCCAATGATGGTATAGCGGATGAGGACATCATCCATTGTCGTAGTGGGGTCGGCGAAAGCCGGTTGGATGTGTCCGGCGCCAATGTCGGGCGACCAGTTGCCGCCGGTCCCTTGGCCTGTCGCCCCCGTTTCGCCGCCGCTTCCACCATTCATATCACCAGATTCATCGGGATAGTGGTTGTTGCCGGCAACCAGGACGTGATCGAGTTGCACTTCGCTGTGGTCGCGAAACCCGGTGAAGTAGATACCTCCTCCAGCGGTGAATTTCTCCCCGAGACTGCCTGCCAGGTCGGTTGGAGAAAACCGCCGTGGGCCGGCGCTGTTATCGGTAATGGTCGAGTGGGCGAAGAGGGTGCCTTGGCCGTTGGTCGCGATACCGCCGCCGCTACTGGCCGTGTTCTTCGCGACGGTAGTGTTGAGAAGCAATACGCGATCTTCCAGCGAGGCATTGCCAGGACCAATCACCAGTTCTAGTCCGCCTCCATCACCATAGGTGTCGTTGTCGTGAATCGCACTGTCGCGGATGGTGAGAGGAGCACGTGGCGACACCGAAGCATAAATCCCCCCACCTCCGCCACTCGATTCGTTGTCGGCGAACGTCGTACGCAGAATTGTACTTTTGCCCCCCAGCTGACTCGTCGACCAAGACTGCAAGTAAAGCCCACCACCTTTGGAGCCGAACTCGGGAAACTGGGGATCGACATACACCCTGTTGCCCGTAACCACGGAGTCCACAAGTTCAAACACGCCTGCGTTGTCCTCTGGATTGCCTGGACCTTCAATGTCGCCGTTGTCGATGTACAGCCCCCCTCCGTCGCCATTGGCGCGGTTGTCCTCAATTACGGTGTTTTCTTCGATTTTCAACGTGGGCACGAGTGGTGTTGTGTGGCTGTGCAATTGCGCCCAGATGCCACCCCCCTCGCCTGAGGTTTCATTGTCAACAATTCGGGAATCTCTCACCGTCACGCTTTCGGCGGTGACGAGGTCGAAGATTTGGCCGAAGTGGATTCCACCACCCCTACCTCCTGAGGTATCTGTCCACAACCCGGCGGAATTTGACTCCACCGTCACGTTGTCGAGCAGAACCAACTTGCCAGTGGTGGCCATATCGATTCCACCTCCATGCTTCTCTTGTCCGGGCCCACCAACCACATGATTGTCACGTACCACGGTGTCGACAATCTCGCTCTTTTCGAACCGCTGGTGTTCTAGACGTAATCCCCCGCCGGTGGAAAGAGCGGTGTTTCCTTCAAACAAACTGTCGTAGATGTAAACATCACGCACGTCGTCGTCGATGCCGGAGGTGCTGCCTTGCCAGTACAAGGCCCCTCCTTGGCGCCCGGACGTGTTTCCTTGCGAATTAGGAATCGCGGGGTCGACGCCGAAGGTCGACGACTCGATGGTAAGAGTTTTGGTGCCCTCCGCGAAGATCGCGCCGCCGTCGCCGGCCGCTGAGTTGGTATGGAACTTCGAGTTCTTTACCGTCAAGGAATCTCCCGCCAGAACCCTCAATACCCCGCCATCCTTTCCTGCGGTGTTGCCGTGGGCGATGACGTTGTCGAGACTCACGTTGCCCGCCCCAGAAACAAAAACAGCGCCGCCGCCGGCGATCCCGCTGACACCGGTGGTCGCGGTAGCGACGTTGTCGATGAGTTCGACATTTGTCAACTTGATATCGATTGTTTCGGTATCCGTTGGCGATTTCGTGTGATACAGAGCACCGCCGAGTGCGGCCGTGTTTCCAATCAGTCGCATGTTGGTAAGCGTGAGATCGTCCCGAAACTCAATCGCTCCGCCAAACCCCCCATTACCACCGGTGAGCGTCAGGCCAGAGACTTTGACGTCCTGCACGACGGCGCCAGCGCCAAATACCCCATCGTTGATCTCAAAAATCTGCGAGTTGCCCTGGGCGTCGATGGTCAAATCGTCCCGGCCGAGGCCGTTGATGGTGAGGTCTCTGGTGATCGTCATTTGGCCGAGTAGAGGATCAAGAAGAATCGTTTTGCCGTTGAGGCTGGCATCAAAGTTGATGGTGTCGGGCACGCTGTCTTGGTTGGCAACCAAAATGGCCTCTCTTAGAGTGGTCAGGCCATCGGCTGCTATATTGTCCAACTCAGAATTGACAGTGAACGTCGCCAGCATGCTTCGCTCTTCGCAGTTCTCAAAACGCAGTTTTCGGCCGCGAGCATGTCTGATTCGCGTTCGCGATTGTGCCTTTTGTTTGGTGGTGCCGGATTTTGCCAATAGTGTCATCCACGACTGAATTCCACGTCCCATGATCGCTCCCTCTTTGTAATGCAGCCCCTAGAAGAATATGTCCCCGCAGGGTTTCCGTACTCTCATAACTCTCATAGATTTCATGCCCACCGTCGGAGGAAGAAAAAGGTGGAACCAAATGCAAGCGTTGCAATCGTACTTGGTTCGGCAACGATCTGACCTGTTAGAACCATCCGAAAATCAACGAAGTCTCGTACGTCGGATAGATCAGACAAATCAAACCATCCGGTGCCTAACTGTCTTGCGATGTAATCCGGATCACCGATGTCAGGATTGTTTAAAGGCATGGCCCCATCTCCAGACGAGCCAAACAATCCACTGCCGAATACCAGTGCGTACCATCCAGGTTCAAGTTCAAGGGTTAGGTCGCCGTAGACCTCTGCAGATGTTTTGGGAAAGTCCAACGTTGTCGAACCAAGAACATCAGATGTAGACAGGTCGGACGAGTCAGGAAAGTCGTTGGCATCGTCCAGAGCCACAATGGCCCCAAAAAAGCTGCCTTGTGAAACGTCGGAACCTACGAAGTGACCACCCACTTGCTCGGTCACAACCGGGGCAGCCAGCTCGAATCTCAAACCACTAAATACAGCAGGGCTTACGCTGGAACTTGGGACGGTGCCGTCAATTACTTCGGCCCATGTCACGCCAGTCGGTCCCAGCGTTCCGCTCTCAAACAGAATCGTCTCACCGACACCAACTGATGGGCAACACCCAACGGCAGCGAAAGCAACCAAGAGTTTTCTTGCAGTGTTCATAGGAAATAATCCAATAGGACGGATGAAAGATGACAGCCGATGGTGGTCAAGCAACTCCATTTTACACAGCGAGGGCAACGAAACCCAATTGTGAGGCTGAGCTGTCGTTTGGCCGCCGTTTCCCAACCTGGGATTTCCCTTTTTGGGAAATACTATCATTCCCCGTAGGCTGCTGCAACCTCTCGTTTCTTGCGGCAGCCGAACGTGAAACAGTCTCGCCACTCGCCGAAATATCGACGCATCTTGCGACTGCTGCGCACCCTCCGCGAAGAGCAAGGCCTGCTGCAATCGGAAGTGGCCCGCAAGTTCGACGGTTACGCCTCGTTTGTATCCAAGTGCGAATCGGGCGAGCGACGCATCGACGTGGTGGAACTTGCCGAGTTCTGCAAGGTATATGGTGTTTCGCTGTCGGAGTTCCTAAAAAGGGCAGGCATTGAGTAACGACGAGCGTCAGGCCAGAGATTTTGACGTCCTGCACGACTGCGCCAGCGCCAAATACCCCATCGTTGATCTCAAAAATCTGCGAGTTGCCCTGGGCGTCGATGGTCAAATCGTCGCGGCCGAGGCCGTTGATGGTGAGGGATTCGGTGATCAGCATCTCGCCGTTGGTAAGCAGAATCGTTTGGCCATCGAGACTGGCGGCGAAATTGATGGTGTCGGGGCCAGGACTAACGTTATTAGCTCTTTCAATAGCCTCTCGTAACGAAACATCATTATCGGTGAAATCAAATGGAGCGGTGGCATCATAGTCAACATTCACAGTGAATGTCGCCAGCATGCGACGATCTTCGCAGTTCTCAAAACGCAGTTTTCGGCCGCGAGTATGTCTGATTCGCGTTCGCGATTGTGACTTTTGTTTGGTGGTGCCGGATTTTGCCAACAACGTCATCCACGACTGAATTCCTCGTCCCATGATCGCTCCCTCTCTATAATGCAGCCCCTAGAAGATGTCTCCGTGTAGTGTCGGTGCTCTCTTGGATTTCATGCCCACCGACGAACCATCAAGTAAGTAAGACCGATGACACAAATCACGACTGTGCTTGGTTCAGGTACAGCAATACCTTTGATTACGAAGTGGTGATTGGGGGAAATCGCAGTGATATCGCTCCATATTCCCGGCGTGTTTGGTGACCCTGTGATGTAGGTAGGGTCTTGAATATCTGTCCCGTTCCGAACCGCAACACCTGACCCAAGCGTATCAAACAGCCCGCTCCCAAACACTAACGCGTACCAACCTGGACCGAGCGACAGTTCAAGGTTGCCGAATACTTCGTCGGAGGGCGTCGGAAAGCTCAGCGATGCTGAGCCAAGGAAGTCGTCTGTCGTGAAATCTCCGGAATCGGGGAAGTCGCTCTCGTCTTCGAGTTCGACGATCGCACCAAAGAACGTGCCACCACTATTGGCCACGAAGTGCCCGCCAATCTGCGAAGTAATCACCGGTTGGTCCAGTCGAAATCGAACTCCGGCGAAAGCGCCAGGTGTGACATTTGTGCCTGGTACGTTTTGATTGGTGAGTTCGGAAATCGGAATTCCTGTTTGTCCGAGCGTAGCACTTTCAAACAGAATCGTCTCGGCCATGCCAACTGATGGACAACACCCGACAGCAGCGAATGCGAGCAGGAGTTTTCTTGCAGTATTCATATGAGTTTCCAATGAGAATGACGTAATGCTATCGAGCTAAGGCAGTCAATACGGTGGCTGACAGTGCGAGTACGAGGGTAGTCGGCTCGGGTACGTTGTGAGAACTTAGTTCAAACCACATGCTACTGGTGTCAAACACATTCCACGGTCCCTCGGAAACATCACCAAATGTTGATGCGCCGCTTTGGTCCAAGAGTCCAACTCCACGAGCCCAAGCCCACCCACTGCCTGGTGTTGGGTTGTTAGAAATTGAAACCCAATACTCGGTGCCGTGGTCTAACGTGATCCCATCACCAAAGTCGAAGGCAAATTCGATGGGTGCGCCAAGTCCGCCCAGCAATTGGCCCCCGGTAGGGGTACGCCTCACAGCGGTAAGGTTCGCAAAGTCTGCTCCAGCTACGGGAGCACCTGGCGCCTCGGCGGTGTCGTCCAGAAATGTAATCCGAAAGTCGTCAATAGGCAGAGGATTCGGCACCGTACCAGTCGCATCATAGCCACCGATCACGCGCAGGGACCGAACCGTGTATTGTCCCGTTCCGCTTACCAAGAAATTGTCTGCAATCTTCTGCTGGTCGACGATATTCGATGATGCGAACGAGGAGCCCGGCTCCTCAGGCGTCGTTTGGCTGTAAATGATCCCAGCGGTGCAAACCGTAGGGCAGCCCCCAATGGCAACACCAATGAGTAAGAGCGTTCTTGCGGTGTTCATAAAAACATCCAATAGAAGGGAAATGACGTTATGATTTTCGAGCGCTAGATTTCAGGTTATTCAGCAACATTCATTCTACTTGGCTCTTACAGCCCCAGCTTTTCTTCGCCGAGCTTTGCCCAGCCCAAAATAATACTCATAGTCTCTGTTCTCATCGACTGTATCACGCTTTGATTCGGGTGTGAAGTCGGTGAAGAAAAAATTCGGCACTCGGGTCCGCCAACTCCGTACAGAGCGGGGTTGGAGTCAGGAGGAGCTTGCCGCCAGGTCGAAACGGCACTGGACCTACATCGGCGGCGTGGAACGGGGCGAACGGAACCCGACATTGCTAGTAATCGCCTCTCTTGCCAAGGCATTGAAGGTTGAAATCTCGGAGCTTTTTCCGGACTAAGGTGGTTAACAGTTCTGCACTGGATTCTAGCCACGGATGGCACCGACCTTCGCGGATGAGGGAAGTCTGTGTTCATCGGTGTTTATCCGTGGCTAACATCCAGCAAACACCGCGCCATACGGCATATCCACTACATGCTAACCAGCCCGCCCACCACCGTCGCACGAAAGTGTGCGGAACCGGCGCAGGGAGGCGAACAAGCAGAGCGCTGCGGCGATGGCGACGATCCGCCACTCTTGTGGCTTTGTTACGCGGTAGGTCTGACGACTAACGGGTGCCACCTTGCCACCATTTCGCCAGCCGAACACACCAATCAAGACAAGAGCGATAAGCACGATAGATCGAGGCTCAGGTATGGCTAAATGAACTGAATCCAAAGCGACAAACTCTCCTTGTTCGACGCTGAGGCAAACGTTGAGCATTCCCACTTCGGTAAGATCAACATTTCCGTACTGGATAAAATCTTCGATCTCGAAAGAGAAATCACCGGTACTATCCAAAGTCGCATCAAGTCGTTGGGCTCCAAGTAAGTTCGTGGCGATGCTAATGCGAATATCTATGGAGCCTACAAGTTCAGAAACAGTTAGAACAACTGAGTCATATTCGGTTATGTCTAGAGTTTCATTCCCGAACCACCGAACGCAGCCACCCCCGTAACAGTCGGGCCCATCCATGACACTCATCGCCCCTTCACTGATGAAAGCAGACATCTCCGTGTCTTCACAGTTTCCGTCGACGGACGCACCGCCGCCCCATAATTGCCGATATTCGCCAACCGGGCTATCGAAATCGACAGTATCGTAGGCAGCGAACTGGTCGGTGCTAATACCTTCCTGGTCTAGGGTGAAGTCGTCTATCAGCAGCCGCTCGGCCGACGTTACGTCCATAAGCAGCAAACAACCGAAAGCCACAGCGAGCGCTGCTGTAGCACATCCCCTGCGCGCAGCGGTAGCCGCGCGCGATAGAACAGATAACATTTTTCAGCCTCTTCGAACGAAGTCTATTCGTTGACTTCAAGAAGAGCGCGATTGGCTGTCGGCTGGCAAACGCCTAGCAAAGCAAATTAACTTTGCTGGCAAGAATGAAAATGAATCGAACGATACCGATTCCGACAGGGCGGCTTTCTAGATGTCAACATAGCGCCCCTGCCTGGCCAGCAGATGAATATGTTGGCAGCTTAGCACAGCTCATCATACAAATGCAAGCGAAATCCTGACTAAATCATCTGCCTAAACCTCCTCAACAATCCATTCGTCTCCGGTGTTTCCATGGACCGCTCTTGGAACTCGCCGAACGACAGGCCGGCGATGCTGGGAATCGCCTCTCTTACCAAGGCATTGGAGGTGGAAATCTCGGAGCTTTTTCCGGACTAAGGCGGTTGCCGGTTCTGCGCTGGATTCTAGCCACGGATGTCGCGGACGTTCGCGGATGAGGGAAGCTGTGTTCATCGGTGCTTATCCGCGACTAACTCCCAGCAAACACCGCGCCATACGGCATATCCACGACATGCTAACCAGCCTGCGCACCGCTGCCGCAAGAAAGTGTGCGGAACCGGCTCAGGGTGTCAAAGAACGTGCGCCAAGAGCAAGAGTGCTCCATGAAGCTACCCACTTCGACCAAACTCGTGGCCCAGTTTCAACCAGAAACTTGCAAGCTTCGTTGGGTTCGAACAGCAAGTGTCGAAACAACGCATTTCCGAAGTTTGTAGTGCCTACTCACCACGAGCATGCCAGCCCGCGGAATTCGGCCTTGGTCGCCTCTTGCTACGCCGCCGTCCAGTTCCTAAATAACTAGTGACTTTACACCCGTAACTACGGCGATTTCCTCATCGCAATCGTGCATGAACGAGGTGCAAATTGCTATATCATTGGTTTTCTTGACAATCCACCTTGTACCGGTATATTGCACAGCTGCTTTTCATCTGGAGGGTGGAACGCCATGCGTTCTAGTGCCTCGCTTTCTTTTTGGTGCTGGTGCGTGGCAGCGGCTAGGCATGGGCGTTTTGGGGGTGATTCCGTCTCCCTCGCGCAGGCTCAGAGTATCACCGTTTGGGGTGCGAGGTGTGTGCTTCGCGGCCACCCGGACAAGACTTTGGCTCTGTTTCGGCTTTCGTAGCAAACAACGAGATCACTGCGTCTGAAAGCGCGGTCTCAGAACCTAACGCAAACCATGTTGCGCTTGGCGTTCTATTGATCGCTGTCAACGACGTCCTCCGCTGATCCCTATGGATGCATGCGAATGCTTTAATCGAGTGTTTTCGATACAAGACGTAAGTATACGCCATTAAAAAGGAGCACAAATTGAGCTAACCGAGGGCCCTGTGGGTATTCCCAGCAGGGTTGCCACTTAGCGTTGACCCTAGCACGGAGTGAGAGCGATGAACGCGCGCATTTCTGTTGTCACGATTCTGGCCGCTATGATCTTTGCCGTTGGCCAAGTGCCCTCTACCACCACGGCCGCGGACTTCACCTGGGACTCCGACGGCACCGACCCCGCTTGGGACTTTCCCGGCGGCAACTGGACCCTCGGCGGCAGCCCCACCCTACTGACCCCCGACGCCGACGACAACGTGGTCTTTGATTCGGACCTCTTGCCAATCGGCCCGCCGCCGCTGGTCGAACTCAACGGCAACCGTGAAGTTCTTTCAGCCACGTTCGACGGGGATACCGCCTTCATGCTCTCCGGTTTACCTGGCGACACCCTCTCGCTAGGCACGGGCAACCTGACCGCCGATCTGGGCAACGACTTTGGTGGACATTTCATCGGCGTCGATGTCACCCTTCAGGCCAGCGGCATCTGGGACATCGATGCCTCGGGCTCCGGCGTCGCGACCCTCAGCATTGTCGGCGCGATCGGCGAGTCTGGTGGCTCCTTCGGCTTCACCAAGACCGGTACTGGCGAACTGGAACTGCTGGGCGCCAACACCTACACCGGCCAGACGGCGATCAACGCGGGGACCGTGAGCCTGCTCGATGCCTTGGCCCTGCAGAACAGCACCGCGGTGATCAACGTCGACGACGGACTCAACATACCCAACGTGCCGGGCTCCGACGTTTTGCTCGGCGGCCTGAGCGGGACGGGCAATCTGGACATCGTCGATAAAAACCTCATCGTCGGGTCCAACAACGCGAACACGAGCTACTCCGGCGTTATCTCGGGAACAGGCGCCCTCGTTAAACGAGGCACGGGCGAGCTCACACTCAGCGGCATCAACACCTACAGCGGCGACACGATCATCGAGGGCGGCACCGTGTCGATCTCCCAGGACGCCAACCTCGGCGACGCATCGGCCGATCTGTTCATCAACAGCGGCTTGACTGACGCGACCCTGCGTGTCACCGACAGCCACGAGACCAACCGAGACGTCTTCATCACCGCCCTCGACGCCACGCTCTCGGTCGACGCCGGGCAGAACTACGCCGTCCACGGCACGGTCACCGGCGGAGCCCTCAACAAAGTTGGCGCAGGGACGCTAAACCTGACCGCTTCCAACACGTACACCGGCGGCACCACGATCGATGGCGGCACGCTGGCTCTGGGCAACGACAACGCGGCCGGGACGGGCACCATCACGGTGCTCGGCTCGACCATCGACTACGCCGACGGCATCCACGTCACTAATGCAATCGATCTTCAGAACGACGCCACCTTCAACGTCGATACCGGTGCCCCCAACCATTCAGGCGGCATCGGGGAAACCGACGGCAGCTTCGGCATCACCAAGACCGGCGCCGGCGCGCTCCTCCTCTCCGGTGCCAACACGTTCAGCGGCGGCGTCACGCTGGCCGAAGGCGTCCTGGGCCTGGGCAACAGCAGCGCGGCCGGGACGGGCAACATCACGGTGACGGGCAGCGGCACACGCATCGACTACGCCGACATCGCCATGTTCAGAAACATCGACCTCCAAACCGACACGATCCTGAGCACCGGCGCGCTCGCAGCGCAGCAGGTGGGCAGCATCGGCGAAACCGGTGGCAGCTTCGGCATCACCAAGGGCGGCTCCGGCATGTTGACGCTCAGAAACGCCAACACCTTCAGCGGCGGCCTGACGATTGAGGAAGGCACGGTCATGCTCCGCGACTCCAATACCGCCGCGGGCACCGGCGGCATCACGATGCAGGGGGGGGACATCCTGTTAGTCCTGTTGAACGTCGCCAACAACATCGATCTGCAGGACGACACGATCATCACCGTAGACTCCAGCTCCGACTCGACCCTTTCCGGCGTCATCGGCGAGACCGGCGGCAGCTTCGGCTTCCGGAAGGAAGGCGGCGGCACACTCACCCTCACCGGCGACAACACCTACACCGGCGACACGATCGTTGACGCCGGCACGCTGTCCGTGGGCGACGGTGGCACAACCGGTTCGATCCTTGGGGACGTCACGCTCTTAACATCACTGGTCTTCAACCGATCCAACGACCTGACCTTCTCCGGAATCATCACGGGCGTCGGCGACGTGACGAAGGACGGCAGTGGCAAGCTCACGCTGACCGGCGCCAACAGCTTCACCAACGGCGTGACTCTCAACAGCGGCGAGTTGGGGCTGGCCCACAGTAGCGCTGCGGGCACCGGCACCATTACGGTCGTCGACGGGATCATCAACTACGCCGACAGCGTTGAGATCGCCAACCTCGTCGATCTTCAGAACGACGTGGCACTGGTCATTGATTCGGGCACGGCCACGCAATCCGGGGCGTTCATTGAATCGGGTGGCAGCTTCCGAGTCTTCATCGACGGCACCGATGGCTCTGCCGCGATCCGCCTTGCCGGCAACAACAAGTTTTCCGACGGCCTGTCGCTCGTGAACGGCAAGGTGATCCTGGCCCACAACAATGCAGCAGGCACCGGGCAGATCCGTGTCCAAACCGGCACCGTCGGTTATGAGGACGGGATCGCGATTGCCAACACGATGGCCTTGGTGAATGATGCGATCCTAGACGTCGCCGCGGGCGTCGCCGCGCAGTCGGGTGTCATCTCTGAGAACTTTGGCTCATTCGGCTTCACCAAGACGGGCGACGGTACCCTCGACCTGACCTCAAGCAGCGGCAACACTCACACCGGCGGCACAACGCTTCAGGGCGGAACCCTCCTAATCTCCGACGCCAACCATCTTGGCACCGCCACGCTCACCTTCGACGGCGGCCGACTTGGAATCCTGGGCGGCTCGCTGGCCAGCGATGACGAGATCCCCAATACGATGGTGTTCACCACGAACGGTGGTGGGTTCGAGATCCTCGGCACCTTCACCTTCAACCGCACTCTGACCCATGCCGGCCCGCTGTTTAAGACGGGCGACGGCGAACTCATTCTCACCGCCGCCAACACTTACACGGGCGGCACGACCATCGACGGCGGCACAGTTACCGCTGAGGCCGACAACAACCTTGGTGACGCCAACGGCCCGCTGAGTTTCGATGGCGGCACGCTCCGCTTCGCCGCGGGCTTCGATCTGGCCGCCACCCGTGCGATCACCCTCAATGCGGGAGGTGGGACGATCGACACCAACGGCTTCGATACTTCGATCGCTCAAGAGATTGCCGGGACGGGCGGTCTGACCAAGACCGGGGACGGCACTCTCACTCTAGCTGCCGTCAACACTTACACGGGCGGAACGGCCATCGATGTTGGCACGCTTGCCGCTGCGGTTGACACCTATCTCGGCGAGGCCAACGGCTCGCTGAGCTTCGATGGCGGTACGCTCCGCTTCGGCGCTGCCTTCGATTTGGCCGCCACCCGCGCGGTAATCCTCAATGGGGGGGGCGGGACGATCGACACCAACGGCTTCGATACCACGGTCGCTCAAGCGATCGACGGAACCGGTGCCCTGACCAAGACCGGCGCCGGCACACTCGCCCTTGATGGCACGAGCACCTACACCGGCGGTACGAGGATCGAAGAGGGCGTGGTCTCTATCAATCTCGATACCAACCTGGGCGATCCGGCAGGAGGTGTCACCCTCATCAACAATGCCGTCATCCAGATCCCCGGCTCTCACACCACCGGGCGCGACTTCGAATTGATTGGCGGGGGCGTATTCCGGCCCCTGGGTGGAGATACCTACCAAATTATCGGATCGATCAGCGGCAGCGGTCCACTGACGACATCATCAGCCGATGTCGACGGATCGTTTGGCACACTACGACCCTGGGGTGCGAATACGTACACGGGCGGGACGGTGATTGGCATCAATACTCGAGTCACCATCCAAAATGACGCCAATCTTGGTGATGCGTCTGGCACTGTCACGATGCTTGGTGATGCCGCTTTGTCCGCCGATGTAAGCCACACCACGCAACGGGATTTTTCCTTGATGGGGACCCTGCCCAACACGATCTCCACCTTGTCCGGACGCGTCTACACGATTGACGGCGTGATCAGCGGAGGCGGCAGCGTCCAAAAGATCGGTGTAGGCGGACTCATTTTGACGAACGCCAACACCTTCACCGGCAAGACGATCATCAATTCGGGCACCATCCAGCTCGCCCACTCGGATGCATTGCAGAACAGTACCGTCGAGGTCAACAACAACAGCGGGTTGGATGTCACCACACTGCTGGTTGACCCGCAGGTCAACCTCGGCGGACTGAGCGGCGGCGGCAACCTTAACCTCGGGGTCAAGACGCTCAACGTCGGTAGCAACGACGAAGACACCACCTACTCGGGCACGCTCTCGGGCACCGGCGGAGCCCTTTTCAAACAGGGCGATGGCATACTCAGCCTCTCAGGTGCCAATACCTACGACGGCGGCACGGCGATCAACAGCGGCACCTTGTTGGCCAACAACGCCAGCGGCTCGGCCACGGGCAGTGGCGGCGTCACGGTCGGATCGCTGGGCACTTTAGGCGGCACCGGCAGCGCTGCCGGCTTCACGAACGTTAGCGGCGGCACGGTCTCTCCAGGTGCCTCGGTAGGTGTCCTCACGCTCGACGATGTTCTGTTCAAGTCCGGCTCGACCCTCATCATCGAATTGGCTGGCGACGGCGGCGTGGCCGGCGTCGACTTTGACCAACTGCTGGTCAACAACGGTGTGACGATCGACCCCAGCAACACGCTCGAAGTTTCGCTGCTAGGCGCCTTTACTCCAAGCCTCGGCGACACCTTTAACATCCTCAGCGCGACCAGCGTTACGGGCACGTTCGACTTCGAAAACCTGCCGACGCTCGACGACGTCCTGGGGTGGGACGTGAACTACACCGCCACCGACGTGACACTGGAAGTTGTTACCGTGGTACTACCGGGCGACTTCAACAACGATGGGATGGTGAGCATCGCGGACTACACTGTTTGGCGAGACAACCTTGGTAGTCCCACCGAAGATAGCATCAACAACGCCGGCGACGGACTCAACGGCGTCGACCAAGCCGACTACGGATTGTGGAAACAGAACTTTGGCGCGGTTTCTTCTATCTTCGCAAGCAACGACTTTGCGACGTCGGATACCGCCGCCGTGCCAGAACCGTGTGCCATGCAGATCGTGTTCGGGGGTATGTTGCTTGGCGTGGTCGGTGGCTTCAGGCGGCGTCGGTTGCCGGGGGAACAATCGTAACCGCCACGCCCAGCTAGCTTCAGAATACGCACGCACGCCGTCGTTCCCTCCGTAATTCCAACAGGAGCAAGCAGAGGCGACGAGAGAAAGCGTTGCCAGAAGCGGCGGATGTACCTCTGCTCTCTCTGCTTCCTCCTGTTCCAAAGAAACATCGGATCCTTCGCAACCAGACGGCCGATTTGTGCAGGTTTTGTGGTTGTCGACTGCTCCAAATCAAGAAATCCTTGTGCCCTTCGTGTCTTAGTGGTTTTACGCGATTGAACTATTGAGACCTCCTCCTACACTATCCGCATGGCCAAGCGGCACAACCATTACGAGTCGGCGTTTGAAGCCTTGTTGCGGGAGCACCGGGTGCCGTACGTCGCGGTCGACGAGAAACGGCGGAGTCTGGTCGCTCAGTCGGGCGGGGCACCCGTAGAGTCGCTCAAGAGCGTCGACTTCTTGGTGTCGCCGCCGGGTCGCGAGAGTTTCTTAGTCGACATCAAGGGGCGACGGTTTCCTTCAGGCACACGCCGCAAACAGTACTGGCGCAATTGGTCGACCCGCGACGACCTGCGGAGCTTGGCCGAGTGGGCCCGCCACTTTGGCGAGCAATTCACGCCGCTGTTGGTGTTTGCGTACCAACTGGCCGCCGACCGCTCCCCGGTGGCGGCGGATGACTTATGGCATCATCGAGGGCGGACCTACGGTTTCGTGGTGGTGCCAATGGTCGACTACTGGTGGCACGCCCACACGTTGTCGGCCAAATGGGACACGGTGTCGATGCCTGCGGCCGACTTTCGCCGCCATGCCAGTAGTTGGCGGAACTGGCTTCTACCGAGTGCGGAGTGTGGAATGGGAAGTGTGGAATGCACCAAGGCATGAGCCGGGTATTTGGCAGGCGGCTTGATAGCGACTAGAATCTAGCTATCTGCGGGATCGCGCCTCCGCACTACGAATCCCCCAACTCCGCACTACATCGCCATGTTTGCTTCGCTCGCCAACGCGTTGGCCCCCACCCTCGCCCTCATCGCGCCAATCCTTGCCGAAGGCAATAAGTTGAAGGCCAGCATGGCGTGGGGCCTGGTGCTGCTATGCGTGGTGCTAGGCGTAATCGTGACCGTCAACCCAGTAAAGCGCGAGAGCGAAGTCAAAGGCCGCAAGGAGTAGTCGTCCGCTAATCTACGCAAGTAGACGCGAATTTTCTGTCAGCGTTGATTAGCGACTCTAAATCTTCCGTGGTTAATTCCCACGCAAGAGCTTCGAGATCTCATCCGCAGCGGACGCCATCGGTACCGCGGTGCTCGATCCGTCTGCCAGGTTCTTGATTTGGCACTCGCCTGCTTCGATTTCGTCGGGGCCGGCGATCACTGCGACACGGTGGCCGCGTTTGTCGGCGTACTGGAGTTGCTTGCCGAGTTTTTTGGCCTCGCCGTACAGTTCCACGCGCAAGCCTGCAGATCGCAGGTCGGCGGCGAGTTTCAAGAGTGGTCCAAGCAACTCTTCGCTGAACAGCGGCACGAACACCTCGGCCGGCGTTCGTACGTTGGGCAGCATGCCGAGTTTCTCCATGCCGTCGAGCAGACGATCGAGGCCGAGCGAAGCGCCGATGCCGGGCAAGCGTTGCTTAGTGAACATTTGGGCGAGGTTGTCGTACCGCCCACCACTGGCGACGCTGCCCAAGTCAGGATCGGCGTCGAGCGTTGTTTCGTAGATCATACCCGTGTAGTAGTCGAGCCCGCGGGCAATCGAGACATCGAGCTTGATCCGCGCGGGATCGACTCCCGCCGCGGCAATGCCCGCAAGCACTTCGGTGAGTCGCGCAAGACCAGCCTCGCCCACCTCCGATCCGTCGACCATCGGCCGCAACTGTTCGAGTACCGCGTTGTTGGTTCCGTCGAGCGCGGCAAACGCGAGTACCTGCTCCGCCTGCGCGGGGGTCGCGCCGGCGGTCGCCTGCATCTCAGCGGCGACTTTCTCAGGGCCGGTTTTCGTCAGTTTGTCGATCGCTCGCAACACCTGCGTCGCCTGGGCCGCCAAGCCCAGCGACTCCAGTAGCCCGTTGAGTACCCCACGATGGTTCACGCTGATGGTAAACGCACCGACGAAGCCGATCTTGGCCAACAGGTCGTGAATCACCAGTGCGGTTTCGATGTCGCTCGTCGCACTCTCGGTGCCAATCGTGTCGAAGTCGCACTGCATGAACTCGCGGTAGCGACCCCGCTGCGTGTTCTCGCCGCGCCACACGGTGGCGACGTGATATCGCTTAAACGGCAGCCCCAACTGCTGGGCGTACTGCGCCGCAAACCGGGCGAGCGGCACCGTAAGGTCGAATCGCATTCCGACGTCCCGCCCACCGGCGTCGGTGAACTTATAGAGTTGCTTGTCGGTCTCGTCCGATCCCTTTCCGGCGAGAATCTCCAAGTACTCCAGCGCCGGCGTATCGATCGGCGCAAACCCATAGGAGCGATAAACCTCTTTGGCCGTCTCAACCAGCCCCTCCCGCGCGAGCATCGCCTGCGGTAGGTAATCGCGGAAGCCTTTGAGCGTCCTCGGTGGGATGCGGTCGTCTGAGTTGTCGGAGTCTTTGGGCATTAGGGATTAGACACGGATTCTTTGGGAACGCCAGTTTTCGCTTGTGCAGTACCGCGAGCAGGTGTACCAGCGAGGTTGTATTTGCGTCTTGCTGCCTTGGCACAACGCTTTCGTTTGTCTTTGCTCAAGCGTAATACTGAGTGCGACCTAAACCTAAGGACAGACTAGCGGAGACTAGCGCCAATTAGCGTTCCAAAAAAGAGCCCGCTTCCAACCAATCGCAACCGTGACAAACTACTCACGCCACCACAGGCAGCAAAGCGGGTTTCTTACTCCGAATGTTCTTCCCCTTCGACTTGTAGCACGCTTCGGAGTATTCGGCGACTTGCTCATGGGTCTCTAGGTAGAAATCGTAGGTCCAGTCTTCGTCGTATTCGCAGTTGTCGAACGTGTAGTCGCGGCAGATTTGGGGGCGATCTTCGTAAATGCCGCAGCGGTAGTCGTCTTGGAGCTTCTCGCACACCGTGTGCACGAGTAGGTACCAATCTTCCTCGTCCTTGAAGAAAGTTGCTTTTTCGTGCAACACAATCCAGCGGATGTACTCCATATCTTCAAAGCAGTCGGGCGTTTCGTACGGTACCGCGATATAGTGACAGCACTTTGCCGTGCAGTGTTCGCAAAGGTTGCCGCCTTTGGGCAAGTCTTCGCGGCGGATCTTCGTGGTACCAAAAGCGACTGGTGCGGTAGTGGACATAGTATGCACCTTGGGGAACGGATGGGAACACGGATGATCGCGGATTCTAGCGGATTGGCTCGATTTTGGGAAACGGCGCGTGCGTATTGGCCAGTCTTCGTATTTGTGGACAATGCGCTGAGGTGGGGGACTGCTTTGCGAGGAACTAGACCGAGCGCCTCGAGCCGTCGGAGGGACAGCGATGGTGGAGATCGAGTGTCTGTGGGAGTGCAATGACGGCTTGGGCGAAACGCCCATTTGGGTGGCGGAAGAGTCGTCGATTTACTGGGCGGATCATGTGGGTCCCGCGATCGACTTGGACGGTGAGCGGCGACCATCGATTCGGCGACTCAACGTTGCGACCGGAGAGCGTAGGACTTGGGAAATGCCCGAGCAGGTCGGTTCGTTTGGCTTTCGCTCCGGGGGCGGCCTGGTCGCCGGTACGAACTCCGGATTCTGTACCATCGATCTCGAATCGGACGCGCTCGACACGGTCGTCAATCCCGAACCGGAGAAGCCGTACAACCGGCTGAACGACGGAAAGATCGACCGCCGTGGACGATTCTGGTGCAGCAGTATGAACACGCAACTGACGGACAAGGTGGCGTACATCTATTGTCTGGATCCCGATTTCACATGCCGGAAGGTCGCGGAGGACTTTGCCTTCGTCGTGGGCAACGGAATTGCCTTCGACCCAACCGATACGCGGATGTATTTTGGTGATACTTTTGGCCGCATGATCTACGTGTTCGATTTCGATATCGACGCGGAACGCATTCGCAACCGCCGCCCGTTCTTTTCTGTGGAAGATCGCAAGCCTGCGATCGTCGACGGCGCGACCGTCGATACCGAAGGCTACTATTGGTTCGCGTTGAACCTCGGCGGCAAGATCTTGCGCGTCGACCCCGAGGGTCGCCTGGACAGGGAGATCGACATGCCGGTCCGCAGCCCAACGTGTATCGCGTTCGGCGGCGATGATTACGAGACGCTCTTTGTCACGACGCAGCAGTCGTTCTTAACCGACGAGGAACTCGCCCGGCACCCGAGGCCCGGCAGTCTGTTCGCCATCCACGGCTTGGGTGTCCAAGGTTCTCCCGAGCCGCAATTCGGCGGTTAGCGAGTAGCAGTGTGCGTTAGCGACGTCGAATGCGCCACACAGCGCCAATCCCGCTCACCAGCGCTAGCAACGCCACGCTCGATGGCTCCGGCACCGCAACGGATAGGATGCTGAAGGCGAACATCTCATCGAAACCCGAGAGGTTCTTGACTCGCAGGGTGTAGTCGTCGGTCTTGGGGAGCACGAAGTGGATGTGTTCGGTCGGGTCGACTGGGCTCTCCGACAGGCTACGTCGGCCCAGCCCATCGAGCAGATCGAGTTCTGTGCCCATGCTGTCGACGAGGAACAAATCGAGGTCGGCGACGTTGCCCACGGTGTAGGTATCGTCGAGGAACAACTCCGGGTCGCCGGCCGGCGTTCGCGTGATCTCGCGATCCCACACGATGGTGGCGGTCAGCGTCGTTCCCCCGACCAAAGCCTTATTGATTTCGTACTCGACCATGGCGTTTGCACCCACGGTGTTCAAATCCCAAGCAACGGGATCGGTGTTGGCTGGATTCGCGGTTTCATCGGGCTTGAAGTTCACGAATGCGTTGACCATGTCGAGTTGGCCCGCGCCGACCTGATCGTCCAACGGGTCGATGCCTGGCACGGTGGGTTGCCACTGCGTGCCGTCTTTTTGGTTGGTGTTATGGTTGGCCGAGTTGAGCATGATTGACTTGAACACCCGATGATCGAGCCGGTTGGCGTTGCCGAACCCATCGGCAAAGTCTTTTAGCAGCGCGGCCCCGCCCGCGACGTGGGGCGCGGCGAAACTGGTGCCGTTTTGATCGATCGTACCTCCGCCAACCTGTGCGACGTCGATGTTCACGCCGGGAGCCACAATGTCGGGCTTGTTGCGGAGGTCGGTGGTTCGTCCCTCGCTGCTGAATGAGGCAACCTGCGAGAATTTTCCGTTGTCAGCGCCGCCCGATATGCCCGTCGCACCCACGGTAATGATATTGTATGCGTCACCCGGCGTGGTAATGGTCGACGAGCCGTTTTTGCCGTTATTGCCGGCGGATTTGATGAACGTAATGTTGAGATCAGACACGGCCCAGTCCAAGAACTTGGTGAACGTTGAGTTTCCATCGATCGTAGCGCCAAACGAGTTACCACCCAGGCTCATGCTGATGATGTTTCGGCCTCGTGCAGCCTGTGAGAAGATCGCATTGGCAGCACCTTCTACGTTGAGACCTCCGGAACCAAATACGTTGGCTGCTTCGAGGAACGCGCCGGGCGCGACGCCGGTCACACCGCCGCCCGATCCGACGATAATTGACGAGGTGCCGGTGGCGTGTTGATCGCCAGCACCTACCAGACCACCGCCGCTATAGTCGACAACACTTGTCCCGACTGGAAATGTCGTGTGCGTCAGATCGATGTTGTCGTCCACGTTTCCTACCAGGACGTTGTTGCCGTTGACACCGATGCCGACGGTGGCAAGATCGGCAGGGCGAGCGCGAATAGCGGCCAGAGATAGGTTCGTTGCTTGGGTCGTGCCGGACATCGCCACTAAGCAAAGCAACAGGGTAATTGCATGAGTGAATCGAAATCGTCGAATGCCCGCCGTACGATTCCAAGCTCGAATCGCATTCATTAGACCGCTCCAAGTTAGATGAGTTTGCAGGAGGTGATGCGTGGTTGATACAACGCATGCGCGCAACGCTTGAGAGCCTTACGGCAATCGCGTCGACGTCCCAACAATGCGAAAAGAACCTCTTCCTAATCGGGAGACTACCGCAGTTTCGGCATAGCGTCAATCATTTGCGATGTTGGCAAATGGCGTGCCGTGTAGTTGGCCCGACGTACGCTCCGCTGACCGCCGACGGTGAAGTCCTTGCCCAGTTCACTCACCCAACCGCTCTTGCGCCTCTTCCGCCCAAGGGCTTTCAGGCGCAAGTTGCAGAAACGATTGCCAGAAGTCGCGGGCTTGATCTGGGTGGCCAAGCCGCTCGAGCGTGCTGGCTAGGTGATAGTGGGCGTCAGCCAGGTTGGGGTTCTGTTCCAGCACGCCCCGGAATGCCTCACAGGCGGTTTCCACTTCGTCGAGTTCGAGCAGCACGCAACCTAGGTTCATCCGAGCTTCGTCGTAGTTCTCATCGAGTTCGATCGCCATGAAGTAACGTTCGCGGGCCGCGTCTAAGTCGCCCAGTTGGTACAACAGATCGGCCACATTGAAGTGATCCTCGGCCGGCGCGCCGCCGGCGAGCAACACGCCGCGATAGAGTGCTAACGCTCGTTCAGGTTCGCCTGCGTCGGCCAGGTCCATCGCCATGTTGCGCAAGTCTTCGGTCGTAGGTGGGGTGTCAGCCACACTGGGATTGGCGATCTCGGGCGGTGGCGACTCGTCGCCAGTTGCCTCGAAGTCGATGAGCAACTGCCCGCTCGGTTCGGTCAGGTCGGCGCCGCGACGCAGGTAGATGCGACCCTCCTCAACCGCAATAGCAAGATCGGCCAATGGACGAGCGACTTCCGGCGCCATGCGCGTAAGTTCCGCCATTTGGCGATCGATGCTCGTGAGCGACACCCCGGCGTACACCAATTCGGCCAACCGCCTGGCGACTCGCACCTCCGAGAAGTCGAAGTAAGGCAACTTGCGAACTTCGCAGTCGGGTTGCAAGTAGCCGCGTCGATGCCAACGATGGATCGTGCGGGTGTCGACCTTGACCATTTCGGCCAACAGCGCCGGTGTGTAGAGACGACTAACACCAATGTCTTCGTCCAACAGCCCGACGCGGCGCCACAATTGGGTTTCGTCTACTAGCATCACGCTACCGGACGCCAATCGCTCGCGAATCGTCTCGGTCAGTTCATCAACCTCGCCCGCAAGCGCGGGATCGTCGCCTCGGACTAATAGGGTGGTGGAGTCGTCGGGCTGGCTTTGCAGCACGCCACCGTGCGAAGCAATTACCTCCCCGGCGTCGGAGCGAGACATGCTCGCCAGTTTTCCAACCAGCGCAATACGCTCGCCGGCAAGTAAGTCGGATTGCGTATTGTAGACCGAGTCGTCCATGACGAAGCAGTTTAGCAAGTTCATGGCAAGCCAGGCAGTAGCCTGTGGGCGAACGAAGCGTAGCGCGGTATGCTCAAGGCATAGCTTCAGGATGCTTTTCAAACGGTGGATTCGGAGGTGGCAAATGGCCAACCAATCATTGCAACAACTCACGGCCGGCGACATCATGCAGCGCGACGTGGAGGTGATTCGCTCGAACGACACGCTTCGCGACGCGCTGGAGATGATGACCGAGAATCATGTGACCGGGCTACCCGTGATGGATGCCCATTCGAAGTGCATCGGGCTGGTGAGTGCTACCGACATTCTCAACTACGAGCGAGATTACGCCGACGAGGCGGCCGACGCCAACGCCGACATCGCGCAGCACTACAATCCCGACATGCAGCAGTGGGAGAGCGTGCGAATGTCGTCGTTCGCGCTTGAGCACTTCGGCGATGTTCGCGTCGAGGAGGTCATGGCTTGCAATCTCGTTTCGGTGACAAAAGAAACGACGATGACGGAAGTGGCGCAGCTAATGATTCGCGACAACGTGCATCGAGTGCTGGTGCTGAGCGACGACCAGCGGCTATTCGGCATACTGTCGGCCACCGATTTCGTTCGCGTAATTGCCGAACAATCGTGAGTCGATGGTCGTCAGTCCGGGCGGCGGTGCTACGTTTCGACCGGGTCGCTATTCACAACATCCATCAGCCGCTCGTAAATGCCGTGCAGCCGCTCGTGGCCAGCGGGCTGCGAGCCGTCACGCTCGGTGACGTAGAACACGTCGACCACCTGATCGAGGTGAGTACCGATCTTGGCGAAGCGAATGCTCAGACCCATTTCGTGCACCGTACGTGCAAGATCGTACAAGAGCCCGATTCGGTCGAAGGCGAAGACCTCGATGATCAGGTTGTCGACCGAGATCTCGGTGTTGAGTCGGACTTCCAGTGGCATCGTCGAAAGGGCTGCGGTATCGGGCTCAGGGCCCCCGCCCCAGATACGGCGGAACTTCGGCGGCTCGTCCGAGTCGATCGCGTCGACCATCGCGCGGGAAATGTCATCGAGCCGCTCTTGGGTAGTGGGGCCGTTCGACTCGGTGTCGGTCGCTTTGTAACGAAGTAGCAGGATGTCGCCATTGAGCACGGCGGTTTCGGCCGCGAGGATGCGCATGCCGCGACTACTCAATACTCCAGCCATGGCCGAGAAGATGCCACGTCCCACTCCTTCGCTCACGCCGGCGGTGAACTCCACGGTCTTCGACTCGGGATTGCAATGGCCCGAAACCGTACCGGTACGTGGTTGAAGTTGACGGAATGCGCGGAGCGTCGAGGCAAGCACCTTGGGTTCGACGGACGTCACAAACGACTCGGGCAGCGCTCGAAAGTACTGTTCGAACCACAAGTCGTCGCGTTCGGCTGGCTGCAGTTGTTTCCACCCGGCGGTTTTCGCCTCGGCGCGTCGCGATCGTTGCTCTTGTTCGGGAACCTCGGAGATAAGCGCCTTGGCGCCGCGATACAGCTCGCCAAGTACGCCGGCTTTCCAGTCGTTTAGCACGCCGGGACCAACCGCGGCCAGGTCGGCACACGACAATGCGAACAGCATGTCGAGTTCTTCAATGCTTTCCACCTGCTCGGCGAAGTTCCGTACGTACGCCGGATCGCTCGTGTCGTGCCAGAGTGCCGCGTGTGACATGAGCAGGTGTTTCAAGACGAGCCCCGAGGCCAATTCGATGTCGGCCTCGTCGAGGCCCAGGCGGCTGCCAATGCGCCGAGCAATGTCCGAACCAATCACGCTGTGATCGCCGGTTTGCCCTTTCCCCAAATCGTGTAGCAGCAACACCAGGTGCAACAGCCACTTGCGTTCCAATTTGCGATAGACGTCGCCCACCGTATCGCTCCGTTCGCCAAGCCGTGTGGCTTCGCCCACGGAGCGAATGCAGTGCTCGTCGACCGTATACTTGTGGTACCGATTGAATTGCAACAAGCAGCGCGCCTGTGTGAAATCGGGAATGAGTTTTTCGAGAATTCCCAACTCGTGCATCTTGCGCAGCGCGTCACCTAAGTTGAGTGGGCTGTTGAGCATGTTCAAGAATCGCTCAATCGTATCCGGCTCGAGGTCGGCCGAGTAGCTTGGCGCGGCACGATACACGTGGTACCAGGTTTCTTGGCCGATTCGTTTATCGTAGAGCCGCGCCAAGTCGACCAGATGGACCGCGTGTTTCAGGTTCTTGCTCAACCGCGTCGTGCCAAGTTGCGTCGCGGAGATTTCTCGCATGCCGAGTCGAAACTCAGCCGATAGGCTTTGGCTTAGCACCGGGGCTAGCATTCGAGTAACCACAGGCGGGGGCGACACCAAGTCGCACATGCGAGTCGTCAGGAACGAAACGTGGCTGGTGTGGCGAAAGTAGTCGCGCATGAACTGCTCTACAGGCAGCATGCCGGTGCGTGCGCGGATGCGAAACGCATCGGCAATTCGCATCTGTTCAGCACGGGACAGAACGTCGGTGCTACCCTGGCCACCGAAGTGCATTTCGTTGCGGACTTGCAGCAAGAAGCTCTGCGCCGACATCAGTCGGCGATGATCAAAGTTGGAAATCACTCCTTTATGCAGCAACCGATTGGGATCGGATTCGCCGTTCTTGGCGAACCACAGCCATCTAAGTAAGTGAATGTCGCGCAGACCGCCGGGCGATCGCTTGATGTTGGGTTCCAGCAAGAACACCGTCTCGCCGAACTTCTTTCGCTCCTCCTTGCGAGCGAGAATGAATTCACGACAAAAGGCCGTTTGCCGCCGCTCGACCATTTGCCGGAATGCTCGTTGAAAGTCCTCAAATATCTGTGACGAACCGACAACCAGACGCGATTCGATTAGCGACGTGCAAATCACCGTGTCGCTGCGCGCCAGCCGCAGCGCTTCGTTGATGGTCCGCAAGCTATGCCCGGGCTTGAGGCCCGCATCGTAAAGATCCTGGGTTAACTGCTGCGTGAAACTTCGCACCGTTTGGTCCAACGCGCCGCCGTACAGTATCATCAGGTCGACGTCGGAGGAGGGCGCTTGCTGTCGGCGTCCGTACCCACCGACGGCCACCAGCGCTAGCCGCTGCCGCAGCTTCTCGGCGTTGGCTCTTGGCACGTCCGAGAGCGCCGCCTCGAACAGTTTCATGATCACTTGATCAATGACCGACGATATGCGGGCGCAAACCTGAACCGACGCCATACCCTGCTGTTGCAGGCGACGCACCTCGTCGAGGCTGGATTGCACCTGATCGCGGGCGGCGAGCACACTGACACGTAGGCGCACGGATGACGACATGACGCTTTGTAACTGGAGGACGCGGGCAGAGGCCAAAGCGCGAGCTGCGCCGACCGACCGGTCGTTGAATGGAGACTTACTCGCCCGCAACTACTCGATTATAGTGCCTCGGACCCAGTTTCACCGGTGCGAATGCGAATGGTATCCATTAGATCGGACACAAAAATCTTGCCATCGCCGATTTGACCGGTCTGGGCCGATCGGATCACCGTATCGATGGCGGGTTGCAGACGATCGTCGTCGACGACAATCTCGATTTTCACCTTCGGCACGAAATCCACCGCGTATTCCGTGCCGCGGTACATCTCGGTGTGACCTTTTTGGCGTCCGAATCCGCGCACCTCGGTGATCGTCATACCCACGACGCCAAGTTCAGCAAGGGCGTTTTTGACATCTTCGAGCTTGTAGTGGCGAACAATCGCCTCGATCTTCTTCATGTCCGCAACTCCACGAATCAGGAACCTTGCCTGGTTGACGCCGTTTCTAGTCGAATCGCTTTGGACAGCTATTCTAGCAGAACGAGCACTAGAAGCCCAACACGGGCGTCTGCCCTCCGATCAGAACAATATGTAACCTTCTTCCTCGTGCTGGCTCACGTCGAGGCCCGCCCTCTCGCTGGCTTCGTCGACACGCAGGCCGATCACGGCATCGACCAACTGCAGCAGAATAAACGTAACGATAATGCTGTAAACCCAAGTGACGACGACTGCCACGACTTGGCCGAACAGGATGCGGGTTTCGCCTTCGATCAGTCCGAGCGGCAGTCCATTGTCGATATCCCAGCATGCACGCGTAGCAAAAACGCCTGTTAGTATGGCGCCCAGAGTTCCCCCAATGCCGTGAACGCCGAAAGCGTCTAGCGAGTCGTCGTACCCTAGCTTGCTCTTCAGTGTTCCGCATGCCCAGGCGCAAACTATACCAGCCGCTGCGCCCATCAACAGGGCGGGCATTGGCTGCACAAATCCGGCAGCGGGCGTGATGCATACGAGCCCCGCCACAGCGCCCGAAGCCGTGCCAAGGACGCTTGGCTTCCCGCGTAGGAACCATTCGTACATTGCCCAAGCCACGGCTCCCGCGGCAGCCGAAAAGTGGGTGACGCAGAACGCACTTTGCGTGAGTTCGTCGCTCAGCAACTCACTGCCGGCATTGAAGCCGAACCACCCAACCCAAAGCATGGCAGCACCCATGGCTGTGTAGGTTAGGTTGTGAGGACGCATGTCGTCTTGCCCCCAACCAATTCGACGGCCAAGCAAAATGGCGCAAATCAAAGCCGAGATGCCTGAGCTGATATGTACGACGGTACCACCGGCAAAGTCGAGCGCACCGCCAGCCCATGCATTGCCCTGACCATCTTCAATTTCTTGGGTAGTGTCGAACGCTAGGATGCCGCCATCCCAAACCCAGTGGCACAAAGGGCAGTATACTATGGTGCCCCACAGCACCAAAAACACGACCATCGCGCTGAACTTCATTCGCTCAGCGAATGCACCACAGATGAGCGCCGGGGTGATGATGAAGAACATGCCTTGAAACAGCATGTGTGTCATAGTGGGGATGGGGATTTCGGCATCAAAGATCGGAGTCACCGGTTCACTGAGTTCGTCGTCCCACTCGCGTTGCACACCCTGCATAAACAGGAACTCATCGTTTCCGATGTACATCCCGTCACCCCCAAACGCCAGCGAGTAGCCGTAGAGGCCCCATAGCACTGTCATCAGCCCCATAAGGAACAGGCACTGCATCATCACGCTGAGGACGTTCTTCTTACGCACCAAGCCGCCGTAGAACATCGCGAGCCCAGGCGCCGTCATGAACAGCACCAACGCACAGCAGGTGAGCATCCAGGCGTTGTTGCCGGCCAGCGCTGCGGCCTCTACATCGGCCGATACGTTCTCCAGCACTTTCGCCCCCTCCGGGGGAACCTGTGCCGTCTCTTGAGCCAACGCGCACGATCCGAACAGCAGCGATCCGATGAAGCCAACAGCGAACTGGCGGCGCAGCCGAGCCAGATTGCCCATCGCCTGTACCTCCACAAAAAGTGGGAATTGAATTAGATGCAGGAAAAGTGAACTCCGCCCATCGAACCAGAAGAGCTAGACCGCCTGCGGTTCCCCTTGGCACGGACGCCACGTGCCCTAAGATAGCCGCCAGATGCTGCCGGCGTAAAGTCCGTGGTAGCAACTTTACAAGCGCAAGGACCGAAATACCCTTGCCGTTAGCCACATTGGGCACGATCCGCGGGCCTGGTACAACCTGTTCAGCCGCTCCCCTTTTGCCATGGCACGTCAGCGTGCCCTTCCAGATGGTTCGCTGCACGTGCTAACACGAACAGCAAGTCGCCAAGGCGATTGAGGTACACGCCAACCTCTGGCCGCAGCTTGACGTCGCGCATGAGCGTCACCAGTGACCGCTCACACCGTCGGCACACGCAACGCGCTGAGTGCAGCGCGGCGGCCGAGTGCGTCCCCCCCGGCAGAATGAACTCTTTGAGTGGTGGCAATTCGGCGTCCCACTTGTCGATTGCCTGTTCGAGCTTTTCGATTGCCGTGGCATTCAGCAGAGTCGTGCGCTCTACCCCCGCCTCGGGCGTCGCAAGTTCCGCACCCAGGTCGAAGAGCTGGTTTTGCACCGCGCTGAGTATGGTGTCGATCTCCCCGTAGTCCACGGCGGCGGTTTCCATCACCGATCGAGCCACGCCTAGGGAGGCGTTTAACTCGTCGACGTTGCCGAATGCTTGTAGCCGCACGTGGTCTTTGTCGACACGTGGGCCGCCGTACAGAGAAGTCGTGCCAGAGTCGCCGGTTTTCGTATAAATCTTCATGTGTGTGAGTTGCACAGTTTGCCAAGACATTCGGTTGCCATAGACGACCCCAGCGGAATGGGTAGGGCACGGAATTCACAGCACCCGGTTGACCGCCTCCAGTCGTCATAGGCCATCATAACGCAACGTAGCTGATCGCCCAGTCGACGCGGCGCGCTTGCAAATCGATCGCTAGACAAGCAGAATGGGTTACCTACGCAAACCTTGCCGATATCGGGCCCCTTTTCGAGGTCCACCCACCACGTCGGCTACGCCGCCTTTTGCCGCTTTGGGAGATTCGAGAGATGAGAAACGCCTGGATGCTCGCGCTGTGCCTCGCGGTAGTTGCTTTACTTGGTGTTGTGGGGCTGTCCGCTTCCGCGACGCCCGCCAGCCAATCGACCAAGGTGGAGCCAGCGGCAGCCGCTGCAGTCGCCAGCGCCGGCGATGACGCCGAAGAACCAGAAGACGACGCCGACGACGAAGGCGAGGATGAAGACGACGATGAGGACGAGGACGGAGATGAGGACGAGGACGGAGATGAAGAGGGAGATGAGGACGGAGACGACGAGGAGAAGTCCGAGTCGAAGGTAGGCAAGAAGGACGACAAGACGAAGAGTGATCGCAAGACCCTGACAATCAATGCCAAGCCGCTGAAGATTCAACTCGAGTCAGACGGCACCTTCGTCGCCAGCGAGATGGCTGAGGTCGATCTCGACCCGGAGGCCTGGAGCGACTTCGAAATCGTGGAGATCGTGCCGCACGGCACGACTGTGCACAAGGGCGAAGTGCTCGCGAAGTTCGACGGCGAGAAGCTAAAGGAGGCGATCGACGACCTGGAGCTCGATCAACGGCTCAACGAACTTGGCATCATCAAGGCCGAACAGGAGCTGCCGCGCCTGGAGAAATCGATCAAGGATACGTTCGAGCAAGCGGAGCGTTCGCTCGCCGAAGCCAAGGTCGACTATAAGAACTACCAAGAGACCGACCGCGACATGCTCGTCAAGCAAATCGAAATGAGCCTCAAGAGTACTACGCAGGCGGTGGAAAACGCCCGCGAGGAACTCCGCCAACTCGAGAAGATGTACGAGGCCGACGATTTGACCGAAGAGACCGAAGAGATCATTCTCCAGCGGCAGCGAGCGCAAGTCGAACAATATGAGTTCATGCTGGAGCGCGCGAAACTGACTCGCGACCGCAATCTGGACCTCTTCCTTCCGCGAAACGACAACTACGAGCGCGAGTACCTAGAGCGGATCGAAATGGCGTTTCAGAGGGCCAAAACCTCTCTTGAAACCGATCTGAACCGCGCTCGGTATGACTTGGAGAAGGCCAAGCGTTCGAGAACCAAGTCGCTGGAGCGGCACGCCAAGCTTACTTCCGACCTAGGGTTGCTCATTCTCAAGGCACCTGCCGACGGCGTTGTTTACTACGGAGCTTGTACCCACGGAGATTGGTCGGACATGGCGAACCTGATCAGCAAGTTGAAGCCGGAGGAAAACGCTCCTACTGGCTCGGTTCTGATGACCATCGTGTGTCCAGAAAAGCTGTACGTGGATTCGAGCGTCAAAGAGGCCAATCGTCCCAGCGTGAAGGTCGGGCAGGCGGCCGTGGTCAAGCCAACCGCTACCGACAGTCCCAAACTCAGCGCGAAGGTGAGCGAACTCTCGACCATTCCGGTCGCACCCGGCAAGTTTGCCATGGATCTCGACCTTACCAGCGACGATTTACCCGATTGGTTGGTGGCAGGCATGACTTGCAAGGTGAAGGTGACCACCTACGAAAAGAAAGACGCGATTGTCGTCCCCAAGAAAGCCGTTCATGGCGAGGAGGATGATGAGGACGAGAAATTCGTATGGCTGCTCGATAGCGACAAAGTCGAAAAACGGCCGGTGACTACTGGCAAGACCAAGGATGACGACATCGAGATCGTCGCTGGTTTGGAGGCGGGAGACGTGATTTCGCTAGACGACGAAGAGAAAAAGGACAAGGATGAATAGCGGGGTACGGCCTGTTCACCTGGCCTAACCCGCCGCAGCCCTCAGCTTTCAGTAAACGGAGTTCGGTATGACTCGCAGATCGATGTCGGTACTGGTCGTCGCCGCGTTGACGACTTTAGCGACCTGTAGCCAGCTTGCCTACGGCGACGATCAAGCCGAGGTGACAAATTCGCCACTGGCGACCATTGGCCCCAAGCTGCCGGCCCGAGATACGGTCGATCCCGCCGACCTGCGGGCCGCCATTCACAAGGGTGTCGAGTTCCTGCTCGACGACCAGCGCCCCAACGGCGGGTGGGGAAGCGCTGAACAAACCAAAGGGCTGAACATTTACGCTCCGGTGCCCGGCGCCCATCATGCGTTTCGGCAAGCGGTTACCGGCTTGGTGCTGGAGGCCTTGATTGCGGCCGAGCCACATGAGTCGGGTGAGTTTCGTGAGCGGATGGGCCAGGCTATCGAGCAAGGCGAGCGCTGGCTGATTAAGAACTCCAGTCAGGTTCGCCGCGCCGATGTCGACGCCATCTACAACACGTGGGGCCACGCGTACGGCATTACCGGCCTAACGAGCCTTTACCATCGCGCGGGCGCCGACGAATCGAAGAAGCGGGATCTCAAGTACGCGATAGAGGAACAGGCGGAGAAGCTTGAGCGGTACGAGTACGTCAATGGCGGATGGGGTTACTACGACTTCGAACACCACACTCAGGTGCCCGGCGGCAGTCCCAATAGCTTCACGACGGCCACGGTGCTCATTTCGCTAAGAGAAGCAGAGAAGATCGGCGTTGAGGTTCCGCAGAAGACGATCGACAAAGCGATCGCGTCGATCGAACGTCAACGCAACCCAGACTTCACCTACGCCTACGGCGAGTACCTTATGATGCGGCCGATGTACCCCATCAATCGAGCGGGTGGTAGCCTGGGCCGCTCGCAAGCCTGTAACCTGGCATTACGAATGTACGGCGATTCCCGTGTAACGGACGACGTCATGAAAACCTGGCTCAATCGATTATTTGCCCGAAATGGCTGGTTAAGCATCGGGCGCAAGCGTCCGGTCCCTCATGAGTCGCACTTTGCCGTGGCCGGCTACTTTTACTACTACGGTCATTACTATGCGGCGAAGACGATCGATGTGCTTCCGGCGGACGATCGTCCCTATTTTCGCGACCACATGGCGGCGGTCCTCATGCCGTTGCAGGAGGCGGACGGAAGCTGGTGGGACTATCCCTTCTACAACTATCACCAGCAGTACGGCACAGCGATGGCGGTCACGTCGTTAATTGAGTGCCTGCATCCGGAAGCGTCGGACTCGCCCGCCGATGCGGCTTCTCGCGAGTAGCCAGCAGGTCGCAAGTCGGCACGGCATCCCTTGCTGGCCCCAGTCGTCGGTAATTTAAGCGGTTTCTTCACCTTGCCGGCGTCGTTTAGCGGTCGTGTCGATTATGACAGCCGCAGTGCTGCTGGAAATCGTGCGTCGGTAGACCCGATCTTCGGGCACACCATTGGCAGTGAACTAGATTTGAGCGGTCATCGACGTCGGCTGCGGTGTGCCCCTCCACCCGCCGAATAGCGGTCGAGTTGCCGCCAGACCATTTCCAGCACCGACTTGCACCTGCCCTACGCGGTTTGGCGCGCCATTGTAGTAACCTAACCACCACCGTTCGTTCGCGAGATTAGTGATGGGCTTCCTGAAGAGTTTTTTCGACGACGTATTCTCCGACGAACGTCCAGCAGTTGTGGCTGCTCCACCGTCCAGCAGCTTCGAGCAGGTTAGCGATCAACAACTTGAGGAGCACTTGAAGGTCGCCCAGTACGGCGACTTCACGCTAACCGACGCAATACGTCCGTCGTTCAATCTCGAGGTGGTGCCGATTGCCGGTTACCGCCACGACGTCTATCGCGACGAGGATAACCGTACCGACGTCCCGGTGCTCATGGCCGCCGCTTCACGCGAGCGGCTGCTTGATATCTTCATGGAGTTAATCGAAGAGCTTGGGCCAACCGTCGATGTCGTACTCGAAACGAGCCACGGACATCGTGCCGGGCACCACACCGATCTGTACCGCGAACACATCGATATGCCTATCTTGCAGAGTACGCTCTGGGACTATGAAGACCTGCTGGTCAACGACGGATGCACGGGCATCGCCGTGCTCAATCCAACCGTGCCGCAGGAGATCCAACTCGACGAACACAAGCTACTAATTGCGTATGGGGCGAACCTGACGGCATTCGAGGAAGTTCTCGACGCTGGCCGCGTTCCGTGCCGTGAGGAAATGCGGTTCATTACCGAGGCTGAACACGTTCACTCGAGCAACGAGCGGTACGTCGAGCAGTTCGAAGAATTGAAGATGCGCTTGGGGATGGATGGAGAGTAGGCTGCGGCGTTACGAGATCAACTGCGTCGCTGCCACACTTGCAGTGTGCAGGCGAACTCGTTTTTGTCGTCGGCAGCAAATTCCGTCGACTCCGACAAGCTCCAGTCGTTGAGGTCGACCTCTGGAAACGTCACGTCGCCTGGCGGCTTCGCATGCACTAGCGTGCGGTATAGGCGGGTCGCCCTAGGCAAGGCCAGGCGGTAAACCTTAGCCCCGCCTACGACGAATACCTCTTGCTGATTCATCTCGGTACCAGTCACCAGCGCGAGAGCTTCGCTCAGCGAACTGGCGACGAGCACGTCGTCGTGTCCGGCATCGTACTTGGACTGTGTCGTGAGTACAACTGATATCCTTCCAGGAAGTGGGCGACCGATCGATTCATGGGTTTTACGGCCCATCACCAGTGCGTGGCCCATTGTCAGTTGCTTGAATCGGCGTAGATCGTCCGGCAGTCGCCAGGGCAAATCGCCGGAAGCGCCGATGACTCCATTCTCCGCGACGGCCACTACAATCGAGATACTAGGTGTCAGGCTTTGGGGCGAGGGCATGTGTCTACACCTGCCGCTCGCGAAAGATCTCACTCACCGACGCATCGATCCCCGCGCAAATCTTCTCCAATTGCAGGCCATCGCCGTCGGCGACGAACGGATGCTCGATGTGGTCGGCGATTGCCTCGGCGCCCACAACGAAATAGGTCGCGATACAAGCTGCTGGAATCGTCCATAGACCCAATTCGTTGACAATGCCCCACGGCAGCGTCACCAGGTAGATGGCAATGCCGTGCTTCAGCGCGATGCGATACGACGGAGCGATCGGCGTATTGCGAATCCGTTCGCATCCCCCGCAGACATCCAGAAACATGCGAGCCTCGAGGTCAATCGCCAAGAACTTGCCAAACTCGATGCGCTGTTGCTGATTCCATTTCTCCAGGATGCCGTAAATCCGGCTGGAAATGGCGGACGGCACGTGCTCGGCTTCGATCGCTTCGCCCGCCCGCTCGGCAAGTTGCTCATGGTCGACGCCGTGCCGCAGGTGTTGTTTTAGTGCGTATGGGAAGGAGACAATCAACCTTCGCATCCGCTCAGTGGTCTCGTCGGCCTTGCCAGCCAAGGCGTGCACCTTGACGGCAAGATTGCGACAGGCGTTGACCAGCGTGCCCCACAGAATGCGGGCTTCCCACCATCGGTCGAATGCCCGATTCACTCGAAACGCGAGTAACAGGCCAATCGCAACCGAGCCGGCGACTTCGAGTGCCGGTGGTACATCGCCGTACTGGGCGTATCGACCTTCTTCTTTCCACGCTGCGAGCCCACTATACGCGCCCATCAACAATGTCCACATGAGAACACGACGCATTATGGGCAAGGGCAGCATAGGCGCTTCGACTCATGCAGCAGCGTTCATACCGCGACCGGCGCGGAGATGTGGGGATGGGGATCGTAACCACTAAGTTGGAAATGCTCGTACCGAAAGTCGATCAGCGATCGGACATCAGCATTGATTTCCATGGTCGGCAGCCTTCGGGGATCACGCTGCAATTGGATGCGTGCCTGCTCGATATGGTTGTCGTACAGGTGTGCATCGCCCAGGGTATGGATGAACTCACCTGCTCGTAGTCCTGTGACCTGGGCGACCATCGTGAGCAGCAGCGCGTACGATGCGATGTTGAACGGGACACCCAAGAACACATCGGCGCTGCGTTGGTACAACTGGCACGAAAGCCGCCCGCTGGCTACGTAAAATTGAAACAACAAGTGGCATGGTGGTAGCGCCATGGCTTCGACGTCGGCCGGATTCCACGCTGTGACGATTAGTCTTCGGGAGTCAGGGTTCGTGCGAATCTGCTGCACCACGTCAGTCAATTGGTCAATTGTCTGGCCATCGGGGCATCGCCAACTCCGCCACTGCTTACCGTACACCGGCCCCAATTCGCCCTGCTCGTCCGCCCACTCGTCCCAAATGCTCACGCCGTGATCATTCAGGTACTTGATGTTCGTGTCGCCAGCGATGAACCAAAGTAGCTCGTGGACGATCGATTTGGTGTGGAGCTTCTTGGTTGTGACTAGTGGGAACCCATCGGCCAAGTCAAACCGCATTTGGTGCCCAAAGACACTCCTTGTGCCCGTGCCGGTGCGGTCCGACTTCTCGACGCCGGCCGTAAGGACGCGATTCAATAGGTCAAGATATTGCTGCATCGCCGTGAAATGGAGTGTCTAAGGAGCCAAATGCAGTGCAACGATCAACTGGGACCGTCGATCTACTGTTTTGTCATCAATTCTTCCACCAGCTTCGCCAGCATCGCCGGGTCGTCCTGCTGGCGAAGGTGATCGATACGGTCGGGGGGGAGTTCGAGTTTCTCCAACGCTGCAAGGATGTACTTCCATTGCCGCTCGCGAGCCTTGCCCTCGGCGAGGTAGAGTTCGGTAACCAGTTCCTGCAGCCGCTGAAGCGAAGCTGCCTCGCGGTTGTCGTAGTACCGCTTGATGATGTTCTGTTGGTACTTGGAGTATTCTTTAGCCATATGCTTGGCGATTCGTGGTTGAAGTTCAGTGGTTGGGCTTTTAATGTGGATTCTAACGCCAGGGGTTGGCGACGCACAGGAGCAGCACCGATAGCGGTCGGTTTGCCAAATCGATGCTACCCGAGCTAAGATAGAGCCCAGGCGGAGTGTGTCCCCCGATTCATGGCCTGAAAACCCCGGTCGCTCCGTTGAAACAAGTCATTGCCATCGTTAAGCCATTCTTGGTCGAACAGATTCTCGACAGTTTACGTCGCGCCCCGCTCGAAGCGGTGGAAGTTCGCGAGGTAAAAGGCTACGGCAAGCAAAAAAGCTACCTCGACCAATACACCGACAGCGAATACAGTCAGGCATTCCTGCCTAAGGTCGAGATTATGCTGTGGGTCGACGACTCCCGTGTCGATGAGGTGATTCGCAAAGTGGTCGAGGTCGCCCGCACAGGACGAATGGGCGACGGAAAAATCATGGTGCTCCCAGCCGAGAGCTACGAACGGGTGATCGATATCGGGGAATCCAAGCAAGCGATTGGGAAGTGATGTGCGGACTTGCTCACTGCTTTACACGTACTCGTTCATAGAGCAGATTTACAAAATCTTCCAGCAGTCGACCATCGCTCGATTCGAGGATCACCCGGGCGCAGGCCAGGATTTCGCGCTTGCGGTTCATGGCTTCGGCGACCTCTAGTGCTCCTTCCTCGGTCAGCGCGCCGCCGTGACCGAAGCGGCTGGCGAACTCAGAAAAGTCGGCGGTCGTCCAGTCATCGAACAGCTCCGGGTGACACTGCATCACCTGGCCGACCATAGGGTTGGTGGCCCGGTCGAATCCGGCGGTGGATATGCTCGCCGAGTCGACAAACAGTTCATCGACCACCACTCCTAACCCTTCAGCCAACCGACGTAACGTCCGTGCATGCGGGTTCTTCTCGGCCCGAGCAATGCCACGAACCGTTCGCTGGTCGAGTTTCGAGGCGTCGACCAAGTCGTCGTAGGTCATGCCATGCTTGGCCATCAGTCGGCGGACATTATGCGCTACGACCTGCGGAGAAGCAGGCGCGTGAGCCGACGACGAAATGGCAGTACCAGACACAGTGAATTCCGGAGCTTGACGGCTGATCAGCAGATAGTGTATACATGTATACAAACGCCGTCAACTCCAGCGTCGCCCACTAGTTATTCGCCTCTAGGCCACAGTCATTCGCTAACCGTGTAATCCACAACCGGGTGGCCTTCGAGTTGGGGATAGAACAGCTCAAGCGCCGTGTGCACCAATTGGTGGCTGGCGGGGCTGGAGCACTTAGCGGCCAGTGGAGCGAGTAGCCAGCGACCTTCGGGCCAGCGGACCTCCATCGCTTTGGCGCAGTCTTCAAGCAACTGATACACCCGCGCCCGGGTTACGCCCAATCGATCGGATTGCTGCTTGACGGTGGGAGCCTCGCCGTCGATCTCCAGTCGCTCTTCGGCAAGCTGAGCCACTTGTGGGCCGAGGTCTATCTCGACTTGCCCTACCAACGGAGCGGCGAGCCAACGTCGAAGCACCGCAACCGTAGGCGGGGTGCTGGCCACGAGCGCATCGGACAGCCAACGTCCAAGTTTGGGGACAAACCGTGGCACCATATCGAGTTCAAGATTCTCGCTTTGTACCGAAGTCGACACCGATTCATGTACCGTGCAGAACACTTCGAGAATGGCGTGCACGCGCTTCTCGCCGTGGGTTCGCAGGCGACGAATCTGCGAAAGCGACCGGTTGGCGTACTCGCCTAGTGGAGTATGCCAGATGACGGTGGGGAGCGTTTGCAGCGTTGGGGCAACGCGCCCCAGCTTATGCTCAGTGAACCCATGCTGGCGAACCGTCTCGCACCACGTCGACCATAACGATTCTGAGACTACCGACGGATTGAAGCCGGTGGCCATCGGCTTGCCATTCTCAGTGACCTTTGCTTCCTCCAAACCAAAAGGCTGATCGTCGGCGTCGGCGTTGGCCGCGCGGCGTAGCAGCTCGAAAAAGCCTTCAATCTTCTTCTTGCCAACGCCCGGGGTCCGCAGCAACTGGTCGAAGGGCTCGTCGAGCAGCTCTCGCAACTGACGATCGAGGAACGCGATGGGCAATCGACGATCGGTCGGCAGCACCCAGTATGAAAGCGATTTTTCCAGGCGACCCTCGTCGGCCACGCTCAAGAGCCGCTTGCGAAGTCGTTCGTAGGTTCCTACCTGACGGTACACATTATTCGATACGGCTTTCCTAGCCATGTCGGTTTCCTAACTAGCTTAAAGGCAACATCCAGTACCTGAGACGGTCAGCAGCTAAGAGCCAACGAGCACACACTGCCGGGCCATAATCGGAGGCGCACTCGCACAACCAAGGTCTCCGCCCACCGCACCGATCGGCAGAATCAAATCGTGGTATGTCAACAAGCTAGAAGTCGAATCAGGATGCGCGGCGGGGTAAGAGAAATCCTTCTCTTATCGCACACATTCTTTGGATTGCAGTCGCAAATGTCAAGCAGTTTTGGATAGTTTTGCTCGGTGCCGGGTACCAGTGTTCCGCCGCGATGCGATGAGGACGGTCGCACACCTACCGCATTTTGCCTAAGCTAAAGTGCGTGTGCCAAGAATGTAAACGTAGCCTATCAATTGTTCGATGACCAAACTCAATTCGCAACTGACCGAAGCGCCAGTCTCCAACGAAGTATCGACGTGCGGCAAGTTCTGTGTGGTTGGCGCGGGGACGTCCGGCTTGGCCGTGGCGAAGAACTTCCTCCAAGCCGGTGTGCCGTTCGATTGTTTAGAACGAGAGGATGCACTGGGTGGCAATTGGTGCTACGGCAAGCCAGCCAGCAGCATCTACCGGTCGACTCATCTGATCAGTTCCAAGCGGCTGACCGAGTACACCGATTTCCCCATGCCCGAGCACTTCCCCGAGTACCCCAGCCACGACTTGGTTTTCGAGTACCTGACCAGCTATGCCGATCACTTCGGGCTCCATCAGCACATTCAGTACGGAACGCCCGTCGCAAGGATCAGCCGCGCGAATAGCGGAAATTGGCTCGTCGAGCTTGAGAACGGCGAGGTGCGTGCGTATCGGGGCGTAGTAATCGCCAACGGGCACAACTGGGATCCACGGCTGCCTAAGTTTCCGGGGCAATTCGATGGTACGGCGCTTCATTCGTCGGAATACAAGACGCCCGATGTACTCGCCGGCAAACGAGTGCTAGTAGTCGGCGCGGGCAATTCCGGATGCGATATTGCAGTGGAATCTGCCACCAATGCGCGGAAGACCTTCCATAGTATGCGCCGAGGCTACCACTACTTGCCCAAGTTCTACCGTGGCTACCCGATGGACACCGTGGGCGAGTTCATGCTGCGGATGCGGGTGCCGCTGTGGCTGCGCCGCGTGCTCGCGCGGCGTGTAATGAACATTATGCTTGGGGCGCCCGAGCAGATCGGCTTGCCAAAGCCTGACCACCAACTGTTCGAAACGCATCCCATTATCAACTCGCAACTCGCCTATCACGTGGGTCACGGCGACATTTCCATCAAGCCAGACATTCAGGAGTTGTGCGGCGACGATGTGTTGTTCACGGACGGTTCGCGTGAACAGGTCGACGTGATCGTCTACGCCACTGGATTCAAGATCACATTTCCCTTTATCGATCGAGCCGAGCTTAATTGGAAAGGCAACCGACCTGACTTGTACCTTAACGTATTTCATCCATCGCACGACGACTTGTTCGTCGCCGGGCTCATTCAGCCCGATAGCGGCCAGTGGGGCCTAGTAGACTGCCAGGCAAAGTTGATTGCCGCCTACGTCACCGGCCTGGATGCGGGAAGAGAATCGGCGCATTGGTTTCAGCACCACAAACAAACGCGCCGTGCGAAACTCAATCGCGGCATCGATTACGTGCGTTCACCTCGGCACTTGCTCGAAGTCGAACACTTCAGCTATCGCAAAGAGCTCGAGCGACTCATCAAGCGGCTTAGCTGATCGCCAGACTTTGTGCTGTCCATACGGAGAACGCCTTTTGACAATTGCCACCATCGATGCGGAATAGAGCAACGTTAGAATTCGATGGCCAACAAGTCGTGCGCAATGGAGATGTTTGGAAATGCGCTGCGCGCCTCATGGAGGTCAAAGTCCTCATCCTTCGTCAGCAGCGGGTCGACGTGCGTAACAACCAATTGCCCAACGTCAGCCGCTGCGGCAATGCGCGCCACTTTGTCGAGGCAGCTGTGGCCGGTGAGTTCCGCCAGTTCGTCGTGTCCGGCTGGAAAGTTCGCTTCGTGTACCAGCAAGTCGATTCCGCGAATGCTCTCGATGTAGTCCGCAGCGTCGGTGGCTGTGGTGTCGGTGACGTAGGCCATGGTATGCCCAGGCCACTCAAGCCGCATTCCAATCGAACCGCCTGGATGCTTGAGCGAAAAGGTTGTCATCGTACCAAAATCGCCCGCGGCGTTTCTGGGGAGTTCGCAACTGTCGCCAAGCTGCTTGAATTGGTACCCTGGCGCAACCGGAAACAAAGCTGGAGCGAACAAATGCGTCCGCACCGCATGAACTACTTCCGCCGTCGCGTGAATGGTTACCCTGTCATACGCATCGACGCCAAAGGTTTCCAGCAGATAGGTCAGTCCGATTGTATGGTCGAGGTGAGCGTGGCTCAGAAACACGTCGATTCGATCGGTGGCCAAGTAGTCGGCCAGGCGAAATATGCCGGTGCCGGCATCGAGCACCACACCGGCTTCGGGGATCAACAACGACGCGGTATGACGCCGCGCGTTGGGATGGAATCCGGTAGTGCCTAAACAGATTAGTTGCATGCAGGAGAATTTAACATGGCAGTTGTCAGATACGCAAACGGGAGCATGGCAACAATGCTGTGCGTCCTATCGCTTGTCGCTGGTTGCAAGAAACAGGCATCGCCGAAAATCGTCGTGTACACGGCGCTCGACGAAGTGTTCTCGCAACCGGTCCTGGATGGATTTACCAAGGAGACGGGCATTGAGGTACTCACAAAAGCCGATACCGAGTCGACTAAGACTGTAGGTCTAGCCGAGGCGATTATCGCCGAGCGCGATCGACCTCGGTGTGATCTGTTCTGGAACAACGAAGTACTGCACATCATTCGCCTCCAACGGCAGGGCTTGCTAGAACCGGTGAGTCTACCCGAAGGAGAGAAGTATCCGACGCAATATCGCAGCTCGGATGGAACCTGGTATGGTTTCGCGGCGCGTGCTCGGGTGCTGATCGTCAACACACGCAAGCTGGGAGAATCGCGCCGCCCGAAGTCGATTCAAGACCTGACTGACCCACTGTACCGCGACCAGTGCGGCATCGCCAAACCATTGGCGGGCACCACAGCCACGCACGCCGCTTGCCTATTCATCACCTGGGGGGACGAGGAAGCCAAACGCTTCTTTCAAAAAGTCAAAGCGAACGCCCACATTCTATCCGGCAATCGCGATGTTGCCCGACGTGTTGCTTCTGGAGCTCTTGCCTTCGGTCTGACCGACACCGACGATGCAATGGTCGAGATCGATGCCGGCTCGCCCGTTGCGATTGTCTATCCCGATCAGGGCGAAGGCCAACTCGGAACGTTGTTCATTCCCAACACGCTGGCCACCATCAAGGGGTCCGCCCACCAGCCGCAAGCGCAGCAGCTCTTGGCCTATCTACTGCAACCAAGCGTCGAAGAGTTGCTGGTACGCGGCCCGAGCGCACAGATTCCACTTCACCCGGACTCGACGGCCAAACCGCGTGTCGAAACCCCCGAAACTGTCAAAGCGATGGATGTCGATTTCGACGCTGCCGCGGACAAATGGGACGTGGCTTACGACTTCTTGAGAGACGAGTTTGCTTCGGCGAAATAACTTGTGTTGGTATTTGGAACACATATTTGCGCTAATCAGCGCGCGAGGCTGATTAGAGACAACAGCTTGCCAGATTTTTCCAATTTCGGTTCGATTTCTTGCCTACAAACAGCACTAGCTCGGTCCGATTTGGCATGAAGTCGCTAATGCTGGCGACGTTCAACGTCTGCCTGTTCTGCGGTGCCTGCACGTGGGCTGTGCGAGGGTCGGATGGGGTGGCCGAATGGGCGTTTGACGGAATGGCCGACTCACTCGAAGATCACGTGGAAACGAGCTTCGTCGCTGGAGCGGCGATCCTCCTGCCGTTGGTCTTTCTTGGAGACTTAGTGGCCTTACCGATCGTCATGTTTCGGCTTGGGCAACCACCCTATTCCGCTTACCAACTGTTTTGTTTTGCCGTTGTAGCCACGTTCTGGGTATTCTGGTGGCTTGTTGGGTTTCGCGGCGTCGATGCGGCGGCAATTGTGGCCAATATTGCCGTGCCGCTGTCGATTGCGTCAATCTCAATGTTTATCGAGGTAGGCTATCGCAAGTTGGCCGCTCCTTATTGGGTACTGGCCGGCGTCGGTCTTTTGATGGTGTCGGCTTATACCACATTCATCATTGTTGTGTGGGCAGCAGGCGGAAAACAATGATACAATGACATGGCGCTCCAATGGAAACACGCATGTCATTGGCCAACAATCACCTGAGCCGGTGGAAGCGGCGACTCGCTGAAGTAGCCTGGCGCCGCACGCCGGGCCGACGAGCATGGGATCTGCTCGACGCGAAGGTGATTCGCTTTCTGATCGCACGATATGAGCGTAACAAGCTGATCGGAATTCCGCCCGCCGCACCGCCCCCCTCCGCGGCGACTCTACCCGCACCGCAATCGATCTGGAGGCCGCGCACGGGCCACAAATTGCGCACGAGGTTGAATGCGATCCAGGTGGCGAACGTGCCGTCGTATCGAGAATTCGCGACTATTCGATCGCGTCGGGGATGGAAATGGTGGAGATAGCGAGTGCCGAACGAACCAAGAAAACGGCGTCAGCCGCGAATAGCTCTCGATCGTTCATCTCGTCCCCCCCAACTACTCGACAAGTTCATGTTCACGCAAGAATCCGTGCTAATGTGTGTCGGCGCCATCGGATTCCTCATGGCGCTCATGGTTCTGTTCTCGCGTCGTGATACTCTCCGCGAGTTGCGAAGCTTGTTCGACCTTAGGATTCTCAAAGCGACGCTTCGATCGCGCACCCGATTCTCGACAAAAATACTGCTTGCCGGTGTCCTTGCCATCTGCGTGGTGGTCGCAGTCTACGCACCGGCACTGCGCATGGCGAATCTGAATGAACTGTTGCGCATGCTCACGACTATGGTCTACCTGCTTGCGGTCGTTGCTCCGTTAGTTGTATTCTTCTCGAGCGATGCGTTCGGGCCGAGCTCGAGAGAGCGATGGGCCAAGTTCACAGACGCGGCTACGAAGACACTGAACAATCCAAGTTCTACCACGCACTCTTCTAGATGACACTGCCGCATCAAAGACGAAAAAACAACTAAAGCGCCCGTCGATGCCGCCGTCCACGCCGGCTGCCGGGTAGCGTCGGGGGCTTGGGTTTTTCTTCTTCCTTGACCACTTCGGGTGAGCTGGCCACAGGCTCGATCGAGTCGAAGTCCTCGATTTCGTCGCGCTTCAAGAGGCGATTGATGAGCATTTCGATTCGTGTCAGCTCTTGGCCTTCTTCGGGCGTGACCAGCGTGAAGGCGACGCCTTCGCGGCCCATGCGGCCGGTGCGTCCGACGCGGTGGACGTAATCGTCGGACGCCTGTGGGATGTCGTAGTTGATGATGTGCGAAATGCCGCTCACGTCGATGCCGCGGCCTACGACGTCGGTGGCTACCAGTAATTTGATGTCACCGGATCGGAACCGCTTCATCACCTTGTCGCGAGCCCCCTGCGGCATGTCGCCGTGAATGCAGTCGACCGACTGGGCCACCTTGGCCAGCTTGCGCTGCACCCGATCGGTGCCCCGCTTGGTGCGGCAGAAAACAATCGCCTGCTCCGGCTGCTCGCGCTGGAGCAGCTTGACCAGCAGGTCGTACTTCCGCTGCTGATCGACTGTGAAGTAGTACTGGTCGATCGTGTCGACCGTTTTGGTTTTCTCGGAAAAGTCGAGCACGATCGGATCGCGCATGTACCTCTGCGCGAGCCGTTCGATGGCAGGGGCGACGGTGGCCGACAGCAGGAGCGTTTGCCGCTGTTTCGGGCAACGGCGAAGGATCTTCTCGATGTCGGGTCGGAAACCGATGTCGAGCATGCGATCGGCTTCGTCGAGCACCACGGTCTTGAGACCATCTAGCAACAGCGTGCCGCGACTCATGTGGTCGAGCACGCGACCTGGCGTACCGACGACGATGTCGGATCCCTTGGCGAGTCGCGAGACCTGTTGGCGAATTGGCTTGCCACCGTAGACGGCCACCGTGCGGCATTTGCGACCGTGGCTGAGCTTGTCGATTTCGTCGCGGACTTGGACGGCAAGTTCGCGCGTTGGCACCAGCACCAGAGCTTGCGGCGGCGCGTTGCGGCCTTTGCGCTCGAGCCGCTCAAGAATCGGAATTCCGAAGCTGGCCGTCTTGCCGGTGCCAGTTCGGGCCTGTCCCAGCACGTCGGCCCCAGTCAGTGCTGCAGGGATCACGCCCGCTTGTACCGGGCTCGGTTGGTGGTAATGTGCCTTCTCGAGCGAGGCGAGCATGACAGGCGAAACGCCAAGCTCAGAGAATTGGACGCTCGAATTGGAGGGATGATCGTTGGACGCAGAATCGGACACGTGGGTTGGAAATGCTCCTAACTTGTTGGTTTGTTTCAGGTTAGGCTATCAGCATCGGCTGCGTCGGTCAATGTTGGCTGGGGGCCGCTAGCAGCCACTCGCGCTAGCCACCAGCTAACAAAAAAAGGCTGGCAATCGCACCGAGGTGCTTTGCCAGCCTTGTGGGTTGCTGATGCGACTGCCAGAACAGTCGGCAAGGGATCAGGGCTACTTCTTGCCGATTTTGCGCTTGGTAGCTTTGCGCTTGGTGGCCTTCTTCTTAGTCGACTTCTTAGCGGCCTTCTTCTTGGTGGCTTTTTTCTTAGTCGACTTCTTAGCGGCCTTCTTCTTGGTCGACTTCTTAGCGGCCTTTTTCTTGGTGGCTTTCTTCTTAGTCGACTTCTTAGCGGCCTTTTTCTTGGTGGCCTTCTTCTTAGTCGACTTCTTTGCGGTGGCGGTCTTCTTCGCCGCCTTCTTCTTCGTTGCCATCTCCAATGGCTCCTTCTTTAGGCGCCCGTGGTTGTGACGTGGCCTTTCCCTTGGGCGCTTGAAGGAAGGACCGAAGCGTTCGCCTCCGATGCGAGGGCAGGTTGGTTAACTACAATAGACCACAAACCAACCATTCATGCGCGAATTGAAGCAAGTCGACCACGCGTTTGTCAAGTGGAATCGACAAAAACGCGACACATTGCCATGCAGTTTCTACCGTGTGTGAGGGCGCCACGTCGCCGCTTCGAGAGGTCAATCGTTGGCGCAATCGGTGATCGCATCGGCCCATTCGACCAGTGCGCGGTGCTGCTTGGAGAAGTCGTGTTCAGAAGTACCAAGTGGCCGTTTGAAGAAGGGTGCGAACGCCGCTACGACGCCCGTTTGACCTTGGCTGGCGGCCACATCGATCAACCGCGCCAGGTCTAGCACTAATGGCGCTGCCAGCGCCGAGTCGCAACCCTGCCAAGTGAACTGCAAGGTCATAAAAGTGCCTAAAAAGCCGCGAAAATGTACATGGTCCCAGGCCGTCTTCCAATCGCCCATGCTCTCGATGAACTCGATCGAAACAAGGGTTTGCGGGTCGTAGCCAAGCGTGTTGGCGAGCACCCGATCCTTCGTGGCCACCTTCGACTCGCGGTTGGCGGGGTTGTCGAGAATGCGGCCGTCGAGGTTGCCAAAAATGTTGTGACCAACCCAGCTTTGCACCTTGAGATGCCGCTGCGCGAACATCGGCGCGAGCACAGTCTTCATCAGCGTTTCGCCGGTCTTGCCGTCTTGTCCCGCGTGGCAAGTTTTTTTTCTTTTCGCCAAATCTTCAACTGCGGGAAGGGCAGCGCCGACCGACGGAGTAAAATTTACAAACGGCAGCCCCAGTTCGAGTGCGGCGATGGCGTATATCGTGCTCGCGGCCACAAGGGTGCCGGGCCTGTCGAGCAACATCGCGAACTCGGGCCAACTGGTTGGCAACTCAGCATCGAATAGCGGCTCGGTAGAGGCGACGTTCACCACCACAGCACCACGAAGCCGATTCTGGGCTACAAACTCCTTAAGGTCGCCTTTCAAGCGTTCGATTAGCTCGCGTGGCGTCGTCGATTGTTCGTCGGGTAGGTGCACGTCGGCGATTTGTCGGATGGCCTCGCCCGATTGGTTCGCAACCCCTGGGCGAATGCGTGATTCGGCAGCCAATAACTCGTCGTGACACTGGTCAAGAAGTTCCCGTGGCACCACCCGCTCTTCGGTCAGTCGCGTGGCCGTGGAAAGCACTTGCGGCTTGCGAATGTCGTGCCCACCGATTACCAATTGATCCCACGGAACAAGAGGCAATTGCGAGAACTCCGGGAGTTCTGAGACGAGTCCGAGAGTCGGGGCGAGGCGCTTGTGCAGGGCCACTAAGCCAAGGGTGGCTGTGGTAGCCACGTTGCCGCACGCGCCGACCAGCCAAATGCCTAGTTTTTCATTCGCCATGGGTGCCGTGTGTGCTTGCTGGTTGGTGCAGGCGAACACTAGGAACGCCTCTGTGGTCCCTTTATAACGATTGTCGCAGGCGAGGTTCTCAGGTGCCAGTGGCGAATGGCTCAACTCATTCACGCATGGCCGCCGTTCCGGCATGGCGTGGCTTGCCTGCTATCCAACCGATCTCCGCCCTCTGCCCACCTTTGACCTATGTTCGAATCGATTCAAGCTGCTCCTGCCGATCCGATTCTTGGAGTAACCGAAGCGTTCCGCGCGGATCCGAATCCCGACAAAATCAGCCTTGGAGTTGGTGTCTATCAGGATGAGTCGGGTAAGACGCTGGCGCTCGAATGTGTGAACAAGGCGAACGAGAAACTCGCTCGCGAAGGCGCGAGCGCGTCGTACCTGCCGATTCCTGGCCTAGCGGAGTACACCGCCGCGGTGCAAAGTCTTGCCTTCGGTGCTGACCACGAAGTGGCCACCGGAAGTCGCGCCATCACTGCTCAAACTCCCGGTGGCACCGGCGCGCTTCGGGTCGTCGGAGACTTTCTAGCGCACAACATGCCTGGTGCCACGCTCTGGATGACCGATCCCACCTGGGCCAATCATCCGAACATCTTCAATGCAGCCGGTGTCTCGATTGCGAAGTTTCCGTACTTCAACAAGGCGACCAATAGTTTGGCGCTTGCCGACATGCTTGATGCGATTGGCCAGATTCCTCCGGGCGACGCGGTGTTGTTGCACGGCTGCTGCCACAATCCGACGGGCGTCGACCCTAGCCCGAGTGACTGGGAGCAAATTGCCGATAAGGTGTACGATCGGCAACTTCTGCCGATAATCGATTTCGCATATCAAGGTTTTGGAGATGGCATCGAACCTGATGCTGCGGGCATCAGGGCAATGGCCCGGCCGGGCCAAGAGATGGTGCTGTGCAGCTCATTCTCGAAGAACTTTGGCTTGTATTGCGAGCGGGTAGGAGCGGCAACGTTCGTTTGCACCGATGCCGACCGCGCTAACGTGGTGGGCAGCCAGGTAAAGCGCGTGATTCGCGCCAACTACAGTAACCCACCTGCCTACGGTGCGCGTCTCGTATCCACGGTGCTGGGCGACGCCGATCTCACGCACGAGTGGCACATCGAACTGGCGGGCATGCGCGATCGGATCAACGGCATGCGGAAGCTCCTGGTGGAGAAGCTAGCTGAAAAAGGCGTGCCCGGCGACTACACATTCATCTCTAGTCAGCGCGGCATGTTCTCATTCTCTGGGCTCTCGAAGGACCACGTTCGCGCCCTTCGCGAGCGACACTCCGTTTACATAGTCGACTCCGGACGGATCAACGTCGCTGGTATTACGCCATCGAATGTCGATCGATTGACCGAGTCGATTGCCGACGTGGTGGGGGGCGGGCAGTAGGCGGTCGGTTGGCAGTGGGACCTTGCGGTTTATTCCGACGCTATCGGTTGCAAGCCCGCACGTGAACGTATTCTACCTTCGTACGGTGGGGCGAACTGGTCCGCGTGACGAAACCTTGCCGATCATGGTATTGTTGATAGATGCGGTGGGTTTGCCAGACGATTCATAGTTCGTTGGCTTTTCTCGCTCGCAGATCGCCGCCCCTTCGTCCCTGGCCACTCCACGATGAACATCCTGTTTGCTACCGCTGAGGCCGTGCCGTTTTGCAAGACGGGCGGACTTGGCGACGTTTGCGGCAGTCTGCCCGTGGCACTAGTGCCACACGGCATCCGCCCCACGCTTGTCATTCCTGGGTTTCGTCAAGCCCACAAGTCAGGCCAGCCGATCGAGCCGACTGGCATCGAGTTCGAAATCCCCATTGCCGGGCGATCGGTCGTCGGCTTGCTTTCCAAGAGTTACCTGCCCGATTCCGACGTACCAGTCTATCTGGTCGAACAGCCCGACTACTTCGACCGGCCCGAGCTGTATCGCGAAGATGGTGCCGATTACAACGACAATTGCGAACGGTTCGTATTCTTCAACCGCGCCGTGCTCGAGGTGATCGAGCGAGTCGCGCCCGATACCCAAATCGTGCACGCTCACGACTGGACGAGTGGCCTGCTGCCGGTGTACCTAAAAACGCTCGCGGGCCGAAATGTCGATTACGCTCAGATCGCATCGCTGTTTACGATTCACAATCTCGCGTACCAGGGCACTTTTTGGCACTGGGACATGGAGCTTACCGGGCTCGACTGGAAGTACTTCAATTGGCAGCAGATGGAATTCTACGGCCAATTGAACTTCATGAAGTCGGCATTGGTGTTTGCCGACGCATTGAGTACCGTGAGCCCCACCTACGCGAAAGAAATCCAACACGAGGAGCACGGGTGTGGGCTCGAAGGTGTGTTGCAGGATCGCTCGGACGATTTGTTCGGCGTACTCAACGGGTGCGATTACAGCGTGTGGACGCCGGAGACCGATCCTCATATCGCCCGACCTTACTCGTCCGACGACTTTGTAGCCGGCAAGGCGGAGTGCAAGCGAGCGTTGCAGCAGGAACTCGGGCTACCCGCGATTCCCGACTTGCCGATGATTTCCATCGTTGGACGCTTGGCCGATCAAAAGGGGTTTGATCTAATCGCCCCGTTGATTCCGCAGTTTGCCGAACGGGGCGCGGTGCAGTGGGCCATTCTCGGCACCGGCGATCCCAAGTACCACAAGTTGCTCGCGGATCTAGCCGAGCGTTACCCCGATCAGTTGGGTGTGCGGCTAGAGTTCTCGAATCCCCTCGCGCACCGGTTGGAAGCCGGCGGAGACCTGTTCCTGATGCCCAGCCGCTATGAGCCGTGCGGGCTCAACCAAATGTACAGCCTTCGCTATGGCACCGTGCCAATCGTACGCGCGACGGGCGGGTTAGCCGACACGATTACCGACGCGACCGACCACTCGCTTTCTGTTGGCACGGCCAATGGCTTTTCGTTCGTCGACTATACCACCGATGCATTGGCCGGCAGCATCGAGCGGGCACTCAGCCTGTACCGCAGCCCCGACGCCTGGCGCCGCCTGATTCGCACCGGCATGAACCAAGACTGGAGCTGGCGCACCAGCGCCGACCAGTACACTCAGGTGTACGGCGAGACGCTCAATCGCATCGGGATGGTGGTTTAGGGATTGCGCTTATTTCTTGAGGATTAGCTCGGATTCGGTCGGACCCGCTACCGAGGCGTGAAGTGGATGCACCCAAGTTGAATCTATTGGTTATCCGATCGACAAACATGGATAAGGCCGCACAGTTCTATAACGCCGTCGGATTGCATTTTGAAGAGCATCGACACGGGAATGGTCCTCTCCATCTGGCTTCCGAACTCGATGGAGTCGTATTTGAGATCTACCCTGCTGGAAAGGGTAAAGATACGAGCGATAGTCGATTTGGTTTCCGTGTCGGCGAGTTGGACGGAGTAATCGCAAGGCTCGAGCTGCCGGGAGCAGAGGTGCGACAACGCCCTGAGGATGGACCGTGGGGGGCGTCGAGCCGTGGTTCGCGATTTCGATGGCCACGATGTCGAGCTAACGTCGTAGCGGAACGGATACGCGAAAAAATCAGCGACTAATTCTGGTCGAGGTTGTTTCCCAGTAGTCGCGTGAGCGCCTTCAACTTTTCCGCCTCATCGTTTCGACCAAGCTGGATCAACAAATCGATTCGCGCTTGTCGCGCACGACGCCAGCGGTCGCTTCCGCGGCGCGTGGAGCGTTCGATGCGGTGGAAGGCGGCGAGGGCGGACTCGCGATCGGATGCGGCGTTGGCGCTGGCGAGCAGGCGGGCGTACTCTTCTTGGAGGTCACCGTTCTTGGGGTACTTCGCGACGAGCGACTCATAAAGTTGGCGAGCCACGGCGTCGTTGGCCACAGCGGCCATCGCCGCGGCACGGTAGCGGTCGGCGGGGAGCGCCCAGGACGACGTGCCGTCGCCGGCCACCTCAGGCGAGAGTGTTGCCAGCAGCAATTGGCCAATCGCCGCGCGCTCAGTTCGGCGTGGAACGTCCGATTGAGAGTACTCAAAGAGTTGCGCGGTCAACCGCTCGGCAAGTGATTCGAGCGACCCTGCATTACCACCCGCCCGTGCCGATTCGCGAAGCAGCTCAATCGCCTCGGCGGTGTTTCCTGTGGACACCAAGGCAATGGCAAGCACTGGCGTAGCTTGAGCGCGGTATTCGGCGCTGGGAGGCGGTTGACCTCGGACGACGGCCGCGTCAAGCATGTCTTTGGCGTACCCTGAGTTGCCGCCGTCGATTTGCAGTCGTGCGAGTTCCAGTGCGCACGCCCGCTGGGCATCGGTCCATGCGCTTGGCCAGCCGATTTGATCCCCGCTTCCGACCACCAGCGGCTGCAGTCGGCTAACGGCCTCGACGATGAGCGCTTGCCGCTTGGTGGGATCCGTCTCCGTTGCAACGCGATGCCTGAAGGCCGTGGACAGCAGTGTGGTGGAGGGTTTGAAGTAGGGGGAAGCTGAGTCCAACTCGCCAAGCACGTCGATCGTGGCTTGCCATTGCCGCCGCGCTGCGAGCGCTTGAGCCAGCCACCAGCGGACCTCGGCCGACGTGTAGCCAGCGGGCCAGTGCCGCAGATGCTCGCGGCAGAGTTCAAGGTAATTGACCATCGCTCGGTCGGAGTTTTCAGCACCCGATTGCTTTACGGCGGTTGCCAAACTCAGAATCGCCTCTCGGTGATCGGTGGCCGAGTTGTCGCGGTCGACCGATCCCAGCGCGAGCCGCCGGAATCGCTCAGCGGCTTGGAGGTAATCGCCACGCTGCTGCACGATGGCGGCGGCGGAGCGCTCGGCTGCAAATGCCCGTTCGCGATCGCGGGCGTCGCGATACATTTCGGCCGCCTCGTCGTACGCCGCGATCGCCGCAGGGAGTTGCCCCGCACGGTAGAAGTGTTCGGCGGCGAGTACCTTGCCACCTGCAGTCGTTGCATCGTCCGAACCGCCATATGCCTGTCCCACCAGCGCTTCGGCCTGGCGGACGTAGCGGGCAGCGTGCTTCGCGCGAATGGACGCGAGCAGCGATTCGATCGCCCCTGAGTCGCGCGAGTTGCTGGCGACAAGTAGTTCGAGCCGCACCAGGTCGACCGAAGGTGCACTGCCTGGCGCGATGCCGCTGGCGTCGAGCATAGCCAATCCATCTTCGATTTGGCCCGCCGTGGCGAGCAGTTTGGCGTCGGCGGCCACCAACTCGACCGCAATGTCTGGTGGGACGACTTCGCTTTGCCACTGGGTAATCGCGGCACGCCCCTCGTCTACCTGCCCAAGCTCAGTTAGCGCTTTAGCCAGTGCGACCCGGGCCTCCCATGTTGTTTCGACGGCCGGTAGCGCGGCTGCCAGCGGGGTAAGCAACTCTGCCGCTTGCTGCAACGCGTTGACTCGGTCCGGCGAGCCGGGTGTGTAAGTGAACGCCTGCTCGCGATACGCACGTGCAAGCGCAAGCGAAACGTTGCGGCCAAGCCCAGCTAATTCGCGTTCGTCGAGGTCCGCTGGACCGCTCACTTGTCCTAAGGCAAGTTCCCGCCGGCGCAGTTTGATCGTGTCGGCGATGGACCGAAGGTTAGCAATGGCGCTACGTACCCGCGACTGGACGAGTTCGGTGGCCGCCTGATTGGCGTATCCAACTTGCTCGAGCCGCCCGATTTCCGCCTCGTTGAGCCGGTTGAGCGCATCTTGCAACTCGGCAAGCAACCGGAATGGACGATCGGCCGTGGCGAGCCATCCTTCGAGTGGCGCGAAGGCCTGTTGCCAGAAGTGGTCGCGATCGCCAGGCGGTGCGTTGTGGGCCCGACTCACGGCCACCAGCGACAACTCGATTGCCATTTCTACACGCTCGCGATCGGTCAGCCCGTCAGCGGCCGACTGCTCTCGGCAGTAGACCTCAGCCAGTCGGTACATGCCAAGTTCGCGCAAATGATTTACGTAGCGCTGCTCGACCGATGGCGATGCGGCGTGGCAAGTCACCACGAGCGTGGAGATCGCAACCAGGGTGAGTCCAATGGCTTTCATCTATTCCGCGTCCGCAGCGAACTGAACTTTCTCCAACCCTAGCGACCTTGCCAGATCATATACACCGATCGCTTCGGCCAGTGGCACGGTATCCTGGCAGTCGATCACCACCGGAAGCGTACGATCGACACCGGCGACTGCCGCGAGCAACTGCTGCAATTCTACGCGATCGGCGCATGGTTGGTCGTTGACCGTCCAGCGAACACCTTCGTCGGCGGCAAGTATCTCGATGATAATCCGCTCAAGTTCGTCGGGCGGCTCAATCGGCACGTCGACCGTCGCGCTGCTGCTTACCAAGAGATTCGACGGCAGCACAAGCTCCACCGCCTGAAAACTGGCCGTGCAGACAAAGAATATCAGCAGCAAGAAGACGACATCGATCATCGCTGTCATAGACAGTTCGCCAGACTGCTGCCGAAAGCGGGGATGTCGCCAGGAGGGCATAGAGGGGAAGCGAGGTTTGGGGAAAGGGACTAGGGAATGATGATCAATGGACGCTGAACGAGGATAACACGTTCAGCGTTCATCACTCTTTGTTTCGTGCGATTACTGCGAATGTTACGTCCCATACCCCTGCTTTGGCGCAGGCGACGAGAATGGGTTTTACTTGTCCGAAGTCGATCGTTTGATCGGCGCGGATGCGAACTTCTATGGGCAGGTCTGTTTGCTCGCGTTCGTAGGCTAAGCGCGTTGGCAACTCAGCGAGTGTTGCCTCACCTGCACCGAGTAACACGGCGCCGTCAGCTTTCAGGTTGATGGTCACGCGCTGCGTCTTCGTCTCGACCGATTCGTCGCCCGTTCTGGCGGACGGAAGATCCAACTCCATTTGGGTTTCCTGCTGCGCCAAATGGCTGCTGACCAGGAAGAATATGATCAGCAGGAACACGACGTCGATCATCGGCGTCATGTTCATCGAGATTGGCTTGCGCGACTGACTGGATTTCATCACGGAGAGACCGAAACGCTAATGAGTGCTTGTCATCGCTTATCGTTCTTGCTTCCGCCCGAGCAGCGCTCGTTTGACAGGCGTGAGAATCGAACGCGCGGTGGCCATGCATTCGGCCATCAGGCCGTCGACACGATTGCGAAACACAGCGTAGGCGGCGAGCGCGGGGATGGCGATCAATAGCCCGCCGACCGTCGTGACGAGCGCTTGATAAATGCCCGACGCAAGTTGCCCAGCGCGGGCGGCCCCCTGGGTGTCGGCCACTTCGCGAAAGGCCAGAATCATGCCGATCACGGTACCTAATAGCCCCACCATCGGAGCGATGTTGCCCAGGACGCTTAGGTACTCAATTTTGCGAAACAATCGCCCTGCTTGCTCGGCCGTTTCTTCCTCCAAGGCTTTTTCTACCGCCGGCCAGCCGCCCTCGGTTTCGAGCAGGGCCGCTTTGACCATGGTGGCGAGTGCGCAGGGGGTTTGATCGCATTGTTGAATCGCCTGGCCGACTTGGCCTTGGGCGAGCGTGTTGCGAAGTTGCGACGTCAGTTCGTCGGGCATCAAGACATGGCGACGAATCGTTAGCATGTGTTCAACAGCCAACGCCGTGCCGCCAACCGATAGCAACAACAGCAGCGCGACAATAAAGAAGCCGACCATCCCGCCGGCGAAGATGATGTCGGTAATCGAGTCGCCAGCAGGGGGTGGTTCAGCGGCTGGTTGGGCAAGCGCATGCTGCGCCAATAGAAAGGTGAAGGCCAGACCGAAGACGACCATACAGAACTTGTGAAAAGAACGATACATCCTTGCTTTGGCCTGCCGGAGAATGAGGTGCCCACGCACGTTGGGAGTCACGGCGATTGTAGCACACGACGGGCCGAGCGTGCTGCGGCAGTTTTTGGCAGTTCGCGCTGTAGTTGCCCGGCAAGCCTTGCCGCTTCGTCGTCGTGGCCCGCGGTCGCAAGGGCATTGGAAGCTCGCCACAGCGCCTCGGCCGCTAGTTGTGGTTGTCGATGGGCGAGCATGTGGCAACGCAGGTAGGCGAGAGCGGCAGCATCGAAATCGCGCAGTTGGCGGTATGCATCTCCTAGCACCAGCCAACCGCCGGCTTGCAGCGACTCGGGCGAATCTCTTAGCCGCTTTTCCCACCGCTGCAGATTGCTCGGTTTCGCCGTGACAACCTTCGGCCTCCAGCTTTGCATTTCCGCCAGCGGAGCGATATGATCGTCGCTCAACAACTGAAGCCGGTTGAGCCGAGCGATGGCATCCTCGCGCGAAGATCCCGATAGCGCGAAACTCGCACCGAGCAATTGAGCGATGGGCGACGAGTTGTTAGATAGCCATTCGTTGAAGATCGCCGGAGACACAATGTCGGTGGCGTACCAGGCCAGCGGGGCATGGTTGAGGGCAGGAGTCGATGGGTCGCTTCTTGCGAGTTCGATTAGAAGTCGGCCCGCCGTGGCAAAGTCGCCTGCAGCCGCGTAACAGTCCATCAGCCGTTCCATTGCCTTTCGCCGCACCCACGCGCGCGTGTCAGCCCGCGCCGCTTGGGCGAGCAACTCGGCCGCCCTCGGATAGTCGCCGGCATCCAGGGCAGCGGTCCCTTCCTCGAATCCATCCGGCCACTTGGTGTCGATGCTCTGGACACGAGCGGCTGGAAACTCGCGCCTCGCGCTGCCAACGCCGCGAATGATGATTGTCTCGCCCGTGTAGTCGACGACTTCGCCACTCATCTCCATGGTGCCCGTACCGTCGTCGCTGGCGGAGAGAGTGACGGTATCGGCGCGGAGCGAGGGGAAACCTAGGGTGATGAGCGCCAGCAGATGGCAATAGACAAATCGGACCACGATCAGCCGAACCTTGCATGCACGATTATACGCGAATCCGTGCGTATGTTGCTTCCGCACGACTAACGTTGCCCGCCGCGAAGTACGTTGGTATTCACGTAACCATACTGTCCACCGGTACTAGTGGCCAGTTGCCGAAGAAAGTTCTGGCGGCCGTGCCGTGGGCCGCGGCCGAATTCGATGGTGCAGATGGTCGCATTATAGCGGCGATTGAGTGCGGCAACCTTGGCCAGGTCGGCTGCCGACATCGGGTCGTCGGCATCGGTAAGGAAGAAGATGACATCGGGGCCAAGACGAATGGCGTTCTCAAGGGCGAGCAGACGGTCGGTGCCGCCATAGGCGGTCACTCCACCCAGCAATCGGTTGGCCATCCGCTTGTTCTGTTCAGTGGCGAATGCAATTCGCTGGCGACCATCGATCGTGAAGGGCTGCGCCCCCGTGTTAAAGAAGATGATCTGGAACTGATGTACCTCGTCGAGAGACGCGATGCTTTCGACGAACTCTTGCTTAGCTGCCGACAGTGGAGCACCGTTCATACTTGCCGAACGGTCGAACAGATAGACGAACCTGGTTCCGGTCCCTTCCACACCAAACACGCTGGCAGTCGCGCTCTCGCCCAATTCGCCGGGCGCGCCGCCGGTGGTGCCACCTGCCTGGGCCATGCTTGCGGCGCTGCTGCTGGGTTGTGCCTCCGATCCGATGGCCGGCAGCGTGGGCAGGGCGTCGGCTGCGTTGCTGTGCTGTGCTAGATCGGGCAGCGCGTCGCTTGGGTCGGCCGGAGTTGGGTTGGATGTGTTGACGTCGGCCGTTTTGTCGGCGGGTAGGTCTTCTTCGCCCTCAAACTTCACCCCGTCGCTCGTGGCTCGCTTGAGTACAATTCCCACATCGCGCGATGGTTCGTCGGCGGCCCCCTGTGGCGGACGACTTACCCAAAACAACAGTAGGACCACCATCACCGCATGCACCACCATCGAGGTGATCCAAGAAGGTAGCCGGGCACGGCGTTCGGAGGGATCGACGAACAATGTAAAATGGGAATGTGGAAATGCGAAAGGGAAAGGCCGCGTGGGATTCTAGCGCTCAAAAGCAGCCGGGTCAATGCGAACGCGAGACTGCCGCGACTGACATCCGACTTCGCGAATCCCTATAATTGGCTCTGCTCTAATTCGCTTCCCACATTCCCCTTTCCCCCTCGATTCATGGCTCTGTCGATCATTCACTATCCCCACCCGACGTTGCGTCACGAGTCGCGACCGATCCAGAAGGTCGATAAGCAGCTCAAGGCGTGGGTCGCCGAGATGCTGGATTTGATGTACGAGCACGAAGGCGTAGGACTGGCGGCCAATCAGGTGGACCTGCCCTACCGCATTTTCGTGGCCAATCCCACCGGCGACAGTCAGCAGCCTGAGATGGAGCAAGTCTTCATCAACCCGGTACTATCCAAGCCAAAGGGGCAACAAGAGGGAAACGAAGGTTGCCTGAGCATTCCGGGAGTCCACGCGGACGTAGTGCGAAGCAACTCGATTCACATCGAAGCGTACGATCTGGCCGGCAACTTGCTTGAGGCTGATCTTGAAGGATTCCCAGCCCGCGTCGTGCAACATGAAGTCGATCACCTGGACGGCGTACTATTCCTCGACCGGCTGAGCGAGGGTAACTTCGCCAACATTCGGCATCTGGTGGAAGAGTTTGAAGTCGACTTCCAGAGTCGCCTTTCGACCGGCGAAGCGCCCACCCAGGAGCAGGTGGCGAAACGGCTCGCGGAACTAGAGACGGAACGAACATAAGCCGGGGATAACCAATGACGAATGTCGAATGACCAATGAATGTGAATAGTCGGTCTTGCGATTTCTCATTGGTCATTGTTGATTCTTTATTGGTCATTGTAAGCTCATGCGACTAGTTATGCTCGGAACCGGACCATTTGCCGTGCCCACGTTGCGGGCGTTGGCTGCCGGTGCGCATGAGGTGCCGCTGGTGGTCTCTAGGCCATTCAAAGGGCGCAAAAAGTCGCCGCGTCCACCGATGCACTCGGCCGCCGATGAGTTGGGCATCGAATTGTGGACTCCGGAGAGTGTCAACTTGCCCGAGTCGGTCGAGCGACTCAAGTCGCTGGCGGCCGACTTGCTGGTAGTGTGCGACTACGGCGAGATTCTTAAGCCCGCCGCGCTTGAGTCGACGCGCCTGGGCGGCGTCAATCTTCACGGGTCGCTGCTCCCCAAGTATCGCGGCGCGGCGCCTGTGCAATGGGCGGTGCTGAACGGCGACCATGAGACAGGCAATACGGTGATCCAAATGACAGCCGGCCTCGACGCGGGGCCGTGCCTGGCACAGCAGCGCGTCGCGGTCGACTCCGACGAAACGGCGGGCGAACTGGAAGATCGGCTTGCCGCGTTGGGTGCCGACGCGGTCGTCAACGTTGTCGATAAACTGACAGCCGGCGTCGCCGAGCCCGTGGAACAGGAGCACACCGCTGCCAGCAAGGCTCCGCGGCTCGCCAAGCAAGATGGGCTGATTGACTGGAGTCTTTCGGCGGCTGCTATCAAGAACCGCGTGAGGGCGTTCGCACCGTGGCCCCGGACGTATTCGTTCTGGCAGGTCGAGGGTCGTGAGCCGGTACGTGTGGTGATCGATAAGGTCGATGTCATCGACGACTTTCCCGCTATCAAAGATGTCTCTCCAGGCGTGCCCGAAGGCTCGGGAGATGGGCGGCTGGTGGTCGGTACAGGTGACGGTTTACTCGAAATCGTCGACCTCCAGCCTGCTGGAAAGCGGGTAATGGCAGCGGAAGAATTCCTGCGCGGCTATGCGGGCGGGCGATTCGTCGACGCTAGTTAGCGATTCCCCTCGCGGTGGACCCGATCAATTGGGTACCATACCTTGAGGTCGATGCCGCCATGGAGACGTCGTGATGGATCGCTGGAACATTGTGCTCATGATTGCGGGCGCCCTCGTGGCGGTCGCGACGCTGGTTCGCATGATGCGCGCCCGCCGCGACTTGCTGGTTGGACAAGTGAAGCAACAGTTCGACGAGCACCGTCGCCGCGAGACGGCCGGCCAGAGTGCCGACGACGCCACGTAGAACTGCCGACGGTCCACTGCATACTGCCTCCCGCCCATATGCCAAAACTCTACATCGAAACCGTCGGCTGCCAGATGAACGTGCTCGATAGCGAGCTAGTGGTGGCCGCGCTACGCAACGAGGGTTACGAGCTCACGTCCGACACGGCTGTGGCAGACACGGTGCTCTTCAACACTTGCAGCGTTCGCGAGCACGCCGAGGAGAAAATCTACAGCGCGCTGGGGCGACTGAAGAACGCCAAGCAGCAGAATCCCGGCAAGGTGATTGGCGTGATTGGTTGCATGGCTCAGAACCATCAGCGGACGGTGTTTGAGCGCGCGCCGTACGTTGACTTGATAGTTGGTCCCGGGCAGTTGCACCAGATACCCGAGCTGATTCGCAAGGTACAATCGGGCGGTGGACAGCAAATCGAGGTGAGCCTCGGCCGCAAGGAGGGGACTCGCGAATCGATTGCCCGCAGTCACGAAAGCTTCGACCCGCTGCGCGATCCGACGATGCGTCCAACGCCGTTTCAAGCGTACGTGCGAATTCAAATTGGGTGTGACAAGTTTTGCACCTATTGCATCGTGCCTAGCGTTCGCGGGCCCGAGCAAAGTCGCCCGCCTGAGCACATTCTTGCCGAAGCGAGGCAATTGGCCGGCGAAGGTTGTAAGGAAATCACACTACTTGGCCAAACGGTGAACAGCTACAAATTTGGCGAGGGCGAGCGGATCACACGATTCTCTGACCTGATCTACTCTCTGCACGAGATCGACGGGATTGAGCGGATTAAATTCGTCACAAACTATCCCAAGGACATGACCGACGATCTGCTCACGGCCGTCCGCGACCTACCCAAGTGCTCCAAGTACTTGCACGTGCCCGCCCAAAGTGGCAGCGACGCGCAGCTTCGCGCCATGCGGCGAGGTTACACCGTGGGCGAATACCGCGAAATGCTCGCGAGGACCTATGAACAGATCCCGGGCGTTGCTGTGACCAGTGACTTCATCGTTGGGTTTAGTGGCGAGACCGACGAAGACTTTCAGTTGTCGATGGACCTCGTACGGGAGTCGCGGTTTAAGAACAGCTTCATCTTCAAGTACAGCGAACGCCCCGGCACGAAAGGGGCCATGTTGCTTCCCGACGACGTTCCCGACGACGTGAAACGTGCCCGCAACAACGAGATGCTAGCCCTGCAAAACGAAATCAGCGAAGCCGACAACCAGTTATTTTTGGGGCAAAACGTACAAGTGCTGGTCGAAGGGTTGAGCAAGTCGGCCGAAAAGAAAGCGGGTGCCCAAACGGCCGCTGGAGAAAGCAGAAACCGAGAGCACGTGGTCCAGCTAACGGGTCGGACGATGTGCGACCGAATTGTGGTGTTCGACGGTAACCGCCGGCAAATCGGCGAAACAATCGATATTGCCATCTACGACGCAAACGCCCACACGCTGTTCGGAACGGTTGTCGTCCAACACGTCGGTCTCGAGTTGGTGACGCTGAGGTAGTCGCTTCTACCCAGAGTGAGGCCAGATCCATGAGCACTGTTGTAGCAATCGCCAGATTCGCAGCATGCAGCTCTTTCGTCGCCGGCCAATTGTCCGAGGCCGACGTGTGTTGTGGATTCGCCTCGATTCGCCGGATGACTTCCGCAGGGTTTCCAGTTACAATTGACGGGTCAGAAGTGGACTCCAGGCGGTCGCAACTTTTGGTGGCGACCCGGCTATGAAAATCGACCTCCTGCGGCAATACCTCGACGAGCCCACCGCCGCCATGCCTTGGCTCGACCGGGCGCTTCATCTACGTGAGACGACCACCGGCCATGGCAATCTCCGCCGGATGGCCGAGGCGGGTGTGACGCTCGACTTGCTGGCCGACTTGTGCGAGCAGTTTTCTCAAGCGGCACCCACGCTTGCCGATGCCGACATGGCGTGGAATAACCTCGAGCGATTCGTGGTAGCATCGCGCAATCCACTGGCCGCCTGTGCTCTATTTGAGCGCGACCGCCAAGCGCTGCCTCGGCTGCTAACGATCTTGTCGACCAGCCAGTATCTCAGCGATCTATTGGTTGTCGATGGCGAGGCGTACGATCTCTTGCGCATGACCGAAGGGCAGCCGGTTGCGCGCGACCTGTTGGTCGAAGAGTTGGTGGGAGAAGTACTCACCGTTGCGCAGCCGGACGACGCGATGCGGATTCTACGAAACTTCAAGCGCCGCGAAACTATGCGAATCGCCTACGGCGACATCGTTCGCGAACAACCTATCGCCACCGTTGCTCGGCAAATCTCGTTTGTCGCCGATGCCGCGGTTGAGGCCGCCGTTCGGTTCGCCCGACGCGCGCTGGAGGCAAGAATGGGCATACCGCAGTACCAAGGACGACCTGCTAAATACGTAGTGTTGGCATTGGGCAAGCTCGGCGGGCTCGAACTGAACTACTCCAGCGACATCGACTTGATTCTTGTGTCCGAGGGTGACGGCAAGACCGACAGTCGTCGACAGACGAGCAATCATGAGTTCTTCGAACGGCTGACCCGAGATGTCGTGAAACTGCTCACCGAACCCACCGAACTCGGTACCACCTACCGTGTAGATCTACGGCTGCGCCCCGAAGGCTCGCGCGGGTCGGCGTGCATTACCTATGATCGAGCATTGGCGTACTACGACATCAAAGGCCGAACGTGGGAGCGCCAGGCGATGATTAAGGCCCGGCCGATTGCGGGTGACATCGACCTGGGCGAGCAACTGCTGGCAGAACTCGAACCCTGGGTCTACCGCCGCTACTTGAGCCTGGCCGACATTACCGGGATCAAGACACTCAAGCGGCAGATCGAACACCGCACGCGAACCGATGGGCATCACGAGTTGGATGTGAAGACCGGTGTGGGAGGCATCCGCGACATCGAGTTCTCTATTCAGTTTCTGCAACTGCTCAACGGCGGTGCGCTGCCCGAAATACGCACCGGAAACACGCTCGAAGCGATTGCCCGGCTTGAGGCTGCGGGTTGTTTGAACAACCAAGAACGTACGATTCTGGAAGAAAACTACTGTGTGCTGCGAAAACTGGAGCATCGTTTGCAGATTCTCTACGATCTGCAAACCCATACGCTGCCCCAGGATCCCGACGATCTACGTAAGTTAGCGGTGCGGATGGGTTTCGATCCCACGCTTGAACGTTCGGCCTTGGCGGCGTTTGAAGAGGACCACCGCGAGCGGACCGAATTGAATCGCAAGATACTCAATCACTTGCTGCACGACGCGTTTGGCGAAGACGCCGAACTCGACCCGGAAGTCGATCTGGTGAACAATCCATCACCAACGCCCGAGGAGATCGCGACGGTGCTGGACAAGTACCCGTTCAGCGACGTTCAGGCGGCGTACCAGAATTTGATGGCCCTTGCGACGGAGAAGATTCGATTTCTCTCCACCCGTCGTTGTCGCCATTTTTTGGCGTCTATCGCCCCGCAGTTGCTCGAAGCTATCGCGGCGACTCCCGAACCGGACACCACGTTGGTGAACCTTAGTCGTGTGAGCGATTCGTTGGGCGGCAAAGCCGCGTTGTGGGAACTTTTCCGCACCAATCACCCGTCGCTCAACTTGTACGTCACCCTATGTGCGGCGTGTCCTTACCTTTCGAGCATTCTTACGTCGAATCCCGGGATGATCGATGAGTTGATGGACAGCCTACTCGTGGAAGGTTTGCCAACGCTGAAGATGCTCGATGCCACGCTGTCCGAGTTGACGCGCGGCGCGGAGGATATCGACCCGATCTTGCATAGCTTCAAGAACTCTCAACATCTTCGTGTTGGAGTTCGGGACATTCTTGGCAAGGACGATGTCGAACACTCCCACGCGGCGTTGGCCGATGTTGCCGAGGTATGCCTGCGGAACGTTGCTGAACAGGAAAGAACCAAGTTGGAAAGGAAGTTTGGCACACCGAGCATTCCGTCGTTTGCGAACGACGAACAAGCCACCGACGCACTCCTTGAACGTTTCGAGAGTCGTCAGGGCGAGCGTTGCGGATTGGTGATTCTTGCCTTGGGTAAGCTGGGTGGCCGCGAGCCAAACTATCACAGCGACTTAGACGTAGTGTTCCTCTACGAATGCGAAGGGAGGACGTTTCACGTTGATCGCAACGGAGAGCGAACCACTAGCGCCACTACCACGTCGAACAACCACTACTTCAGCGAGTTGGGCCAGCGGATCATCACCCGCGCCAGTCATATTGGGCCCTACGGTAGGCTGTATGAGGTTGATGCGCGGTTAAGGCCAACTGGCAGAAGTGGATCGTTGGCAGTGCCCATCGATGCATTCTTGCGGTACTTTGAGTCGGGTACGGCCGACCTCTGGGAGCGCCAGGCCCTTTGCAAGGCGCGCGTGATCTTTGCGTCGTCCTTAGCGGCAGAGTACGCCGTCGAAGCAGTTCACGCTGCTGCATTCGGACCCGAATGGCAGGCCCACAACGCCGAAGAGATTCGGGCCATGCGGCGCCGGCTGGAGGAGACCGCAAGCAATCGCAACCTGAAGCGCGGCCGAGGTGGAACGGTTGACACAGAGTTCTTAGTGCAGATGCTGCAACTCAAGCACGGGGGCACCGATGAGTCAATCCGCGTGCCAGGTACCATTGCCGCACTAACGGCCCTGGAGGTGGGTGGCTACCTGTCGTCCGACGACGCTGAATTCTTCCGCAATAGTTATCGTTTCCAGAGAAGCATTGAAGCCCGCATCCGTCTAATGAATACAGCCGGACGCCATGAACTTCCCACCGACGAATCCGAGTTGGCCAAGCTTGCGTTCCTCATGGGTTATTCGGATTTCCGATCGTTAGAACGCGAGGCCCTCGAGTTCTTCGATGCGAACCGAGCCTGCTTCGACCGACTCTTCGACGCGGAAGCTTGTTAACATCGATACGACGCACTTACCTGGTGGCCAGCGATAGCGGGAGTGCAAATGCTGATTCGGTCCTTCGAGCCTGACGACTGGCCTGGGGTATGGCGAATCGTTGAGCCGGTGTTTCGCGAAGGCGCCACGTTTCCCAACGCAGTGGATACCACCGAGCAAGAAGCGCATTGTTACTGGGTGGAGGCTCCGTTGGCGACGATGGTTGCGTTGGATGAAGCCGGCGTCGTTCGTGGCATCTACTATCTGAGAGCCAATCAGCCGCCGCTTGGCGCCCACGTAGCCAATTGCGGATATGTGGTTGACTCAAGCTGCCGCGGCCAGGGCATTGGTTCAGCGCTTTGTGTTCACTCGCAGGATGAGGCGCGGCGTCGCAGCTTCCGTGCTATGCAATACAATCTGGTGGTCGAGACCAACGAAGCGGGTGTGCGATTGTGGCGGCGGCACGGGTTCGAACTGGTGGGCACTCTGCCCGGCGCATTCCGCCATGCCGACTTGGGATATGTGGACGCCTACGTGATGTACAAGAAGCTCGTCGAGTAAGTCGAGGCAGACGATTCGCACCGTCGGCACAAACTGAATCGTCGAGAGGCGATTTCCGCCGTTGGTAACAACTTTCCATTGGGGCAGTGCGAAGCTTTGACGATTGAGTAAACTGCCAGCATCGCCACTATGCTTGGCGAGCGTGCGGATTGCAGCGGTTTCGTATGTCGCAAACGTTCTGCGAATCCTGCTACCACACGTAGCCGATCCTACCGGTATTCGGTAGTATCACGAAAGATCGGGCGGTGCCAGCACGACCGACCTTACCCGTTGTTCCGCCAAACCCTACCGCCTGCCGCATACCGCCATGAGCTCACCGATCCGCCTCGTATTGGCCCTTCACAACCACCAGCCCATCGGCAACTTCGATGGCGTGATGGAACAAGCCTACCAGGACAGCTACCTTCCATTTATCGAGGTGTTTGAGCCGTACGAATCACTACGTTTGGCCTTGCACACCAGCGGTTCGCTTATCGAATGGCTCGACAATCACCATCCCGAGTATCTTGATCGCCTAGCGGCTTTGGTCGACGCGCGACGTCTCGAGATCGTTGGCGGTGCGTTCTTTGAGCCGATCCTTACCATGATTCCACCCGGCGATCGCGTGGGGCAGATCGCAAGCTACACTCAGTGGCTCAATAGCCGTTTAGGTGCGGATGTGCAGGGCATGTGGATGCCTGAGCGGGTGTGGGAACAGTCGCTCGCCAGCGATCTGGCCATGGCCGGAATTCGCTACACGATTTTGGACGACTTTCATTTCAAGAATGCCGGCTGGTCCGAAGACCAACTGCACGGCCATTACATCACTGAGAACAATGGTCAGATCATTAACGTGTTTCCTGGCAGTGAGAGACTTCGATACACGTTGCCGTTCGCAGAACCACACGAGACGATCGACTACCTACGGCACGTTGCCGAGATTCAGCCTAACGCGATTGTGGCCTTCGGCGACGACGGAGAGAAGTTCGGTACATGGCCCGATACCCACGCCCACGTTTACGAAAACGGTTGGTTGCGGCGTTTCTTCGACGCTTTGATCGAGAACCAGGATTGGATCGAGGTGACGACGCCTTCCGACGCACTCGATGCGGTCCAGCCACTCGGTAAGATTTACATTCCCGAGTCGAGCTACCGCGAGATGACCGAGTGGGCATTGCCAGCCGAGCAGCAGAACGCCTATGAAGACGCGCACCATAATCTGGAAGAGCAGGGCGTTTGGAATCAAATTGCGCCATTCGTTCGCGGCGGCTTCTGGCGGAACTTCAAAGTGCGTTATCCGGAAACCGGCGAGATGTATTCTCGCATGATGCAAGTAAGCAATCGCCTTGCTACGCTTCGTGCCGATGGTCAAGCAAGCCAACAACTCGACCAAGCGCTGGTGGAACTCTACCGGGGTCAGTGCAACTGCGGCTACTGGCACGGCGCGTTTGGTGGTGTTTATCTGCCGCACCTTCGCAATGCGGTATACAACCACCTGATTGCGGCTGATAACTTGATGGACGAGCACGAAGGCTACGGTCGTGAATCCACGGCGCGAGTTGAACTGGAGGCCGACGACTACAACTTCGACGGTAGGCAAGAAGCTCGCTTGGCAAGCGATCGCTTGATTGCCTATGCAGCGCCAGCGGTCGGCGGATCGCTTTACGAATTAGATGTGCGAACAATTTGCCACAACCTGTTGGCGACCTTGGCGCGGCGTCCTGAAGCGTATCACCGCAAGGTGCTCGCGGGGCCATCGGAAGCTGGCGGCGACGTGGCCAGCATTCACGATCGAGTGGTCTTCAAACAGGAGGGCCTCGACAAAGAGGTTGTATACGACAATTACCTTCGCAACAGCCTCATCGATCACTTCTTCGACCTGGATATCTCGCTCGGTGACCTGGTGGCCAACGATTACCGCGAGCAGGGCGATTTTGTCACGGGTAGCTACGAAGCCAAGATCCGCCGATCGTCGGAGCGAATGCAACTGATGATGACCCGCGACGGGCACGTCGACGGAACGCCGATTCGAATTACCAAGGGTGTCACACTCGAATCAGGCGGCAGCGAGTTGGAAGTGGCCTACTTGCTCGAAGGACTGCCCACTGATCGGCCATTGCACTTCGGCATCGAATGGAACTTTGCAGGATTGCCGGCCGGCGCCGATGATCGCTATTTCCACTCAGGCGACCGGAATTCGATGGGGCAACTAGGCGAGCGGCTCGATCTAATCGACGTTCATTCGTTGCACCTTGTTGACGAGTGGTTGGGAATCGACTGCGGACTGTCGATCGATCGCCCTGCCTCGATATGGACGCACCCAATCGCCACTGTCAGCCAGTCCGAAGGCGGTTTCGAACTAGTGCATCAATCGGTCATGGTCCTGCCGCACTGGATTCTGCAAGCCGACGAACAAGGCCGCTGGAGCGTCAAGCTTCGCCTGGCAATCGATACCTCGATCGCCGAATCGCGGATGGCCGACGCGGAGTGTGCCGTGGGAGGCTGAGTGCCTTCCTGCAACCGTTAACCAGTCCTACATCGTCGATGAACGATCTGCAACGTGACGACCATGATCGTTTTGCTGGACCGATCGAGTCGAATAATCGCCTCTTTCAGTTCAGCGTCATGGCGCTGCTGGTTGTGCTGACGACCACCTCGGTAGTGTTGGCAGCCTACATTGGTATCGGTCGGGCGTTTGGTATGACCAACCTCGACATGCTGCAGTTTGGGTTTGGCAGGTTCATCTTCACGTTCCCAATGCTAATCGTTTGGGCGGTCGGGCTGGCCGTTTCGATTCGCCGTCGTAAGTCTCAGCGAGGCCAAGGGACGCTCTTGATTATCGCGTTTGGTGGGTTGCTTGTTACCGCGTTTGTAGGCGACGTACTAAACATGGTGATGATTTACATGATTTCCAACAACCAAATCACTGCAGCTTGGTCATTCAGTGCGGTCGGTCTTATCCAGGTATTGCTCAATACGGTATGGTGGATCTTGATCCTACTCGCGCTGTTCGCAATTCCGACGTCCAAAGCGCAAACTAACGACGCTTAACCTTCGTCACGGCAGAGCAGTCGATCGACAATCGTCGCCACCTGCAAGTCGCCTTTTTCGCTGAAGCCGATCTCACCGAGCAGCGGCACTCGGAGGTGCTTACGTAGTTGCTCAGCATTCGAGGTTAGGCTCTCGTCGCCCGGCACGTCTGCCACCTGATTGAGCACGACACCTGCGACGTCGAGTCCCTCGCCCCAAACGCTCGCGGTGATGACTGTTTGTAACGTATCGTTAATGACACCCAAACGATTGGCGGACACCACAATCAGTGGAAGTCCGAGATCGGACGCCAGATCGGCGTTGTAGTCGTCGTCCGAAAGCGGCGACATGAGGCCGCCAGCGCCTTCCACCAGCACAACGTCCGAAGCGTCGAGCCAAGGATCGACACCAATCCGCAGTAGGTTCGAGTCGACGTGGCGATCTTCCATCGCGGCAGCAACGTTGGGGGCGACCGCGGCGCGAAAGCGCTGCGGGCAAACCGCGCTGAGCGACAACGGTCGCCCGGCCGCTTCCCACAGCGCTGCTGCGTCGTCGCTATAGAAATCGTCGCCAGTACACCCACTGGCCACCGGTTTGTAGACGCCCACCCTCCAACTCCGAGCGGCCATCTCGCGCGCTAGGGCGGCGGCCACGTAGGTTTTTCCTACCTCCGTCCCGGTGCCAGTGATGAAGAAACCGCGGGGCACGCTGCTCATACGCCTAGAAACTCCTCGGCCAGCTCTTGCAGCGGCGCGCGATCGAACGTCATTCCGGTCCATAGCGCAAGGGCCATTGCGGTTTCCCTGGCAAACAAATCGATACCATCGATGATCGTGGCTCCCCGCTCCGTCGCAAAGCGGACGAGTCGGGTGCGCGAGCCGCGCAGCCGCGTGTCGACCATCGTTAGCTTGCCGTCGGCGGCCGAGACGTCGATTGACGGGCGATTTGCCTCCTCGTCATCGTCGGGCGCGAATACTACTATGCTGGCGCCGGCGGGCGTTTCGACGATGTTCGCATCGACCACCAGTGCTTCGTAGCTAGTTGATTCGTCGGCCAGATGCTCGATACGTTCAGTGAGTGCTTGTTCGTCACTTCCCGCCAGATAGACGCGATCGGCTCCGGCATCTGCAACTGCTGCGGCGACGGTAGTTGCAACGCGACCGTCGCCGATGACTACAGCACGCCGTGACTCGAGATTGCCGCCCAATGCGTCCACCAGGGCCGCTCCGTAGGTGTTGTCGCCAATTACCTTGCCATCTTTGCGGAACAAGCAGTTGACCGATCCTGCGCGTCGGGCGCGTGGCGTAAGTGCCGCAAGACGCTCCACCGTCGGTGTGCGCAGCTCTGCGGCCAGCAGCACTCCACGAAAGCCAAGCACGTCGAGCCCTTCGAGGGCTGGTGCGAGTTGGTCTTCATCGACCTCGAAGGTCAAGAACCGCCAATCGAGCTCCGCCTGCCCTAGCGCCTGCTCGACCATATAGTGCGTCGGATTGCCCGCCGCGCTGGTGGCCAGAAACGCACATCGTTCGAGCAATGTTTCCGACACGTGATCAAGCAAACAGGAGCCGGTGAGCGAGGGAAGCAAAAGAGCTACGCCTCGTGGGGCGATTTAGTTATTCTTACCAAAGTGGCGACGCCCCGCAATGTCGAGCCGCTACTACCGAATGACCACAGAGTTCTTCCGATCGAACGTCGATCCCAGTGCAGGCGAAGCCGTGATGCAAGCATCCAAATGGTCCATCGGTCCCCTCAGCATAGCGACGGTCGCCGTGGTGGTGCTCATTGACCTCTGTGCCCCCGCGATCGTTCGTGGTCTAATCGACGAAGCGGTGATGGTTGGGCTCAGCTTTGGGCAAATTGGGGCGGCGGTTGTTTGGGCGTCTGCAATGGGCCTTACGTGGAGGCGCGTTGCAATTTGCTACATCGTGACATTGGTGATGGCATTCCACTTCTTCGCCATCGAGGGTGGTCCCAACGATTTGGAGTCGATTGCCTTCTTACTGACCATTTGGTGTAGTTGCACGACCATTGCTCTATTTGTCACCTTTGCCTTAGCTTGGCTGCGGCACCAAAATCGAGAAGACGCGAACGACTCGCACGCTGACGCTCCGCCAAGATTTAGCGTGCGACACCTGTTGATTCTGACTACGGTCCTAGCTTCCGCCTCGCTAATTGTGCGCACCGCGATACCCGAAATGGAGGCTAATGGCGATCTGACGACGGTCGTGGTCTGGGTGCTACAGAGTGCTTTGCTTTCTGTGATTGCTTCCGAGTTGGTGCGATTGTCACCCCCCATCGTCGCCCAGCTGGGCAGTTTGGGTCTGTCCGGGATCGTAGCATCCGGAATCGTGCTGGCGACCATCGATTGGGAAGAGGCAGTCTACGCCAACGCGGTGCAGATCGCGATTCTTGCTTTGGCTATGGTCGTGCCTCAACTCGACCGCTACAAGTTCCGCGTACTCATCGAATCGCGCGAGCCGTCGGACAAGCAAACCCAGCTACCAGATTAAGGTTCGCTCGGGGCCGACGCGGCGCGCTTTGATCCTGATGTAAGGTGCAACAAACTGCGCACGATGGGCGAAGGTGCCTGGCTCGGCGTCGGGCTTGGCGTGCATTGGTTCGATGAGATCTTCGACCACAAAACCGGCTCGGCACATTCCGCCGATTAGCTGCTCCCAGCGGTGCAGGTATTCCACCGCACCCGGCTCACGAAGACGAGATGGTTCGTCGACTGGCGGAAGAGGAATCGTGCGATAATACGTCTCCTTCAGGACGTAGTCGGCTGCCTTGATCTTGGTGGGTACTTGCAAACTCGTAGGCGACTTGTGCTGGCTGACGTATAATCCGCCGCCGCGAGTTACTCTTGCCACTTGCCCGTAGACACGAGCAATATCGGGCACGTAGCACGTACTTACTGGGTGGACCACGAGATCGAAATCGCCTGGCGCGAACATGGTGAGGTCGGTCATCGTGCCTTCAACGATTCCTAGGCTCAGATTCCGCTCGCGGGCGACCTCGCTGTCTTGGGCGAGCATGTCGCGACTGAGGTCAAGCACGGTTACGTCAGCGCCCGCAGCAGCGTAAAGGGCACTTTGCCGCCCGCCGCCGGCCGCCAGGCAAAGTACTCGCCAACCGGCAATCGAATGACCGAGCCAGCGCAAGGGGTCGATCGTTCCCAGCGGATTGGCGAAGTCCTCGTCGTTCGCCGGTCGGGCCAGCGGCGCGCCGCCACGGGCCATGCTGTCCCAAGCTCGGGCATTCTGCGCTTCAACGCGCGTGTAACGATTGGCGTCTTCGGCCATGGCGACAAATCACTCGGGGGCGGGACTCTGCTATCGTTCGATGATAGCAAGTCCCGCCCCTCGGTGGATCGTCACTTTGACGCCACGTCCTCAGGCGATGGATCGTCTGCCGCAGCCACGTGCTGATCGTAGGGGCAGTGGCGGCAACCACTGCGGCAACAATAGCCGCGAGCCAAGTGGAAAGCGGCCGTGAAGACTACGCGACCATCCTCGACGTAAAAGTCGCGCCGGTCATCGTTGGCAACTGATTCACCCATCGCTAACTCTGCGATCGAGTACGAATCGCCAGAGCCGACAGCCCAGCAACTGCTAGCAATACGCTTGCGGGTTCGGGCACTGGGCGGACGTCGGCGAAGGCATCAATTTCCACGCCGCCGGCAGCACCAAGAACTCGAACGTATTGAATCCAGTCGAGATCAACCGACGACAAGTCAACGCCCGTTCCCCCGCCCGATCCGTTGTAGGCGGCGTTTACTTCAGCTTCGGTCAACCCCGATGCTACAAAGGATGGATCGACCGGAAAGGTAAAGTCGGTCAAGATCGTTCCACCCACATTGTCGAAGCCTGTGTACATCGTGTCGCTGTAACCCAAAGTCGGGAACTCGTCGTCGGCGAATACAGAAGGTACGGTTAGCCAGGTGCTGTTGTCCTGACTGACTTCAATCACGCCTTGTTCAGTAAACGCACCAGAGACCGTACTGCCATTGCTCACGTAGAAGGCATTGCCGAATACCAACAGATCAATTCCAAATGGATTCAGAGGATCGTCCTCCACTGGTTCATCGAATCGAACCGTGAGGTGACCGTTTGGTCCAATTGACGTGAGTTGGTCGACGTTGTATGGCGCGGAAAACACGCCGACTTGGCTTGCAAACGGGCCTCCGCCGGTGTCGCGCGAGGGCTCACCAAGGGCTTGAACGCCACCATCAGCTTGATAAGCACCACTGCCTACTGTGGTGCCCGGATTGTAGCTTACCACAGTATCGGCCCATGGATCGGCAGAAGCCGTGGATGCAAGCACACCCCAAGACACTACGAACATTGCTAGTTGCATTCTCACTAGATCACTCCTCATAAAAAAGAACAGAACGAATAAGCCGACGAGCAAGCAACACGCTGCCCATCAGAATGACGACTCGAATCGACTTAGGTTGTGGCACCGCGATGGATGCCCTAGTAGCTGACAGATTGGCGGAGCCAAAATTGTCCTTCCAAATCTGGTAGAGCGCGGGATCGTTCAGCGAGTCGCGCCACACGGTGTAGTCTGCAAGGTTCACCGCGCCGTCCAGGTTGAAGTCACCCGACAGGGGCGACACTTCGGCGGCCGACAGGTTGTTCGGGAAGGCTTGGTTGCTGAAGGAGGGCGTAAATGCTAGGCCGACCCATCCATCGTTGTTTAGCGCGAGGGTCGTAATGCCGGATCGAGCCGTTGTCCATTCCACGGACAGTGACGACTCGGTGGTCGACAGGTGCCAGTAGCCGGCCGCCTGCCAACCTTCGCGGTAGCTATCGAGCGGGTCCACCGAGCTTGCGCCGTCCGAAGGCCCGGTGATAGCGACGCCATCTGTGCCGAACACAGTGAGGTCATCGAGTGCAAATGAACCATCATCGGCAAGGTCGTAGCCTAACCCATAGACGGTGACACCATACGTACCCGATGTACTTAACTTGGCAAACAATCGATCGTCATTAGATAATACAGCCCGCAGGGCGTCTTCCACGGTTGCGTTTCCATCCCAGCGATAGCCCCAAGCGAACGACGGCGCGTTGGCGTCGCCGAGATTGTCGCCATCCCAATCGATCGCGACGCCGGTGCGATTTGAGCCGCTGCCCGTCCAGAACTCGATGTCGTTGAAGCTGAGTTCGGCTCCATAGGTCGCGCTCGCGACGCTGAGTAGCCAGCACACGGTCAACCAATCGCGGAAGCGGAATCGTCTCATCAGCCGTCTCCTCCGGCACGGGTCAGCAATGCCGACAGTTCCGTGGGGGCAACCGAGTCGGCCAGAAATTCGACACGCGCGTCACAGAACACAACGAGCGCTCCCCCAGGATGCGGCGAACCAATATCATTCCCAAGGCCCGAGTCGCCGTTGATGCGTGTCGACTTTTCTTGCGCAAACAGGGTATGGCCGTTGGCCCACTCGCATTCGCCTCCCTGACGTCGGTGCAACATTTCAGCTACCGCGACGGTGTGCGAGGCGCCGTCGGAAATCGCCCGTAGCGGGGTTGGCTCCTCGTACACTAGTACCCCGAGAAATTCGTCGCGCAGTGTCTGTGTGGCCAAGAAATCGGGCTGTTCGTTGCCTGAACCTTCCACGCCGTAAATGCCGCCGTAGTCGCTAAAGCCGGCGCTGCGCCATAGAGCGTAAGTCGATCGTACCGTGTTTGCAGGTGTACTGGGGCACAGATAGATGGGTAGCACTGTGCTCGCGGCAGGTCGATTTACAGGGTCGTAAGCCGGAAGCGACGTATCGATTGCATCGAAGAGTGCTGGCTGTTCCACGTGCGGGAGGATCGAGGTTTGCCACGAGGTGAACTTTGGCGGCAGCGAGGGCGGCGGCAACTTGCAGTCGACGCAGCCAATTGGAAGTGCGCCGATCGAATCCTCGTACACCAACAACGCGATGCCCACCTGACGCAGATTGTTTTGGCATTGGGCCCGTCGAGCCGCTTCGCGGGCTGCCTGCACCGCAGGCAGCAGCAGCGCGACCAGCGTGGCGATGATCGCCATCACCACCAACAGCTCGACCAGCGTGAGTGCACGACGCTTGTTCATCGCCAAGAGTCAATCGCGCGCGGCGCACAGCGGGCTCGTTCGTCCGCGCAGGGCAAACGTTGCTCGGATGCGATTAGCGCTTCCTACCCACAGGAACTCGACGCGGTAACTGTCCCTCGCAGTTGTTCCGCATGCCACGCATTGGTAGGTCTTCTGACTCCCGAGAATCGCGATTCGGCCTTCTCGCCCACACTGTGTGGACAATGGCTGATAGAGTCGAATCGCGTGACATCCCTCGGTCACAGCGGCGGGGCCGTCCCGGATTTACACCGGAGTTCCCTGTTGTGTCGGCCGACAAGAAGTAGTTTGCACGACCGACCACCAACGCACGGGTAGCGAGATTACCCGATGAGCCGCTCGCTTGTCAAGCAGGTTGTCGCAATGCTATTGAACGTTAAAGAATAATTGCAACAACTGTCTCGAATTTTCTTTTCATCGCTTATCGGCTTATCGTTCATCGCTCATCGATCCCAGGCGGTAGCCAGCCAGCCTCAAAATCTCGCCCACGGTGTCTTTCGATACACTTCCCACTACCACCGCTTCGGGGGGATCAAGCGTGACGTGTGCCGCTCGAACGGCCGGGTCGCGATCTAACGCTTCCTCAATCGTGTTGACACAGGTGTGGCACTTCATGCCGGTGATCGGCACGGTGAGCGATGTTTCACCCACGAGCGGTTCCACCTCACCTTCCGACCCAAGCCGCCTGGAGAGGTCGTTCACGGCGAACCATAGAATCAAGGCGATCAGCACCACGGCGCTCGCCACACCCCACCAAGTGGTGGGATGTTCGTGAACATGGACGTGGCCGGTTGCGGGCGCGAGGACCTGATCAAACAGTAGCCCTGCACCCATACTGCCGACGACGATCGTTGCCAAATATACCACCAGGGCACGACTGCCAATTGTCTTGCGAACGGCACCGATGGTGGCCGCGTTGGTAGCTGGACCGGCCATCAGGAACACCAGGGCGGCGCCAGTTGGTAAACCGCCCGCAACGAGGGCCGCCGCGATGGGAACCGAGGCGGTGGCGCAAACGTACAGCGGCAACGAGATGGCTAGGGCAACGGACATCGCCGCCAAGCCGCCGTAAGCCGCCAGGCCGGTGAGCATCGAGTCGGGCACTGCGGCGTCGATGGCTGCCGAAAGCAGTACACCCACTACCAGCCAACCCCATATGGAGTGCAGAATCTCGAGCGTATGGTCAATCAACTCGCGCCACGAGCGCCGCCTTCCGTCGTCGCCGGACGTGGAATCGTGAATCGTGGGCAAGGCCTCGTCTTCGTCCATTACGGCATCGGTGATCCATCCTCCCACAATGCCCGTTACGAGCGCCGCAACGACTTTGAAGATGGCGAACGGCCACCCAAGCATGCCGGCGCTGACCATGATGGAGTCGACACCGGTCTGCGGCGTGGAAATCAAGAATCCAACCGTCGCGCCGCGGCTTGCGTTCTCTTCGCGGAGTCCAACGGCAACCGGAATAACACCACAGGAGCACAATGGTAGCGGCACGCCCAGCGACACCGCTTTGACCACACTCCACCGTCCACTTAGCTGCCGCCGCACGAAGTTCTTAGGCAACAACACATGCATCAACCCGGCCACGAGCGCTCCAAACAGTAGCCAGGGCGCAAGTTCCACCGTGGTGAGCCAGGCGGATTGGAGGAAGGTCTGCATGGTAGTTTCGGAGCTAAACGGTTGGTAGAGGTTTACCGTCGGGATAAAGTGGGAACAAAAAAGCCCCGACCAAGCATGGCCGGGGCTCTGGGTCGTTCATACTTGCGTATGCCCAACTCAGTCCAAGAAGCCTAACAACTCGGCGCTGCGGCTGGGTTGTTGGAGCTTGCGGACCGCTTTGGCTTCGATTTGGCGGATACGCTCGCGGGTGACTTTAAAGATGTGTCCAACTTCTTCAAGGGTGTAGCTGTAGCCATCGCCCAGGCCGTAACGCAGCTTGATGATTTCGCGTTCGCGGTAGCTGAGCGTTTTCAGTACGGCCGTGATGCGATTGCGAAGCATCTCTTGAGCAGCGCCAATCGCGGGGCTTTCAGCACCGCCGTCGGGCAGCAGGTCGCCGAAGTGGCTGTCCTCGCTGTTGCCGACCGGGCGGTCGAGGCTAATCGGGTAGCGGCTCATCGCTAACACGCGGCGGGCCTCTTCAATCGTACAGTCGGCTGCCCGGGCGGTTTCTTCGAGCGTCGGCTCGCGACCCAAGCGTTGCAGCAGCATCCGCGAGACGTTCCGTACGCGGCTCATAGTTTCGACCATGTGCACGGGAATGCGAATCGTGCGACTTTGATCGGCTACGGCGCGGGTTATTGCCTGACGAATCCACCACGTGGCATAAGTGCAAAACTTGAAGCCGCGCCGGTATTCGAACTTGTCGACCGCACGCATCAACCCGGCGTTGCCTTCCTGGATGAGATCCAGGAACGACAGGCCGCGGTTGCGATACTTCTTGGCAATCGAAACCACCAATCGCAGGTTACCTTCCGATAGACCACGCTTGGCACGTTGGTAGCGAGCGTAAACCTCGCGGAGGTCGCGCACTCGACGTCGGAGGCTAGTAGGCGTTTCCTGCAGCGAACGCAGGATGTTGCGGTACTCAACCAGCACCGGCTTCCGCTCACTCATCGGGCGGCGTTCTTTCTTCATCTTTTCGACTTGAGCCTGCAACTGATCGATTCGCTCGCTGAACTGTGCCAGCGTGTCGATCATCGGCTCGATCCGCTGGGTCCGTAGGCCCAGTTCCTCGACCAAAATCACGGCCCGGCAGCGGCGACGACTCAGTCGCTTCCACGCGGCACGGCGTTCGCCGGTCTTATACGACTTGCTGGTGGCGATGCGATAGTCGTCGGCATTTTGCTCGAGCAACGTTTCGAGCGTCCGCAAATTGTGCGGCATGCGGCCCATAATCTGCTCTTTTTCGAGCCGGTCGGTCACCGAGACCTGCACGGTGCGGTCGAATGGCAGCTCGCCGCGATGCACGCGGTTGAGCACTTTCACAGCGTTTCGAATTACGTAGTCGCAGGCCAGCAGCTTGCGACGGAATGCGGCCCTGGTGTTTTCGATGCGACGTGCGAGCGAAATTTCTTCCTTCCGCGTAAGCAGTGGGATTTCGCCCATTTGCGTCAGATACATACGTACCGGATCGTCCGACCACGATTCGTTATCACCGCCTTCCAGCAAGCCCTCTTCGTCGTTGTCATCGTTATCCTCGAGATTGCTGGCGGCATCGACATTTACTTCATCATCGTCGCCGTCTTTGCTCGTCACCAAATGCCCCGCCAACTGACTCACGTCGTCGGTGGACACTTCGGCGTCGTCTTCGAGCGTATGATCAAGCAGTGTATCGTACAAAGTTCAGGCTCCTACCGTTAACTTAAGCAAATGAATAGGTGACAACCTAACCGCTACAAATGTCAGTCGGTTGACGGAAACGATCAACGATTCTACGAATGCAGGGGCACTTCGCGGACGTAGACCGGCTGTTTTCGTACGGGACGAAATAGGATGTTCAACCAAATCTGTGGGTAACACCCAATTTTAACACCAAGCACCTGGCGGGAAGTCCGCGGCAGGCATTTGGAAAGAACTTCCATTAGGGAAAACATTTGCACCTCTACCGCTTAAACCAAAGGTGGGCAATTCGTTGCCATCGAAAACCGCGAACGGACCTGATCCGACGCAGACTCCCTGGCAAGAAAACATGGTTATTGATACTGCTCAGGCAACTTTTTTCTTCCGAAGATGCCCGCCGATCAAACATTCCTTAATACCTGTAACAGGCAACGTTGGCACCTGCAAAATCGGCGGGAAATGCGGTCGACAAACACCTCGGCATTCTCAACGCAACGCCTGGGCAGCAGCGGCGGCGAGTTTACCCCATACTCCTAAAATCCGCTCAACTGATTGGTACGAGCAACAACGGACGGTTGCCGCGAGCCTGCATAAAAGAATGGCTCCGCGAGATAACTCAACATCATCCACTGGTTTCGATTTCGTGACCCAATCCAATCAGCCCTATCAGCTCATCCACTTCAATGGCTTCGTCCTTGAATACCGCAACGCGGTCAATCGGGCTGGTCCGGCGCGAGGTAACTCCCGTTCGCCCGCACGCTCGGCCCTATAATTGTAAACACCCACGCAACTCGGTCCATAGGCAATCTGCCAAAAAGCAACTACATTCAGAGGAATTCCTTCCGGGCGTCAGCCCACCGGCAAGTGGGTACCTGTGTCTGCCAGATCGGCGGGGAACGTCTGCTTCCGAACGCAAACCGCACTACCGAACCTCATGGCTGCAAAGTACTTAGTGACATGCGTCCGCTGTGGAGATCAGGTTGCTGCTTCAGTGCATCAAGCCGGCTCTACGGTTCAATGCCAATGCGGAGAGCAAGTTGTCGTTCCACCGTTGCGCAAGTTAAAGCTGCTGCCTCCCGCGGAAACCCCGACTAATTCGCGAAGCACCCAGTGGTCCTCCCGCCAATCGATTGCCGTATGTGGTTCCAGCCTGACTTTGGGGCTCTTGCTCTGGGCCGCCTACTTGTGGACAACCGAGCCAGAACCGCTGCAGTTTCCGGAGCAGAACTACGCTAAGAGTGTTGAAAACCTAGTCGTAAACGGCACGCCTTTGGACTTCTGGCAGTCTTGGGTGGCCAATCGCGACGCCCTCATGGAGGACGGATTCCAGGAAATCGCGTTGCCTCAAGCAGTGGCTGTCGATGCGTACATCAGCCAACGACAATTCCAGCGCAATGTACTGCTCGCGATTGCCGGCGGTTTCGCGGTTCTTACCGGCATTACCTGGGCAGTTTGGCCGACACGAAAGATGGTTTGATCGCGCAGCAAAGCGCTCTAGTTCGAATAGCCTAGCTGCATGGACCATTCCGATGTGGGGACTTGCTCCCAGCGTCCGACAAGTCCTTGCCGTATAGCGAGTTGAGTGGGTGAATCGCTGCCAGTCGGCATGGTTAACTGAAGCCTTCGCCACCAACCGATCGCCACGACTCGAACCAGACCACCAGCTTCGCCTGCTTGGAACTTGCGATACCTGCCGAGTGCAGGGTAGCGCTCGATGAGTCTCGCGACCAAGGTGTTCGATTGGTCGACCGATGGCAGCCGGCGGCACGCCTCACACACTCCGCCCCCGAGCACTTTTGGGCTGACTGCTTGCCCGCAAGCAGCGCAGGTGGCTGTCTCGCTGGTCAAGAGCTTGTCGCCGCTTTGTGGACATGTGGTTATCAGGCGAGGATCGACCTTCTTACCAGTCACAGCACAAGTGATGCGCTCGCAGTCCAGAACTCGGGCACCAGACTCTTCGCATCTTTCGATGGCGTCGGCCGCAACGATCCGCCCATCGTCGATTGCCGCCAAATGAAATGTTTCGCTTCCCGTGGCCGCGCAGCGAAACGGCGGCGCCACCAAGGTAGTGGTCCAATCGTCGAAAGAAGTGCGGGCGCACTGTTCGCCAATGCCAAACTGCACAGCGCCCTCGGCACGCTTGGCAACCACCAGCGTCACGGCGATGAATCGATCGTCTTCCAACGCAGCGTTCTCTATCACCGAAGCGATTCGCTTGCGGCCCATGGAGGTCGCCTGGACATCGAGCGGCACCACATCGGCGAGGTGCAAATTGGCCAAAGTCGATTCCGACACATGCTCGCCTGATGCATCGTAGTATGCGTGTTCAACCTGGGCTGGGTTGGTAACGCTGAGTTGTGTCACTTGCAAGAAAGGCACTTCGGTGAGACGGCACCCCGCGAGTTGGGCTTGTCCATCTTCGACCTGATATGCGTCGAACAGGCGATTGGAAAACTCGTGGACCGACTCGGGTTGTCGTGCAGGGCGGACCAGCACCGCTCCGTGCTCGATGTCGACCAGGTTCCACAGCCACCGCGCACCTTCGATGCCCGCGACTGCCCGCCGCGGTGGATCGTGAAGGGCGCTGCCGGCGACTGCCACCTTCACGTGATACGGCTTCGGCCAGGCAGGGTGCTGACGATGGTCGAACTCCAAGTTCAACAGGCCGCCTTCTAGGTGGTGGGCTACGCCAATCGTATCGGCCACAAACGTCAGAAACGCGGCCAGTGACTCACGATGCGCCGCACTCTCGGCAGGCGTCGGATCGTTGGCGGTACTGGTGGATACATTCATGGCAATCGGAATAATGATCTCTGACTTATGATTGGGATTGGGTTATCTCATCAATCAGAAATCATCAATCGAAAGGGTCGCTCACACCTTATTCAACACGTAGACGACATCTTCGGTTTCGGGGACGACTTCGATAGGGCGACTGATATTGTAAGCGAAGTCGTAGGTTGCCACGACGCGAAGCTCGGGCACCTTACAGAACAGATCGACCATATGCTGGGCCGTGTAGATTCGAAAATCGGCACAATTTACCAGTCGAAACGAGCGGGTGGGGGTATAAACGTCAAAACTCATCCTCACCCGCTCGACGCGCTTTCGGCGGTTGTGCTCGATGGTCCACAAACGCGACAGAACCGACAAATTCCCTCGCCTGGCCGCCCATTGCTCCTCATCCATCGGCTCACCGCGGGTGGGTGTCAGATGCAGTCCCAGCATATAGAGCCCACCTTTTCGCAGCGCGGCCGCAATGCACTTTAGGTGCCGTATGGCATGGTCTTCGCTCGGCAAGTGACGAAACGTATTGATCATGTTGAAGGCGGCGTCGAACTTCTTGTGGACGCGGAAGTCGCACATGTCGCCCACCTCGGCCGTGCGACCAAACCCATGCTTCTCCAGTCGGTCGTTGCAGTACTCGACCGCCGGCGCGGCTAGGTCGTTGCCCGCTACTTCGTAGCCGGCCTTCGCCAAGCGATACATGAGCCGCCCGGTACCGCACCCTGGCTCGAATAGCCTGCGGACGTTTCCGTCGCCATACTTCGCCAGGCAAGCCTGTAAGAAATCCAACTCCGCCGCCCAATCCGATCCGAATACTAGATCGTAGTACTTGGGGTAGTTGTACAGATCGTCTTCAATGATCTCTTGCATTGGGAGATTTTGACTGCTCTGGTGGTTTGTTCGTTGCGGCGGTAGTTGCGAGGACAACGGAGGCGACAGACTCAACTCATCGCGGAGATGACTGAGCAAGCATCAATTGGAACGCCCAATAATGGAGCGTTGACGATACTCACGTGGCGACACGCCAAAATGGCTGCGGAATTGCCTGGCAAAGTAATTGCTGTCGTTGAATCCCACGCCGTAAGCGATATCGGTGATGCTGTCGTCTGTTTGGCGGAGTCGTCTTGCGGCGTGCGTGACGCGTAGCTGGATCAAATAGGCAATCGGTGTGCATCCCATGGCCGATTCGAATGCCCGCAAGAAGCTACGCTTCGACATCTTTGCCATGTTCACCAACTCTTCGAGTTGCATGGGCTGGGTATATCGCGTCTCGATGTGTGTGATGCTCTTGGCAATACGCAACAATGCCCGCGAGTCGGCATTGTTCGATTGGCTGTAACACCGCGACAGGTAACCGACCAGTTGCATGAAGGTAGCTGTTGCCATGAAGCGATAACCGGGTGTTCGCGATTGGAGCTCGTCGTCGAGTTGGTCGACGTAACCGGTTGCTACCGCCAGCTCGGTTGGCGTGAGTCGCAGCCGACTGTTGAACTGGTGCCGCTTTCGCCAAGCGGGCTCGAGTCGCAGCAGCGCGTGATAGCCAGGCAAAGAGGGTAAGTCCATCAGCTCAAGCGGCAGTGCGTCGTGGTCAAACAGCACATTGATCAGCCGCAGCCGATCCATATTCAAGTAGTCGTGCGGTCGCGAACCACCGATGGCGAACACATCGCCGGTGCTGAGTTGCCACGAGTCTTCGCCCGCTATGTGTAGTCCCTGCCCGCCGGTGATGAGCACGATTTCCATGAACTCGTGGGCGTGCAGGCCAAACGGCTGTTGAGGATCGCGGCGTTCGACAGCGATCGGAAATCCATCGATATGGAACCAATCGTCTTTCTTGAGAGTGCGAACCATAGGCAAGAAGCGAGTTTATTGCCGAGCCAAAGACGAGTTAGCGGCCCAGATGGGGGCGTGTCACTATTGTGCTAACGAGCGGCACGATCGTCAAGGTATCGGCTCGTTTGGTCGCGTATGTTGGCGTGATTGTGAGGGTCGGCAACATGTCGATGCTCCCTCTTCACTCGTGTCTGTTCCATGGGCGGCAATTGGCATGGCGGTTTCCGAGTCGCAACTTCAACAATCCTATGAATTGGCCCGCGAGCGTTTTGCCGCATTGGGCGTCGACACCGAGGCCGCCATCACACGGCTGGCAACCATTCCGATTTCGCTGCACTGTTGGCAAGGAGACGACGTCGGTGGTTTTGAGAGCCCGTCGGGCGACATCGGTGGAGGGTTGGCCGTCACTGGGAACTACCCGGGCAAGGCCACCACGCCCGACGAACTTCGTAGCGACCTCGACCAAACGTATGCACTGCTTCCTGGAAAGCACCGACTTAATCTGCACGCCATCTATGGAGAGTTTGGCGGGCTGACGCCGGAGCGCAATGAGATTGGGCCCGAGCACTTCCAGGGCTGGATCGACTGGGCGCGCGAGCGGCAGGTCGGCCTCGACTTCAATCCAACGTTTTTCGCACATCCCAATGCGGGCGACGGGTTGACTCTTTCCCATCCGGACGCAGGAATTCGGCAGTATTGGATCGACCACGGAATCGCCTGTCGCCACATTGGTGCAGCGTTGGGTCAAGCCCTGGGCTCGACGTGCGTAACCAACGTGTGGATCCCCGATGGCCATAAGGACTCGCCCGCGAGTCGCAAGGCACCACGAGAGCGGTTGATCGAATCGCTCGACGCGATGTTTGCCCAGCCGCTCGATCCCAGCGAGAACCTCGACGCGGTGGAATGCAAGCTATTTGGCATCGGTTCAGAGAGCTTTGTGGTTGGCTCGCACGAGTTCTACCTGGGTTACGCCGCCACTCGGCAGAAGGTCCTTTGCTTAGACGCTGGACACTTTCATCCCACCGAAGTCATCTCGGAGAAGATCTCGGCCGTGATGAACTACGTGCCCGAACTCTTGTTGCACGTCAGTCGTGGTGTGCGGTGGGACAGCGATCACGTAGTGACGTTGACCGACGAGCTAGTGGCGATCGCTCAAGAATTGGTGCGCGGCGAGTACCTCGCGCGAACGCACATTGGCCTTGACTTCTTCGATGCCAGCATCAATCGTATTGCCGCTTGGACGATCGGCGCGCGGAACGTGATTCGTGCGCTATTGATCGCGCTTCTCGAGCCAACGCAGCAACTCGTTGAAGCCGAACTAGCCGGCGACCTCACCAAACGACTTGCCATGATGGAAGAGCAGAAGTCGCTTCCATGGGGCGTGGTTTGGGACTACTACTGCTTGCAGTCGGATGTGCCAGTGGGCGACATTTGGTTGGAAGAAGTTCGGAACTACGAACAATCGACTCTTTTCTCGCGGCCTGGGAACCCGACCTCAGTCTGATGTGGGCGAATCTACTATGGCGGACGAAAACCAAGCTTCTTCGGGCGAATACGAGCGCGAGCCCGTACCGGAACATGCTCTAAAGGGGCCCGGCAAGTTTTGGGGCATGTATGCGGGGGAGCATGCTGCGGGAACGGAATTTATGATTGGCTCATTATTCTTGGGGGCCGGTGCGAGTCTGCAGGACCTGATCTTGGGTCTGCTGCTGGGCAACATCCTGGCGGTGCTGACGTGGCGCTACTTGGTCACGCCAATCGCCATGGGTAAGCGAATGACGCTGTACTATCAGCTCGAACGCATCGCCGGTGGTTCGATGGTGAAGCTCTACAACGTGGTAAACGGTGTCCTGTTTTGCTTGCTGGCCGGAGCCATGGTGACGGTCTCTGCCACGGCGGTGGGCGTTCCGCTCGGTATCGACTTCTCGGTTCCCGGTAGTGCACTTGCATTCGGCAGCATGAACTTCACCCTGGTGGTCGTCGTAGTCGGTGGAGTGATGGCAGTGATTGCCGCTGCCGGATATGAAATGGTAGCGCGTGTGGCCAACGTCGCCGCTCCGTGGATGATCGCCATATTCGCGGCATGTGGCCTTATCTCTTTAGCGCGAATGAATGTATCGAGCTACGGTTCGCTTCAGGAGGCATGGGAGAGCGGCATCGCGTTCGTGCGCGACCATGGCGGCGAAACGGAGTTTCCATTCTGGCAGATTGTCGTGTTCGCGTGGTTATGTAACGGGGCCATGCACTTCGGCATGGCCGATCTGTCGATCTTTCGGTTTGCTCGTGACAAGTCTTCAGGCTGGGCGCCAGCGATTGGCATGTTTCTGGGGCACTACATGGCATGGATAGCCGCAGCGTTGATGTTGGCCGCCGCAATCAAAGTGTCGCAACAATCGGGCGAGTTTGGAGGCCTTCTTAATGGCGACAACAAGGTAGTGGCCAATCCTGGCCTATTGGCCTGGCAAGCCATTGGTTGGACGGGCATCCTGTGTGTGATCATCGCGGGTTGGACGACTGCCAACCCCACGATCTACCGAGCAGGCTTGGCCTTTCAGGGAATCTTTCCCAGCAGTTCGCGTGTCACCATGACGCTCCTCGCTGGAGCCGTGGCCACCATCGCAGGTGCGTTTCCGAATCTCGCTGCGGAACTACTCAATTTTGTTGGCACCTACGGCACGGTACTCGGCCCGATGGGCGCCGTGATTTTTGTCGACTTCTATCTGATGCGGAAGTTTGGCCTCTCCGACGAATACGCCACGCACGCCAAAAGCAGTTTCAATCCAGCAGTGTTCCTCGCTTGGGGCATTCCGGTGACTGTTGGGTTGATACTGATCTACGTGAAGGGGATTGTCTACCAAAACGCCACGGTATTCCCAGCTTACCTTGTCGTCCCTTGCTGGATTGCCTGTGCTGTGCTGTACTTGGTGTTGTCGAAAATCACACAGCGGCCCGTGCCAAGTTACGATAAACTAGCCGCGAATTGAGGGACTGTTGATGGCCGCACTTAAACTCGTCTCACTCCTAGCTCTCGCGGCGACGATTCTGCCGAGCGTTCTTTTTTTGACCCAGACGGTCAACCACGAGACAGTTCTGTGGGTCGCGATCATCAGCACAATCGTCTGGTTCGTCGCCACTCCGCTGTGGATGGGCAGCGAGTTGCGACCCGACTTGGATCAGGTAGAGATCTGAAATGTCACAGCGGCATTACGTTGCGTGCGATCTTGGTGCGGAAAGTGGCCGGGTGATCCTTGGCACGCTCACGGACGGCAAGCTTGCGCTCCAGGAGGTTCACCGCTTCGCGAATCACGCGGTGAAGCTGGCCGGTTCGATGAGATGGAACATCGTGGGCATCTTTGAGGAACTCAAAGTCGGGATTCGCAAGGTCGCGCAGCAGGGAATTGAGCCCGCCGGCTTGAGCGTCGACTCGTGGGGTGTCGACTACGTGCTGATGGGCGCTGGGCAGCCGTTGATCGCTCTGCCGCACCACTATCGTGATCCACGCACGAACTCCACGTTCGCCGACACGCTCGACGAGGTTGGAAGCGAGGCGATTTTCGCCGAGACCGGCATTCAATTCATGTCGCTCAACACGATCTACCAATTGCTGGACGATCGCAATACGAGCCCAGGGTTGCTTCAATTGGCCGATCGGTTCCTGAATATCGCCGACTACCTGAATTACCTGTTCAGCGGCGCGGCCAAGAGCGAGGTGAGTCTCGCCAGCACCACGCAGCTTTACAATCCGCAAACGAGCAGTTGGTCGGATAAGTTAATCGAAACCTGTGGGTTCCGACGTGAGATGTTCCCCGAGATCGTCCCGTCGGGCACGAAGCTGGGGTCACTCGCGCCCGAAGTTCAAGGCGACACGGGTATCTCTGATACCCAAGTGATTGCCACCTGCTCGCACGACACCGGCGCGGCTGTGGCTGCAGTGCCGGCCGTAGGCGACGACTGGGCCTATCTGAGTAGCGGTACTTGGTCGCTCATCGGGGTGGAGCTACCTGGGCCATTGGTGAACGACGCGGCGCGTGAGGAGAACTACACCAACGAAGCGGGATTCGACGGCACCACGCGATTCCTGAAGAATATCATTGGACTTTGGTTACTGCAGGAATGTCGTCGTGAGTGGGAGCGCGAAGGAGAATCGCTCGACTACGCTGCCCTTAGCAGTCTTGCTGAACAGGAGGGGCCGTTTCGTTCGTTGGTGAATCCTGACGCCGCCAGATTCTTGCAGCCCAAGAGCATGACACAGGCCATTGTCGACTACTGTCAAGAGACGGAGCAACCTGCACCTTCATCTCCAGGACAGTTTGCGCGGTGCATCTTTGAGAGCTTGGCTCTTTTGTATGGTCAGACGTTGTCGACCCTCGAACAGCTCACCACTCGAAGCGTCCGCCGGTTGCACATTGTTGGCGGTGGCAGCCAGAACAAACTGCTCAATCAATTCGCGGCGAATGCGATCGATCGGACGGTGTACGCTGGGCCAGTAGAGGCGACCGCCATTGGCAACCTACTGATTCAAGCGATTGCGCTAGAGGATATCGAGTCTTTGGATGCCTTACGCGGCGTGGTGCGCAGTTCGTTCGACATCGAAACGTACGAGCCGCAGCAAACCGATCGGTGGCGCGAAGCCGCCCAGCGTTTCGCGGATCTGAAGCTCGAGGCATAATCGCGTTAGACTCTGGCCAGTACCGTTTCGAGCGTTTGACGTAACACGTTGCCGCTGTTGCGCAGAGCTTGCATTTCTTTGGGCCACAGTTCGATCTCCATCCGATCGACGACACCGCATTTGCCCACCACTGTTGGCACCGAGAGCGCCACATTGCGGATGTTGTAGCAGCCGTCTTGCACACTCGAAACAGGCAGCACACGGCAACTGTCGAGGGCAATCGCTTCGATCACGTCTTGTATGGCGATACCCACGGCGAAGCCAGCGCCGCCCTTCCCGCGGATCACCTCGGCGCCGCTGCCTTTGGTGCGGGTGAATAGTTGATTGCCGAGGTTACCGGTCCATCCCGGATACTTGTCGATCGGCAGACCGGCGATCGCGGCGCTCGACCAAATCGGCACCATGCTATCGCCATGTTCGCCGAGGATGACCGCCTTGACTTGGGTAGGCGGAGCTTTGAGTTCGGCGGCGATCAAGCTGCGGAAGCGAATCGTGTCGAGCTGTGTACCAAGACCAATCACCTGGTTGCTGGGCAGGCCCAATCGCTCGGCGGCGAGGTAGGTCAGCACGTCAACCGGGTTCGAAACCACCACAACGATGGCTGATTGCTTCGGGCTGGCCTGCTTCACCGCGTCGAGAATGGTGACAAACAAGTCGACATTGCGATTGATGAGGTCCAGGCGGCTTTCGTCGGGCTTGCGCCGCAGGCCGGCCGTGACGCAGATGACGTCGCTCGATGGAATGTGCTCGTAGCCGCCCGAGTTGATCACCTGGTCGGCAATGCTCGGCCCGCCGTGCAATAGATCGAGTGCCTGGCCAGCTGCAAGATCGGCATTGACGTCAAGCAGGCTAATCTCGCGGACAATGCCGCCCGCCTGCAGAGCGAACGCGGCACACGAGCCGACGAGCCCTCCGCCACCTATGATGCTAACTTTCATGGTTGTTGTCCGTGGTCAGTTGTCAGTTGCGTGGATTTACTCTTGCGAAAGTGCTTCGAGTACTCGGCTGGTGATTTGTTGCACGATCGCTTCTTGGTCGCCATTGGCCGCAGGCGACGGCGCGGCACTCGGAGCCATCGGTGGTGGCGCGGGAAATCCGCGACGGGAAACGCCGGATTCTTTCCAGCTATCGCGAAAGATATCGTTCGCGCAGATATCACAGTTTTCATACTCCTTGTGTAGCCGCGGGTCGTCCATGCCCCATTGCTGCTTCAGTTCGAGCAGTTCTTCCGACTTCTCCTTGCTCAGGAACTCGACGTTGCCGACCTGCTTGGCGAGGATGAGAATGCGACAGTAAGCGTCAAGGATTTCGGTCCACCAGTACGCCCGCTCGACATTCTCCCCGTAGCTAACGGTACCGTGGTTGGCGAGAACGATCACGTTGGTCTTGTGAACGAACGGAAGAATCGTATCGGCGAATGCCTGGCCACCGGGCGTCTCGTATTTGGTGATCGGAACGTCGCCCAGGAACACTTCGACCTCGGGCAGAATGCACTGCGGAATCGGCTCGCGGGCCACGGCGAACGCAGTGGCGTGCGGCGGGTGACAATGGACCACGCTTTTGACTTCCGGGCGCGCCTTCATGATCTCCAGATGAAGTAGGGCCTCGCTCGACCGTTTCTTCGCGCCGGCGATCTGGTTGCCCTGCATATCGACCGTGCAAATGTCTTCGGGCTTCAAGAAACCCTTGGAGTGCATGGTTGGCGTGCAAAGCACTTCGTTGTCGCTAACGCGATAGGTAATGTTGCCGTCGTTGGCCGCGGCAAAACCTTTCTTGTAAATCCGGTCGCCAATCTCGCAGATTTCCTGCTTCATTCGATGGACGTTCATCATGGCGTGTTCCTCGTCTTCGTGCGATTTAGTTGCTGAATCGTTCGGTATTACTAGTTTTGGAAGAGGTTTAGGTCGTCCAACAGGGCCGAGTTGTAGGCGTCCACCGGCTTTAGCTCGGGGCGAAATGGCTGGGCCGCTTCGCCGCTTTCGCTGATGGCGATGAGCGATCCCTCGCCCGCTCCGTGTTCGTCCCATACCACCAGGCTTTCGCCCGAAGGCTGCGAGTCGTTCTGCAACTCGTCGAGTTGCAGTGGCACCGCCAACCGCAATGAGCACGCTGCGAAGCTGGGGTGGGCTCGGCTGAGCACCACGTTGCCGATGATTTTGGCGATTCTCATGACGATGTGCCTCTGGTGAGTTGCACCTGGCGTTCTTTCAACAAGTCAACGACCGCAGGGGTGACAATCGCCCGGGCGGATACTTGCACTTGCGAGACTCCGTCGAGCCGTTCGCGCACCGTTTCGAGCGTGACGAGTCGCTCGCCGAGCACAATTGTTCGGGTGCCAGACGTAGCGGTCGGCTGATGGCCGCTAGCGCGCAGTCGCCGGACGACCTCGCTGACAATCCACTCGAGTTGTTCCTGGCTCAATGTCACCGATCGTTGATCCCAGTTACCGTCCACCGCACGGGTGTGTTGTCCGAACCGAGCATCTCTCGAGCCGTTCGGCCGTCGCTGGTGATCATCACTTCGTCACCGAGCCCCGCACCGCAGCAGGTGTCGACCGCAACCAGCGGATCGCCGTCGGGCTTTGAACCGTCGGGTCCATAGGGCTGCACTACCAGCATTCGTCGCCCTTCGAGCGACGGGTGCTTGAGTGTGGCTGTCGCCGATCCCATGACTTTGGCTTTGAGCATGGCTCGCTGTCTACCGTCTTCCCAATATGTGCAAGTCGTCGATCAACGAGCACCGCCGTTCGCGCGTAAACGTGAGTGGCGTCGTGACGCCTTCGCCCGTCGGCGTCGCAATACTGAACGACAAGTAACCTTCGCCGCCCAGACCAAGCGACGACATGCACGGGCCATTCTTCACGAACAGCGTGGTGTCGAGCGCGCGGCCCATCATGGTCATATGTCGTACGTTGTTAGTGTGAATGATGGCCGTGTGGCGGAAGCCGTGCTCGTAGTACTTGGCCTTGGCGATTGCCTCTTCGATGTCGCGGCAACGGACGAACGGCACGAACGGCATCATCTGCTCCACGGGCACAAACGGGTTGGTCTCCGACGTTTCGCCGAACAATAGCTCCGTATTTCTCGGCACGTCGCGGCCCGCTGCTCGAGCCAGCACCGCTGCGTCTTTTCCGATGTAGTCCTTCGCGGCTACTTCGTGCTTGTGTTCGCCTTCGCCGACGGTGGTGATGGCCACGGCCGTCAGGCGGTCGATTTCCGTGGCGGTCAATTGCACGGCGCCCGCGTGCTCCATCGCCGCCATCATCGGCTCGAACGCCGGCTCGGTGCAAAACACTTCCTTCTCCGCAATGCACAGCAGGTTGTTGTCGTACGACGCGCCCTGAATGATGGCTCGTGCAGCGCGGTCGAAGTCGGCCGTTTCGTCGACCACCACGGGCGGATTGCCCGGGCCGGCCACTACTGCTCGCTTGCCGCTGTTCAAGGCGGCGCGGGCCACGGCTGGGCCGCCGGTAACGCAAATGCACGCGATGTCGCGGTGGGCGAACAGTGCATTGGCCGATTCAAGCGTCGGTTCGGCGATGACGCAGATCAGGTTGTCGATGCCCAAGTCGGCCGCGATGGCCGCGTTGAAACGGCGAACGCCTTCGGCGGCTACACGTTTGCCGCTGGGATGCGGGTTTACGACCAGCGCGTTTCCACTCGCAATCATGCTGACCGCATTGCCGGTGATGGTTGGCAGCGAGTGCGTTACCGGTGTGATGGCGCCGATCACGCCAAACGGCGCTCGTTCGATTACTGCCAAGCCCTTGTCGCCGCTGTACACCTCGGACTTGAGGAACTCGGTGCCTGGCGTTCGTTCGCCAAGCGTCTTGAGTTTTTCGATCTTGTGCTCCAGCCGACCGATACCCGTCTCTTCCATCTCCATAGTGCCAAGTTCGACGCACTGTTCGATAGAGATGCGACGAATGTGATCGATGATGCGTTTGCGATCTTCAATCGTGTGGTGGCTGAGTTGGTCGAATGCCTCGCCGGCGGCGGCCACCGCTTCGTCGACACATGTGAATACGCCGTTGCGCCCGTGGTATCCGTTGGAGGAAGATGCAGCGGGTATCTGCCCCACTTCGGCCAGTACTTGCGCGATCACGCTGCGTAGTGTGGTTTCGTCAAGTTGCATCGTGTTTACCTACGTGATCTTATTGTTGCTGATCGAATACGGTTTGCTGTTCGACATCTACACGGTCGACGATGCCAATGACAACCGTGTCGATCGGCAGGTTTTTCGTCTCGGGCGTCAGTCGTGCGCTGGAGCCTTGCGTGATGAGCACCATTTCGCCTTCGCCAACGCCCAGCGTGTCGACCGCGACAAACGTGCGGCCGGCGCTGATCAATTCCGTGCGCTTCGCGGGGTCAAGGCGATACGGCTCGACCACCAACAGCTTGTGCCCGCGGAGTGATTCCACTTTCTGCGTCGCTACCAGCGATCCGGTGACTTTGGCGAGAAACATTCGACTCGGGGCCTTGGGGCTAGTACGTTACGATTGCTCGACAAGCTGCTTGGTTTGTCGAGCGACGATGATTTCCTCGTTGGTCGGCACAATCCATACTTGCGTCTTGCTGCTCGCGGCGTGGATCGGTCCCTCTCCTGAGGCGGCTACGTTTCTCTCCTCGTCCAACTCGATTCCTAGTTCCGAAAGGTTGCGGCACACGGCGCTTCGTACCTGATGGCCGTTCTCGCCGATGCCTCCAGCGAAGGCGATAACGTCGGCCCCACCAAGTTCCACGAGGTAAGCGCCCACGTAATGCCGAACGTCGGTGGTGTAGACGTCTAATGCCAACCGCGCTTGATCGTCGCCCGCTTCGGCGGCGGTAGCCAGATCGCGGACGTCGCCGCTGGTGCCCGAAATACCGGCTAGCCCCGAATGGCTTGCCAGCAGCTCAAGTACTTCGTCTAGCGATTTACCCATCCGCTGCATCAACACCGGCAGGGCGAACGGGTCGAAGTCGCCGACTCGGTTATTCTGCGGCAAACCCGACTGAGGGCTCATACCCATCGAAGTGTCGACGCTCTCGCCGTGGCGAATCGCGCACACGCTGCTCGAGCCTCCCAAGTGGCACGAGATCACCCGCAAATCGTCGCGACCGACAAGTTCCGCAGTGCGTTCGGCCACGTAGCGATGGCTCGCCCCGTGGAATCCCCAACGCTGCACGCCATACGACTCGGCCCACTCGGTGGGCACCGCGTAGTGCTTTAGGCGAGGCGGATTCGTCAGGTGGAAACCAGTCTCGAATGCTGCCACGAGTGGGATGTGAGGCAGCTTCTCGCGCATCTGCCGCATCGCCGCCGCGTAGGGCGGGTTGTGGGCAGGCGCCACCTGTGCCATCTCTTCCATTGCTACCAGCACATCGGGTGTCACGTTCGTCACTCCACCGGCCCGACCGCCATGCACCGCCTTGAAGCCGATCGCAGCGACTTCGTCGGGTGATTGCAAGCAACCTTGTTCGGGGTCGGTCAGTTGCACCAGGCACGCCTCGACTGCCGCGGCATGATCGGGTGCCGCAATTAATAGCTCTCGGCGATCTTCACCGACCTCGACAAACGCTTGGCTCTGGTCGGCTCCGATTCGCTCCACGCCACCTCGCGCAAGCTGACGTTCGTCGTCCATGTCGAAGAGACGATACTTGAAGCTCGTCGAGCCTAAGTTCGCGACTAGCACCTTCATGGTTAGCTTCGCCTCGTTAAGCGTGAGGTCATCGACCCGCCAATTGGCTACTTGAAGTAGGCAGTAATCACGCCGTCCGACGGTCGGGCGATGATGTGGCTCGAGATCAGCTCGCCCACTTGGCTGGCTGCCGAAGCGCCTGCCTCAACCGCTGCCCGCACGCTGCCGACATCGCCGCTAACGACCGTGGTGACCAAACCGCCGCCCAAGTCCACGCGCTTCTCAACGGTGACGTTGGCAGCCTTCGCCATGGCGTCGGTGGCCTCGACCAACGGCACCAAGCCTTTTGTTTCTACTAGTCCAATTGCTTGTTGCATGATTGACCTTTCACATCGAAGTAGTTGGAGTCTATGGGGTGTTTAGCTCTTTGCCGATGGCGTCTTTTTCTTCAGCACCGACTCGACGTCCTCGTGCGGGCGCGGAATCACCTGCACGCTGATTACCTCGCCAACTCGCCCAGCGGCGGTGGCGCCGGCATCGGTGGCTGCTTTCACTGCAGCAACGTCACCCGTTACGAATACGGCCGCCAAACCGGCGCCCACTTTGTCCCACGACTGGAACGTTACGTTCGCTGCCTTGAGCATCGCGTCGGTCGCTTCGACCAGGGGAGTGAATCCCTTGGTCTCGATCATGCCGAGCGCTTCGACTGTCTTTGCCATCTTGTGGTCCTCGCTGTCAAATCGAAAAAGTCAACTACTCCGTTACAACGGGTTCGCGGGCGTGCCGCGAACATCGATCCTTAAACCGTGGCTAGTGCGATTGGCACTGGCACGGCTGTTGTTTCTCAAGCGTCACTTTGGTTGCGTTGTCGAGGTCGGCGGCGTTACCTTCATCGGTATCGACGTGCACCTCGAGCTTGCTGGTCGCGTCGGCCCGCACTAATAGGTCTTCCATCACCACACTGCTAGACGATTCGATGCGCAGGTTCATCCGATCGCCGTTTTTCACGCCGTAAAACTCGGCGTCGTGGCTATTCATGTGGACGTGCCGCTCTGCCCGAATCACTCCCTCGGCCAATTCCACCGCGCCGGCGGGTCCAACGAGCACGCAGCCAGGCGTACCCTTGATCTTGCCGCTCGCTCGCACGGGGAGGTTGATTCCGAGCGAGATGCCATCGGTAAAGGCCAGTTCTACCTGACTATACGACCGCGTGGGTCCCAGTACCCGAACGCTCGGCAGCATTCGTCGCCGTGGCCCGACCACCATCACGGTTTCTTTGGCCGCGTAGAATCCGTCTTGATAGAGATCTTTGTCCGGCGTGAGCGTACGACCAGGGCCAAACAGCTTCTCTACGTGCTCGTCGGTTAGGTGTACGTGCCGAGCTGAGACACTCACCACAAGCTCAGGCTCCGTGGGTGCAACATTTGCATGCCCATTAGAAACCGGAAACGCAAACTGCCGCTGCACGATTTCGCGAACGATTCGTTCGATGTCGGTTTGCTGAAGGGTTGTACTGCTCATGCCTGCGTCTTCTATCCGAGAGTTTCAATCACTGGTGTCGTTGGATGGGCTCGCATCGCTGGCCACCTCCTCCGCCAGCGATAGCTCTACTCCAGCCCCGGCGAGCGGTTCATGCCACTCTTCATCCAGTTGGCTGTCGACCACGACTCGGTCGATGTCGTTCAATTTGCAGACGGGAGCAATGCTCTGGTGGCCAAACTTGGTGCTGTCGGCCACCAGCAACACTTCGTCGGCCGCAGCGATCATCGCTCTTTGGGTGCTGGCGGTCATGTGGTTGCTGTTGTACAAGCCCGACTCCGTGACTCCGGCCGCGCTAATCACCGCTGTTCGCACTCTTAGCGCCGCGAGCATTTCCTCGGCGTAGGCTCCCAGCAACACACCTGACCTGCTGTGCAAGTACCCACCCACGAGAATCAACTCGACCTCGGGCCGCGAGCTGAACAGGTTGGCAACTGGCAACGAATTGGTGACCACTTGCAGCGGCCGCCCGGCGAGCAATTGGGCCAACTCGTAAGTCGTGCTGCCGCCGTCGAGCAGCAGCGAATCCACCTCTTCAACCAGCGCGGCCGCAACCCGTGCAATCGCCCGCTTCTTGCTCCACTCCGACGCTTGCCTGCTGCGGAAATGCGACAGGTCGGGGGACGGCCCAGCGTAAAACGCCCCTCCATGAGTCCGCCGCGCCAGCCCGTCCTGCTCCAGATGGGCCAAGTCGCGACGAACGGTGGACTCCGAGACTTGCAGCCTTTCCGCCAAATCTGGAAGCGACGCAAATCCTTGTGTGCGAACAAGTTCCAGCAGATTGTGTCGGCGTTCTTCGACCATGGCGGCAATGCGTTGCTCGATTTCCTCCGTATGTAAGCGCCATTTTGCGCGATAAAGATGGAATATTCAATCAAAAAACGGAATCATATGGAAGATTTATTTCATTAACTGTCGATTTCGATTGTCCTTTGGACCTAAATCATTGTTGTGACGCCGGTTGCGTCGGAGAGTTTGCCACCTTTATGATCAAGCCGCTCGCTGCTCGTTTTCATCCACGCGGTGCGTCATGAACCCTGATCCGTTGGAGTTGTCACGAATCTCGCACGAAACGTGGGTCGACCGCGTCCACTACTTTGAAAGCACCGATTCGACGAACAATCGAGCTCTAGAGCACGCCGAGGCGTCCCGGGATTCGCTCGTGGAGCTATTCGTTGCCGAGAAACAAACAGTTGGGCGCGGTCGCGGCAGCAACACTTGGTGGTCGGGTCCGGGTGCGCTTACTTGGAGCCTGCTTTCGCGCCCGCTCGACGTGCCGATTGCCCATCTGCCGCAGGTTTCTCTGTCGATAGGCGCTGCGATTTGCGACGCCGTGGATCACTTTGTCGCGGGTGACGTTACGCTCAAATGGCCCAACGATGTCTACCTCAATGGGCGAAAGGTGGCTGGAATACTGATCGAACGCGTCGGCGACCCCGGGCTGCGGGTCGTCATCGGCGTTGGCCTGAACGTGAATAACTCGGTCGGCGCGGCACCCACTGAGCTTCAAGACACGGCAATTGCCATGACCGACGTGGTTGGCCACGCGGGTCAAGTCTTTGATCGTTCGGCCGTGCTGATCGAGTGCCTGCGCCAAATCGAACAGTACTTCGACCGCTTCCTGGCACAAGACTCCACTCTCGCCGCCACGTGGCGAGCCCGGTCGCTGCTCACAGGGCGACAAGTCCGCCTTGCGACAGGAAAAGGCGAAACGGTTGGCTATTGCGAAGGACTGGCCGACGACGGCGCGCTCGTGTTACAAACTGACACTGGCCAGCAGAAGTGTTACGGGGGAGTTGTCACAGAATTCGATTGAATCGTTCTGACTCCCCAATTCAATTTTACCCACTGGCCAACTATTCTAGGTGTCTCACCAAGTTCACTACACGCGGATGTTCCGCATCCTTCGGCTCAGGATTGCGTTGTGACAAACTATTGGCTGCTGGCTCAGAGCGACAGCGAAACCTCATTGAGCGGCTGGGAGGCGATTGTCGAAGGCAACGGCATCGCCATTTCAGTCACGGGAATGCTGATCGTCTTTACCGCGTTGGTGTTCATCTCGGTGTTTATCGCCTTGATGCCCAGATTGTTGGAATTGCTCGATCCAATCCTTCCCAAAGTTCATTCCCATGTCGCTCCGCCGACTCCCCAGGAGCGAATGCCACAGGATCGCGAGAAGGTTGTGGCGGCCATTGGCCTGGTGCTGCATACCGAGTTGCAGAAGATCACCAACAATTAGCGACCGGGTAGCGACAACTGTCAGCGTATCGACCACGCCAGATCGAGTTCAATGGAAACGTTCAATCAGTTCGTCGAGACGACTGGCTTTGTCAACATGAGTGTTGGCAACGCCGCGATGATTCTCATCGGTCTGGTGTTCATCGCCCTGGCGATTATCAAAGACTACGAGCCGCTGCTGTTGGTGCCCATTGGCTTTGGGATTCTCATCGGCAACATCCCGACGCCAGCCGACATGCCGTTGGGTGTGTACAGCGGCGGCGGCATCGTGGTTGAGGATGGCCAAGTGGTTACGGAGAGCGTCGACATTCGCGATTCGCAGGGCGAGATCGTCCAACAGGAACAGGTAGCCTACGACTTCGGTAGCGTGCTCAGCTACATCTACTTCGGAGTGAGCCAGGGTATTTTTCCGCCCCTCATCTTTCTGGGCATCGGCGCGATGACCGATTTTTCGACCATGCTGTCGAATCCCAAACTGGTGCTGTTGGGTGCGGCCGCGCAGACAGGTATTTTCCTGACTCTGCTCGGCGCGCTGTATCTTGGATTCGCTCCGAAGGCCGCCGCAGCGATTGGAATCATCGGCGGGGCCGACGGTCCCACGGCCATTTTTCTCGCGTCGAAGTTGGCTCCGGAACTGCTGGGCGCCATTGCCATTGCAGCCTACTCCTACATGGCGTTGGTGCCGGTGATTCAGCCGCCCATCATGAATCTACTTACCACGCGCGAAGAGCGGCTTATCCACATGAAGCCACCGCGGCACGTGAGCCGCCGCGAAAAGATCATTTTTCCTATTGCCGCGTTCCTAATCTGTACGATGATTGCGCCCGGCTCGATTGTTTTGATTGGCATGTTGTTCCTTGGAAACCTGCTTAAGGAAAGTACGGTCACCGAACGTCTGGCGGCGAGCGCACGCACAGCGATGATTGACATCGTAACGATCCTGCTTGGGTTTTCGGTGGGCGCCAGCACCGACGCTGATCAGTTCCTCACCCGCGACTCGCTCATGATCTTTGGCCTGGGCGCGCTTTCGTTCGGCATTGCCACGGCCAGCGGAGTGCTCTTTGCCAAGTTCATGAACCTTTTCCTGACGCACAAGATCAACCCGTTGGTCGGCGCGGCGGGTGTATCGGCCGTCCCCGACTCAGCCCGTGTGGTACAGATGGTCGGCCAAAAAGAGGACCCCCACAACTTCTTGCTGATGCACGCTATGGCTCCCAATGTTGCCGGAGTCATCGGCTCGGCAGTAGCGGCGGGCGTTCTGTGGAGCGTATTGGCGAAATGACCAGGAAGCTAAGCACAGAGTACACAGGGGTTACAGAGAGAAACTTTGAGACGTCGAATCGACTCTGCAGTTGTGTCGGACCGCAGTCGATTCTCGAGAGTTCGATGTGTGGCAATGAACTCGCCAAGGCGTGCAACTTTCAATCAACTTCGCATGAGTAACGAAGTCCTCATAGTTCTCCGTGCTCTTTGTGGGTAAGTCAGTAAAGAGAAAGCTGTGTCCAAGAAAAAAGTTGACTTCATGTGCACCGCGTTTCGCGACGGGTTTCAGTCCGTTTATGGGGCGCGGGTGCAAACCAAGGATTTCCTGCCGGCGCTCGAGGCGGCGCGGGACGCCGGGATCGACTACTTCGAGGCAGGCGGTGGCGCGCGATTTCAGTCGCTGTACTTCTACTGTCAGGAAGACGCGTTCGACATGATAGACGCCTTCCGCGAGACCGCCGGGCCCGACGCCAATTTGCAAACGCTCGCACGTGGTGTGAATGTGGTCGGGCTCGAGTCTCAGTCGAGCGACGTCATCAAGATGCACGCCGACTTGTTCAAGAAGCACGGCATCACCACCGTTCGCAACTTCGATGCACTTAACGACGTTAACAATCTCATTTACAGCGGCCAGTGCATTGTCGACGCAGGTCTGCTCCATCAAGTTGTGGTGACCATGATGGAACTACCGCCCGGCTGCAAAGGAGCGCACGATGCCGACTTTTACGCGAAGACGCTGCAGCGGATTCTCGATGCCGACATTCCTTACGATGCGGTTTGCTTCAAAGATGCCTCGGGCACGGCGGTGCCTTCGAAGGTGTACGAAACGATCAAGCGCGCACGTAAGATGCTGCCGGCAGATGCCTATATTCACTTCCACACGCACGAAACGGCGGGTGTGAGTGTGCTTGCGAATAAGGCGGCGCTCGACGCCGGCGCGAATGCGATCGATCTGTCCCTGGCCCCTTGCTCTGGCGGAACTTGCCAGCCTGACGTCCTCGTGATGTGGCACGCACTGCGAGGCAGTGAGTACGAACTGGACATCGACATCGACAAGGTGCGCGACGCGGAGGAAGTGTTTAAGGAGTGCATGAGCGACTACTTCTTGCCGCCCGAAGCCGTGGCGGTCGAGCCGCTCATCCCCTGGAGCCCTATGCCGGGCGGCGCGCTGACAGCCAATACCCAAATGCTTCGCGACAACGGCATCATGGCCAAATACCCCGACATGATTCGCGCCATGAGCGAGGTGGTGCGGCTTGGTGGGTACGGCACGTCGGTCACACCCGTTTCGCAGTTCTATTTTCAACAAGCGTTCAATAACGTGATGTTCGGCGAGTGGGAGAAGATTGCCGAGTCGTACGGGCAGATGGTGCTTGGCTACTTTGGCAAAACTCCGGTGCAGCCCGATCCGAGAGTGGTGGAGCTTGCCTCAAAGCAATTGGGACTTGAGCCGACCACCGAACCGCCGCTGGAGCGCAACGACGCTGACTCGAGCAAGGGGCTCGAAGCGGCGCGCAAGAAGCTCCAAGAACACAACTTGCCCGAGACCGACGAGAACCTGTTCATCGTCGCGACATGCAAAGAAAAGGGGCTAGCATTTCTTCAAGGCAACGCCGAGCTTGGTATTCGCAAGATCGACAAGACTGCCGAGGCAACTGCCACTCCGCCTGCGCCCGACCAGCCGGCCGAGTACACAGTGACCGTCGACGGCAAGGATTACTTCCTCGCGTTCAACGGCAACAACGTGGTGGTCGATGGCAACGTGTACCAGGTTTCACTCAAGCCGCGTTCGGACGCGAGTGACAACTCTGCGCCCGCATCCACCGGCGCTACCACTCCGGTGAAAGCCCAAATGCCAGGCGTGCTGCTCAAAGCGCACGTGAATGTGGGCGACCAAGTCAACTCGGGCCAAGCCATCTTCGTCCTCGAGGCGATGAAGATGGAAGTCCCCGTCGCCGCCCCATGCGACGGGGTGGTCAAGGAAGTAAGGGTCACGCCGGGGCAGCAAATCGCCAATGGGCAAGAGTTGGCGGTATTGGGGTAGGGCAGGGAACAGGAGAGAACCGGAGGGTGTAGAGCCCCGGCAATTCTGAACTCTGCGCCTTTCGCGATTCGTCAGCGTCTGAGCCCTCAGGCACATTGATTAAGCACAGAGAGCACAGAGGACTCTGAGGAGTTAAACCTGCTTAGGCGACGAAACGATGAACGCCGTCCTTAAGCAGTTCGACATGGAAGTTGATCAGTAGCCCAACTGGGAAGCTGCCTATTTTGAAGTACGATGTTACCTGAGCTTTGTCGATGGGCGTGAGTTCTCGCACTGCCTTACATTCCACAACCACAATGTTCTCTACCAACAGGTCGACTCGACATCCAAGTTCAACCTGAAACCCGTCGTAATTCAGCGGCATCTCAACCTGGGCCGAGACTTGGTATCCGCGCCGAACCAATTCAAACTGCAGGCACTTTTCATAGGCCGATTCAAGCAACCCAGGCCCCAGGGCTCGATGGACCTTTATCGCAGCGTCCACAATCGAACCCGTTATCTTGTTCACTTGATCATCGACCATCAATCTCTCTGAGATCTCTGCGGCCTCTGTGGTTAACCGTTGTTTGGTTACGCCGTTTAGCTAGCGGCAGAGTCGCCAGGCCCGTACATCCCCGGCGCACTGATGCCGTTCAGTCGTAAGTAGGTGATCAGGATCGCGCGGTGGTGGACGATGTGGTTCATTACGAAGCCGCGGATCACGGCCGCGCGGGGCATGGTCATTAGCGTTTCGCCTTGCTGCAACAGCGACCACGGCTCGCCCATTTTCTCATCCACGGCTTCTTCGAGCGCTGCTCTGGCTTCGGTCACATTCTTGTCGAACAACTCCAGGATTTCTTTGGTGGTGGCGAGGGTGGGTGTCTGGTACATCTCGCCGCCTGGCGGATGCACGTCGAACGAATCGTTCACCAAGGTTGGCGCTGCCCAACTCAATATGTCGGCGAGGTGATTGGCGTTCCAACCAAGTGTGTGCGTTGACTCGGTCGCCTGCCAGTCGAACTTGTCTTCCGGAACCAACTCGAGCACTTTGCGCGTGTTGGCCATCTCTTGATCGAACTCCGGCAGAATGCTCTGAGCGTAGGTCATTTTCGTGCTCCTGTTGATTGAAGTTGCCCATCGATCGCGGTTAATATACACACGTACATTATTCTGTAAAGCGCCGCTGCCTTGCCCGCGTCTAATTCTTATTGGCGCCTTGGCTTACACCTCCACCGGCACGAAATCGTAGTGGCCGATTCCCTGCACAATGAGGAACCGCACGCGGCCGCCGTCTTTGCCCTTGGCTCGGTGCGGCGTGCCGGGCGGCACTTCGTACGATTCGCCCACGGCTAGTTCCGCCGACGTCATGCCTTCCGGGTGTTCGACCTCCAAAGTGCCTTCGAGGCAAAAGAACTTGTCGGAGACCTCCGTGTGAATATGCCACGGCACGCATTGCCCTTCGGCAAGCGTAAACGTGGCCACGCGAAGATCGGGCACCTGGCGAACGACTTCCCAAGCTTCGACGTCGTAGGGCAGGGGATCGGACATAGTTGGGGGTTCCGGTATTGCGACCTGGGATTGCCTGCTAAGAAGTAGAGATTGTCGTACAGTGACCTGGCGGCGGCAACCTCTTGGGCTACGCCCACCGGCAATCGGCCGAATTGGGTGTGCCTCAGTGGCACCGTGGGTTGTGGCCGACTGTTGGCGCCGCCCGATGACATGGCCCAATTTCCTGCGGCATTTCTTGCTGGAAACTAGGCCACGGTTGTGGTACTGTACATGCATACCGGTGTGCCGTACGCGCTTTGCGTCAGGCGAGCCGGGCTGTGATCCGTGAGATTGTAGAGTGGTTGGTAGCTACCGGCGTGGCGGCTGAGATCGTCATGTTTTCAAGGGACCGCTCCAGCTCCGTATGGCCCGGAGTTCTTGTCTGGCGACGCGCGCGGAGAGGCCGGCGGACGTCCGCCTTTTTTGTTAGGTGTTGCAGGATTCAACGAGTCATTGGTTCATTCGGAATTGGTCATTCCGTCCTCAATTGTCGCTTCGCGCTTCAAGAACGGACAAAATGGACAATTCAAACTCTGCTTGCGAAATGAAAAACATCGAGAAACACAGAGGAAAAAGAAATCCGGCAGGGCGATGGGAGGGTAATAGAGTCCCCTAGAATCGTTTTCCTGTAGATGGGACAAAACGGACTCTAAGCGGTGGCGTGATTGCGCACGTAAGCGCGTTTCGGCTGTCAGTCGCTTGAACGAGGTTGCCTGTACGTTGCCGGGCGATAGGTATTCCATGGGGATGGAAACTCTCAGCTCCTCGGATCAAGGACAAACGCTCCGCGCCACACTACAATGCCGGTATGCGCTCGCGTAGTTCGACCGTCTGGTTTGCACTATTTGCCGGCCTGGTGGTGATTTGCTTGCTGCTGGCCGGCGAGCGAGTGGCCGGCATCGCGCTGAACACGCTTCGGCTTTCGCTATCGTCGGCTGCCATCGCGGTACCGTTGGGAACGCTGGCCGCGGTGCTGCTCGTGAAGACGAACGCTCCGCTTCGCGGATGGATGTTGGCGGCGTTCGCAGTGTTGCTGTTCGTGCCGCTCTACCTACACGCCGCCGCCTGGCAAGCGGCGCTCGGGGTGGGCGGGTGGATGACCGTCGACCCGGTCGAAGGGCTTGCCGAGCCTTGGCTCGACGGCTGGACGGGGGCGATTTGGATTCACGCAATGGCCGCCGTGCCATGGGTGGTGTGCATCGTCGCGGTAGCGCTGGCTCGAGTGCCTGCCGAGCTGGAGGAGTCTGCTTCGCTTGCAGCGCCCGCGTGGCGAGTGGTGTGGTCGATCACGTTGCCGACGGTGCTGCCTGCGATCGCGGTAGCCACGCTGTGGACGATGGTGAACGTTGCAGCGGAGATGACAGTAACCGACTTCTTTCAGATACGAACGTTTGCCGAGGAAATCTACACGTCGGCTGCCGCCGGCGGCTTTCAAACTAACAACCCCGCAGCCGATTACGCCCCGTGGTCACCCTGGCCGCTGAACATTGGCCTGGTTGCTGGTGTTGGCTTGCTTGCGGTGCTCACCACGATGGCGCTGGTGCCGGTGGTTGAATTGCTGAGAGTGAATGACGATGTGGCCGAACGAACCTGGCGATGGCAACTTGGCGGCGCAAAGTGGCTAGCGGCTGCGGCGCCAGCATTGGTGCTTGGCTTGGTTGCTGTGCTTCCGCTTGCCTCGTTAGTGTACAAGGCTGGATTGGGGACTGCCGCGACGGCCGATGGCTGGGAGCGTGTTTGGTCGTTCGACAAGCTCCAGTCCGAGCTAACTGCCGCCGTTGGGCTGCATGCGCGCGAACTGGAACAGACGATGTGGCTCGGCCTAAGCGTCGCCACCGCGGCGGTGGTGTTGGGTACGTCGATTGGTTGGCGCTTGCGCTTGAGCCGTCGTTTGCCGATGGTCACGCTTGCGGGGCTTGCGTTTGCGATTTCGGTGCCGGGTCCGCTGCTAGGTTTGTGTGTCATCGAACTGCTCAATCATCCAACCGACTCATGGCTTTCGTTCCTAACCCGCGCTTACGACGACACATTGCTGGCGCCGTGGATGGTGCAGACCGCTCGATTTACGCCGGCAGCGGCACTCGTGATGGCCGCCGGCTTCGCTCGCGTTTCGTCGACGCTCATCGAATCGGCCAGGTCCGACGGCGCCGGTTGGTTGCAGATCCTCTTACTGGTGGCGTTGCCGGTAAATGCAGTGATGCTGGCCGTCGCGTGGTTGGTGGTGTTTGCGTTGTCCACTGGCGAACTCGCCGCGACGATACTCGTCATGCCACCGGGGCCACCCACACTGACAATTCGGTTGTTCGCGCTATTGCACTATGGAGTCGAAGATCGTGTAGCAGCCATTTCCATCGTATTCCTCGCGGCACTGTCCGCAGTTGCCGCGGCGACCGTATGGCTAGCACGCAATTGCAGACGCCGAGGTCGCGGTGCGGTATAATTTGTCCAATAATTCCCGACACGACTGCGAATAGAGTTTCACGTAGGGTCGGCGCTGCCGACGCGATCATCCACCAACGCGAAATCGCCGGAAGCCGGCACTCTCGGCTAGGCGTTGAACGATATGCAGATCTCTACCAAAGCAACCCGCCCAGCCCGCGTGCTGGTTTGGCTGATGCTGGGCTCGTTGCTGATTGGCATGACAGGCTGCGGCGGTTGCCGCAGCGAGACGCCACAGGAGCGACAGGCACGGTTAGCGAAGGAAGCAGAGCAGAAAGCTAAGGAAGAAGAGGAGAAAAAAAAGAAGGAAGAGAAAGAAAAGGAGAAGCGAAAGTTCATCGTCGAGGCTCCGGTCGCCAAGCCGAGCGACACCGAGATCAAGCTCTCGCGAGCCAAGAAAGGCCATTGGATGACGGTGACCCAGTTGATGAAGTCGAACTTCGACGACTGGGGCGGTGAGACGACCTTGCAAGTGGTCGACTCGAAGAGCAACCCGGTTCCCATCGCCCTCACGCCTTACACTCTGAGCACCACGCGGCCGGTGCAGTTGGCCAAGGGGCGGCCGCGATTTGTCGAAAACCTGTTCTTCGCGCCGCAGTCAGCCGGCAACGCGAGTGTCAAGTGTACGCTTCGTGAGCGCAACTACGGTGCCGTTGTAGGCGACATTCCCATTGGTACGCCGCTGACGATGATGAAGTCTTATCAGTACTTCTTCGTCGTGCTGGCGAAGGAACCGAACCGTTACACGTTCCTCAAGTCGCTCAATGGCGTGCTTGTGCCGCAGGACACACTGGACGGTAGCGAAGATTTGCCACATTACCAAGTGCTGCTGCCGGATATCAGCAAACAGGTTCCATTGCCCGACAATCCGATGTGCTGGACGACTATCGCGTTTGTTCTGTGGGATGAAGTCGACCCAGACCAACTCGACCGCCAGCGCCGCGAAGCGTTGATCGACTGGTTGCATTGGGGCGGCCAGTTGATCGTCAATGGGCCCGACTCGTTACAACTGCTCGAGAACAGCTTTCTCGCACCTTACCTGCCTGCCACCGATGGTGGCGCTGCGGAAATCACCAAGGTCGACGTTCAAACACTTGCGAAGTACTGGTCGCAGAAACTGCGCCGCCAGAACGCCGAGCCACCCAAGCCGCTCAAGATCACTCGCAATTGGTCGGGCGTGAATCTCAACTTGGCTGACGGCGTGGGCGAATCAGGGCTTGCCGTTTCCACCGGTGGGCTGCTGGTCGAGCGTCGTGTGGGTCGCGGTCGGATCGTGGTGTCGCGCATGCAACTTGCCGAACGTGACCTGCTGACTTGGTCGCCACACTTTGACGATCTTTTCAACGCCGGCATCATGCGCCGCCCTCCGAGGGTTTGGGCTGCAGGCAAAGGTACGGGACTTGGTGGGTTGCATGGCGAGTGGGCGAATCATCCAGGCCACATGCGCGACGCGCAGTACGTCACGCACTTGCGGCTATTCTCCCGCGACGTTCACGCCGATCCTAACGCCACCAACTGGCGGAACGTCCCGAATCCGCAGACTCAACAACAATCCAACTTCTACGGAGTCACCGATTTTAGCATTCCGGAGAGTAAACCTCCCATCGTGGCGGGCGGCATTGGCGCCTGGAACAACTTCAACGCCACTAGTCAGGCAGCACGGGAAGCACTTCGAGAAGCAGCGGGTGTCCAGGTGCCGCATCGATCGTTTGTCGTTACCTGTCTGGCGGTTTACTTGGTCGTGTTGGTGCCGCTCAATTGGTTCTTCTTCAAGGCGCTTGGCAGAGTAGAATACGCATGGATTGCGGCGCCAATCATCGCACTGGTCGGTACAGGTGTCGTGGTCAAACAGGCGCAGCTCGACATTGGCTTTGTGCGAGCTCAAACTGAAATTGCGCTGGTCGAGATACAGGGCGACTATCCACGAGCCCACGTTTCACGATACACGGCCCTGTATACTTCGCTTTCCACGGTGTACGACATGGAGTTCGACGATCCGTCGGCTGTCGCCGCGCCGTTTCCGCGAGGGCTGGATCCCCAAGGCAGCGATTTCAAGATGCTGACGGGTCAACGCCGATCGGCCGTGGAGTTAACTCAGGCCAAGAACGTGAAGCTCGCGGGCGTACAGGTCTCTAGCGCCACGACCGAGATGCTGCACAGCGAGCAGATGCATCCCCTAGACGGACCGCTTACCTATAGCCAATTGAGCACCAACCAGGGACGTGTGGTCAATCAGTCGCAGTTTCCGCTCAAGAGCGTGGCAGTGGTGCGGCGCGTGGACGATGGCGACGAGCCGCGCCTCATCGGTGGCTGGATTGGCGAGCTCGAGGCAGGTAGCGGCGCCACGGTGACGTTCGCGCCACTCCTCGACGATCGTTTCGCCGACGAACGGGCCAAGCAGGGCCTCGCCGAAGCAAAGCGACTCGACCTCGAACCGATGTTCGCATTGGCTCTCGATCCCCGACACATGACGCCCGGCGACACGCGCTTGGTTGGCCGGATCGACAAGGTATTGCCAGGTGTCACGGTAACTCCATCCGCCGCCCAAGTTCGCGGCGCCGCGTTGGTCGTTGCCCACCTTCAACGTGCCCCACTCGCCTCACCCACTCCCGACGTCAACAGCCCCCGCGACGTCATCGCCAGCTACGACGACCTGGGCGGCGAAGATTTTGGAGACGACTTTGGTGGGTGATAGGTGGTGCGTGGTGCGTTGTGAGTTGTGATGACTTTGGGGGGGAACGAAGATGCAGAGCCGTTTTCGTCTAGATGATTTTGAGTTATATAAGGCGGCCCGTCAGTTTCGGCGGCGAGTGTATGAGTTGGTTCGACAGCTGCCATCGTGTGAGGAATGGCTGTTTGGCGAATCAGATGAGGCGGGCTGACGTGTCCGTATCCAACAACATTGCGGAAGGCCACGGACGGTGGTACTACCAGGAGAACATTAGGTTTTGTCGCATTTCACGGGGTTCGGTGGGGGAGCTTATCGATGATTTCAACATTTGCATAGACGAGGCATACGGTGAGCGTCAGCTTGCTCTGCAGCTAAAGCAAGAAGCAGAGGACCTTATCGCACGAATCAACGGATACATCGCGTACCTCAAGAAATCGAAACAAGGCACCACCTTGTAAGCCGTAATCCAGACCACGCACCACTCACTACTACACTTCCACCCATGATCACCATCCGCAACTTTGGCAAGACCTACGGCGACTTTGTGGCTGTGGAGAACTTGAACCTCGATATCGCTGCTGGCGAGATGTTTGGGTTCATTGGACCCAACGGCGCCGGCAAGAGTACGACGATCCGGTTCCTTGCCACGCTGCTTCGCGCGAACACTGGCGAGGCGACCGTCAATGGCCACAGCGTCACGCGCGAGCCGCTCAAGGTTAGGCAAAGCGTCGGTTACATGCCCGACACTTTTGGCGTATACGACGGCATGAAGGTGTGGGAGTTCCTCGACTTCTTTGCCGTGGCCTATCAGATTCCCAAGAGTCGCCGCAAAGGTGTGATTGGCGACGTGTTGGAGCTGCTCGACCTGACGCACAAGCGCGACGATTACGTGAATGGGTTGTCGCGCGGCATGAAGCAGCGGCTCTGCCTGGCCAAGACACTTGTGCATGACCCGCCGGTGCTGATTCTCGACGAGCCGGCCAGCGGTCTTGATCCTCGCGCACGACTAGAGGTGAAAGCCCTGCTGAAAGAACTTCGGCGCATGGGCAAGACGATTCTCATATCGAGCCACATCCTCACGGAGTTGGCAGACTGCTGTACGTCGATCGGCATTATCGAGCGAGGGCAGTTGCTGATGCATGGCCCGATCGACAAGGTCTACCGCCAGATTCAGCGGAACCGCCATATCGAGATTCGTTTCGCGGGCGACATGGAGACCGGAGTCAGCCTGATTCGAAGCGACCCGCACGTACGCAGCGTGCAAGTGAATAGCCGCGACTGCGTAGTCGAGATGGGCGGTGAAGACGAAGACGTACACCGCTTGATGCGTCAACTAGCCACGTCGGACGTTGGGCTGGTGTCATTTGCCGACAAGGAACCGACGCTTGAGGATGTGTTTATGATGGTGACCAAGGGGTTGGTGACGTAGAACGCCCGATTACTCAAGAAGAATCGGGCCTTGCCCGCCATCTTCTTCCTCCCACGCCTTGCGGACTTCTTGCAAGCCGTAGGTGCAGATGTCGAAGCAGTCGCTCAGCCGTTCCAATACTTCCGATGGTGCATGCTCTTTCTCAACAGGAATCGTACTGGCGATCAGGTAGTTGCGTTTGCCTTGATCGCGGTAGTCGAGCAGCAAGTCCTTGCCGCTGCTACGTTGCATCCGCTCGGCCATCTCCGGATACAAACCAGTCCAGAACAGCGTGTAGTCGCCGATGTGCCGATGCAGCTGCCGCTTGGCCGGACCTTGTCGGTGCGTTGCTTCTTCCAACATGTCGGCCACTTGGGTCAATCGGTCGCCGCGCAAGCCGCGGACGGAATACACCTCGTCCGAACGCAGGAAGCGGATCAGGAGTTCCGAGATGTAGTCGACGAGCGGCGGATCAGCGACCCCTAGTCGAGTTTGGAACGCATACTCAGTCACACCGGCAAAAAACCGGCGGACTTGCTCTCCGCGACGATTCTGCTGCATGTCGAAAGGCCTCCTCACGCATTAGCGCCTGTGGACACACCATGAGCCAAGCGAGCAAGTAGCAAAAACTCGATGACTATATCAATAGTAGTTTGCGACGAGCAAGAAGGTCAAATATTCCGCTATTGCCGCAGAAGGCCGAAGAGAGCCTAAAAAGCGGCCAGCAAATCCGTCACATAATCACCAACTTCACGTAACACGGTGTCGCGGGGACGCTTGGCCGCTTCGGCGATGCGGCGGACGATGGCAGAGCCGACAATTAGCCCATCAGCCACTGGCGCAAGGAGTTTGACGTGCTCTGGCTTGTTGATGCCGAAGCCAATACAGATGGGAAGCGATGTCTGTTGGCGGAGCCAACCGACGTTTTCGACAATGTCGGGCGGCAACTCCGTGCGCTCACCGGTGATTCCAGTAACTGAAACGTAGTAAACAAAGCCGCTGGAGGTTTCGCAGATCTTTAGCGCTCGCTCGCGTGGCGTTGTGGGAGTAACGAGCTGAATAAGCGATAACTGGCGATCGGCACAAATCCTGGCAAGCTGTGGAGACTCTTCTACCGGCAGGTCGGGCACAATCAGTCCGTCTACGCCCGCAGCCCGCACGTCGTCGCAGTAAGCCTCCAGCCCGTGCCTATAAACTATCGCATAACTCACCATCGTCACGACGGGAGCATTAATCTCGGTCGTTGCGCGGCCCAGCATTTCGAGAATCGGATCGAGCTTGATCTTGTGTTTCAGTGCTCTGGTATACGATGCCTGAATCACCGGCCCGTCGGCAATCGGATCGCTGTAGGGAATACCCACTTCGCACAGGTGTGCCCCGCGGCCCACAATCTCTTTCAGCACCGCTTGCGTGAATTCCACATCCGGATCGCCCGCGGTGACAAACGGCATGAGCGCCTTTTGATGCTCGGAGCGTAGTTTCTCGAATAGCTGGTCGACGGCGGACATGTGAACTGACGCAAAGGCGTGGAGGGAACACGACGAGCAGATTAAGACTGCTACGCACAGAGTTTACGGCGGAGATAGCTGCATCCACAAGCGGCCAAGCTGGCGAGCATCACCAGAATAGACATGCTTAACACGAACCACCGGCCATAACGGTGCCACACGAACGCTGACGTCGGAATCCAACAAATCGCAGCTACCAGAAATGCTAATATGGCTAGTTCGCCGAATCCGATTGTCATTTCATCTCAATTTTGCGCGTCTATGGGACTCCGCGTCTTTGCGTCAAATCAACATTCCTTGCGACGGGCGCTGGGCTGCGCCTCGCGGCTAAGGGGGTTAGCCGAAGTCGACGCCCTTGAGTCTTGCAATTTCCATCGCGTCTTTGTCGCCTCGACCGCTTAAACATACGACGATAACTTCATCATGCTTACGCTCCCGCGCCAATTCCATAGCTTTGGCTACCGCGTGCGACGTCTCGAGCGCGGGCATAATGCCTTCGTTGGCCGCCGTTGCGTCGAAGGCATCCATCGCTGTCATGTCCTGACAGCTTGTATAATTCACGCGCCCGGTCTCTTTCCAATAGCTGTGTTCTGGCCCGACGCCCGGATAGTCGAGGCCGGCGCTCATCGAGTGGACATCGCACGTTTGGCCGTCTTCGTCCTGCATCACATAGCTAAACGATCCATGCAACACTCCCGGCTTCCCGTACGTAAGCGGCGAAGCGTGGTCGCCAGGCTGATCGCTACGGCCGCCGGCCTCGACGCCGACAAGCTCGACGTCGCCATGCTCGACGAATGGGTAGAACATGCCTGCCGCGTTCGAGCCACCGCCAACGCACGCCACCACCGTGTCGGGTAGCCTGCCAAGTCGCCCGCGACATTGCTCGATAGTTTCGCGGCCGATGACCGATTGAAAGTCGCGAACGATTTGCGGGAACGGATGCGGTCCAACCACCGAGCCAAGGATATAGTGCGTGTCGCCAACCGATGCCATCCAGTCACGCATTGCTTCGTTGATCGCGTCGCGCAGAGTCCGCGAGCCGCTGGTTACCGGGCGCACTTCGGCACCGAGCAGCTTCATCGAGAACACATTGGGCTTCTGCCGACGGATATCTTCCTCGCCCATGTACACGATGCACGGCAAGCCAAAATGCGCGCACGCCGTCGCAGTGGCCACGCCATGCTGGCCAGCACCGGTTTCAGCAATCACACGGCCCTTACCCATCCGCAAAGTGAGCAGGCATTGGCCAATCGTGTTGTTGATCTTGTGGGCGCCGGTGTGGTTGACATCCTCACGCTTGAAGTAAATCTGTGCTCCGCCGCAGTGTTCGCTGAGCCGTCTGGCGTGATACAACGGCGACGGCCGGCCGACGAAGTCGCGCAAGAGCCGCGTCAACTCGGTTTGAAACTCGTCGTCGGCTTTCACCTTAGCGTATTCGTCGGCAAGCTGGTCGAGTGCCCGGATCAGTGTTTCCGGAACGTAACGGCCGCCAAACTGGCCAAAACGACCGGTGGCGTCAGGCACGCAAGGATTTGCGGCCATCTGGGTAGTCGTGGTGCTCATATACGTGTGTTCCTTTGCCTCTCAATTGTCGGTTGCCGCTAGCGTGGGTTCAAGGGAGCGGGGATTTATGAATTGCTCGGTCTCGGTGATGATTAGGCGTAAGTTGAGTCAGACAGAATCAATCAAGAATCCCCGATGCCCGAACTTCCTGAGGTTGAAACGATGCGGCGTGGCTTGCTCCCCATTGTAGGGCGGCAAGTGACGGATGCCCAAAAGTTGCCTTGCCCACGCAAGCCTATTCGCATCGCGCCGCGAATTGACCATTTTCGCCGCCGCGTTGTCGGTCAAACCATCGAAGCGGTCGACCGCGTCGGCAAGCGGGTGGCGGTGGTGCTGTCGAGTGGGGAGCGCATGGTCATCGAGCCGCGGATGACGGGGCTGGTGCTGCTCGCCGATCCGCCCGACCCTCTGTATCTTCGCATGCGGCTGGATCTCTCTGGCGGTAAGCCGGGCGCGTTTTACTACTGGGACCGGCGCGGGTTGGGAAGTGTTCGCTTGTTTTCCAATCAGCAGTTCGAAGCGGAATTCGGTCCGCCAAAACTGGGCCCCGATGCGCTTGTGATAACTGCCGACGACTACCGCTCGAGATTGGGTCGCAGCAAGCGGGCGATTAAGGTGGCTCTGTTGGATCAATCGGTGGTAGCAGGAATCGGCAATCTGTACGCGGCCGAATTGTTGCATGTGGCGGCCATTCATCCTGCCAAACGATGCGATCGACTGACGCGCGCTCAGTGGCAGCGACTTTCGGAAGCCGCCACCACAGTGCTGGAAGAAGCCATACACTACGAAGGTTCGACGCTCGGCGACGGAACCTATCGCAACGCCCTGAACCAAAACGGCAGCTACCAAAACATGCATCGAGTCTACGGCCGCGCCGGCGAGCCATGCCCTCGCTGTGGGATGGCGATTGTACGAATTGTCCAAGCTCAACGCTCGACGTTTTTCTGTCGGCAATGTCAACCAAGCGGACGAACAACGGCGCGCCGTATGAATTTCACTAACCATGATTGAGCCGACAGGATCTCACTCGTTCGAGTAGGGCTAAATTGTTTGCAGTCTGCAGCAAGACTGCGGTACAATGCCGTACGTCCCGCCGTATCCTTTCTTCAGGAGCCGAATATGTCGATGTACGAGTCCGCGAATCGTCGCGATTTTTTGAAGCACACGGGAGTTGTTGCGGCGGGTGTTGGTTTGTCGGCGGCCCTGCCCAATGTGCGGGTTCTCGGCACTGAGCAACCCGCGCCTACCTCGACACCCGAGTCGTTGACCAAGGTGCTGTACGACTCGCTCTCGCCCAAACAGCGCGAGGCAACTTGCTTTGCGTGGGACCACGAAGACGGACGTGGTTTGCTGCGAACGCATGTATCGGCCAACTGGGACATCACCGATCATTTCTTGTCCAGCGACTTCTACACTAACGAGCAACGAGAGATCGTTCGGCATATCCTCGAAGGCATCATTCAGCCGGAGTGGCACGATAGGATTTACAAGCAGTTGCGTGACGACTCGGGTGGATTCGGTAAGCAAAACAGCTTTGCAATCTTCGGCGAGCCAGGTTCCGACCAATGCGAATTCGTGCTCACTGGCCGGCACATGACGCTGAGGGCCGACGGGAACACGACGCCACACGTGGCGTTTGGTGGGCCGATCTTTTATGGCCACGCCGCCCAAGGATTCAACGAAAAACCCGATCATCCTGGCAATGTGTTCTGGCCGCAGGCCCAAATGGCCAACAATCTGTATCAGATGCTTGACGGCGAGCAGCAGCAGGCGGCCTTGGTTCGTAAGCCAGACATGCCTGGGGAAGACGACGTCTACTTCGAAGGTGCCGAAGGCGAGTTCCAGGGTATTCCGATAGGGCAGCTTTCGAGCGATCAACAAGAGCATATGCAAGCGGTGCTTAAGAAGCTCATCGAACCGTACCGACAATCGGACCAAGACGAAGTGGTAGCCTGTCTCGATCAACATGGCGGACTCGAAGCATGCCATTTGGCGTTCTACCAGGAAGACGATATCGGGAACGACGGTGTTTGGGACAATTGGCGGCTGGAAGGCCCCGCATTTGTGTGGCACTTCCGCGGTGCGCCACACGTTCACTGCTGGGTGAACGTGGCCGATAGCCCTGACGTTGAGCTCAACGCTGGGTAGTCGTTCGATTACTGCTCAACGACTAGCTCTACTACGCCGGGCGGGATGCCAATCCCAACGACGTGTACCTCGCCAAAGTAAGCCTTCGCTGCTGGTTGCTCGTAGCCAACCTTCGTGGTTACAAACGTCGCCGTCACGTTTGCGCGCACCGTCGTGGGAGCTGCCTGGCCGGTGTCGCAATCGAGTCCACTGGGCACGTCCACCGCGAATCGCCTTGCCGACTCTGCATTCATCCAGTCGATGATCGTATCATAAGGTGGCCGCGGCGCGCCCGTTGCCCCGGTGCCTAGCAAGCAATCGACTAGCCAGTCACAACCATCCGCCGCATAGTCCAACGCATCGGGCAGTGCGGCCGCCCCTCCTTCTCCAGCTAGCTCGACGATGCGAGCGCCAGCCAGCCGCAAGATTCGAAAGTTCACCGCTGCGTCGCCGGTCAGTTCATGTGCCGGCGGCACTAGCAGCACGCGAGCCTCGTAGCCGCGGATCCACATATGGCGGGCGATGACGAAGCCATCGCCTCCGTTATTGCCCTTACCACATATGATTGCGACCGGTCCGGCAACGCCAAGCTGTTCGAGCAAGTCGACGCAGCCGCGGCCGGCATTCTCCATCAGTACTAAACTGCTCATGCCGTATTTCTCAGTGGCAACTCGGTCGATCTGTCGTGCCTGTTCGCGAGTGAGTGCTCGTTGTTCTGCCATAATGCTGTTATCGTCTCCCGTGATACGCGCTGCAACCGGATGGCGGCGGTGGGTTAGACGAGTGAACGTGGTAAACTGATCAGAATGAAGGACCTATCCGACCAACCGCTGCCGCAGCTTGCTCCGCGTGACCGCAATGGCCACAAGGGGAGCTACGGCCGCGTGTTGCTCGTTGGCGGATCGCGTGGGATGGCTGGTTCCATTTCGCTCTCTGGGCTCGCAGCACTCCGCAGCGGTGCCGGGCTCGTCACCATCGCGACTCCGCGTTGCATTCAGGCGACGGTGGCTGGCTTTACTTCCGCCTACATGACGGTTGGCCTTGCAGACAACGACGAAACATTCGACGCCGTAGCCATTGATCCGCTCATTGAACTTGCCTCTCGGGCCGACGTGGTAGCCATGGGCCCAGGCATGGGCCGTGGGTCCACGGTGATTGGCATCGTCGAGCGAATGTACTCCTCAGTTACTAAGCCGATGGTAGTCGACGCCGACGGGCTCAATGCGCTCGCGGAACTCGACGACGCTCTCGCGTCTCCAGGCGGGCCTCGCATCCTCACTCCGCATCCAGGTGAGTTCGCGCGGCTTGCTGGACACAAAGTGGATACGGACCCAGCTTCTCGTGCACAGGCCGCTATTGATTTAGCAATGCGCGATCGGTCGAAGCGAACGGTAGTCGTACTCAAGGGGGCGGACACCGTGGTTGCAGATGGTGGGCAATTCGCCTTCAACACCACGGGCAATCCTGGAATGGGCACCGGAGGATCAGGCGACGTGCTAACTGGCATCGTTGCGGCGCTTGTTGCGCAGGGGCTTCCGCCATGGCAAGCAGCCCGGCTAGCCGGGCATGTGCATGGTGCCGCTGGCGATTTGGCTGCCGAGCAGTTAGGCGAGGTCTCGTTAATTGCTACCGATCTCATTGATTACCTGCCGCAGGCTTTCCGCATAGCATAATCCCGCGTTGACCTAATCTCCGGGGCGTTCGATACTAAGGGTGTCTGATCCACGCCACCGAGCCTCGCCTGTGCACGTCATCCGCCATGTTCACGATCTGCCGCCCATTGCCCGTGGGGGGGCGGTCGCGATTGGCAACTTCGATGGAGTTCATAAAGGCCACGCCCGCATCGTCGAGCGATTGATCGAGCGGGCGGAGGACGTCGGCGGACAAGCGGCTGTGTTTACTTTCGACCCGCACCCCGCGCGGTTGTTGCGCCCGGAAGCTTGTCCTCCGCCGCTCACGTGGACCGAGCGCAAGGCGGAGCTGCTCGCCGACCTGGGCATCGATTGGGTGATTGCGTACCCTACGGACATGGGGCTGTTGTCGCTTTCGCCTCGCGAGTTCTTCAAGCGGGTCATCGTCGAGGTACTCGACGCCCGAGCCGTTGTCGAGGGCCCAAATTTCTTCTTCGGCAAGAATCGTGCAGGCAACGTCGAAACGCTGGCCGAGTTTGCTGCCGAAGCGAACATCACGCTGGATGTGGTGCAGCCGCTGGAGGTGGATGGATCGATCATCAGTAGCTCACGCGTCCGCGACTTGGTGAGCCTCGGGCGCGTGAGCGAGGCCCAACAGTGGCTTACCTCGCCGTATCGCATTCGTGGGCTCGTGACTCACGGAGCTGGCCGCGGCGCCGAGCTTGGTTTTCCCACAGCGAATCTCGAAGGCATCGACACGCTGCTGCCGGCGCACGGCGTGTACGCGGCATTAGGTTGGGTGGCGGGGCGGCCCACACCGGCGGCCTTGAATCTGGGCGCCAATCCCACCTTTGGCGACATGGCCACGAAAGTCGAAGTGCATCTGATAGGTTCCGATCAAACGTTGTACGGCCAAATTCTCGAAGTCGATTTTCTTGACCGCTTGCGTGACATACGCAGCTTCGCTTCGGTCGATGAGTTAACCAGGCAACTGCACACCGACGTGGCGAGCGCCCAACAAATTGCCGAAGACCACTTGGCCGCCTGGGGCCGAACCGTGGGGAGGTCGTAATGGCGATTGCATGGCGCCCGTTGGTCGACATAGTGAGCGAGCATCAGTCGTTTGTGCTTACGACGCACATGCGCCCCGATTGCGACGCACTCGGCAGCGAAATGGCTATGGCTGCGGCGCTCGAATCGCTTGGCAAATCGGTGCGCATCGTCAATGCCGATGCCGTGCCGCCGCACATCGCTTTCATGGATCCGTCGGGCCGCATTCAGGTGCTTGGTCAGCACATCCAGCCCGCGGACCTACTCGCTGGTGTCGACGTGATTATGGTGCTCGACACGAGCGCGTGGCAGCAGATCGGTCCCATGGGCGACGTGCTCCGCGAGTCGGACGCGGTAAAGGTAGTGATCGATCACCACGTAAGCGGCGACGACCTGGGTGCTCAAGTGTTCAAAGACGATTCGGCCGAAGCGAATGGCCGCCTGGTGCTCGAAGCGATCGAGGCGCTCGGCGTCGCGATCAGCGAAGAGATGGCAAACGCCCTGTTCGCCGCGATCGCGACCGACACGGGGTGGTTTCGTTTTCCATCGGTGGGCGCGGTGACCTACGCCGCCGTCGAAAAACTGGTGGCGGCCGGCGCGTCGCCGTCGCGTATGTTCAACGCATTGTACGAACAAAACACGCTGGCGCGCGTGCAATTGCACGGACGGATACTGCAAAGTATCGAAGTCGAATGCGATGGCCAACTCGCGCACGCCGGCGCGTCGCGCGACGACTTTGCGGCTACCGGCGCCGAACCCAACGACACAGAGGATGTGGTCAATCGACTGTTGGGAATCGCCGGCGTGGAGGTGGCTGGCTTGTTCGTCGAGCTTCAGTCGAAACTCACTAAGATAAGCCTCCGAAGTCGCGGCGACGTCGACGTCCGGGCGATCGCCGAGCTGCACGGCGGCGGCGGACATCGAGCTGCAGCGGGGCTGCGAATCGCCAAACCGCTCGCTGAAGCACGCCAAGAAATCGTTTCGACATTGACTGAAACACTCAAAAAATGAGGGTTTCAAAGTGAAGAATGTCCTGCTTAATGCACTAGAATGGGGGAAACGAGCCCTCACCCCGTGTGCCACTGGCTCCGCCAGTGTTTTTTAGTTTCAATTCTATGCACTGGCAGAGCCAGTGGCACACCACAGCCATCGATTGAAAACCATGAGCCAAACCCAACACTCTAGCGAAGACCTTCCCCGCCGTTCGTTCGCCGCCAAATGCCTGGCAGCATTTTTGGGGATCGTAGCGGTCGGCGTACCCACGTGGTCAGGACTCGCCGTGCTGTTCGACCCGCTCCGCAATAAGAAAAATGGCGACGGCAATTGGATTCGAATCGCCTCGCTCAGCCAGATACCTCCCGACGGCAAGCCCCACGTGTTTTCGGTGATCATTCCCGAGCCGCGCGACAAATGGAATCTGTACGATCCGCAACCAGAGAAACCTGTGTTTCTGGTGCGCGACGGTGAAGATGCAGATCTGGTGGCGCTTAGTTCCGTCTGTCCGCACCTGGGTTGCAAGGTGAGTTACAAGCCGACGACAGAGGAACTTATTTGCCCCTGCCATAACGCACTGTTCGACAAGAGAGGTAAGCAAACGGAGGGGTCCACGGTCAGTCCGCGCGATCTCGATCCATTGGAGGTCGAAGTCGATCAAGTGACCGGCGACGTGATGATCAATTACAAACGCTTCAAAGGTGGCATCGCCGAACGCGTCGAGGTGTAGCACGACAATATGAGTCTTTCCGCAATGCGAACTGCCAAGACACCGGGGTCTCGCACTTTCTTTCGGTGTTGACTTTGCAGATAATGCGAACATGAATCGATTAGCTGATTGGCTCGACGATCGTACTGGGTTCCGCCGGGCGGTTCACGTGGTGTTCTTCAAGCGCATACCGGGCGGAGCCCGCTGGCGCTATGTCTGGGGCACGGCTCTGTTATTCGCCGTGGTGGTGCAGTTCATCACGGGGATCTTTCTGTGGATGCACTACAGCCCCAGCACGCAAACAGCTTGGGAAAGCGTCTACTATATCGAACACCAAATGGAGGGCGGTTCGCTGCTCCGCGGCATTCATCACTACATGTCGTCGGCTGTGATGATTCTCATGGCGATCCACCTGTTGCAAGTGGTGATCTACGGCGCGTATCGCGCGCCGCGCGAGGTGAACTACTGGATCGGGCTGGCGATGATGCTTGTGTTGTTCGGACTAGGACAAACAGGTTACTTGTTGCCGTGGGACCAACGCGGTTATCAAGCGACCAAGGTGGCCACCACGATTGCCGGCGTCTCGCCTGGCATTGGCGACCAGGCAAAGGCCGTGGCCCTCGGGGGCGACGACTTCGGCCATCACACGCTCACTAGGTTTCTTGCGCTGCACGCCGGCGTGTTGCCCGGCATACTGATTCTGCTTCTTGTGCTGCACGCCGCGATTGGCCGCCGCCACGGGTACACACCGCCCGACGATGCCGATACGCCCGACGGAGTGTATTGGCCCGATCAAGCGATCCGCGACGGCATCGCGTGTCTGGCGGTGCTTGGAACGGTACTGGCGGTGTGGGCGTGGCGGCCCGCGGAGCTTGGCCCGCCGGCCGATGGCACCGTCGAGTTCAACACCGCCCGGCCCGAGTGGTACTTCCGCTTCTTGTTTCAAATGCTGAAGTACTTCGAGGGCGAATCGGGCATGTTCGTTGCCGCGCAGCTCATTCCTGGCGCTGTGCTTGCCGTGCTTGTGCTCATGCCGTTCATCGGTCGCTGGCAACTGGGCCAGCGCTTCAACGTATTGTTCATATTTGCGGCGCTTGCTGGCATCGTGATCCTTTCGTTCATCTCGTTCAACGAAGACTACAACCAAACGACCGAGAAATCTCAGCACTACCTGCACGACCTCGCGCTGGCGAATGCCGAAGCCGAGCGGGCTCTCGAACTCGCGAAGATTGGTATACCCGCCACCGGTGCTCGCGAGCAAACACGCAGCGACCCCATGATTGCCGGCCGACGATTGTACAAGCAGCACTGCGCCTCGTGCCATAGTCATCACGATCCCGATCTTGAGGACCCCCACGCCGGCTCGCCGCTGCTTACGGTGGTGAGTGAAGAGCCATCGGCCGCTAACCTCTACGGCTTCGGCAGCCGACGATGGATGGAGGGCATGCTTAACGCCGAACAAATCGCCGGGCCCGACTACTTTGGTCACACCATCTTTGCCGACGGCGAGATGGTCGACTGGGTGAACACCACGATCCAAGACGAAACGGAGGAACTTCCTGACGATGAGAAGAACGCATTCAGCTTCAAGGTCAAGGCAGCCGCCTGGGCCATCTCGTCGCTCGCCGAGCTTCCGTACCAGGCCGAAGCCGATGCCCGCGACCAAGCGCAACTTGAGCAAGGCATGGAGATCGTGATCAACGAACTTTCTTGCATCGACTGTCATACGCTCGGCGAGGAAGAAGTCGGCGCCGGACCCGACCTCACCGGTTATGCGTCCGAGGAGTGGCTTACCGAGTTCATTCGCAACCCACAAACCGAGCGGTTCTACTACTCCGAAGACAACTATGACGAAGTCGACAAGCTCATGCCTGGCTTCGCTACGCACGTGGACGACCCCAAACTCAACAAGCTGACCGACAAAGAAATCTCCCTGATCGTCCGCTGGATGCGCCGCGACTGGCCAACCATGGAGCCGAATGAGTCAGCATCGGGCGACGATGAGCCAAACGCATCGGACGCCGAATAGGTGCGCCGCTTGGAACTATCCGCGGATTTCACCTCGAGAGTTTTTTCACGAATTCCCCAAAAAACGATTTGCTGTGCAAAAACCTTACGTCTCCGGCGCACGGCCTAATCCCAAGAGCTGCAAAGGTTTACGGCGTCTCGAATCGGCGCAACCCCCATGCAGTAAATTCACACCCGTGAATTTACTGCATGCTGCCCACCGTCTACCGCGCAGCTACTCAACACCATTAGATCAAACGGGCAAGCAGTTTCTACAACGATTCTTGGCCACCGCTTCGTGCGTGGTACTTTCGCGGAGAATGAGATTCTAGAAGCAGTTTCGGAGCTGTGAGCCGAACGCGCTAGCATCGGGTGAACTTGAGTTTCAGGCTGGATTGGACGGAGCTAGCGCATTCGGCTCACTTGACCTGCGAAATCAGTTTGGAAACCGCGTGTAGCCATCTAGCGGACGACCCGCGACGAGCCGCCAGCGGCTAGCTTTTGCACTTCTTCGAGAGTCGCCATGGTCGTGTCGCCGGGTGTGGTCATGGCGAGTGCGCCGTGGGCGGCGCCGTATTCGACGGCTTGCTGGGCGTTGCCGGTGGTCATCATGCCATAGATGAAACCGGAAGCGAAACTATCGCCACCGCCGACACGGTCGAGGATTTCGAGATTCTCGCGGTGGGTCGCTTCGTAGAACGTTCCGTCGTACCATGCGAGCGCGCCCCAGTCGTTGATGCTGGCCGACTTCACCGTGCGTAGCGTAGTCGCGGTCGCAGCGAAGTTAGGGTATTCGCTTACGGCACGTTCGATCATTCGTTTGTAGGCTTCGAGCGGTAGTTCCTTCATATGCTCGTCGACGCCTTCCACCTCCAGACCCAAGCAGGCGGTGAAGTCCTCCTCGTTGCCGATCATCACGTCGACAAGTTTTGCGATGCGGCGATTAACCTCCTGAGCTCGGGTTTGCCCGCCGATCGCCTTCCACAGGGAAGGGCGGTAGTTGAGGTCGTACGAGGTGACGACGCCATGCTGCTTGGCCTTCGCCAGTGCCTGTTCCACCACGTCGGGTGTGGTGTCGGAGAGCGCGGCGAAGATTCCGCCGGTGTGAAACCACCGCACGCCGGCTGTGCCGAACAAGGCGTCCCAATCGATTTCGCCCACGGTGAGTTGCGACGCTGCGGTTAGTCCGCGATCGCTGCAGCCGACGGCGCCGCGCACGCCGAACCCGCGCTCGGTGAAGTTAAGGCCGTTACGCACGGTGCGGCCGATGCCGTCGTACGGCACCCACTGGAGGCACGACAAATCGACGCCGCCTTGCAGCATGAGGTCTTCGATCAGTCGGCCAATCTCGTTGTCGGCCAGCGCGGTGACGATGGCCGTCCGCATGCCAAAGCAGCGGCGCAACCCGCGGGCGACGTTGTACTCGCCGCCACCTTCCCACGCGCGAAACTGGCGAGCGGTACGCACTCGCGACTCACCCGGGTCGAGCCGCAGCATCACTTCGCCTAGTGAAGCCTGGTCGAAGGTGCAGGAATCGGCCGGTTTGATTTGGAGCTTTGCCATGCTGGTTACCTAGACGCCAACGTTACTGCTTCAGCGACGGCCATCTGTACGGCAAGAAAATCGCCCTCGGCGTACAACGCTGGCCTGACCATCCAGCTTCCGCCGCAGGCAATAACGCGGTTAAAGGCGAGGTATTCGCGAACGTTGTTGGGACCGATGCCGCCGGTGGGGATGAAACGAACTCCGCGATACGGAGCCGCGATAGCCTTGAGTGTTTCCAGGCCGCCGAACGCTTCCGCAGGGAAGAATTTCACGATGTCGAGCCCGTGCTCAATCGCTTGTTCAACGTCGGTCGGAGTGCTCGCACCTGGGCAAATTGGCACGCCAATGTTTTGCGCGTGGGCGACAACCTTGGGATTGAATCCTGGCGACACGATGAACGTTGCGCCGGCCGCATGGGCCTCATCGACTTGCTGAGGCGTAAGTACGGTGCCCGCGCCGACCAACAAGTCGCCGCGTTCGGACATGATGCGAATTGACTCGGCCGCTGCGTCGGTGCGAAAAGTGACCTCGGCCACCGGCAGCCCGCCAGCCGCTAGCGCGTTGGCCAGCGGCGCCGCCTGCGCGGCATCGTCGAGCGCGATGACGGGAACCAATCGATGTTGCTCGATTTCGTCGAAGACGGTCCGACTCATGGTTGCCCCTCAAAGCCGCCGCAAGGTCAATCCGCCATCAATTGGCAGCACCGCGCCGGTGGCGTACGTCAATTGACCGGTAGCGAGTACCGCGACGGCGCGCCCGATGTCATCGGGCGTGCCCCAGCGGGGTTCGACTGTCAGGCCTTTGGCGAATAGTTGGTTGTACTTGTCGGCGACGCCGGCGGTCATGTCGGTGCGGATGACTCCGGGGCGAACTTCGTATACGGGAATGCCAAACTCGCCCAACCGCGCGGCCCACAGCTGCGTTGCCATGGCGACGCCCGCCTTGGAGATACAATAGTCGCCGCGATTCACCGATGCTTCGGTAGCGCTGACACTTGAAACATTCACGATTGCTGCTTGGAAGTCGGCACCAGCCTGGCGTTGGTTGATCATCCATTTGGCAGCGGCTTGCGTCAAAAAGTAAGGGCCTCGTAAGTTGATGCGAATCAAACGGTCGAAGCTGTCGGGCTCGGCGTCGAGCAGGTCGGCCCGCACGTCGGGCGCAACGCCGGCGTTGTTCACCAGCACGTCGAGCCGCCCGAAGCGTTCGCGAATCGCCGAGAGCAATTGCGTGTGATCGTCCAACTCGGCGATATCGGCCTGGCAGTAAAACGCTTCGGTGCCGAGGGATTCCAACTCGGCGAGTGCGTCGGCCACTTCGCTGGCGTCGCGGCGGCCGTTGATCACCACATTCATATTGGCGTGGGCAAGCGCCTTGGCAACACCGAAACCGATGCCACGGCTACCGCCGGTGACCAGCACGACTCGCTTGTTCGATACATAGGGCATGGAGTGCTAGTTGGTTGGTCCGAAGAAGGTGTAATACGTTTCGCCTTTGGCGAGTCGACCGACATAAACTGCCGCTTCGCGCAGATGGTAGTCGCCCCACATGCACGATTCGCCGACCGGCGCGTTGCAGCCAGGCGGTATGTAGTCCCAACCGTTGGGTTGATGGTAGACAGTATGCAGCAAGAGCCCCTCGTGCTGATTATCGGTCGAGAGATAGGGTTCATCGAGCAGCGTGCGGAGCGTGGTGAGCCCCGCTTGGCGATATCGCGCCGCGTCGTCGCTTTGACCGCGCGTATCGAGCACCGCGGCCAATCGGATCAAACCCTGGCAAGCAATTGCGGCGGCCGAGCTATCGACCGGCTCGACGTCGTTGAATGGATCGGCCGGCACGCTGAGGTAGTCGCCGAGCTGCATGAGCCCCGGAGCCCCGGTGTCCCAGTAAGGCACGCCGCAGGTCGGAGTATGATCGATGTAGAAGTCGCAAGTTGCTCGCGCAGCGTTGAGAAACACCGACTCGATTGCCTGGCGACCGCCGTGTGGATCGAGATCGACGTCTGGCAGCGTCGCGAGCCATTCGAGTTGTTCGGAGAATCCACACATAGCCCACGCCAAGCCTCGCGTCCATGTGCTAAACGGCGAGTAGCCCTGTTGCGTCGACGGAGCACGATAATCGCCATTGTTTGCATTGAACAGCGACTCGTGGGCGGTGCGGCCGCGAATGTCGTAGGTGTCGCGGTCTTCGCCGTACCAGATGCTGTAAGTCGCCGTTGCGGTCGCATGGTCCACGACACGTTTTAGTAGACTGATCGGCTCGTCGCGTTCGCCCATCAGGGCATGCCCCAATCGATGCGCCATGGCCAACGCTCGACAGGAGCGAATCGTATCGACGAACAGCGATTGGGGACCGTTGAACGAATAGATGTATCCACCGCCTTTGCGTGTGGCTGACCAGCGCGACGCCTGCACCGCGCCCGACACTTTGAGCGCTAGTTCGTAGAATTCACGTTCCCATGGATTTTCATCGATGCGCCCCTCGTTCATCAACCTCAGCAGCGCGCCGTACGTGCTCACGTTGTTGAAACCGTGGTCGTGAACGCCGGTGTGCGTCACGTGAGGGGCCATGGCGGTCACGGTCCGCTCGCGGCCCAGGTTGAGGTGGCGCTCGTCACCGGTGGCGTCGAACTGCAGTAGTAGGCTGCCGTACTGAAACCCTTGTGTCCACTCCGTCCAACCCCGCGCCTGGTACCGACCATCGACGGTAAACACAGGAGACGGAGCCCCGGACTGCCAACGTGCTTCTATGCGATCGAGTCGATCGCCCGACGCTTGCCACATGCGATCGAGGTCGGGGAGTAGGTCGGCCGCCGAGATCTGCGTATCGATTCCTATCATCCAAAACCAAATGAGACGCTAGTTGATTCGTTCCGGAGCCGCACCCACCAACGAAAGATTGTACACTACGGATTCTAGGTTTGAGAGTCCTTGTTGGCTGTCGTCTGCTGAGCGGTTGCCTGTTTCAAGTTGGTCGCACGGGCGGCGTTGGAGTCGGCACTCAAAAGGGGAAATGTGTGCAAGCCGAGGGTGTGTCTCTCTTATCGGCGTTCCCCGTCCCTATCCGCGATGCCGACCCAACCGGCGCGCGACATTTGCTTGCAATTGGAAACCGTACAGTTGCGTCTTGGGACCAACTGTCGCTCTACTAGGTCGTTACGCTAGAATCCGGTAGCACCGACCTCTGCTGCCTTCGATCACGTTTGTTGAATCAGACTCACTCAAGAGCTATGTCGATTTCCACCGTGCCCGCAACGACGCCCGCCAACCTTGGCCAATTGGTACGGGACACCCTGGCTAGTACGCCCGTGTGGGACTTGCACACGCACCTTTTCTCACCGGCGTTTGGCACGCCGCTGGCGGGCTCCGCAGGTAGAGCCGATCCTAAAGGGCTGATGCTTTGGGGCATCGACGAACTGCTGACCTATCACTACTTGGTGGCCGAGGTTTTCCGCGTGGTGCCGTCGCGCGAGTTTCCGTACGATGACTACTGGCGGATGAGCCTCTCAGAGCAGGCAGATCACATTTGGAAGCATCTGTTCGTCGAACGTACGCCGGTGAGCGAAGCTTGCCGCGGCGTCATCACCACACTCGCGAAGCTGGGATTCGATCCCGCCGAAAAAGATCTCGCTGGATATCGAGAGTGGTTTGCCGAGCAGGATCCAGATAAGCATGTCGACCGTGTGATGGAGGTCGCAGGCGTGTCGCAAATCACCATGACGAACGACGTGTTCGACGACAACGAGCGCGAGCGGTGGCTCGCCGACCCCAGCGTGGCGAGCGATTCGCGTTTCACTCCCGTGCTACGATTCGATCCCCTGGTGTGCGACTGGAAGACTGCCGCCGCGAACTTGCACGATTGGGATTACAGCGTCGATACCGAGCTAACGTCGAACTGTCTAGCGGAAGTTCGTCGATTCTTGGATGACTGGATCGAACGAAGTCAAGCGGTCTATTGTGCCGTGAGCCTGCCACCGAGCTTCCACTACGGTGGCGCGGAGGAAATGAGCGATGGCAGCGTGGTGTTTCGCGAGGCCGTGCTGCCGGTGCTCGCGGAGCGCAATCTGCCGATGGCGTTGATGATTGGCGTGACGCGCGGAGTCAATCCTCGTTTGCGGATGGCCGGCGATGGGATGGAAAAGGCCGACGTAACTTCGGTGGCAAGGTTATGCACCGATTTTCCAGCGAATCGATTCTTGGTCACGATGCTCTCGCGTGAGAACCAGCACGAACTTTGTATTGCCGGTCGAAAGTTTGATAACCTAATGCCCTTTGGTTGCTGGTGGTTCGTCAATAATCCTTCGCTTATCGAAGAGATTACCCGCATGCGGATGGAGCTGCTCGGCACCTCATTTATTCCGCAACACTCCGACGCCCGTGTGTTGGAGCAGATTGTTTACAAATGGTCACACAGTCGTGAGATCATCGCCCGGGTTCTCACGGACAAGTATACTGATTTGATCGCGGCCGGCTGGCCGATTTCAGAGGACGATATAGTCCGCGACGCCAAGCTGCTGTTGTCCGACAACTTCTCCAACTTCATCTCGCAAACGCGAGCGCCTTATTTGGAATAGAGATATCCATGATTAGAACTTCGGACACCCATTTGCGCCTGCTGGGGCTACTTGCTGCACTGCTGGTGCAATACTCCGCGGCGGGAGCAGCCGAGTTGGGCGTCAACGTGGACGACGACGGCGCGACCATCACGATCGACGGCGAGTTATTTACACGCTACATGGTGAACTCGGGCACCAAGCCAATATTGTTCCCGGTGATCGGCCCCACCGGCCAGCCGGTCACTCGGGGCTATCCTATGCAGCCAGTAGGCCCCGACGAACAATCCGATCACATCCATCATCGCTCGGTGTGGTTTGGTTATGAAGGAATCAATGGAACCAATTTCTGGCACGAACCGAGCGACTCAAGCAAGCCTTCCTCGCACGACGGACGGCAGTTCCACCGTGGTTTCCGTACGGTGGAACTCGACAACGACACGGTGTTACTGGTGACAGAGAACGATTACGTCGATGGAGATGGCAACGTCGTGGCGAAGGACGAACGCAAGTGTCAGTTCGGCGTTGATGGCGAGACCCGTTGGATCGACTACACCGTGAAGCTCTGGTCGCCGAAAGGGCCACTCGTGTTGGGTGACACCAAAGAAGGAGCGTTCGCGGTGCGCGTCGCAGGCCCCATGAAGGTCGGTGCAAAGCTGGGCGGCAAGTTTGTTTCGAGTAACGGCGACACCAACGGCGACGCCTGGGGCAAGCCCGCCGCATGGGTCGACTACTCGGGTCCGGTCGATGGTGAGACAATCGGCATCGCCATCCTTGCGCACCCCACGAGCCTCCAGCCTGAGCCGCGTTGGCATGTGCGCGAGTATGGCTTGTTCGCCGCCAATCCCATTGGCGCGTCGGATTACTCGCGCGGCGCGGCGACCGGCGGGTTGGAACGCCCTGAGGGCGAGCCGATTACGTTGCGACATCGTGTTCTGATTCACAAAGGAGATCACGTCGACGCCGATATCGCTGGTGCCTACGCCGAGTATGCAAAGACCCAATAACTGCATGCCGCAAGCACCCATGCCGTCTGCACGAGTCGCGACGACCATCACTGCGGGGCAGCTCATCGAAGTAGCTCGCCCCGCGTTGTGGTCGACACATCTATGGTTCTACTTGTTGCCGTTGGGCGGGTATCGCGTTCTCGATACGGTCGGCTTTTGGCTCGGCGCGGTATATGTCACGTTTCCGTTGGGCCTGTTACTTTACGGCTGGAACGACTGGGCCGACTACGAGACCGATCGGCGTAACCCGCGCAAGGGCAACCTGCTGTTTGGGGCGAAGCTCTCTCTCGCCGCCCTTGCCGCGCTGCCCTGGCGTATAGCGCTTGTTCAGATACCATTCTTCATCGGGTTCACCTGGCTAATCGGAGCCAAGTTCCTGTTGTGGATCGCGGCGGCGCTCGTGGTGAACGCATGCTACAACTTGCCACGGCTGAACTTTAAGGGCCGACCGCTGCTCGACGTGGTGAGCCAGAGCGGCTATCTGCTGGTGTTCGTCTTGGCGAGTTGGGCAAATGATGTGCCCCAACTCCCTTGGCCTGTGTTTGTGTTTGGACTGTTGTTCGCAATGCACTCGCACCTGCTAGCCGAAATCGTTGACATCGAGCCCGACCGGATGGCGGGGCGCCGAACCACGGCGGTCGTCATGGGAGCGGCCGGTGCCAAGCTGGCGGTAGCCATCATGCTTTTTTGCGAGGCCGGAGTGGTTGCCCTGTTTATCGACGTGGGTTCCGGTTTGGCCGGTTATGGCAAATGGATGGTCGTGGCGTTCCTGGGTACGGCCGGGGTCGGATTTGCCACAAATCTGCTCGTTCGTGGGGGAGAAACCGTCAGTAATCGCCATTTGGCGTGGGTTTTGATCGCGTGGAACCTAGTGGCCATAGGCAGCATGTACTTCATCTGGCGAGCCGGCCTGTTTGTAGCCCCAGCCGAAACTTCAGGCCTAGGGGGCTAGTGCTTTCGACCGCCAGCGTGATTATCATAGTAACCAGGTATCGTGTTTTCCTTTTCAGGTAGGAGTGTTTGAGATGCGTAAGTTTGGATTTGCGTTCACCATGATGAGCGCGTTGGTTTGCGGTCTAGGCTGCTCGCAAGAAACCATGGACAAGACCGAGAAGGCGGCCGATGCCGCTGGCGATGCGGTCGAGAGTGCCGCCAAAGACACCGCGGACGCGGCCAAGGATGCGGCTGAGAAAACAGGCGACGCCGTTGGCGATGCCGCTGATGCTGTCAAAGACGAGGCCGAAAAAGTAACCGAGTAAACACTCGAGCTTCAGTGATAGCGACTCGGCGTTTGCCGAGTCGCTATCCACCCTCTTGCTCTTGCTCCGCTGTGATCCAGTAGGATGCAGGTGTGCATGTCGCGCACGATTCTATCTGTGCGCTTGTGAGTGGACGCCGAGGTTTGGCGCGCTAGTTGCGGCGGTTTCTACCACCGGTGGTGGGTAATCTTCGACGCCATTATTGGTATACTGATCTAGAGTCAGGGGTTGCTTGGGCCCTCAGCAGCGAATGCGTGTTCGTAGCCACGCGCCCCCAGATTCGACCACCTATCGAGGATATGCCCTCAACATCGACTGAAGTCTCGCACGGCGGTGCTCACTCCGAAGAACTCCCAGCCGGGCAGACGAACCAGCACGGAATTTCGACCAACGCGGCCAACGGAATTGCCGCAGTCCAGGCCACCGCTCCGCCGGTAATCGAGTTGGCGAAGCGATTCTTCTCGGCACTCAAGGCCACCGGCGACAAGCTGTTCCTGGGACATACCGTCGCCGCGCGGCTTGAGCAATTCCTCAACCAGACGCACATTTCCGATCCAACCGTGGCCCGCCAGCTTCGCAAGTTAATGCGTGGCTGCCCTGAGGTGGTTGTCGATGGCGATACCACTTACGCAGTGCTGCGCCCGTCGGTCGGTACCAAACAGATCGTCCGTCTGCATCCCTCCGGACACGCTTTCGAGAGTGTTTCGCGCGGCGAGTACCTGCAACTCAAGGACGCCCAGATCCAGGGCAGCGACGAGGCCGATAAACCTGGACTGGTGATCGACTTCTCGCCCTTCTTCCGCGATTTGCCGGTCGTTACCGATGCGGCCGAAATGGGCAGCGGCATTTCGATACTCAACCGCCACCTATCGGCACAGATGTATCAGAATCCCGAGCGATTTCGCATGGCGCTGGTCGACTTCCTAAAGGAGACCTACCTGGAAAACAGAAACATCCTGCTCAACGATCACATTCGCACGGTCGAGGAGTTTGCGGCGGAATTATCCGAGGTCCGATCGCTGCTCGACGATCGCAAACCAGACGAACGCTACGACGAAGACTTGGCGCACCAGCTGCGCTCGCACGGTTTCGAGGCGGGTTGGGGCGCGACGGCAGGACGTATTGCCGAAACACTGCGGCTGTTGGAGCGAGTGCTGAACTCTGCCGAACCGGCCCGATTTGAAGAGTTGCTCGAACGATTGCCGTTGGTGCACAGCGTGCTGATGGTTTCGCCGCATGGCTGGTTTGCCCAAGACGGAGTGCTCGGTCGCCCCGATACCGGTGGACAAGTGACCTACGTGCTCGACCAAGCGCGGGCGCTCGAACACGAAATCAACCAACGCATGGCCAAGGCTGGCGTTGATACCTCAGCGAAGGTCATCGTACTCACGCGGCTCATCCCCGACGCTGAAGGCACCACATGTAACGTGCCGCGAGAGAAAATTCACGGCTCGGAAGATGCCTGGATTGTCCGTGTTCCATTCCGCGACCAATCGGGCGAGGTCGTGCCGCATTGGATCTCGCGATTTCAGCTTTGGCCCTACGTCGAGAGTTTCGCCGACGAATCGTGCCGCGTCGTGGTTACCGAATTGATGGGCCGCCCCGATTTCATCATTGGCCACTACACCGATGGCAATTTGGTCGCGCACCTATTGGCCGACCGCCTGGAAACAACGCACTGCGCGTGCGTTCACGCATTGGAAAAGACCAAGTATCTGCTGAGCGACGCTCACTGGGCCGATTTGGAGCAGCAGTATCGCTTCAGCATGCACTTCACAGCCGATCTGCTGGCGTACAACTCCGCCGACTTCATCGTTTCGAGCAGTTTTCGCGAGATCGCCGGTACGCGCGACGAAATGGGGATGATCGAGTCATACGAGCTGTACTCGATGCCGGGACTCTATCGCGTGCAGTCGGGATTCAACCCCCGGCTTGCGCGCCACAACATCGTCCCGCCGGGAGCGAGCGAAGAGTTCTTTTATCCCAACACCGACCAGTCGCGGCGCGTGCCCGAGGTTGGCCAGTCGCTGGCCGCACGGTTTCTGACCGCCGAGCCGGGAGATGGAAGTGTGGGACACCTGGACGACCCAGATTTGCCACCCGTATTCGCCATGGCCCGCATGGACAAAGTTAAGAACTTGTCTGGCTTGGTAGAGATGTTCGGCAAGCACGAAGCACTGCGACATCGGGCCAACTTGCTATTGGTGACCAGCGTGAATAACGTCGACCAATCGAGCGATCCAGAAGAAATCGAAGAGGTTAGGCGAACGTACGAGTTCATCGACCAATACGAACTGCATGGCCACATCCGTTGGTGCGCCGCGCGACTCGATAAGACCGAAACGGGCGAAATCTACCGGTTGGTAGCCGATCGGCGAGGCGTGTTCGCCCAACCGGCGTTCATGGAAACGTTCGGGCTTACCGTGATCGAGGCGATGGCCTGTGGCTGCCCGGTCGTGGCGACCTGCTTTGGCGGTCCGTCCGAGATCATTCTGCCAGGCGAGTGCGGCGACATTGGCGATCCCAACGACCAGCACGGCTTTGCCGAGTTACTTCTCCGCGTACTCGTCGATCACGAACGGTGGGGGCAGTACAGCGATGCCGGGATCCGCCGCGTGGCCGACGCCTATACATGGAGTCGGCACGCCGCCCGACTGTTGAGCCTGGCCAATGTGTACAGCTATTGGAATTACACCAATGTCATGAATCGGCCGGCGCTCGATCGCTACATTCATACCTTGTACCACACCGTTTATCGACCGCGAACGCAGTCGATGCTTGCTGACTAGGCTCAAGCTTGATGGATTCTTACCCGCGAGTCGATTCGCGGATGCTTTGCGTGCGCAGGAAGTGCAAGAGTCGAACCAAAACGCCACGGACGCCCAGTTGGGATTGGTTGTTGGCATTCGACGCGACAATCAGCCCAGCGCAACCCCTTGTTCTAAACCATGTACATCCAACTCATCAGCATTCATGGACTGGTTCGTGAACAGAATGTTGAAATGGGGCGCGATGCAGACACCGGTGGACAGATTCGTTACGTGCTCGAACTCGCGAAGACGTTGGCCAACCATCCAGCGGTCGAAGCGGTCGATTTGTTCACTCGCCGAATCCGCGACCGGCGCGTTTCGTCGGACTATGGGCAGGACATCGAGCGGCTTTCGGACAATTGTCGCATCGTCCGCTTGCCTTGTGGCGGCGGCCGATACATCCGCAAGGAACGGCTGTGGCCTCACCTCGACGAGTTCGTCGATGGCATGATCGCGTTGACCAGCCGCGAGGGTCGCGCGCCTACCATTGTTCATGGCCACTATGCCGACGCTGGTTACGTTGCCAAAGAAGTGGCCGCTGTGTTCGGAGTGCCATTCGTCTTCACTGGGCATTCGCTTGGCAAGCCAAAGCTCGATTATCTACTCGAAGAGGGGTGGACCGTCGAGCAAGCGAACAAAGAGCTAGCGATCGAGCACCGCATCAACATCGAGCAGGAGTGTTTAGCTGCGGCCGACTGTGTGATCACCAGCACCCACCACGAATGCGACCAGCAGTACGGAAAGTACCGCAAGCGAGACGACGTGGATTTTCAGGTCATTCCGCCGGGCACCGACCTGGAACGGTTCTTCCCGTACTACGATTACGAGATGCCAGGCATCGAGATCGACGAGAGATTCAAACAAGCTCGGATCCGTCTGCAGAACGACCTGGCTCGCTTCTATACCGCGCCCGAAAAGCCGCTTATCGTGGCGCTCTGCCGCCCCGACCGACGCAAGAACATCGGAGCGTTGATCGAGGCCTACGGCAACAGCATGGAATTGCAGGCGATCGCCAATTTGGCGATCTTTGCCGGCATCCGCGACGACATCGAGTCGATGCCCGACAACGAGCAGCAGGTGCTGACCGACATGCTGCTGGCCATGGACCGCTACAATTTGTACGGCAAGTTGGCCATTCCCAAGCATCACGATTCGGAGTTCGAAGTTCCCGAACTCTACCGCATCGCCGCAGCCAGCGGAGGAATCTTCGTCAATACGGCGTTTGTGGAGCTGTTCGGACTCACGGCGATCGAATCGTCCGCGGTCGGTCTTCCATTTGTGGTTACTGAGAATGGCGGACCACAAGACATTGCGGAGAACTGCGAGAGCGGGCTGCTGGTTGACGTCAACAACCAGCAGCAACTCACCGATGCGATGATTCAATTGCTTACCGATCGCGACCGGTGGAGCGTGTGCTCGTCAAACGGCGTGAACCGCGTTCGAGAGCATTACACATGGGAGACCCATGTACGGCACTACGTCGACTGCCTTGGTGATTTCGACTCGGCTCCGGCACGCCAACCGCTGGCAACAGGGACGACCGCCGCTGGAAGACGATTGGCTTCGCTCGACAAGATACTGATCACGGACATCGACAATACGTTAATCGGCGATGACGAGGCGTGTCAAAGACTCCTCGAACTGTTGGGGCGCCACCGCAGGCATATCGGGTTCGGCATTGCTTCGGGCCGCTCGCTCGAACTGGTGCGCGAAGCGCTGGAAGAGCAGGGCATTAAGGATATCGACTTGATAATCTCGTCGGTCGGCGCGGAGATTTACTACGGCCCGGAATTCACGCCTGATCGGGGTTGGGCCAGGCAACTGCGCAGCAAATGGCGCCCTGACCGCATTCGCGAAGCGCTAGACGCTCTCGACTTTTTGCAACTCCAAGATCGCGACTTCGCTCAACGAGAATTCAAGATCAGCTATGACCTATCGGAGGAGATCACGGCAGAAGATGCGGAGCCGCTGTTGTACGAGGCGCTCAATACCAGTGAATCGGCCTACTCGCTGATTATTTCGCATGGAACGTTTGTCGACGTGTTGCCCCATCGGGCGAGTAAAGGCAAAGCCGTTCGTTACCTGGCCCGCAAATGGAACTTCCCCATCGAACAAGTCGCTACGGCCGGCGACTCGGGCAACGACCGCGATATGCTGCAGGGCCGAACCGCCGGCATTGTGGTTGCCAATCACGATCAGGAGCTCGCGTCGCTCAAAGATTCGAAGCCGAGTCGGGTTCACTTTGCGAGCGGTTCGTACGCCGACGGCATCATCGAAGGACTGCATCACTATCGCCTGATTGATAAGTCGCTCGTCGAAAGTAGTCCGCTCCAGGACTCTCAGACGCACATGGAGAACGTGCTGTGAGCCAGCGATTGTTCGGCGCCATCGAGGCGGGCGGCACGAAGTTCATTTGCATCGTCGCGAGCGGGCCTGGGCAGGAAATCGCCCGGGCGCGGATCGACACAACCACTCCCGACGAGACGCTTGGGCAAGTGGTGGAGTTCTTGGGGCAAGCCGCAAGCGAGCATGGCGACTTGGCGGCGATTGGCGTGGGGACGTTCGGCCCGATCGACCTCCGCCGCGACTCATCGACGTTTGGTTACATCACCAGCACCCCTAAACCAGATTGGTCGAACACCGATCTTGTTGGACCGCTCCGTAACGCATTTGGCGTGCCGGTCGGCTTCGATACCGACGTGAATGCGGCTGGACTGGGCGAGCACCGCTGGGGCGCGGCGTGTGGACTCGATACGTTTGTCTACCTGACGATCGGCACCGGTATTGGTGGCGGCGGAATGATGGCGGAGCGGATGATGCACGGCTTGGTTCATCCCGAAATGGGCCATATGCGCCTTCCTCGCGATCCGGACGTCGACCCATTCGAAGGGGTGTGTCCGTTCCACGGCGATTGCCTGGAGGGCCTTGCTTCAGGCACGGCGATCGCCGCCCGCTGGCAAAAGCCAGCCCATGAACTCTCCGCAGACCACCAGGCGTGGCAACTCGAGGCCGACTATCTTTCGCTCGCCGCGGTGAATCTCGTCTGCACGCTCTCACCCCAGCGCATTATCTTTGGCGGCGGCGTGATGCAGCAGACGTTCTTGTTGCCCATGATCCGCGAGCGGACTCTCAAGCTGCTGAACGACTACGTTCGCTCGCCAGCCATTGTCGAGCACATCGATTCCTACATCGTTACACCTGGCCTGGGTGACAACTCGGGTATCATGGGCGCTCTGGCTCTGGCGATGGATGCGCACGAGGCTGGGTTGTAATCAGTCGGGCCGATCGCCCACGGGTGACGTAGCTCCACATCCATTGCAGCAACACCAGCACGCGGTTCTCGAATCGGACCAGTGCCATCAGATGAACGAACAGCCAGGCCAGCCACGCCAAGTAGCCTGAGAAATGCAGGCGTCCGATGTCGGCCACCGCGGCGGCGCGCCCGATGGTGGCCATCGACCCAAAGTTGCGATAACGAAAGGCGGGCAGAGTTTTGCCGAAAGCGCGTTTGCGAATCAACTTGGCGACGTGCCTTCCTTGCTGAATCGCCACCGGCGCGACGCCCGGTAGCGGTTTACCCGAGCCGTCGTCGCAATGCCCGAGGTCACCAATGACGAATACGTTGGGGTGTCCAGCGAGCGATAGATCGGGCTCGACGTGCGTTCGCCCCGCACGATCGACCTCCACTTGTGGCCCTGCCGCTTCGGCCAACTTCTTTCCCAGCGGCGAAGCCTGGACGCCAGCTGCCCATAGCACGGTTTCGGCTTCGATCTGTTGCTCTTTCCCGTCTTGGCTAAGAGTGACTCCATTGCGGTCGACGGCCGTCACCATCACGCCGGTATGAACCTCCACACCCAGCCGTTCGAGCGACTCTTGGGCCTTGATAGAAAGTTCTTTGGGATAGTTCGACAAGACCTGTGCCTGCCCATCGACTAGCACTACGCGCGCCGCGGGCGTTTGAATGTGCCGAAACTCTTTGCGAAGCGTGTGGCGGGCAAGGTCGGCCAGCGTGCCAGCCAGTTCCACGCCAGTCGGTCCGCCGCCTACCACGACAAACGTTAGCAGTCGTTCGCGTCGCGCTTCGTCGCTTTCCCACTCCGCGCTCTCGAACGCCCCGAGGACCCGGGCGCGGATTTCGGTTGCCTCGGGAATCGACTTGAGGCCCGGCGCGAGCGGCTCCCATTCGTCGTGGCCAAAGTAGCTGTGCTTCATGCCGGCCGCGACAATCAAGTAGTCGAACGGCAACGCTCGGTCGGCGAGTTGTACTTCCCGTTCACGCAAGTCGAACCCCACCACGTCGCCCTGCAACACGCTCACATTCTTCCGCCACTTAAGGACGTTCCTAAGCGGCGCGCAGATATTGGCAGGCGATAGGCTGCCGGTTGCCACTTGATAGAGCAGCGGCTGAAACAAGTGGTAATTCTCGCGATCGATCAGCGTCACCTCGGCCTTCACCCGCCCGAGCGCCAGTGCCGCGTTGAGTCCTCCGAAACCTCCGCCGACAATTACGATTTTCATTTCTTGGCTAGTTGTGATAGGGGTTTCTGTTCCGCATCTCGACGCAACTGAATATAGGCGACTCAACGTTCCGCGAAATGTCCCCTTCCGAGTTCAGTTTCCGAAGTTGATGTATTCGGTGGTTTGTTGACCGCGTCGCTGAGTCGATTGTTGGAGGTAGCAAGCGGCCCTTCCTGTCGCTATGCAATGTCAGAAGTACTTGCCTGGAAACATGTTACGTGAACATGCCGGAAAGGCGTAAAGAATGGCGAGCCCCCGCACTCGTTTCCTGATTAGGAGCAGAAGTCGACAATGGACGTAACGGCGCACGTTGGTTAATTGCTCCTGGCGCGATTCGCGATTTCGATTACTTTGGGGCGTCGGACCTCACTTATCACGGCGGCGAGACGCTGTAGGCGATCATCCTTGGACGAAGCTCTGTGTGCAGTTTCCTATTCTTAGATAGACGACGCGACCCCATAACCTTTTCAATCGATGCGGTCTTGATTCGTCGGATCGCGGCGCGGCTGGCGTTCGCGCTGGTGGCGACTTATCTGATCGGCCCGGCGCAGGCGGTGGAAGAGGAAGCGTCGTTTCTTGAGTTCGCCGATACCTCTAGCCCGCGTAGCACGCTCAAGACCTTCATCGACTCGTGCAATTTGCTCAACCAACTGTTGATTGAAGAAGAGTATCTCGACCGACGGAACCCTCAGCATCGCGCCGCGGCAATGCGGGTATTGGACTGCTTGGACTTGAGCGAATTGCCGGCGTTTGCGCGCGACGAAGCAGGTGGCGAAGCCGCGATTTGCATCAAGGAGATCATCGATCGAGTACCGATGCCCAACTTCGAGCAGGTTCCTGAGGCAATCTCGATAGGCATCGATGGCGAGAACATTCAGACGTCGCGATGGAGGATCCCTGGCACCCGACTCACCATTGCACGAATCGAGGAAGGGCCACAGAAACACGAGTATGTGTTTACGACCGGCACGGTCGAACGCGCGCCGGCTTACTACCGACAAATCGAAGACTTGCCCTACCGCACCGCCGGTCCAACGACGTCGCCCGGCTTGCACGAGTGGTACATGTCGGCGCCGCGTAGTCGGATGATCGGCAATCTAGTGAATCGGTTGCCCAACTGGGCTCGTCGCCGCGTATTCGGTATGGCTCCATGGCAGTGGCTTGGGCTTTGCTTGGCAATCTTGCTGCTAGGCGCCCTGGCGGTGTTGCTGCATAGGTTGCAGAGCACGCTTGTGCGCCAGTTTAGTGGTACTTCGCTACTACTATTTGTGGCTACGATTTTGCTGCCGATCGCAGTGGTGCTACTGCCGCTGGGATTCGGTTACGCGCTGCAACACTGGCTTGCCATGCGCGGTACGGCGCTGTATGTCGTGAAGTTTGCCGCCAATCTGGCCGCGCTCGTGGCGCTAACAGCGGTGGTGTTCGCCATTTTCAACCGCGTCACCAAGGTGATTATCGCGTCGCCACGCATTCCCAAGGAGGGACTCGACGCGCAGTTCATTCGCATCATCGCCCGCGTCCTTAGCATCGTGGTGGCGGCAATCGTGTTCCTAGAAGGAGGTCGGTACCTTGGCATCCCGCTCACCACGCTGCTGGCGAGTGCGGGCGTTGGCGGTTTGGCAGTCGCCCTGGCGGCTCAAGACGCGCTTCGCAATCTGTTTGGCACCATGATGCTGCTAGCAGACAAACCGTTTCGAGTGGGCGAGCGGATCATCTTTGGCTCGTACGATGGAGTCGTCGAAGAGATTGGCTTGCGATCGACGAAGATTCGACTACTTACTGGCCACCAAGCGGTGATCCCGAACGACGAACTCGCCAAGCGCGACATCGAGAACGTGGGCCGCCGCCCGCATATCCGTCGCGTGACCGACATTCATTTGCCACTCGATACGCCACGCGACAAGGTCGAGCGCGCGGTCGAACTGGTGCGCAAAGCGGTCCAAGACCACGAGGGGATGGACCCCGAGTTTCCGCCACGGGTTTACTTTTCCGACCTCAAGTCGGAAGGGTTCGTGATACGCGTCATCTACTGGCACACGCCAGCCGACTATTGGGCGTTCATGAAAATGAGCGAACGGGTGAACTTCGACATTCTGCGGTCGTTTGAGCAGGAAGGAATCCAGCTACGATTGCCGCAGAAGATCGCCCATACGACGACCGACGCCAAGCAACATCCGATCGAGGTGCGAATGGTCGACGAGCCGGAAGACCCGTCGCAAAGCTAGCAGCAGTTCCAAACCGCACCCTCCACAGTGTGACGGGAGAGGGCTGGGGTGAGGGCTACGACGACTGCCTGGCAAATAGTTACGCCCCTCACACGGCCTTCGGCCACCCTCTCCCCTCTGAGGAGAGGGTCTTGGCAATGCGTTGGTCACCTACCGACCATCATCGCTGCGCCAGGTTCACGCCAATCGACGGTGGGCCAAACCACTGCCGTACCATCGCGGCTAGCGGTGAGGGCAGTGCGACCGTCGGGTGCGAAGTCGACAGCGGTGAGCGGTTGCGTATGGCCCGCGAGCGTTAATATCTCTTGGCCAGTATCGGTATCCCAAAGTTTGGCCGTGGTATCCTGGCTGCCAGTGAGCAGTCGCTTGCCGTCGGGCGTGAAGGCCACGCTAGTGACACTTGCCGTGTGGCCAGAGAGTGGCTCGACCAGTTCACCGGTCGAGGCGTTCCACACGCGAGCCGTGTTGTCCTCACTGGCAGTGGCGATTAGCGTGCCGTCCGACGAGAATACGGCTGCCACCACTCCGTACCTATGGCCAGTGTAGGATCGCTTGACGATGCCAGTGCGCGCGTCCCAGAGTTTGGCGGTGTGATCGCTACCAGCGGTGACAAGTTGCGAGCCATTGGGTGAGAACCGTACCGAATGGACAGCACCTTTGTGCCCGGTAAGCGGCTGGCCGATTGCTTCGAAGGTTGCCGGGTCCCACAATCGTACGGCGCCATCGTCGCCGGCCGTGGCGACAATTTGGCGGTTGGGCGCGAAGTCGACGCTATGAATGTGGCCGGTGTGTCCGCCCGTAAGTTTACCCATCACCTGGCGAGATTCGGCGTCCCACAGCTTGATGGTTCCATCCCAACTGCCTGTGGCGATCACGCGTCCATCGGGCGATACGGCCACGGCCGCCACAGCGCCGTGGGGACTGAAACGAACGCCCGGTTGCCCGGTTGCTGCGTCGACCAACTGAGCGTCGTTGCCACCCACGGTCAACGCGCGCTGTCCGTCGGGGGTGTAGATGGCCGACCATAGTGCCCCCTCGGCTTCCGCGGTAACCAGCTTTGGCAGGTTGTCGAACCTGGCCTGAGGTGCTCGCTGCCAATCCCACACCCAAACGCCTTTGCCATTGGCCGAAGTAACGAGTACCGACTCCGCCGATGGAGAAAGGGCGACGCCAGTTGGCACTACCAGGTGGGCATCGGCCGAGGCCCGACCGAAACCGCCTTCGGCAACGACGGTCGACGAATCGAGATCCCAAACTCGTACCTTGCCATCCTCGCATGCGGTGACGGCCAACGCGCGATCGTCGCGAATGTCCATCGCCGCAACCCAGTCGGGATGTTTCAATATGGCGGAGGTGATTTCGTCGCCGGTCGCCACATTCCATCGGCCGCAGGTGTTGTCGCCGCTGGCCGAGTACAAGAGGCTGCCATCGATGTTGAACTCCAGGGCGGTTATCGTGCGACCGTGTCCACGAAGCGTGGATGCAAGCCGAGGCTTGCCATCGTCGAAGCGCCACATGCGTATCTCACCGCGATCGTCACCCGTGGCAAGCATGGAACCGGCGGCGTTGAACACCGCTGCGGTGACGTCGGTCTCGTGGCCAGACAACTCGGCGATCTGCTCCCCGGTCGCCAGGTTCCACAGGCCAGCGGTGTTGTTTGGGCCGCCCGTGGCAAGCATCCGGCCATTGGCGTCGACCGCTGCTGTACCGTTGCGTCCGGTGTTCTTGTACAAGTCGATCTGGGCCCCAGTTCCCACGTCCCATACTCTAGCGGTGTTGTCGCCCGCACCGGTGACCAATCGTTGACCTTGGTCGAAGAACGCCGCCGAGGTGACCAGGAACTCGTGCCCTTCAGCATACCGGCCAAGCTCTTCGGTTGTGGTCGGATCCCACAACTTTGCGGTGCGGTCGCGGCTGGCGGTCAGTACCTGACCGTTAGGGGTGAATCGCGCAGCCAGTAGCGCATCGGTGTGCCCAGACAGCGTGCGGCTGCCGAGCGTTCGCGACTCGGCGTAACCCGCGACGTCCCAAACCCGGACGCTACCGTCCTGGCCGGCCGAAGCGGCAAGCTGGCCGTTAGGCGAGAAGGCAACCGACTCGACTCGGCGACCGTGCCCACGTAGCGCTTTGATCGATTCGCCAGATGCGACGTTCCAAAGCCGCAGTGTGTTGTCGTGACTACCCGACAGCAACGTGGCGCCGGTAGGATCGAAGTCGATACTGCGGACCGCGCCTGTATGGCCGCGCATAGTGACGGCATCGCTACTGCCGGAAGTACCCGCCACTCTTGCTTCGACATCGAGAGTGGTCACGTTATCGGGTTGCCATAAGCGAATGGTCTGATCGTAGCCGGCTGTCGCGATCCGCTTGGCGTCGGGCGAAAAGCTCGCGGCGTAAACGGGTCCCTCGTGGTCGGTAAACCGCGCAATGGGCTCGAACTTGCCAGCGCCAGTTCGCCGCCAGACAATCGCCGAGCGATCCTGGCTGGCCGTGACGATTTGCGAGGCGTCGGGCGAAAACCTTGCCGACCAGACCCACCAGCTATGGCCGTTCAGTTCATCTAGAGTTTCGCCCGACTCGAGGGCCCACACGCGGGCGGAGTTGTCGTACGAGCAACTAACCAGTTGTCGTCCGTTTGGCGAAAACGCGACGTCGAGCACGCCATCGGAGTGGCCGGCAAGCGTACGCCGAATGCGGCCGTCGCTACTGTCGACCACGCGGACCAGGCCGTCGCTACTTCCGGTTGCAATCAGTCGACTGTTGGGAGAGAAGGCGACCGCGTACACACTATCTCCGTGCTCGGTCGAGTACACAACCTCGCCCGTTGCCGTATTGCGCACGGTAAGCTTGCCGCCGCGATCACCCGTGGCGACGAGTTGTCCGTTGCGTGCGTAGGCGACCGCGTCGATTGGCCACTCACCGGGGAAAACCGCCGCGCTCAGTTGGCACAGGTACCGCAATCGACCCCATTCCCAGTGTCGTCGGTCGCCGGGCGCCTTACTGAGCAGGTCGAGCGCGAAGCTGTAAGCACTCTCGTCGATTTTGGCAGCCGCCAATCCGATGCTTGCCACGTAGGCTTCGTACTCTTCTTTCTCCTGTGCGCGTACCGCATCGTCTCTTGCGGTTTCGGCGAGTCGCTCATTTTCCTTAGCGATCTTTTCTTGGCGTCTGGCCTCCTCGGCTTGCCGTTCGGCTTCGGCGGCGCTCTTGGCTGCTTCTACCGATTTGTTTCTCGCCTTCTTGGCGTTGGCGTCGGCGATCGCCGCGTTCGCTTCCGCCGTGGCTTCATTTTCGGCTGCAAGCCGCGCGTTATCTTTGGCCAAGCGTTCCTGCTCGATGGCGCGGTCGCGTTGGGTAATCGCCTCGTGGCGTCCTTTCGCAATCTCGTAGTACGAGTACACGCCAAGCCCCACAATCGCCAGCAGCAGCGCGGCGACGGCGCGCCGCGTCCACTTCAAGACCGACTGTCGCGATCTGCGCTCCCGCTGCGCCTGGCGCACTTCGTCGAGCACTTCGGCGTGTTCGGCGTTCGACACGTCGAGTAACGACTCCGCCAGATCGAGGTCGTCGTTGGCGAGCGCCTGGCGGGCGTAGGCGATCTCGGTTTGCAGCTTGAGCGTTTGAGCCTTTTCGTTTTCTGGCCACAACGCCAGTGACTCTTGGAAACCGTACAGTGCGCGGGCATAGAGCTTGTAGTCGCCATCAACCTGTGCGTCCGCAAAATGATGTTCGGCGTGAGACGATAGCACTAAACTCTCGGAGTGCGACAGGTAGGTCCGCACGGCGGTCTGAAACTCTTTGACCGACTGATAGCGGTTCGCTTGCTCGGTGCACATCGCCTTCATCGCGACATCGAGCAGCTCGCCACGATACTCGATCGGATCGATGACGTTCTGCGCCGCACGCATCAAGCACTTCATTACGTCGCCACCAGAATGGGGCGGCTTGCTGCCAATGATCTCGTACAGCATCGCCCCCAACAGGTAGACGTCGCTGGTCTGGTCGATGCTCTCGACAGGGCCACGAGCCATTTCGGGCGACATGTAGGCTGGAGTTCCGCCCAGCGAGCCAGTTTGATAGATGGCGTCGGCATTGGGAAACTGCTGCGTGACGCGCGCCAGGCCCCAGTCCATCACCAGCACCTCTCCAAACTCGCCCAGCATCACGTTCTCCGGCTTCAAGTCGCGATGCACCACGCCGCGGGCGTGCGCGAACGCCACCGCGTCAGCGACACGGAGTAGAATGTTGAGATTCTCGTCGAGGCTCTTTTCCTTGAGCACATCTTCCCAAGGTGTGCCCTGCACGTGCTTCATCGAGTAGAACAGCGCACCCTGTTCGTTCGAGCCCAAGTCGTAAATGGGCACGATATTAGGGTGGTCGAGTTCGCCGGTAACCACCGCCTCGCTGATGAATTTGTCTCGCTGATCGGCGCCAACGTTGGTGGTCGGCTTGAGCATCTTAACCGCCACGCGTCGGGCAATCGACGACTGGCGCGCGGCGTACACCACGCCCATGCCGCCTTCGCCAATCATCTTCAGCAGTTGGTAGTCGGGCGCTTCGCTGGGGCGGATGTAGTCGGCGCGGCTGAGCGCGGCAGGCGGCGCGAGCGTTCGCGACTTTACGGGGAGCGTCGATCGGTACCCGCGGTCTGGCTCCTGCTGGCGAATTGTTTGATGCTGCGGAGTGGAGAGGTCGAATGTGCCCGTCCACTGCTGGCTGACCTTCTCCGCCAGCTCGGAGTTCGAGATGTCGAGGTCCACCGTCTTGTCCGAGTCGAAGTCGACAGTGGCATCTGTACGATCAACATCGATTGGCTTCGAGCCGAGATCAATCGTCGCGTTTCCCACTAAGTCGATCGTTGCGTTCGGATCGCTCGACGGAGTGCCGTCGTCCACCGGCGCGGTTTCGTCGCTGGCTTCCGCCTCGCTGTTGGTGAGGTCGAAGTGATGGATGGTCGACTGCTCGCCTTGGTCGACAGTGGGCGGTTCAAACTCGACGGTTTGCTCGAAAGGCAGAGTGGCATCGTCGTCGGTCGAAATCTCTATGTCGTCGAGGACATTGTCGCCGGAGTCTTGGCTTATCAAATCGACCGTTTGCCTGCCCGCCAACGTCTCTTCGTCCAACACGACCAGCGCGCCGCAATGGGGGCACCGTCCACTGGCTCGTGCCTGCTGATCGAGTTCGCGCTTGCAATGTTGACAAGTGGACATGGCTGACAACGACTAATGGCTGGGTGGACGCATGGCCCGGTTAACGAGCGATGTCAATCATCCGAAACAACGCCGGGCTACCGTCTATCATAATCAACGGGGGCGACGGCGGCGGAGCGATTGCCAGCGGCGGCGGTCGGCGCGAGCAAATGCCCGATCGAGTCGCACCGCCCAGTCCGTCTTGGGGTTCAGCAACAGTGCGGTCGCAGTGAGCGCCATAGCCCCACCCGCGGTGGTGCGACTGGGCGAAGCTGGGCCGATTGGATGGACGATCGAAGCCTGTGGACCAGCTTCGCCCTCGTCGGATACATCTTGAGTTGGGCTGTCGTCGGTGGTGGGCCGGTCGCGTGACCCTTCGGACGATTCGGTGGGATCAGTTGGGCGGTGGTTGCGAACCACTATGTCGAGCACCAATCGCGTCGAGTTGCTGTCGCCCCGCACTTGGTAGATGCGGTAGTGGTTATCCGGCAACCGCGCGAATAGCGCCGGCAGGTTGTCGAGCGCGTCGTCGGGCAGACGAATGCCTTCGAGCATTCGTCCGTCGGGCATCACCACGTGCAATCGGAAGAAGCGTTCGGTGCTGGCCGACAGCTCGGTGCTGGCTGAATCGAAGGCAATCGTGTTCGACTGATCGACGAAGTTCGTTACCATCTCGGACTGAACCACCACTTCCTCCAGACGAGGAAACTCAATAATCGGAATCTCGGGTGTGGTATCGATCGCGAACTTGGCATCTTCCGTGCCCGGCTGGCCGATGAGCACTGTTTCGATGTTGCTTTGGCCCACGGCTATCGTCGCGGGGTTCGAAAAATCGTCGTCGCGGATCACTACGCTGATGGGGATGTCGGCCGTAATGTTGTCGGGGTTGGGCGGGCCGTCGTAGTTGTGAGACAGCACGAACGTCACCGGTGTTGTGCCGTCGTACTCCGCTTCGAGCACCCAACGATCTTCGAGCGCGACGTCTTGATTCTCGCCCCAGGCGACAAGCACATCGAACTCGTCGGCACCCGGATCGACGAATGAAAGCGTCAGCACGGTGTTGCCCTCGGCGGTCACGTCGATTGCCGAGATCGGCAGCAGCGTGGGCGCGACATTTAGCACGGTGATGTCAAACGACTGTTGGTCGTAGTCGCCATCGTCGTCGATGAGTTTGACAGTGATCGTGTAGCGATTGTCGCTGTCGTTGTCGGCGTAGAAGTGGCTATCGGTAAGTGTTCCGACGGTGGGCGTCCCCTGCTTGCCGGTGGTGACCGACTCGGGCAACACGCCGATCTCGGTTTCGGTGCCATCGCCCCACGTGATTTCGTAGGTGAAGGTTTCGGTTGTTGGTCCGTCGGGATGCGCCGGATTGTCGTAGCCAGGATCGGAAAACGAACCTAGTAGCGGGATCTCGAGCGTGTCGCCTTCGTTGATTGTGAACTGTTCGCTGATGAGCGTGAGCGTTGGGGCCACATTGTTGACGGTGATCACAAAGGTCTGCGAGACGTTGCCGCCATCATCGTCGGCGAAGTCGACGCGCACCGTGTATTCGCCGTTGTCTGCGTACGCATGCGCGGCGTGGTCGAACTGAGCGGTTGTCGCCGCGCCAATCGAGCCACTTACGCGACCAAAGATGTTCACGGGCGTGGTCGACGAACCGTCGCCCCAGTCGATGGTGGTGGCGGTGAAAGTCTCTTCGACCTCGCCGCCATTGTTTGGATCGGCCGTGTTGAGCGGATTGTCGAACCCTGGATCGCTCAAGCCAACGCCCAGCACGGAAAGCGTAAAGATCTGGCCCTCGTCGAGTGTGAGACTCTCGATACCAGTTAACTCAGGCGCCACATTGCTTACGGTGACCTGAAATGTACCTATCGCTTCGCCGCCATCGTCGTCGGCGATGCGGATGGTTACGGTGTAGTCACCGTTGTCGGCGTAGGTGTGTGCGCCGTCGAACGAAGCGAGTGTCGGCTGACCTTCAGAGCCAAGCAGGTCGATCGCCGCAAAGCCGGTGTCGGCGATGGTTCCGTCGCCCCAGTCAATCGAGTATTCGAACTTCTTCGTGTTGCCAAGCGGCACGCTGGCGAACGCTGGATCACTGATCTCGCCGATGTTCTCGATCGAGAGCTCGGCGCCTTCGGTCACTACTTGATCATCGGCCACCGTAAGCATGGGCAGCACATTGTCAACGGTGACCTGAAATGTACTCATCGCTTCGCCGCCATCATCATCGGCGATGCGGATAGTCACTGTGTAATCGCCGTCGTCGGCGTAGGTGTGTGCGCCGTCGAAGGAAGCGAGTGTCGGCTGACCTTCAGAGCCAAGCAGGTCGATCGTCGCAAAGCCGGTGTCGGCGATGGTTCCGTCGCCCCAGTCAATCGAGTACGCGAATTCCTTGGTGTTGCCCAGCGGCACGCTCGCGAACGCGGGGTCGCTGATCTGCCCGATGTTCTCGATGGCGAGCTCGGTGCCCTCAGCTACCATCTGGTCTTCAGCGACCGTCAGAGTAGGCGGTACGTTGTTAACCGTGACATTGAAGGAACCACTGTCGGTGCCGCCATCACCGTCGTCGATATCGATGATAACCTGATACGTTCCATTGTCGGCGTAGATGTGAGCGCCGTCGAACGAAGCGAGCGTTGGCTGACCTTCCGCGCCGAGTTGGTCGATGGTGGCGACGCCATTATCGGGCAAAGTGCCATCGCCCCAATCGATGGAGTACGTGATTTGGTCGCCTGCAGTTGGCGCGAACGCGGGGTCGCTTACGGCGCCAATGTCGATCACTTCCAGTAGCGCGCCTTCTTCAACCGTTTGATTGCCGGCCACCGTAAGCGAAGGCGCAACGTTCTCGACCAGCACGTCGAACTGGGCGCTGCCGCTGCCGTCGTCGTCGTCCAGCACAGTGACGGTCACGGTGTAGGCGCCGTCGTCGGCGTAAGTGTGCGATCCGTCGATGGATGCCAACGTGGGACGACCTCCTCGCCCTACTTGGTCGATTGTCGCTGTCCCTGTATCGGCGTTGGAGCCATCGCCCCAATCGATGGAATAGGTGAAGGTTTCGGCCGAGGGAATTGCCGGGTTCACGTAGCCAGGGTCGCTGATCGTAGCGAGGTTCGAGAGTTCAAGCTCGACGCCTTCGGTGGTTGTTTGGTTGCCAACGGTCATCACCATCGGCTCAGTATTGAGCACGGTCACCTGGAACGTTGCGGTATCCGTGCCGCCATCGTCGTCGAGCACTGTGACTGTCACGGTGTAGACGCCGTTGTCGGCGTACGTGTGAGTTCCATCGAAAGACCCTAGCGTGTCGACGCCCGGGGTTCCCACTTGGTCGACTGTCGCGCTAGCGTTGTCGACAAATCCATCGCCCCAATCGATGTTGTAAAGGAACGTCTCTTGGGTGCCAGTCAACGGGTTGTCAAATCCGGCATCGCGGATGGTGCCGAGATTCTCGATGGCCAGTAAGCTGCCTTCGCCAATCTGCTGATTGCCGACTATGTCCAACCGAGGGCGGACATTGGCGACGACCACGTCCGTGTTGGCGGTGAACTGTTGCTCGCTCGAGTCGGTAACGACCAAGTCGACCGCGTAAGTTCCATTGTCTGGCGGGGTGAATTCGAAGAGCGCGTCGTTGCTGGTCTCAATCACCACCGAATCGACCACCACACTCCAATCGAATTGTGGCGAATCAATTCCGCTTGTTTCGGCCGAGACGGTAACCGTGTCGCCCTCGCCGACGTTGGAAGGGGAGATGACGATGGCCGCCGCGGCGTCGAGCGCACGCCGCCGTTCGAGTTGGCGAATCGAGAACTGGGCCGCCATGCGGTGGGCCGAGGCAGTCGTCGCGCGCGATGATCCTGCGAGTCGTTCCAACCAATTGCGGTGTCTCATCGCGTAGAATCTCGCCTGGGTGCGACGCGGGCGGGAACCACTTGCGCGGTTGAATATGGCGGGCAGCCGAAGAGAATTTCTCCCTCTCGTATTATCACGAGCGGCAGGGAGAAATGTCAAACTTTTGGCGCGTCGAAACCCGCAAAACCAAGGCAAATTTTAGCTTGACGAAATGGGCGTGGCTTGCATCGCGCCGTTCGTTCGCCATGAATGGTGGAGCAACCGCCCAACGCTAGCGAGGCGACATTCGTTCAAGATGGACTTGCCTTCTGGCCGATCGAGTGAAAACCGGTACGTACGGTCCAACTTCTCATTGGAGTTCCATTCATGTTGGCGTGCTATCCATGCCTGCTAGCGGCAGTGATGGTGATCGCGTTAGGTACGACTGCCCGTGGCGACTTGGTCAATCCCTTTCGGCATGCAAGCGCAAGTGGCCAGGCGGAACAGATCGCGACTCCCGAAGCAGACGATGGCGAGTTTCTGCCGATGCGGAAGTTGGGCGTCGATATCTCTCTGCCCAAGGGCGAAGTGCCCACGGGTGTCGCGGAGCCTCGGCTCGTAACCACACCGCTTGCGGGCCAGTTGCCCAGGCCTTGGCCGACGCTCACGTACCACTGGAAAGCGCCGGGCACATTCCACCAGCCGTTGTACTTTGAAGAAATCAACGCCGAACGCTATGGCTACTCGTGCAACTGGGTCGCGCAGCCTTTCATTTCGACGGCGCACTTCTTCGGGACGATTCCCGCGCTACCCTACCTGAAGGGCGCGAACTGTCCGTGGGAGTGTCAATACACACTCGGCCACTATCGCGCTGGCAGTTGTCCACCCGATCGATTCCACTGCTGGCCGGTCTCACGACTCGGCGCGCTGTCGGAAGTGGGCAATGCCGCGTGGTTGATTGTCGTACTGCCGTAGGGGGTTGCCTTGGGTTCCTAGGTGACTTCTAGCGCTCCGCAAAGTCTGATGATGGTGTGAGTCGGGTGATGTTAATAATACCCGACGCTAGCGCGTGCGGCTCACATGCCTCGCGGCATTGGTGCATGCCTTACGGTGAATACGGCAACCGCAGCGTGTCGCGCAGCTCACGAACGATCCACGCGCCAACGGTGATGCCGCCGACGTCGACTTTCGCTCGGCCGCCAGAATCGATGGGGAGGTCGTTGGGACACTCGTCGAGTTCCACTCGCGCTTCGTACCGAGTCGTGATTTCGGGCGTCGCGCCGGGCCATCGAGTGTGCGCTTGCGTCTGAGCGTTGGCTTCGCCCGTTCCGATTTGTGCGACGTCGACAATCGTGCCCACGAGTGGCTTACTGCCGACCGCGGCAAGTTGTACGCGTACGGTTTGCCCGGGTGAGATCAGTTCGATGTCGCTTTCGTCGATGGCGAGCAGTACCTCGGCGGCTTCGCCGCTCCCAATGATGGCCACGGTGGTCCCGGAATCTAACCAGGCTCCATGATTGTCGGCGTCCAGTGGCGATCCTGACCAAGTCGCGAGAGTGATTGACTCGTCGGTTGTGGAACGATCACGTGGCGGGAAGACAAGCCCGCCGCGCGGCGCACGAATCGTCAACCGCTCGGCCTCGCTCTGCAGTTCGGTCAGCCTCCGCTGGGCCTCGTCGCGTCGAGATCGGACGGTGGGAAGTTCGCTATTGGCCTTGGGGTCTCGCGCACGGAGTGCTTCTAACTGAGCAACCTGCAGTCTTGCGACTTCGAGCTCGCCGGCGAGTTCAATGGTTGCTAAATCGATGTCGGGGTTTGTCAGCTCAGCTACCACGTCGTGCTGTTCCACCAGTGTGCCGGGTGCAACGCAAGTGTGTAACTGGCCGCCGATCGTGGTGACGACTTCACGCGCCCCGACAGGAACGACGGTTGCTTGGCACGTAACCTGATCGGCGATTGACATTCGCCAAACAAGCGCGCCAACCAGAGCAAGTACGCACAACAGCGCAAACGCGCTAATCGGCTGAAATTCGCGACGCCGGACCGGGTTGCTGAGTGTGGAACGCAACTGACGAGCGGGGCCTGCGATCACGCTGCCGAACATCACCAAGCCAAGTCCGTAGGCCAGAACACCAAGCCCGAGCGGCTTGAGCGCGACGGCGGCGGCCCACGCGATGGTTGCGAGCACCAGCAGCATGTAAGCCGAAGAGAACGCACCGTATATGCCAATCCAAGTTGGCTCGCGCGGTTCATTCGATTTCGGTCGCAGCACCAAGGCACTCACCCAACGGTGCCACGCGTCGCGAGATCGTTGCCATAGGTTGGTTGT